>NZ_BCVI01000030.1 GCF_001591665.1 Neobacillus soli NBRC 102451 | reverse complement strand
GGGGAGCATATCAGATAGAAGTACTGCTTCATCTTAGTTTTTTTAACGAGGGGGGCTAGAACCTCTACCATATTCATGTATTTAAAAATAAATACTATTTAATTATATTATTATAACATAAACCACCATGTGTTCTAAACATTATTAAAAGAAATGATCATTTGTTTATGAGAAGATTTTTCCATTCCATTGTTTAATTTAATATTCGGCATAAGTAGTACTACCAAACAAGATTTGAATATTTTTTAAAAAAAGAAAGCGCAAGAAACCATCCAATAATTGGATGGTTTCTTGCGCCTTTTTACACTCTTTATCGGTTATTTCTAGCTTAGGGTACACAAGCAGCTATCCCTAAATGATTTCACCTTACTGATTACCAAACTCGGTGATAGATAATCTTAGCAGTTAATTGCTTTTCTAGCCTCATTGTGAGCAGCTTTGTAAAAAGGGTTAAACTTCTTCAATTCAGGATCCATGTTTTTGATTTGTAAATTAATTGATGGAAGCTTATCTTCAAACTCCTGTTTTAAATCCCAAATCTTTTTAGCGATTATATTAATGGATTTATTTTTGGTTATTTCTTTAGTCCCATTTAAATAATCTACTAATGGTATATCACTGTATATTAGTATTTCAGGTTTTATTGCGCATCCTTGTTTATGCATTGCTAATAATTGTTCAAGAGCAAATCCTATTGCTGCTAGCTCAGCATACACATTTTGCTTTTTCATTAACAGATTATAGTGTTTTTTACACTTTGTTATTACTTCACCTTGTCCCACAAAACAAGCACCCTGGCCAAATATTCCTTGATAGTTTAATTCCGATGCATCAACAAAAATCCTTAATACTTCTTCATCTTGGACCATTCCTACCGCTCTCTGCTTGGCTTCCTCCGGCGGCTTTATCTGAGATTTCATTAAGTATTGCTTGTTTACACCTTTTTGCTGTTTCCATTCTTATCCATGAATATTCCCCCCTAAATACCCTTCCATTATTTAGGATGTATTTGTAATGCATTACATTCAAGTAGTAAATAAGATTTTTTCAGTAAACCTACATTAAACCTTCGCCTTGTCTTATCCGATGGGTCTGGATCCCTTGAGGTTCAAATAGATAACCCCTTAAATCACCTTTTGGGCGGAATCCGCCCCCCAAAAAAGTGTTACAGCAGTAAGGTACCAGGTACCATCCCATTAGTACATACACCCATTTCTCTCCTGAACATAACATATCTAAAAAATGTCAGGAGGTTGTTTTATGGAGAAAAAACAAGAACCTTTATCCAAGCTTGATGCTTCCAGATCCAAATGGCATCCTTATGAAGTAATTGGTATTCTGTTAGTCTTTGGTTCATTGATTCTCCTATTATTCTCACCCAATTCACTTTCGAACTTGTTTAATACGATTATTAAAGAAGTCAAACCTATTGTAGTGGATGTTTTTCTTACAAGTGAAGTCGGGATTGCCATTATTGTAAGCGTTATCGTCGGACGCCTTTTAGAACGGTTGGGGTTTACAGATGGTTTAATTCGACTTTTTGTCCCGATTATGAAGTGGTTTAAGATTAATCCTGCTGTGATTATTCCAAGTGTTTATAATATCCTAGGTGACATTAATGCCGCGGGGAAAATTTCCGGGCCCATTCTTGTGAAAGCGAAAGCAACCAAAGCTGAACAAAAAATAGCTGTGGCGACCATGATCCAATCTCCGCAATCGTTCGCCACCTTTGTATTGGGCCTTATTGCACTTTCCGCCTTTGGTATTCATGCCTTTCCGCTCGTCGTTCTATCCATTTTTGTTCCCATCATTATCGTTCCATTTATTTTATCAAGAACCATTTACCGTGATACCAAAAGGGTTGATTTGGAGGAATTACCGCGTTTTACACCAAAAACAGGATTTCTTCAAACTATATTTACCTCGGCCAAAGAAGGAACTGAATTACTGTTTTTAATTATTATCCCTGCCGTCGCAGCCGTCTTTTTCTTTATTGGAGCATTAAAATTTATTGGTGTTTGGGGTGTCATTGAATCTAGTCTGTCCTCTGTTCTCACCTTTTTAAGTATCGAACCAGCTACAGGGATTGTTTCCATTCTTGCCGCTCCGACACTTGCCGTTGCCCAGCTATCCGACCTAGCCAGCACATTGGATCCGCGGCTAATCGTCGGTTCATTTATCTTAGCTAACTCGGGGCTTCCATTATCGGTAATCTTTGGCCAGGTTCCGGTAACGTGGGCGGAATCTTCTACCCTTAATGAAAAAGAGGCACTTCAAGCGGCGATTATTGGAATGATTATCCGCTTTATTACTGCCTGTGTTTTAGGATACTTTTTGACTCCTTGGTTGCTAGGTTAAATTATGAAAGATATTTATATGATTCGGGGTAAAAGAATTGTTACAGTCAGTAAGCTGGGGACGATTAACAATGGTGCCCTGGTGATTGTTGATGGAATAATTTCCGAGGTTGGCAATTGGGAGGTACTGCAAAAGCATTTTCCGAATATACCTGTGATTGATTGCTCTGATTACGTCATCACTCCTACTTTGGTAGATTGTCACACGCACTTACTAGAGTTTGCCCCAACTTCACTATACCCTGTTACAGCTGCTACTCACTTTTTAGCAGGAAGAGCCATTCTCTTCCAAGCGTTATCGTCTGGAATCACTGCACTCGGCGAGCAAATCTGCGGCCATCCTTTATGTGATTTTTCAAAAGAAGATTACCAAAATGCGGTTCGCGATTTCCCCATTGATGTATCCTTTGCAACAACAAGCATTTCAATTGGTTTTGAAGAGCTAGCACACTTTACTTCTATCACTCAGTCACACGCTGTTGACCAGAAGGATTTATCCAATCCTACTATAGTCCAAAAGATTGCTCAGGCCAGTGATTATCCTGGTGAAAATATCTTTATCAATGCAACACCGGCCAATTTTACAGAAAAAGAGGTTCCAAGGGCAGGCGAAATTATCTATACCTTGGAGGAATTAAAACGGATTGCCGGAATTTATCATCAATTGGGAAAGCAAATCGGCTGTCATGTTGCTGGTGAAGCTGGGATCCGTTTGGCCTTGGAAGCAGGAATGGATGTACTGCACCATGCACATGGCATAACAGATGAGCTTGTAGAAAAGGCTTCCCAACAAGGAGTGCATATTGTTGCTACACCAATGGGTGGAACTCACATGCAGCCAAATTCCCCAATGAACATCCTTAATTTAGTTGAAAAGAACATTCCTGTTTCGATTTCAACGGACTCCTATCTTCCACCCTATCAGGGAACATCATGGGTGCCATTTCAAGACCAAACATTGCAGGGTCCAGACGTGTTAATGTTAATTGCTCACCCGGCGATGCAGCTTTTAAAGAAACATCATTACGACGAAAACAAAATCTTAGCCCTGCTAACAGCAAACCCAGCTTACCTATTAGGAAAATCAAGTCAGTTCGGACGATTATTACCGGGGTTCGATGCAAACTTTTTAGTATCAGAAGGTATTCCTGGTCTTGAAATAACAGAGATTGATAGGATAAAAGAGGTGTATTTTCGGGGAGTAAAGGTCATATCGCGCTGATCGTGCTTAAATTGTTAAATAAAAAAAGGGTTAGGCACCATCCATTTATTCCTCATCGCCTATTTGTTGCCGAATACTTTCCGGTTTTAATTCGTCAAAATTAACTTTTCAGCAAATCCACGAGTTTCCATTTTTACTTCATCATAAAGAAGTTTGTCAATATTCCCAATTTATAAAAAATAGAATTACTGGGGCAATAGGGGTCCCCCGGTCCTGTAAAGCTTAAGGACATTAGGACCCCCTTTCCTCAGACTTTTATAAAATCACTTCAGAAATGTTAGTATCCAGTTTTAAAATTCCCGCAACTGTTTGTCTTAGCCTTTCTTCCTCCCCACTCTCAGTTGTTTTCATCCTGGGAAAATTGGGGTCTGCCGGGGGACTAGATCCCGGCTCTCCAAATAGGGCGTTGGCTACCACAGAAAATAGCTAAGTAGGATTGGAGCGATTTATAACTTTAGCCAAGGGATTACAAGATAAATCAATACACTTTGTAGTCAAAGCCTATTAAGATGCGTTCATAAAAGTAATTAAGATTGTAAAAGAGTCTCGTATCTATCGGGTGATCAATGAACTGTGGAAGAGTAAGTGCCGATTATTATGAACAATTGGAGAAGGGGATTGCAGAGATGGAAACCTCCATTGAAAGGTTAAGAACAGAAATACACGAATTAAAAAAAATAAAATTGCATTATATCAACTTAATGGTTTTCTTAAAAAGGAATCGAAAGAATTGATTGAGGGTTTGCCATTTTAAATCGTCGACAACTAAGCCGACTTTTGTAAATGCCAGTGGCGCAGAGGGTGACTGTTAGTTGCCACGTCACCGCACTGGCCATTTAACCGGCATCGAAGGTGGCTGCGGACACTTTACTCGGCAGTGACTATGCACTTCTACTTAAAATAAATAAAACTTATAAAACATTTTTTAAATAATCAACATTAGCCTTAGCCTTGCCCAGTAATTGCACACATTCATCTGCATCTCTTTTTAAAATTTCTCTCCTAGTATTAATGGATGTTTTAATATAGATTAATTCGGCTTCGCCTTTAGTTAACTTTTTCTCGAGGTCGCTTTTTAATGAAAAAATCTCTTTTTCAAGAGAGTACATGTCGGATTTTGGAATACCTTTTTTGGGGTCAAAAGAAAAACGTTTTTCGATATTTTTTCTCCATTCAACAAGATTACTTGTTAATGATGGTCCAAATCCAGGAACCCTTAATACCGATTGTTTAGAAACATCTCTCGCTGTTTCAATCCCATATGATTGAAGCACTGCTTTTCTACTTGGTCCAATACTGTCGATATTGCTTGATTGAATATAAAAACTGTCCAGATACTCATTTAGTTGACGATTTCTTTGATCTTTTTCAAGTTGCTTTAATTTTAGTGTGCGCATGTTGGGGATATCTGTATATTTTGTTTTATAATCATTTAATTCAGCTAACTTCGAAAAAAACTTATCCGATGAAGCTTCTTTTTTCCAACGTTCCAAAAGGGAAATCCACTTTCGATTTAAGTTTTCATATCCTAAATATATTTCTTCAAACTGTAGATCTTTTGCTTTCTTTAAGCCTAATACAATCGAAGCGATAACACCACCTATTGGGTAAATACCCATACCGCCACTAAAAGTTAATAACAGAGAAAAGATTCCTAGAATTATTGCTACTGATAATCTCATAATTTTTTTTCGTTTAAATTTTTTCCCTATTTTTATTATTTCTTCTGAAGGGTTTTGTGAATATGCAAATGGATCAGGTAAATTTTGATCATAAGGTGGACTTATGCTACTTATTTTTTTCCAAATTAAATTCAGTTGAAACACATTTTCAGTGCCTAATTTTGATTTTATAACTGCAGTAAATAAAACTAGACCTGTTTTTCCCTCATACTCACACCAAGGACAATTATTATGTTCTTTGCTAAAGGTATGTGCTTGATTTAATGGACAACTAACTAATTCTTTATTTAGCTTTTCTAAGACAGTAATCCATTCAGTTGCCTTTGGTCTATTATTATTGTTAGAACCTGATTGGGAAAAAGCCTTCTCAAAAAGTTCTGCTAATTCCTTTGAATAAAAGTCAAGTGGAAGTGTTCCAGGCGGTTGTTGCATATCTCTTTGTTTGGCATTTTTTCCGTATGCAAAACGGTGCTGTTCAATTGCTTTTTCAATAGGCATATCTCCTGAACCCAAATATCGTCCAGAAAAAGGATGTCTTCCCATAAACAAAAGCTGAAAGATAATAATGGCTATTCCAAAGTTATCATGATTTGGTGTACGTACAATATTGGAAAGAGACTTAGACTGCAATTCAGGAGGCTGGTGGGTTGCAACTCCAACCTTACAAAAAATTAATTTTCCATTGGTATTAATTTGAAAACTATCACAATCAATTAGTTTGACTGTACCGTCATTAGCGACCACAATATTACCATGGTTAACATCTCCAATTACTTGACCATTTTCATGAACAATAGCGAATGAGCGTGCAATATTTGCAGCAGTATGTATTAGAAATGGTAAGCTGACATTATCAAAGTCGTTTAACCGATTTTTAGGACTATAAAGTTTATGAATTTCCTTTCCATTTGCACTAGGCATTAATAAGCCTATAATTTTTCCACCTTCATCCTTTACGGTGTCAATTGGCCATGCTGTATATTTTAACAGTCTCTCAGATTTCATATGACTCATTGAGGTTATCTTTTTTGACCGTTCATCATCGTACTTATGGTAGAGTTTAAGAACAATACCAGGTTTACCTTCCACTTCATAAACAGTACCTTCTCCACCTCTACCAATCACTTTTCCAGCTTTTATATGGTGACCCTTGCTATCTTTACACTTAGGAAGTGTTGCATTACTCAATACCAAGGTTCTCAACCCCTCTGCGTGTTGCTAACAGTAATGTTTTGTCATCATCTGTTTTTTCGTTAACCCTTTCTGAATTAAGAAATTTCGCTAAGGATGAATTTAATTGATCCTGATTATCCCTTTCCGCTTTTCTTAAAACATTAAACATTGGCTTAAAAAAAGGATTATGAACAGTTTGAGTTTGATAATGGAGAGTTAAATGCTGTATACCATCCGTAAATAACGAGATTTCATCAACTGACCTATGCAAATCATCGATTTTAATTCTTTTCTTAACCTTAGGATCCGTAATAAAATAGGTTGTATTTTCAAACTCTCCTTTATCAGGCCAAAAAATCCATTTGTAATTTTCTTCAGGACTTTCTGGCTCTGTATCAAGCAGTACAATTGCTCCATCTCCAACTTGAAAAAAAGCAGCATAGTCGTTTCCGACAACAGCTGCTAGGAAAGTACATGCAAATTCACGGATAGGAACCTCTAAATCATTTGCAAGGGACAATATTTCAGCTTGAAAAGTATCAAGCCAATTTTCTATAAATACCTTACCTAGGTCTTTAATTACCTTATCAATGCTAAGATATTTAGTCACTTCTTTTAAAAATAGCGAACAGGCTAGTGATGAACCTTGATCTGAAAATTTAGCACTCCCTGCACCATCTGATACAACAGCGACTAGTACTTTTTCGCCTTTTGAATCTTCTATTACTTGGGATTTACTTGAATCTTGGCAAGGAGTATTTACTTTCTGATGAGATGTCCCCATAACAGATGCATAAGTATATTTCCAATCACCTATTTGAGTCATTCAATCATTCCCCATCCACCTGGGGTCACTGGGTTTTCTAAGGGTACTGAATCACCTGGGGTGGATCTTGAAACAGAACCTAGTGAATTTGATAACCAAGAAAATAAATCTCGAAATCTTAAACCATCTAATTTAAGAGGATCTCTAACGGAAATTTGTTTTAATTTATCCATGTTTGCTCCTTGAACCCCAACAGCGAAAAACATAAGAGATTTATTAGACTCAGCATCTTTAATTAATTTTGCTGCCTTTTGCCAATTATCAGTAGGTGCACCATCAGTAATTAAAAATATCCATGGTCTATAATAAGAAATCCCATTTTCTCTATATTTTTCTTTCCTCTGTTGTATAAGCTCAATACCTTTTTCTATTGCTTGACCCATTGGTGTCATTCCGTTTGCATTAAGAGTTGGTGGATAAAAAGTATCTGCAGTTTGGAATTCAGTTTCTACGTTTACTGGGCCAAAACTTACAACTGATAATTCTACACGTTTTACACTCATGTGATCTGACATAAGCTCGTCTTTAAATACCTGTAGACCTTTATTTAGTTCAGTTATGGGTTGCCCACCCATGGAACTTGAGGTATCAAGTAGAAGTACGCACGGACAACGAGGTTCAGGATTTTCTGCAAATTCTGCTCCATCAAAAGGTACTTGATCAGTAAAGTCAAACAAAATAAACACTTCCCTTTATAGAATTTAGGTAATATGTTCTACAAATTTTATAAAAATCCCTCTAAATTCGATAATAAATTTTAGAATTATACCTGGAAATGGGGTTCAGGCACCAATGTGCATATAAATCTCCTTTAATATAAAATCAATCATCTTTTTCAATAACTTCGGTTTGTTGAGTATTATCATTTATAACTTCTTCATCTGCTTTTGTAGGTTCTACTTTAAATTTTTTATTGTAATCATCCAATGTAAGTACTTTCATAAATTCACCTATATTCTATATTTGATATATTCCATAAATTATTAAGTTAAAATTAATTGGTTAAACCAATCATTTAATCCTTCGTTTTCATCTTTTAAATATAACTCCATTTTTGACTGGTCTGCTATTATAAACTGGATTAACTTCCTTACATATTTATCAAATTTCATTGAAATTTCTATTTGTTTTTCAATTTTTCTAAATTTCCTTGATAACTTATCTCCATGAACATTAGCTGACCTTATTGCATATGCCTCTTTAATAAACTTAAAAATTTCCATTCGTTCTGAATAATCTTTCCCCAATAAGCGTGATGTTCTTTCAGCAATTTTATGACCTATTTCTTGGTTATCCGTAGATAACAGAGTTTCTAATAATGTACAGTACATGGAAATTCTACTTGGAGGAAAACCCTGGTTTCTAGCAGCTTGTAAAAAATAAATAAACCGTTCCAGTCGATTAGCCACGGTAGTAATAACCTCTGAGGTTTTTAGATGGTCTAGTTCCGCAGTTGTTCCTTCATTAAATGTTTTTATGAACATATTAACCCCTTGAGTAATTTCCTCATTACTAAATTTAATATCATCGATTTGTCCTTTGGCATTAGTAAAATAAGAGGTTCTTGCATTAGATGAGACACCCCTATAGCTTTCATTAAAGACATATAAAAATCCAGTTTCTGTTCGTACGCTGTTATCTTTTACAAACCAAAGTGAAACTCCTATTGTCTGACTTAACCTTAAGTTATAGTTTAGAAAATTAATTGTATCATTGCCATCCTGCGGATTTAAATGTTCAGGGAAATCACCTTCAGCATAAACGTATGGTCCATTATATAAAGAATCAAATTCTAAAGTTCCTACATTCTTCTGAAAGAAAGTATCGCAAAGACGGTCTAATCTATTCCTATCATTAGAGATTCTGATATTTCCATCGATCTGTATCCCCCTACTTAAAACTTTATTTATTTTTAATCCATACAATCTTGCTATAAATAAATATTTCAATTGATTTTTCCTCTCTTATTGTATATTTAGATATAAACAATTAATAATAAATTTCCATTTTCTATTATAACTATATAGTACAATTAATGTAATGTATTGGAGAAATAGGAAGAACTTGATGAGTATCTCCGATAGGAAAATATGTTTTATTCATTTATTTTCGAAAATACGGTACGAATGAAAAGTTACTGTCTCTTAAACCATTTAAGGAGAAGCAGATTTCCTTTTATTTAGATGAAGATGTTGCCGAGTAATTACATAAATTTGGGCTCTGCTGGGCGATTATTTCTTACAGCATAAATCAGTTGATTGATTGGTTCTAAAAGAAAGTCAACAAATTTTGCTTTAAGTCCATTTGATTTAGGCATAAAATCATCCTCTTCCAAGTCTTCACCTTCTTCACTTTCATAAATAAATGCGATCAGTCCCCCGGTACGTTAACGCTTTAGTTCACTTGAGGGTCTAATCACTAGCCTTGCATAATTGTAAGTAAATTGAATAAAACCCAAATTTTACATCTACCTTTTGATATCAATGAAAAAAAGGAGAATAGGGTATCGAATAGACCTTGTTCCCTTTTTTTTCCTTTTTAATAATTTCCTAGTTTTCTTTCACTTTTTCTTTTTTCCTTCTTAACTTTCTCCTTCACCAAGGCAACAGTTCCAAACGACGGTTTTTTCTTTTCTATTGGGATAGGAACCTTTTGTCTCCCCTTTGATTTTTTCGTTTTCCTGTTTAGTTCCTTCAACATTTCTTTGCCTGGCAAATATAAATAAGTTCGTAATATCCGGAAAAATACCCAAGGTGTTTTTTGGGACTCTGTTTGGAGTTTTATAATGAGAGAAACTCCAAACGCGATAAGCGCTAAGAACATTTGATTCCAAATGCCTTGCGGCTTTGTGCTCCAGATTTTAGTGAACTTCAGATGACCTTTGATCCACTTGAAGAATGGCTCGATCAGCCAGCGGTTTTTATAGATTTCTAAAATCTGTTGGTCTGTCAAATCAAATCTGGTAGTAAGGATTCGATAAATACGGTCCTTTTCATCTACAAATTCAACATATCGGACCGGTACATAGGAAACCCCAAAATTCACCTTGGCATCTCGTTTTATGGATGGATGAGTTGGCTTGTACTCTTCCAATGAATAAAGGACTAGGTTCTTGGTAATGCGGGTCACAAATGAAATGTCCTTTTCCAGCCAAGATGTCAGATTCCTTTTGGAAGGGTATTCTCTATCCATTACATAGGTGCAATCATTTTCCTCAACGAGGAAATCGGAACTTTCGAAATCGCTAACAGTACCAGTAGATGGGACAATTTTATCCGGAAAGGCAACATCCTTAGAAACCACAACTAGTCGTGTATGCATTTTTACGGCATTATGTCCTTTTGAAATGAAAGCCCAATCGCATAGGTTTTCTGGTAATCGAATTTCAGTGGAATCTACTATACTTAGCCTGCCGATTTCCTTTGAAACCCCACTATACCCTTGGGTTAGAATACGGATTTTATTGACTACTTTTTCAAACATTTTTTTGGACATTTCTGTAGGCAAATCGTTGATTCGACGGCTTAACTGGGAACCGCTGATCTCTTTAATATCTAGCTCTTTCTTTAAATCAGGATGTGCCCTTAGTTTTTCTTCCATTTCACTGTAAGAACTCCATTGATCAAGCTGAGCAGCCACAAAAGTTTTTAGCAATGATTTTGTAGTTAATTTCTTCCCATAATCAATCAGGGGGCATTCGAAATCTTCAGTTGGAAGAATCCTTAGGCATTGACAAATTAGCTTTTCTCGCCCTATACTTTTACTATTCAAGGTAAAAACTCCTTTGTAGAAGACTTGTTTGTTTAAGGGAACAAAACAAGGTCAACAACTTCTACAATAGGAGTTTTTTTCTTATCTGTAAATACTAATTTTTGAAAATATGGGATTATTTTAAAGGTGCGCAAGACTAGTGGGACTGACCCTTAAAATTCTGCACCGAAATGAATGTTATATTACCTGGTTATCAATTAGATTTTTTTGTCCATTATACATGTAGATTCTTAGAAAAATAGTTACCAAACTTAGTATCAATGATAGGATTCCCACCAATACGACGAATTGTGTACCCATTTGTGCTATAAAGAAACCACCTACACCCGCCCCAATTGTTACTCCTATGTTAGCTGATGTTAAAAATAAGCCATTTGCGAAATCAGGAGCTTCAGGTGCTGAAGATAAAATCCAATATTGATTTATATTAGCTCCTATGCCAGCCAATACTCCCCAAATTAATGTAATGATCGCCATAGGTAAGGAAAACTGTCCAAAAAAGAAAAATATGACGTAAACAGCTCCCAAAGCAAAAGGGAAAATCATTACAGATTTATTCGCATTATTGGTGAGTAATTTCCCTGCTATTACGTTTCCGATAATGTTGGCTCCACCGTATATAAATAATACAATACTTACTAAATTCGAAGACATATTCGTAACAGTTTGCAGATACTCAGCAAGATAACTATACACTCCAAATACAGCTCCATTTAATAAAATGACAGCCCCAATGGAAAGCCATGTCATTGATTTTTTTAATACGGATAATTGTGCTCCGTATGAAAGTTTTTCCCTAACAGGCATAGAAGGTACAAAAAGTATTGTGGCAATGAGTGCGAAAATATTAACAGCAGCAAAGAACACCATCGCCATTTGTAAAGTAGTAGCACTAGCAATAAAACTTGCGATTGGTACACCAACCACCATACCAGCAGATACTCCTATAAAAACTTTAGCAACAGCTTTTGGAGCTTCTTCCTTGCTTACTGAGGCGGCAGCTACTGAAAAAGCCAATGAACAGTAAACCGGATGAAATAAGGCTGGAATAATACGAGCTATTAAGGCAACGTTAAAGTTAGTAGTAAATACGGAGACTATATTCCCAAGAACGAAGATACTTAGAACGAGTAACATGACCTTCTTACGATCAATACCTGATAAGAATAACGGCATAGTGGGACCAGCTACTGCAACACCAAGGGCAAAGAGACTCACAAGCAACCCTGCATGAGATACACTAATACCATATTGTTCTGCAATAGCAGGCAATATCCCAATAACCCCCATTTCGGTATTTAAAATGCCGAAAACTCCTATTGTTAATATAAAAATAAGCAATTTATTTCCTTTAGCCATACCCTACCTCCTGAAATAATTACACTCCCTCTAATATAAAGGAAGTGTTTACGTGGAAATATCTTAAACCTGGTTTTGTGTTTATCAAAAATGATAATTATTTTAAAAATGTAAAAATAAAAGTGTGAATCCCGACAAGATAAGTGGGATTCACACAGTAGATTTCACTCAAACTACCATTGGCACGAAAAGCTCCCTACTATTTTCCAATACAAGCCTTATTTTTGCTTCAGATTTTCTTTGAAGAAGGACTCGAGCTTGTCAAAGGAGATTAAATTCACCCGATCGTATAGATCCACATGACCTGCGCCCGGAATAATGTGGAGTTCCTTCGGTTCGGCTGCCAGCTTGTAGGCGTCTTCGCTAAACTCTCTGGAATGAGCGTCCTCACCCGCGATGAAAAGCATTGGACGAGGAGAAATCGTCTCTATGTCTGCGAACGGGTAAAAATTCATGAACTTGACGTTACTGGTCAGCGTCGGGTGTGTCGTGAGTTCAGGCGACGAGCCCTTAGAAGTAAATTCGCCCCTTGGAGTATGGTAGAAGTCATAAAACTCACGCTCAATGGGGTGAGAGTTTTCATTTAGTTCGTGTACTGTCCCACTGGTGTATTTGGTTTCACCGCCTGTGAACTCCACGTAGCGTTGCTCGGCTGCCTCTGCAATGATCATCTTTCTTTGCTCAAGTGTCAGGGAATGATTAAGCGCATTACGGTTGGCGGCACCCATGTCGTACATACTGATTGTCGCAATGGCTTTCAAGCGTGGGTCGATTTTGGCTGCGGTGATGGCAAAGCTCCCGCTGCCACAAATCCCGATAACACCAATCCGATCCCTGGCAACAAACGGCTGGGTGCCTAGGAAATCCACCGCAGCACTGAAATCCTCGGCATAGATATCCGGCGAAACAGCGTTACGAGGCTGACCCTCGCTCCCTCCCTAGAAAGACAAATCAAAGGACAAAGTAACGAATCCCTGTTCAGTCATCTTGGTGGCATACAGATTCGCACTTTGTTCTTTTACTGCGCCCATAGGATGCCCGAAAATGATTGCAGGATTTTTGGCGTTCTGATTCAAACTATTGGAAATAAAAAGATTCCCTACAACATTCATGTTGTATTGATTTTAAAACGAAACCTTCTGCACGGTTACCTTGTCGCTCTTGTAAAAGTTGTCTGCTCCATTGGACATGTCCGGCGTGTATGTAATGCCAACGCCGGTGTTAATAGATTTTTTTTTCATTTATAATTAACATTCTTTCTTACTGTTGTTTTCACTTATGAAAAAGTTATTAGAGCCGCATAATTATTATCGCTTCAACCCTATGTATTTATTTTAGCTTACTCTTTGTATATATCCTATTACTTATATCTCATATCAAGATATGCTTGAAACGTATATCAAAAACTTTTATACTAAAACATTATAAAGGGAGGAATTAAATGTGGAATTAAGAGTTTTACGCTATTTTCTTACTGTTGCAAGAGAAGGAAGCATGACGGCTGCTGCTGATTTTTTGCATGTGACACAACCAACCTTGTCAAGACAATTAAAAGACCTTGAACAAGAGTTAGGAAAAAAACTATTTAATCGCAGTAGTCACAGTATCATTCTCACAGATGAAGGAATGCTCCTGCGAAAGAGAGCAGAAGAAATCGTTGATATGGTCAATAAATTAGATACAGAATTTAGTTCCATGGAAGAAACAATAGGCGGTGATATCTATATAGGTGGTGGGGAAACAGACGCTATGAGACAAATTGCACGGGTAGTAAAAGAATTACAGTTACGTTATCCAAATATCCGGTATCATCTCTTCAGCGGAAACGAAGACGATGTGACTGAACGGCTTGACAAGGGATTGCTTGACTTTGGTATTTTAATTCAACCAGCTGATTTATCAAAATACAATTATATCGATATCCCTGGCAAAGATGTATGGGGCGTTGTTATGAGGAAAGACAGTCCTCTTGCTTTCAAAGATACCATTCAAGCCGTTGATTTATTATCCGTTCCACTAATCTGTTCACGACAGGCAATGAAACAGACCTTTTCTAAAAATGAATTTGCGGATTGGTTTGGTGAAGATTTTGATAAACTAACCGTCGTGATTACATACAATCTTGCATATAATGCTGCTATTATGGTTGAAGAGGGCATAGGGTATGCAGTAACCATTGATAAAATAGTGAACACGTCTAGTGAAAGTAACCTTTGTTTTAGACCGTTAGAGCCAAGGCTTGAATCTGGCTTAAATATTGTTTGGAAAAAGCATCAGGTTTTTTCCACTGCTGCTAATGCGTTTTTAAAAGCAATTCAAGAGAAATTTTCAAATTCTTTATCATAGGAAAAGCTCATAAATGGGATGCCGGTATTATTAATCAATGTACCATCCCGTTATGCCCATACCCCTACTTCCATGATTCATTATGATGATTATATCAATACAGTCCAGTTAATGACCGAAGTCATCAAACGGTTAAATCGAAAAACAGTGGTGCATTGGTGTTCGGGAAAGGCTTTTTATCTGTGGATCTTATTCGCTATACGGTGGGGATTTACATAGCCTCTTTCTTAGATCATTTAATCCTCAAGAACCAACAAAAATGAGGCGGTGAAAAGGTATGAGAATAAATTTAACAGAGAATCACTTGCAGGAAATAAAACGAATCGTTCAAAAGGAACTATTCATAAAAGGAATAGAACCAACAGATGATTATCTATTTATCCATTGTTTTTCAAAAATACAGAAAGAAACGGTCTATTATCATTTATTCACAGAAAGTGATACATTGATCATCCGCTGCTATGCTCGCGTGTTTGATAACTTAGGTCTGAGCGTGACGATCAGAAGCATAGCAAAAAATGTATTTGAATATCTGAAACACCAAACCGGATTAGATAACACAATATATATAGAAAACGGTGTAAAGTTAACATTTTAATTTAAGCAGAACCTAACATTAACTATAACTATTGATTAGTAAATATAATAGCTTCCAACCCCCTGAGTTCTAATTTCATCTACATTTTTATGAACTGAACAACTTTGTATTTTAGCGCCAGCGCTCTAATTTTTTTAAGAATTTCTTTGTATACATTTACATCCCACAAGAAGGTTTCATCCACGCTTCGTGCCCCAATTAAGCCCATTTCCTCTTCCACTGTGAAAATATATTTTACTTTCCCATTGAATCCTGGTGATTGTAACCGCCGCGCTAACTCCAAAATAACCGCTACCCCAGCCCTGTCATCCGCACCTAGAATCCCTTGATCACTCGACCAAATGGAACCATTTTTTACGATGGTTCTACTTGGTTCAATCCGCTCTACCGTATCAAGGTGGGCATTGAGTAACAGTGTCGGCCCATGTCCGGTACCATAGGTCTTTTGTGCAAGAATATTTCCTGTTTGATCAACTGTTAAATAATCAACATGTTGGCGTAATTCTTCCATCACAAATCGGCGGACCTCTGCTTCATTCCCGCTTTCTCCTTCAATAGATAAAAGTTCTTCCAAGCGTTTAAAAAATAACTGTTTACGGATAAATTCTATTCCTTTTTCGAGCGAATCTTTCTGAATGTAGGAAAGCTTTTCAGTAATATCTAGCAGTAATTTCCTTTGAATCCTCAATTTAAGGAAACGATTTCTTGCGAAAATATAAGGAATGCCCGCTGCCAATAACACTTCCATTACGGTATCTAAGTTAACTTCCTTGCTAAAACCAATGGATGGATTTCCTCGCTCATGTCCATCACAGCTGCCTTCCGTGTAAAAACCAAGCCGATTCAGCTGCCTAACCACACCAACAATATATACGTATCAAGCTCCCTTACCTTCGGTTGATCGACACCGGGACGGGACGAAACCATAAGTCTCCTCCGCGGCCTCGATAGGTAAAATTAACAATTTTACAGGGGGTTGTCTTTCGAACCCAAACTGGTCTTTCAAGTTCCTTCTAAAGTCAGCAATCAGTATATTTTCTGCCAACGTAAGAATAGGTCAGATCCCCATTGTGCTGAAGTATTAGCACATCGGGTATCTGACCCTGAAGATCCGGTTCCTCTTATTCGTTAAGAAGATTTTGTACAGTAAAATAATCAAAACTAGCTTTTACATTTTTACCGCTTCCTGTACTCGTACCGTATAAACCTACCTTACTAACATTAATAGAAGAAGTAACTGGGTCTGCTGCTTTTTCCCATTTCCCATTCATCCAGAAGAAGGTGGAATAAACATTTCCTGTTTTTTTCATTTTTAAATACACTGTATGATCACCGGGATGTTGCGCCATATTTTGCGGTTTACTGTATTTACCTGCCTCTTCTTTCGCTGTTTCAAGCTTTAAACCGTTATCCCAAACGTGACCAAAGCGGATATAGTTATCTTCGTCTTGCCAAATATACAAGCCAGCCTGTTCATTGTTATTTTGAACAGCAGCATTCAGCTTTGTGGTAATTTCAAAATCTCCAGATGGAGAACCCTGAAGGAATACATTCTTAATTGAATTGATCGTTTCATAGGAATCACCCGCTTGGGTTGTAACCGTTAGATGTCCTGGGTTCTCTGTTAAACTCCATTTGGCAGCATCCTCGCGGAAAACAGACCAACTATTCGACAAGGTCGTAGCATCAAATTGATCCACTTTCGCCTCCTTTTCGATTGGTGGGTTCATTTGATCCTTAAAGTCTTTTAATTGTTGCGTTAACGTATTGACAGCAGCAAATAGTTGTTCAGTAGTTGACTTTTTGTCATGGTAAACTTTATTTGCTTCTTTCATGGCGGTCTTTAAAAATTCCATGGCAGCTTTGGAATATTCTCCAGGATTGTCACCCATTTTTGAAGACTTTTGAATGGCTTTTGCATCCTGAAGCTTTATTTCTAAAACATTTCTTGGTGAGGAAAGAGCGATTAAGGATTGATTTGCTTCACGAACTTTCTTTTCATCTACCTTGGTCATCCTCCTGTCATAGGTTAGCAGACCATTTAACTCGCCTTCAACGTCAGTTGTTTGCGTGTAGACTGCCGCACTAAGTCCATTGGCATACATAAAGCCTTTTAAGGAATGAATATAGTCAATATAGGTATTCGTGACTTCTTCATTGTCTTTCAACATGACATAATTCCAGCCGGTTGTGCCCCACTCATGACCTGGTGTGGCTAAGCCTAGTCCGCCAAATTCCCCTATAACGGCAATCCTATTCTCTTCTACCTGTGGCGATCTCGGAGCTGTATACGTATGCCAGTCTAAAACATCACCGACACCTGCATCCGTCCAACCGCTGGCATTAGAGACTAAGCGTGTTGGGTCAAGACTCTCCACCCATTTTGTCATCCGGACTGTATCATATTGTCCCCAGCCTTCATTAAATACGGTCCATAAGAAGATGGATGGGTGATTGTACCTTTCTTGAATCATTTCATTGAATTCGTGTTCATATTGTTTTCGGTAATCCACAGCACCATCCATACTTGGCATATCCTGCCATACAATCATTCCCATTTTGTCCGCCCAATAATACCAACGTTCTGGCTCCACTTTAATATGCTTTCGTATCATATTAAAGCCAAGATCCTTTGTCTTTTCAATATCAAATTTCAATGCTTCATCCGTTGGGGCTGTTAAGCCGCTTTCTGGCCAATACCCCTGATCCAATGGCCCCATTTGGAAAATAAATTCTCCATTTAGTAATGGACGGAGCTGACCGTTCACCTTTCCAAGGGAAATTTCCCGCATGCCGAAATAACTTTTAACCGAATCTACAACAGTGCTTTTATCGATTACATTCACTTGTAAGTCATATAAAAAGGGATCCGTTGTTGTCCATAAATGCGGTTCAGGTACGGATACAGAAAAAGTCTCTCCTACTTTACCGGTGGCTTTGCCCACTTTCTTACCATTTTTAAGGACCACTGCCTCAATCGTTTTGTTTTCAAGATTTGTCCCTTTTACGGACAGATTTACTTTATTTTCATGGATATCTGTTTCTGTTTTGATGGACTCAATACTTGCTTCAGAAACAGGCTCTAACCATACAGACTGCCAAATTCCAGAAGTAGAGGTATACCAGATTCCTTCTGGGTTCTTCGTTTGTTTCCCTTTAGCCTGCCCGCCTTTTGTCTCATCATAGACTTCTACAATTAATTCATTATTCCCTTTCACTAAATGGTCGGTTATATCAAAGCTGAAAGCATCGTAACCGCCAATATGGTCCCCCATTTTTTGCCCGTTCACATACACGACCGTTTTATAATCGACGGCATCAAAATTTAATTTAACGCGTTCACCCTGCCAATTTGATGGAATGGTAAAGCTTCTTTTATACCACATATGGGATTCTGGTCTTTCGATCCCGGATAATGCGGTTTCCACGGCAAATGGAACAAGAATGGACTCGTTTAATTTTTTGCCTGTCGGAACAGCTTCACCAGTTAAAGCACTCTGAAATTCCCATTTCCCATTTAGGTTCATCCATTTGTCCCTTACTAGTTGCGGCCTTGGATATTCAGACAAAACTTTATTTTCGTCTACTTTATCAGCCCAAGGTGATTCAATATTGAATTGTGAAAAATTCTCTGCTCTATTGAGAAAAGCGGAAATCTCTTCCCCTTCCTTCGTAATGATTTTCCCCTTTCCGTCATACTTGATTAGCACTTGGTTAGCGGTTCGTTCATAGACAGGCTCCACTGTTTCAATCACCACCGTCGATGGATCACTCTTCTTTAAAGAAAGCTTTTTAAATGCCCAGTCACGACCAAAAACATTGATTTTAAAATGTTCGTTCAACCCGGCTGGCAATGCAGCTAAGTTTTGATTAAACGTTAACTCCATATGTTTCCCATCCTCTAAAACCTTTGCCTCTTTGATATTCCCGCTTAAATTTGCATCATCTGGAAGAAAAAAGGCACTCCTTGGCACAATTTGTTTTTTCACACTAGCACTTGACCAGTACAATTTTAAATTAGCCCCGCCAAAATGCTCGAAATATTCAATCTTTATGTCATATTCCTTCCCTGCTTCTAACGAAATAGGGGCACTTTTCTGTTCGAGGTCCCATTTATCCTGCCAAAAATCGATGGCTAACTTCCCGTCAATCCAGACTCTGAAGCCATTATCCCCTATCATATAAAAGGTGTAATCTTCTGTATGCTCTGGAACTATTTTTCCCGTCCACCTAGCAGCAACATTATCATTTTGTCCTGTGAACATATCGAAAGTTGGATTGAGATCTGGAAAGTTAATATCGTAATCTACGATGGTCGTTTTCAACTCATGGAAATCAAACTTTCCTTCACCTGAAGAGGTATAATACTCCCCCTTGAGACCATGGGGCTTTTGACTTTCTTCTGCATGTGCGGTAGTGGGTGTTACGGTACTGAGTCCGAGCGCCTGTGAAAGGACAATGGTCAAAATGGTTAAATAAACAAACAGCTTCTTTTTCATTTTACTTTCTAGCCTCCCTAATTTTTCTTCACAGAATAAACCGCTATCATTTCGTTATGGTCAGCTTGGAAAATTCTCTGACTATATCTCCTCCTATGTACGTATTTTCACTTTTCACTTTAACAAGAAAGGGGTAAAAAAGATTTACAATAAGACGTTTATTTTTGTAATTTTCTCATAATGATTTATTCCTATTTCGATAGACCTATTCATTTTTTGAAAAAAAGAGGATGGTATCCTTCTTTTCCTTTTTATGAGATCGTTACGTGCCGGCCTTTCTTTTCTGGTAGTATACTTGATTCTGATAATGATTGGACCTTTTTTTTCCCTCTTTTTATTACAATAAGACGTTGAAGTAGAATAAAGAGAAAGAGCAAAAATCCGACCGCAATCTTTGTCCACCAAGAACTTAAGGTTCCCTGAAACATAATAATCGTTTGAATAATCCCCATGCTTAGTACGCCTAGAGTGGGTCCTATTAGGTAGCCTATCCCTCCAGTTAAGAGGATCCCGCCTATTACACAAGCGGCAATAGCATCCATCTCCATCCCCATTACGTGAAGGGCATATCCTGACTGCATATAAATGGTAAACACAAAACCTCCTAGAGCAGAACTAAAACCCGATAGCGTATATACCATAATGGTAGTCTTTTTTACTGGAAGACCCATAAGTTTGGCCGAATTGACATTGCCTCCGATGGCATACACATTCCGGCCGAACCTGGTATATTTTGAAAAATACATGGCGATTACCACAAAAATAAGCGATATAGCCGCCCCTAAAGATAGATAGTTCTCACCCCATACATAGACTTTAAAATCGGATAAAGCAATAAACATGTTGTCTGTGATCTCAATACTTTCAGTACTAATTAAATAGCATAATCCTCTCGCAAAAAACATTCCTGCCAGCGTGACAATCCAAGGATGTAATTGAAACCTGTAAATAAGATACCCCTGACCCGCACCGAAGAGAAGGCCAATTACGAGTGTCATGAGAATAACCAAATAGGCATTGATCCCATGCTGCAATAAGGAGGCTGCAACCATACTTATGAAGGCAACAAAAGAGGCAACCGAAAGATCAATCCCACCCGTAATAATAACGAAGGCCATACCTGTTGCTACAATAATCAGGTACGCATTATCAATAAACAAATTAAGAAACACCTGCATGCTGAAAAATCCAGTAAAGGAAATCGATCCATACCCATACAACACTACAATTAACAGAAGGGTTGCCACAATAATGATATTGTTTTCATTGATTCGAATTCTAGACTGGTTCATGCTTCACTCACCTTCTTCTTCAGAGTAGGCTGTGTAACTAGTTTTCTAAATTCCTCTGACTGCATAAGGCAAACGGATATCACCACAATGGCTTTTATGACCATCGTAATTTCAGGGCTGATTCCCGTTGAGTAAATGGTGGTAGACAATGTCTGAATAAACAATGCTCCAATGATGGTTCCCACAAGATAGAATCTCCCGCCGCGCATAGAGGTCCCGCCAATAACCACAGCTAAGATGGCATCTAACTCGATCCAAAGCCCTGCATTATTCGCATCCGCACTACTAACATTAGAACTTACCAGAATACCAGCAATCGCGGCACAAATACCAGAAATCATATAAACAAGAAGAATAATTTTTTTAGGCTGCACTCCAGCAAATTTACTAGAAGCCATATTCGAACCGATTGCTTCCAAAAATAACCCCAGTGCTGTTTTCTTTTTGAGGAATAAGGTAATACAGAAAACAGCGGCGCCGATATAAATGGCAAACGGCAATCCCAGTAAAAATCCTTTCCCAACATATCCGTAAGCCTCATTATTTATCGTTAAGATTTGTCCTCCTGTAATTAATTGGGCGATCCCTCTACCAACTGTCATCAAAATTAAGGTAGCAATCATGGGCTGAATTTCAAAGTAAGCGATTAAGATGCCATTCCATAATCCACAAATCAACCCAATCACAAGAGCTAACAAAATGGCAATTGGTACGGAAGTGGTATGAAGCAAGGAGGCCGCTGCCGCTGCTGTGATAGCGAGGACGGAGCCGACAGAAATATCGATGCCTTCTTTGGCAATCACGAGTGTCATACCAATGGCAATGACAAGGAGGGGTATGACGCGATTTAGTATATCTATTAGGCTGCCAAATAGATGTCCATTCTTGACGGTAATGTGGAAAAATCCCGGGATAATCATGACGTTGATCAGTAACAGTAAAACGAGCGCCATCAAGGGCCAAAAGATCTTTGCTTGCATAAAACTATTGAATGCTTGCCTCAACGACACCAGCTCCTTCTGCAATCATTTCCATAATAGTGGATACACTCATTTGCTCTCCCTCTAATTGACCAATTTGATAACGATCTCTTAAGACTAGCACCCGGTCACAGCAGGCTACCATTTCTTCTAATTCTGCTGAAATAAACAAGATGCTCATCCCTTCTGCAGCAAGATCTAATATCAAATTTCGAATTTCTGATTTCGAACCGATATCTATTCCTCTTGTAGGTTCATCCAAGATTAATAACTTTGGATTCGTGGCAAGCCATCTGGCAAGAATTACTTTTTGCTGGTTTCCCCCACTCAGGTTTTCAATTCTCTGTTCCATACTTGGCGTTTTGATGTTTAACAGATCAATATATTTTTGGGCAATGACCTTTTGTTCCTTCATGGGAATGTAGTTAAAGATCCCTTTCTTCGTTTGCAGGGCCAGCATAATATTTTCGCGAATGGTTAATTCTCCAATAATTCCTTCCACTTTACGATCTTCCGGACAAAAACCCAGACCTTTTTCTATGGCCAGTTTGGGATTCATCGATTTTATTCGCTCCTGATCAATGACAAGTACACCAGCATCTGAAGCGTCAATGCCAAAAAGTAATTTTGCTACCTCCGTTCTTCCTGAACCTAACAGGCCGGCCAATCCTAACACTTCACCTTTTCTTATTGATAGATTAATAGGATTGATCGTGCCTTTTTTCTCCAAGCCGTTCGTTTGAAGAAATCCTCTCTCTCCTATATTGATCATGTGCTTCTTCCGGGCTTGTGCGGACTCACCCCATTGTTTGCCTATCATTTTCGACACCAATTCTGTTCTTGTTAACTGGCTGGTTTGATATTCCCCAATTAGATAACCGTTTCTTAAGACTGTTACTCGATCGGTTATGTCAAAAACTTGGTCGAGAAAATGGGAGACAAAGACAATTCCCATTCCTTTGCTTTTCAGGTGCCGCATGACTTCAAAAAGCTTCTTCACTTCATTCTTATCCAAACTAGAAGTGGGTTCATCTAAAATTAAAACACCGCTTGAGATATCAACAGCCCTCGCGATCGCAACCATTTGTTGTATGGCAGTGGAAAAGGAGGAAAGTGTTTGTTTGACATCAATTTCGATATTTAGCTTCTCTTTCAGCAATAAGTCAGCTTTCCGGAACATTTCTTTCCAGTCAATTTTCCCCTTTCTTTGGGGCTCTCTTCCGATAAAAATATTTTCAGCAACCGATAAATTCTCACAAAGATTGACTTCCTGATAAACCGTACTAATGCCTAACCTTTGCGCTTCCTCTGGCGACCCAGGGTTAATGAGCTGATTTCCAAGAAAAATTTGCCCATCATCCTTCTCGTAGATCCCTGTCAGCACTTTAATTAAGGTAGATTTCCCTGCACCATTTTCACCCATTAATGAATGGATCTCACCCTTTCGTAACACAAAATCCACATTCGAAAGAGCCTTAACGCCTGGAAAAGTTTTTGAAATTTTCTCCGCTCTCAGCAAGTATTCTGCATCCATGTCTACCACCCACCTAATCCTTAATAGTCTTTTCAATTAGAAGTTAGGTTCAGTATAAAAAATCCCCATCCGTAAGTATTTAAAAAAAAGAATCATTTTTTGCAAATTTCCATTTTATTTCCGAACAATAAGCGCCCCCCCCCCCCC
>NZ_BCVI01000029.1 GCF_001591665.1 Neobacillus soli NBRC 102451 | reverse complement strand
CCCGTTTAGCGGCTTATGGACTGGAGCACACCAACTGCGATAATGTAAACATGGAGAGCATAAATAAACCCTTGGATTTTTCTCCAAGAGTTTATCGGATATTTTTTATTTTAATAGGCCCTTCGGCTAAATTCCTTTTTGCTCTGTTTTTGGTCAAAGGTTTCTTCAGCTGTAATGATTTTTTGCGGTATTTCAATTCCATTTTCCAAATCTTTTACTGCTTTCATTAACTGAGGTCCGAGGAGGGGATTACATTCGACCGTAAAATTCATCTTCCCCAATTTTAGTGAGTTAAAGGCTTTTATAGTAGCATCAATGGAAATAATTTTGATGTCCACTCCGGGCTTTAATCCATAATCCTCGATGGCTTTTATGGCTCCTAATGCCATATCATCATTATGGGCATAAACTACGTCTATTTCTGTTCCATATGTTTTTAGTGCTTGTTTCATCCATTTCTTCCCTTGATCCAGAGTAAAATCTCCGGAATATGATTGTAAAAGCTGAAATTTTGAATTCTGCTGGATAATTTCATTAAATCCTTGTTTTCGATCGACGGCAGGGGCAGAATTGGCGGTCCCCTCAATTTCAATAATATGAAGAGGGGTCGTGGTTAACTTTGAATCGGAAACCAGCCATTTCCCTGCTCTTCTTCCTTCTTCCACAAAGTCTGATCCGATAAAGGAGGTCCACATTGTCTGATCCTCTACATTTATTTCTCTGTCTGACAAAATAATGGGAATTCCGGCATTCTTGGCTTCCATTAGAACCTCTTCCCAGCCATCTTCTGTCTTGGGTGAAAAGGCGATCACATCTACTTTTTGTTTAATAAAATCACGAATGATGTCCATTTGTTTTTTCTGACTATAGTCCGCATTCTTAAGGATTAGCTCAACCCCTGCCTCCTTGGCCGCCGAAATAATAGAATCCGTGTTGGCCAGCCTCCATTCACTTTCTGAACCGACCTGCGCGAAACCAAGCTTAATTTTCCTTTCTTTTTTCTTTATGAATGGAATAGACGAGTTGTCACCCTCTGTTAAATAGGAATCCACATTGCTTTTCGTAACTTCGTGATTACGTAAAATGATCTTCTTCGGCAGTCCGGGAACCTTATGTAAAATATCGATGGCATATTGGACTGCTGAGGTACCTCCTGTTGGTGTAATATAGGTTGCGTCAATGATTCCTTGTTTGACTAGTCTAAGCCCGCCGCTCTCCTCATTTAGTCCGTCAGTGCCAATAATTTTGATCCCCTCGATCTTTAATTGTTTGAGTGCCTGATAGGCGCCTAATGCCATTGCGTCGTTATGGGCGTATATCAAATCAGGCTTCACTCCTGATTTGAGCAGGTTCTTGAGTTCGTCTTCTGCGCGATCTTTTAACCAATTTCCATTAATCGTTTCGATAATGGAATGTTTCGATTCCCTCTGGATGGTTTCCCGGAATCCTTTACTCCGTTCCTCCGCTTGAAGTGACTCCTTATTCCCTTCCACCTCTATAATTTGACCCCGCTTATTCCCCAATAATCTTATCGCCTCTTTTGCCGCCATATTGCCGTTTAATTGATTATCAGAGCCAATATAAAGGGTATAATCATACCCTTTAACCCCTCTCCCTAGAACAATAACCGGGATCTTTTTATACACCTCTGAAATCACTGGGGTTAGGGTACTAGCATTGTCGACTGACACAATTAAAAGGTCGATCCCGTAACTCATGAGGGAATGAATATCTTGTACCTGCTGCTCATCATTTTGGGCTGCATCCGTGAAAATTACGCGTGTATCGTCATGGCGGGCGATTTCATTTTTAATTTCCTTATTCATTTGTAGCTGCCAAGGTCCGTTTAGATTTGGATAAGATACTCCGATCAGATATTTAACCTGTCCTAGCGAATTTGCTTTTTGACTTTTACTAAACTCGCCAATGCCTCCAAATATAATGAGACCAAGCACTGTTCCGAGAATCATAAGTTTGATTAAAACCTTCCTTAGTCTCACTTCCTGCTTCCACTCCTATAGGAACTAGGTGAAATTCCAACCACTTTTTTAAAGGCATTACAAAAGTAGTGCTGCGTGCTATAGCCTACCTTTTCCGAAATCTCGTAGACTTTTAAATACGGATCATTCATCAGCAAAAGAGATTTTTCAATTCTAACCTTTGTTAAATATTGAATGAAGGATGTGCCCAATTCATTTTTGAACTGCTTGCTTAAATAGGACGGACTGACTTGTACACTGCTTGCCACTTCGTTTAGGGTAATCATTGAATCATTATATCGTTGGTCAATATAATTCTTTGCTAAAACAACGATTGGTGACACATTCGAATCAGAGTCTATTTGAGTAATCAAAGATTGATAAATGGTAGGTATATCTTCAAACCTGTGAGCTATTTTCTCTGAATAAACAATCGTCTTTCCGAGGAAAGTTTCGACTTTTTCCTTAATAAGATGATTGATTGCCATTAGATCCTCTGCTCGATCTACGGGTAATAAGATGACTATATGACCATGTTGATCCTCAAAAAATTCAGCAGTGAAACTATCATGTAAAAGATCTTTGATAATATTCCTAAGTGAAAACGCTAACAATTTTTCGTTCCAAAATTCATCAGCTGTATTCAAATCAATATTTAACAGTTTGATGACTGACACACCAATAGTGCCATCAAGCTTCAGATCAAATAACTGAAATTCCTCTTGAAGGTCACCCTTCTGCATCATCCCACCTACCCATCTTTGAAGAAAATCTATTTTTAAAATTTCTCGATTTCCTTCAAATTGCATTTCCCATTTTTGGTAATGGGTTTTACTGTTTAATTCCTCCACTGCTCGTGCAACAACATTCTCTAATTCTCCCACCTTCACTGGTTTTAGCACATAGTCAAAAACACCTAAACGAACGGCCTGTTGGGCATATGAAAACTCATCATGCCCCGTAATTAAGATAAAGAGAGAATCTGGTAAAATCACTTGTAATTCTTTTATTAAATCTATCCCATTTAAAAAAGGCATACATATATCTAGAAATAATAAATCAGGCTTGAGCTCCTTGGCCATTTCTAAGGCAAGTTCTCCATCTTCCGCTTCTCCCACTACCTGAATAGCGTACTTCTCCCAGTCAACGGCGGCCTTTAGTCCCCTTCTAATAATCACTTCGTCATCGGCAATGAATAGTTTCAACATTGAATACCCCTCCAAATGAGATAATACGAAAACAATCAATTATATTTAGACGGGAATAGTTACTTTTACCATCGTCCATTCCGTATATTTGCTTTCAATGGTTACTCCAAAATCTGATCCATAAACGAGCTTTATCCGATCATTCACATTAAATAGCCCGTACCCCTGCTTTTCTTCCATATGATGGTTGTTCTGCAAAATTCCATTTAACTCTAACAGTTTCTCTTCAGGCAGACCGATTCCTGAATCCCTAACAGTTAGGATAAGGTGGTCGCTTTCTTTTTTTACATCAATAGAAATTTTTCCCTTCCCTCTTTTATTACGAATCCCATGATAAATGGCATTCTCCACTAATGGCTGGAGAAGAAGTTTGATTATTTTAAATTGTTTCGCTTGCTCATCCACGTTAATTTCGTATTCAAGCTTTGACTCATACCTGGTCATTTGAATAATTAAATAGCTTTCGACATGTTGTATTTCCTCATCGATGGTAATAAATTCATTTCCTTTATTTAACCCGATCCTGAATAATGTCGTAAGGGCATTGACCATTTCGACAATTCGAGTAGCTTTATATTCATACGCCATCCATTGGATGGTATCAAGCGTGTTATAAAGAAAATGCGGTTTAATTTGCGCCTGCAATATTTTTAATTCCGCTTCCCGTTTATTTTTCTGTTCCACATAAACGAGTTGAATCAGTCTGCTAATTTCTTGAATCATCCGGTTGTAGCTTCTCCCTAGCTGACCAATTTCATCATTGTACTTGGGGTGAAAAGGCAAATCAAAACGTCCTTCTTCCACATTTTTCATCAATGCTTTCAGTTTGTTGACAGGGTTGATAATCGAACTAGTAAAGAACCAGGAAGCAATAGAGGCCAACAACAATATGAACATCCCAATAATATACGTATAAAGCTGAACTCTTGAGACAACTTCAGTCGTTTCATCCAAGGAAAATACTCCGACAACCTTCCATTGAATCGATGGGTAGGTGTTGTAGATGATTTGATAGTTATTATGATTGATGACTTTCTCAAGCGTATGGGTATTATTTTTTGTAAGCCACTCAGGATTAATCCGATAGACAATGGAGTTAACAGGGGAATACACGACATTACCATCTTTGTTCAAGATAAAAATGAACCCACTTTTTCCTAATCTAATAGATTGGATTACCTTTTTAATAAAATCCAGTTTTAAATCTATTAAGATCACACCCGTAACTTTATTGGTTACCGGGTCCTTAATTGCCTTTACTACGGATAATAAATTATTCACCTGATAATTTGAAGTTTCTTTGATGTTTCTTCCAACTGGATTACTGATTAAATGAAGTCTTTCTGGAGAATGAACTGCCTGTTTGTACCAATACTCGTTTGTCAGTAAATCCCTTGTAATGGGTAAAGTCTCATTACTAGCAAACTCGCCATGCTGATTCACGATGAGGAGTCCTGCCATTTCACTATGACGTTCTTTATAGACACTTAATCTAGTATTTACCTTTTTTAGCAGTTCAGAAGAGGAAGTGGTTTCAGACATAAATTGCTGTATATCCGATTCCATCGATAAATAATGGATGATATTATCGTTTTCATTAAGGTCCTTTTCAATTTGATTCCAAACCTGTTCCATCATTTGAACGGTATAGGAGTTTGCTTCTTCTTGGAGAGATTTTTTATAAATTCCGCTCCCCAAAAGGGTCATGGTCATCACACAAAGGATGATAATAACAAAAAAGTAGAATAAAAGCTTAAAGCGGATGCTTTTATTATTAAAATAAGAAAAAAGCTTCATATTTATTTTTATCTCCCGCATAGTATAAATCTATTATTAATTTAAAAATTCAGAAAAACAAGAGACAATTAGTCCTATTTCCTAGATATACACATAGGAAAATCGGAACTGCCTATCAAGCAATTCCGACCATGATATGCTCATTACGGGAGAAGAAAAATCCTCATTTAATACTTTCTTGAAGGCAATGCCTTTTCAGCAGCGTCTTTTCCAACAAACACGGATTCATCTGTTTTAATCCATCTAGGAATTTCTTTCCCTGCTTTCAAATCCTTCACTGCTTGAGCAAGCTGAGGCCCAAGTAAAGGATTACATTCAACAATAATATTTGTTTTTCCTTGAACGGCTGCATCAAATGCATCTTTAATCCCATCAATGGAAACGACCTTAATGTCTTCCCCTGGTTTTAAGCCATACTCCTCAATAGCCTGAATGGCACCGATTGCCATATCATCATTATGAGCATAAACTGCATCAATGTTCTTTCCATCCGATTT
Source organism: Neobacillus soli NBRC 102451 (assembly GCF_001591665.1). Classification (GTDB taxonomy): domain Bacteria; phylum Bacillota; class Bacilli; order Bacillales; family Cytobacillaceae; genus Neobacillus; species Neobacillus soli. The sequence continues at coordinate 170,908 of NZ_BCVI01000029.1, read as the reverse complement.
TAAAAACGCTTCCATAACTTCTTTTCCTTTAGTCCGTGTAAAATCGCCAGATTGTGATTTGGTAATTTTGAAATTTGGATGATCCTTTAGGGTATTGGCAAAGCCTGTTTTACGGTCGTTTGCTGCACTTGCTCCAACCGTTCCTTGAAGTTCAACTATATTCGCTTTTTTATCTTCACCAATTAATTTAATCAATTCTTCCGCCGCATTTTCTCCTTCAAGAATAAAATCCGACCCAATAAAGCTTGTATACAGGGACTCATCTTTTACTTTAATCCCACGATCGAGAAGAATAACGGGAATCTTTGCATCCTTTGCTTTTTGCAGGATACTTTCCCAACCCGTTTCAACAACAGGAGCTAACGCTATCACATCTACTTTTTGAGCAATAAAGTTTCTGATTGCCTTAATTTGATTTTCTTGTTTTTGCTGTGCGTCAGAAAACTTTAATTCAAAGTCAGGATTGTTGCCAAGTGTTTCTTTAATCGACTTCGTTTCTGCCGTTCTCCAGCCACTCTCTGCACCAATCTGGGAAAACCCAACGACAATCTTACCACTCTTTGTCCCACCGCTCGTTTCTTCCGTTTTTCCATTCGTATTACTGTTACAACCAACAAGCATAAATATGGCCATGATAAAGACCAGCAGGCTTATGGAAGCTTTTTTTAACTTAAACATACCTTCATTCCCCCTTTTTGAACTATCTTAAAAGTACAAAAAAAAAGAACAAAAGTATTTACAAAAAAACAGCACTTATTTGCAATTTTTTTAACTTTCTAACTAATTTTAAAAAACTTATCCTTTCGAATATAACTGTTGAATCTTCATTTTTGGGGATGCTTCCGAAACCAAATTTTCCGATTCCGCTATCCATTGGTCGTAATGATTCTTCCGGTTACTGTCCTCTTCAAATAGTTCTATTCTTTCATTTCTATCCTCATCATTACCTACTGCTAGGAAGTCATGTGCGATGGGGGTTTGCTCCGGATTTTCAAGTTTAATTACCCAATCTTTTAATTCAGCCGGAATTGGCGGCACACTTGGAATCTCTTGTTTATGTATCTCATACCAAGCTTCTTCGATAGTCCTACTTCCGCCAATATAAAATCCATCTATTTGCGGAATATCCCTTTCCCACCAAACCTGTTCGTAATCATTGACATTACGAATGATCGTCTCTTTTAAATTTTTAACAGCAAGCAAATATTCAAAAATCCTCGCTATTTTCGTTGTATCCGTTGACATGTTCTCCCCACCTTACATAGGCATTTGCTCCTTTTATCATTAGCATAATTTGGGTATTGTTAGACCTTTAAGTTTGGTGCCTGACCCCCGGTGCATTAATTGAGATGCAAAAACGCATGACATGTTTTCGTGTCATGCGTTTTTTGATAAGGTTTGTTGTATTAGTTCCGCCAAAAATTCGTATATTCTGCTTTATCCTGAATATTAAATTCAATCATTTTCTCAAGCAATTCGTAATTTACCGGCTCATTCCACGGAATTCGAAACAAGCCTTTGGTAGCGCTGTAGCCAGCTTGGGCAATTTCATCCGCAAAGTGTACGATGCCTACTTCTTCGGGTGAAACACTCAAATGATACTTCGCTGTGGAAAAGCCGATGATAAATGTGCCGTGATCGGAAAACATTGGCGTATTCCACTTGATTTGCGGTTCCAAGTTTGGGGATTTATTAGCAATCCACGTCAAAATTTCCTCTGTTCGGTCGCGGTGGTCGGGGTTATCGATACCTGCTAAATACTTTGCAAAAACTTCCATGTCAACCTCCTTCTAAAATATGCTTTTTCCGCCAAAAATTCGTATTCTCGGCCTTATCCTTGATATTAAATTCAATTATCTTCTCTAGCATTTCGTAATTTACTGGTTCAGTCTATTGAATTCGGAACAAGCGTAAAGAAGCGCTGTAGCCAGCTTGGGCAATTTCATCGGCAAAATGCACCATTGTCTCTTCTTCGGGGAAATTTTCAATCACTTTATAATGTCAACACCATTTTATCGATGAGTAAGTTCCGGATTGTACTTTTTCCACTTCCATTATTACCTGCAAACACATAGAAGATAGGTCTGTGCTTATGCATCACGATTGATCCTCATTTGTTAGTGGTATTATATCGCCATTAGGAAATTCTTTGACCAGTTTTCCGATCTTTTCGTACACGAAATATGTATTATTTACTTTTGCATCAATTCTTGCACACCAGTCATCTTCACCCATTTATCGGCCCAGGCAAATTTTCCTTTTTGTACATTGCTTTGTAATTCTAACATAAGATAAACATCACCTTATTAGAAATTATAGCAGATAATGGCTGCATCTTACATCATTCGGATTTAGCACGATGGTTGGTTAATAATAGTCATTGATGGTGTGTAAAAATGCTTTTAGCAAGCAGAGAAACATATTGCTCCACCTTAGATTTCGACGCATGTCCTTGTGTAAAATCTGTTTAAAAAATAAAAAAGCGCCAGGCAACATCCAATATATGAATGGTGCCTGGCGCTCGATTCATTAATCGTCCCACTTGAGGGTATTGAAAGCACTTCCCTTTTCGCACCGGGGTCAGGCACCTGCATTCTGAAAATTCCTCCATTTTATCAGGTTATCTTGAATTCGAGATATCTATTTAAAAAAAATCAAATACTTTTCGCTCTAAGACCAATTCGTTTTAATAAAGCAATTGTTTCCTTAAGCTCACCGGGCCCTAAATCATCAAAAACTTCTTTAATTTTCAATACATGCTGCGGGAAAATTTCGTCCATTAACGCTTTCCCTTCACTTGTTAACGCGGCATATATGACGCGGCGATCCTCTGGACATCCTTTGCGTCTTACATAATTCTTTTGCACAAGTTTATCAACTACATAGGTGATACTGCCACTTGAAATAAGAACTTTCTTTCCAATCACTTGAATCGGTTGATCACCTTTATGGTACAACAACTCTAAAACGGAAAATTCAGTTGAGTTTAGCCCATGATTAGCTCCATCTTTACGGATGACTTCTTGAATGGCTTGGGAGGCACGAAGTATAACGGTAACAGCCTTTAATTCTTCATTCACTAATTCCATTCGTAATCACTCCAATAAATATCTAAACCAATTCGAACACTTCTGATACAATGCACGAATTGGTTTATAGGTATCATTATTATTAAAACAATAGCGACTAAAAAATTTATGCCGCTGGGTTTATTTCTAATTCAACTTTGATTTTGATGTCTTTACCTACAAGTACGCCACCTGTTTCAAGTGCAGCGTTCCAAGTAAGACCGAATTCTTCACGGTTAATTTTCGCGCTTGCTTCAAATCCGTAAACTTCTACGCCCCATGGGTTTGTACCCTTACCATTAAATTCAACAACAAACGTTACTAGTTTTGTTACGTCCTTAATCGTTAAGTCACCAGTTACTTTGTAATCTTCTCCATGTTTTGTAATGGATGATGATTTAAATTCAATTGTTGGGTTATTTTCAACATCAAAGAAATCTGCTGATTTCAAGTGGTTATCACGATCCTCGCTACGTGTGTTGATGCTTGCAACATCAATTTTGAAAGCAATTGAAGCTGTAGTTAGATCTGTTAAATCCGCTGCTTCTACTTCGGCTGTATAAGCTTCAAATTGTCCTTTTACTTTTGATACCATCATGTGTTTTACTTCAAAACCTACGCTTGAGTGTGATTGGTCTACTGTCCATTTTGCCATTTTAAATTTCCCCCATTTTGTTTTTTGTTTTTATCTCGAAATCGAGATATATCCCTCAAAAAATTGCTTACCTTGCCTTTTCTAAAAATGTAAGGCAAACCAGTTAAGATCCTCAAATCCAATATTGTAGTTCAATTAATTATCTCGAATTGATTTATCTTTAACTTGAGATAAATTTATCATATATTCATTTGAGTTGTCAATACTTTACGAAATAATTTTTATCACCTAAAAATGATCTTAGTTTGACTGAAAAGTTTGACCCCCGGTGCCTAACTTGGGATTAGCAGCATTCAACATCACTAATCCCCCAATTGTTTTTTTGTAAAAAAACAACAAGCCGCTTCCAAATGTTCTTAAGTATAGCTAACTACTGCCTAGGAGGGCTGAGATACGTTTGAAAACAAAGAAAAGGACTAGCTGCATTTAGTTAGTCCTTAACTTCGTAAGAAATTAGTTTTTTGTTTGATTGCTTAATATCATGCCTTGAAATGTTCTTGTGAATTCTATCAGAGTAATGCAGTCCTAGATGAGGACATTAACGCAAAACCCTCGTATCCTTTCGCAGCGACGTCATCACATTTTTGCCTGTATGCGCCGACTCCCCCTAAATAAATCTGAAAGCCTCTTGGCTTACCTGGGATATTCGCTCCGGTATACCATGAGTCAGTTTTCGTAAAGAGCGTCGATTCAGCCACTTCTCTGCAATGCTTACTCCATTCCTCTTCTGCCTCGACTTTTGCCTCTATCGTTTCTATTCCGCTTTTGCTGAGATATTCGATACAATCGCCAATCCATTCGACATGCTGTTCAATGGACACAGGCATATTACTTAAAACAGATGGACTTTCAGGACCCGTAATCATGAAGAAATTTGGGAAACCGGCGTTTGCGATTCCTAGGTATGACCTCGTATGTGCTCCACCTGCCCATTTCTCCTTAAGTGACACCCCATCTCTACCACGGATATCTATCTTTAACAATGGTCCTGTCATTCCATCGAAGCCAGTAGCAAAAACAATGGCATCCAGCTCATATTCCCCTTCTGTGGTTTTCAATCCCTTAGGGGTGATTTCCACAATAGGCGCTTTCTTCACATCAACTAGTGAGACGTTCCCTCGGTTAAAGGATTCGTAATAGTTGGTGTCTATGATTGGACGTTTGGTGCCGTAATAATAGGATGGCAACAGCTTTTCAGCTGTCTCGGGGTTCTTCACAATCTCACGTATCTTAGAGCGGATAAATTCAGCAGCCGTTTCATTAGCCGCTTCATTAATAGTGATATCATAATAGGCACTGAAAATGCCTAATCCCCCATTCGCCCACGCATTCTCATAGACCTGATTGCGTTCTTCCGGAGCAACTTCAAGTGCAGACTTAGTAGGCGGTACTAATGGCTGACCCCCTTGGGATTCACGCATTTGCTTCTTAATTTCATTAAAGTTTTCTTTCGATTGCCGGATGTATTCCGGGTCATAAGGATGGTTTCTTGCTGGAGCGCTATATTGTGGTGTCCTCTGAAAAACAGTAAGGTGCCCTGCCTCTGCAGCAAGGACCGGAATAGCTTGAACACCGCTTGACCCTGTTCCGATAATTCCGACCCGTTTCCCCTTAAAATCAACCTCTTCATGCGGCCAATGTCCGGTGTGGTACCACTCACCTTTAAAGCTTTCTAACCCATCAAAATTTGGAAGATTGGCTGCAGAAAGGCAACCTACACCTGTGATAAAATACTTGGCTGACACATTCGTACCATCATCCAATTGAATCCTCCATTTATTATTCTCCTCATCGTAATGAGATGCAGTAATCCTGGTTTTAAACTGAATATCAGTCCGTAATTTGAACTTATCCGCAACAAAGTTAAGATACTGCAAAATCTCTGGCTGTTCGGGGTATCTAGAAGACCAAGTCCATTCCTTATAGAGATCCTCAGAAAAAGTGTAGTTATAATAGATGCTTTCCGAATCGCAGCGGGCACCGGGATAACGATTCCAATACCATGTACCACCGACACCTTCCCCAGCCTCGAAAACACGTGTGGAAAAACCAGCCTCGCGTAAGCGATGAAGCATATACAAACCCGAAAATCCTGCACCCACGACAACAGCGTCGTAGTTGACAGCTTGATTCGATTGTTTAGTAGTCATTATTTCGCCTCCCACACCTAAATTTAGGAATTAACCCTACTCACCTTTTGATCAATTTCGCTTAAAAACTTAGCGAATCTATTAATTGACCCTTTAATTCTCTCTGGGAATACCGCCATATTTGTAAAATATCCATGCACTAAACCTGTTTCGATAATCGTTTCAACCTTAACTCCTGCTTGCTTAAGTCGTTCCGCATAGGCCAATCCTTCATCCCTAAGGACGTCATTTTCTGCGGTGAGAATGAAGGCTGGCGGAAGATTGCTTAAATCCTCTGCCAATAATGGGGCTACATATTTATTTTTTGTGTCCTCTTCATTATTAATATAGTAATTACCAAACCAAATCATTAAGTCTTTATCAAGGCCAAATCCCTGTTGAAACTCTTGATATGACTTAGTGTCGTAACCAAGTGCAGTAACTGGATAAATGAGCACCTGCCCTGAAATATCTGGCCCATTTTTTTCCTTGGAGATTAATGAAACAACTGCAGAAAGATTACCGCCTGCACTGTCACCGCCAACCACCAAATTGGAAGCGTTACCATTTATTGATGAAGCATTTTCACTAACCCATTGCAATGCTGCATAGGAGTCTTCTACAGGGATCGGGAACTTATATTCAGGTGAAAGCCTATAATCCACAGAAACTACTACTCTTCCTGTTCGATTTGCGATCATACGGCAACTTGCATCAGCTGTTTCAAGATCTCCTATTACCCAGCCGCCGCCATGGTAATAGACAAAGAGTGGAAATGGTCCTTGACCTTCTGGTGTGTAAATTCTGACTTTAATTTCAGCATCATCGGCGACAGGAATCATTCTTTCCTCCACCTTCGCAAGCGAAGCCAGTTCTACCTCTACAGGAGGAGCAAGGGCAAACATTTCTCTTACTGTCTGGGCGTCTAATGACTGGATTAATGGCATTTGGCTAAACATTTCTAAATATGCTTTTGCTTGCGGATCTAAATTGGCCAAAAAACATCTTCCTTTCTTAAATAGAAAATTTTTTATACTTTGAGAGAAATGATTTCTCAAAAAGTCTATCTAAAGTATATAATCTTCTGTATAATTTGAATATTCCCAATTTTATACGTGGTATATCCCTATAAAGGAGATGATAATATGACATCTCAGTATACCTTACAGCATCGAATTCAAAAGCTAGAGGAAGTAACGTCCCATGAAGAAAGATTGTTCAAAGTTCTTGAAGTATTTTTGGATTTCTATCCCGTCAAGAATTCTTATTTATTCCGTTTTTCTCCATTAGGTTATCTTGGCGAAGGGATCATTTTATTAACCACTAGTGGAATAGTACATATTGGAGATATCCGAGATGATATCCGCACTTTACCAATTATATTTTCATCCATTCGGGAAAAGAAAGCGAAGTATTGTTCAGGTTTAGAGTTTCTAAAACAAACAAGTAGTAAGTATATTACCTCTTCCAACGTTAACTCTATGGTTGTAGTCCCTATTTGTTTTCGATCTGTTGTGATTGGATATATTTGTTCTACGGAGTTTGAAGATACAGCAGTCATTAACGATAATGTTCTTTCAACACTTACTCTTTATGGCAAACTAATTGGAAAGTTCCTAGAGAAATCCGAGAGTGTGGAGGATTCACAAGTACTGAGCAAAAGGGAATTAGAGGTCATGAAAAGAATAGCATGGGGCGAAAGTACAAAGGAAATGGGAGTTTCAATGGAGATAAGTGAATTAACGGTTAAACAATATGTAAAAACTGCCATAAAAAAGCTTGGCGTCCAAAATCGCTCACATGCAATTGGCGAGCTTTTTCGAAGAGGAATAATTTCATGAATCTACGAAAGCGCTTTACTTTGTTAGGTTTAATTGAAAGTATTTAACATACTAAATTAATAACGGGAAAATATAGTGTTAAAAGCAAGTGGAAAAGAAGATGAATCAATTATGTATAATCGGTGCCTGACTCCCACTGTGCTAACTCTTTAGCATATTAGGCACTTAAATTCTGGGAAGTTACTAATTTGAGCGAATCAACAAAAAAAGTGCCAGGCACCATCCAATTTCCTGGGGAGTGCCTGGCACTTTTCTTGTTACAACTACAAACTATACTAACACCTTACATATTTGCGTTTGAAACCAAGCTTCTTCCCTCTATCTAATTCCTTTTGAATATTTTCGGAATCAAGCAAGAAGCTGCTTTTTTTCTTGTCCCTCCTGATTTCTACTGGGCCAACTACCTTTGTGGTTTCAACCGCCTTATCATGTAGCGAAAAATATGAAATTCCGACTGTATAAATAAAATTATTCATAGAGGATTTCGTTCGGTTAGGAGAATCGTGAATCGTATTTTCCACCTGTTCAAGCATACCGGCGATCTTACTTGTGCTAAATTCACCGTCCGGGCGATTACCCAAAATCCAGCAGTAACAGCTACATCCTGCCGACATTCTAAGTTCTTCACCGCATGCGATCCATTTATCGGCAACATTTGGCGCAATATCAGTTTCAGCCAACATTACAGTAACCACAAAATCGAAAAAAAGGGTCAGACCCCAGAGCGCTAAAGCGTTAGCACGACAGGAGTCTGACCCTAGAGCTTGAAGTTCTGTTTAAACAGAGAGGAAGACCAATACAAATGACAGCTAACCATGATCATTAACAGGGGAAAGAAGAGGAATCCTCCGAACTATGAAATTTACAGCGTGAAAATCGTATGTTAAGGATTGAAGATGAATATTTAAAAAAGCTAAGAGCCTTAATTCAGGAACCCATGGATACCGACAAAAGCAAGCGAAAGTAGTCACTGGATTAAGGGGGAAATATCGTTTATCTGAGATTTTGAAGGTCGTTGACCTTCCGAAAAGTGTGTATTTCTACTATTAAAATCATGAAGAAACCAATCATAGTGACCAAGAATTAATAAAGGAAATCAAAGCAATCAAAAAGGATAATCCAGCTTATGGATATAGACGCGTCCAACTTGAATTAAAAAATCGTGGATGGAAAATTGATTATAAAAGAGTTCAACGCATTATGCAGAAGCAGCACTTACAGTCACAAGCATATTCGAAACACAGTCGGAAATACAACTCATATAAAGGGACGATTGGTAAAATTGCCCCTAATCGGCTACATCGTCGGTTTAAAACAGATCGACCTTATCAAAAACTTAAAGTAGATGTCACAGAGTTACAATGGGGAGATAAATCCACAGTACACAGCTGTTATCTGGAACCTGTAATGGATCTCTATTCTGGTGAAATCCTGTCCTTTAACATTGATCTTCATCCTACTGTAAAATTTGCCTTAAAACCGTTATTTGAAGCCCTGGAGTCACTTCCTGAACTTAATTATCGGACAACTGTTCATTCGGACCAAGGGTTTCAATATCAACATCACAGCTGGGTAAAAGAGCTTAAGGAACATCATGTATTTCAAAGTATGTCACGTAAAGCAAAATCACTTCAGCACACCCTAAACAGGAATGACACACCTTATGAATTATAATTTTCCGGCTACTTTCTTTTATACAAATTGTGTTTCAAGAACTTTGAGATTTTGTTCGAATGGAGCAGATATGACTCCCTTTTCTGTAATGATACCTTTGATTAGATGGTTAGGTGTGATATCGAAAGAAGGATAAAGTGCCTTTGTTCCCTCTAGCGCAATCGGGGAATTGTTTATATGCGTGACTTCTGCAGCATCTCGGTATTCAATTTCGATTGAGTCCCCATTGTTGGTGTCGAAATCAATTGTATGGCTTGATGTAGCTGTATAGAAAGGAATATTATGTTCCTTTGCTGCTAAGGCATGCATATAAGTTCCCACCTTATTTGCTAAGTCCCCGTTACTAGCCACCCTGTCTGATCCGACGACAATCTTTTGGACCATTCCGTTTTTCATACAAAAGCCGGACATATTGTCGGTAATAAGAGTATGTGGTATTCCAAACTTTTTCAATTCGTACGTGGTGATTCGGGCTCCTTGCAAGTAGGGCCTTGTTTCACAGGCTATTACGTTTAAACTTTTTCCCTGATCAAAGGCCTTGCGTATGACAGACAAAGCACGTCCTCCATAACCTGATCCTCCAACTGCACCAGAATGGCAATGTGTCAAAATGGTATCGCCATCATCAATCAATGTTGCGCCATATTCTCCAAGCTTATGCTCAAATTCCAGCTGACGTTTTAAAATTTCTATAACCTTCGCTTCTACCTTTGAGGCCACTTCTTCTGGTTTTCCAGATACTGTGCTTAGGACCTCATCAACGGTTTTCATTAAATTTATCGCTGTTGGCCTTGTGCTCTTTAATAATTGTCCTGCCTGGTGAATCTCATGAATATGCCCCTTTGAATTTAATGCTGCTAAATAAATCCCATATGCTCCTGAAATGCCAAGTGCGCCTGAACCACGAATATTCATATCCTTTATTGCTTTAGCAAGATCCTCAACACTATGGATTGTATAATATTCCTCCTGAAACGGAAGTTTTAATTGATCCAAAATCTTCAAACTACCATTTTCAAACCAAATCGGGAGTAACAATTGATCATCCTTGAATTTTGATACGAGTTGATGGAGGTCATTCATTGTTATACTCCCTTTCTCATTGAGTTATTGGTACATTAACTGAATTTTTAATTTGAGAAGCTATAAATGCCTGTATTGCCGTCGCTTCTGTTAAATCCGCGATATTGTATGCAGATTCAAGTGTTGATCCTACTGCACAAATACCGTGGTTTTTCATTAATGTTACTTTTATATCAGGATATTCTTTGAACGCCTCTTTCACATAGTTTGCCAATTCCTTTGATCCAGAAGGTGCCTCTTCCACACATGGTACATATCCTAGTAATTTCCTTGCCGTTACTGTGGGTAAAGGTAAATCCATACCTAAGATCGAATAGCCGATTGAATAATTAGGGTGACAATGAACAACTGCATTCACATCGGGTCTTACTTTATAGATACCTAAATGAAAACCTATCTCTTTAGATGGTTTTCCCTGTCCTTCGATAACTTCGCCGTTCATATCGATGATTAGAGTATCTTCTCGAGAAACCTCCCCAAGGCTGATACCACTTCGCTTAATAAGTACATTGTCTGTACCTGGGATACGGACACTTATATTTCCTCCCGTTGCCTGGGTGTACCCTTTTTGGTAAACCTTATGAGATATATATTGGAGTTCTTTTTTTAAGAGATTGATATTCATTTTAATTTCTCCTCCAAACGATGAGATTGATACATATTTTTATAATATGGTAGTAATTCTTCTGCAAAAGTAAGGGACTCTTTACATGCTTGAAACATCTCTATACTCCGTTCCTTCACCTTAAGAATGACTTCATCCTCGTCAAATGATACGATTTTCCCTTGTCTCACCGTCCATTTTCCATCAATCATAACGGAATTAATAGATCGTCCGTTTTCATGAAAGACAAGCTGGGAAATCACATTATTTTCAGGTGACCAGATTGTGTTATTAGTGTTTAGAAGAACAAGATCGGCACAATATCCTTCACGAATCACACCTGTTTTTTGTTGATGACCCATGGCTTTTGCTCCGTTTTGCGTCACCATTCTAAACATGTCATCCACTTGAAGCCATTTCGTATAATCAGGTTCATACAGTCTATTCATCATAATTGCACTTCTCATGGTTTCCAAAAGATTATGCTGGGTTCCGCAATTGGAGGCGTCTGTTCCTAATGCAATATCTATTCCCTTGTTAACACACTCACCAATAGATGCTCTGCCACTGCCAAGGATCATGTTGCTATTGGGGTTATGAACAATCGTAGTATTTGCTTCATTTAATAATTCCATATCCTCTTCTGTAAGCCAAACTGCATGGGCAACGGACAGTTTTGGATTCACTAGCCCATGTTCTTTCAAGTAATTTAGAATTCCATCTAATTTCTTGTCTCCAACATCACGTTGAATTTTCGTTTCTAACAAATGCGTGTGAACAGATAAGTCATTTTCTTGACTTAACTTTTTACATACCTTTAACATTTCAGAACTGCACCGCTGTGGGGCATTGGGTCCGACTACAATTTTAATCTTACTGTTGTTTTTATGCTGCCATTCGCACAATAATTGTTGGTAAAATAGTTCCATTTCTCTGGGTGTGTGAATTTTTGCGGATTCTAATTTATTTACCATATTCTGAGGTAGTCTAATCGATAAGAATTGATGATCGGGTATATCGTGCATCATTGGAGCAAAAGAAACACGCATATTGGTTTTTTCATAGGCCCTTAAAGCAGCATGCGATCGTGAGATATGAGGAAAATGATCAATGCAGCCGGTAATGCCGTTTTTCATCATTTCACCCGCTCCTAATAAGACGGATAAATAAATATCCTCTTCTTGCAAAGAGTGACCATATGCTACCGTATATAAAGACCATAGCTCAAGAGGGAGATTACTTTCAGTGCCTTTAAGCAAATTTGAATAAGAATGATAATGAGCATTAATCATTCCAGGTATCACTAACATTCCGTCTGCCCTAACTACTTCATCTGCCTGGTTATAGGGATGTTCCTCCATCCATAATCCCGGAATGATCTTTTGTATGAGACCTCTGTCAACAAAGATACTTCCTATAAAAGCTTTGGCGGGTATTTCGGCCGACACAATTGTTGCGTTTTGAATAAAGGTAGACATTTATACCAGAACCCCCCATTCAAAGATTGGATATTACAAAAATAAGAATCACAGTTGGCTAATGTTTGTCATTCTCATATCCATTTTTGGAGATCTGAGATGTTATTTTCTTGCTAAGGCTGCTCTTTCATAGGCTTCATGACATCGGCACGAATCCTTGCTATATACCAGGTCGATTGCTTTTATCATTAGTGTCTTAACAATTTCCTTTTTACTTTCACTCACTTCTTTATGAGCCTTTAGTGAAAGTTTTTGATTTGATATACCGGGAGCCATATTTGTAGCTAAAGTTACTACCGCATAACACATACCTAATTCTCTCGATAACGAGGCTTCTGTAGCATTTGTCATTCCCACAACATCCATTCCCCAGTTGGAGAACACCTCTACCTCTGCTTTCGTTTCATAGCGTGGTCCATCAACGCAAATTAGCTTCGTATCTTTCTTCAAAGGTTCGCCGATTTGTTCCGCTGCCCGAATGTAAACATCTTTTAATTCTGAACAAAAAGGCTCAGTAATATCTACTGAAAATTCCCCATATGATCTTACTCTTGTGGTAAAGTCAAAAAACTGATCAAGTAAACATAGACTTCCAACGTTGATATCTGGATTTATAGCCCCAACTGCAGAAAATGCTAGGATTCGTTCGATCCCTAGTTCTTTTAGAGCCATCATGTTAGCTCGGTAATTGACATAAGGAGCAAGTGTATTGTGGTGCTTACCGTGACGCGGAAGAAAATAGACATCTTTTCCTTTGTATAGAGTATGGAAAATGGTAACTTCTCCATATTCTGTTTTGATGATTTGTTCATACATATTGTTGAATAAATCATAAAAGCCTGTTCCTCCAATGATTCCTATCTTCACTTAAAACACCTCTTCCAATGAATTTATATGACAAATTGGCTTTGTTAAACGATTGCCCACATTTACATTCTGTTTCACCCGTAAAGTTTTCCAGTGTTTTCAAAATCAATTGTTTTACTTTATGTTTGTTGGATTCAGCTACCCTTTTGTGTGTTGCAAGATCCGGTGGAACATCTGAAGTGCCGGTGGCAATATCAGTTGATAGTGTTACAACAGAAAAACACATTCCAAGTTCTCTAGTTAAAACAGCTTCTGTAGAATTTGTCATTCCAACAACATCCATTCCCCATGAAGCAAATACTTGTAACTCATTACGAGTTTCATAGATGGGGCCGTCTACACAGATTAAAGTGGTGTCTTCATAAATTTTTTGTTCGATTTGTCCTGCTGCTTGTTTGATGGTTTCTTGTAATTTAGGACAAAAAGGATCAGTTATATCTGCAGAAAATTGTCCATAACTTGTGCTACGCCTTCTTGTAAAATCAACGAATTGATTAAGTAATGATAAGCCTCCAACTGGTATTTCTCTGTTAATCGATCCTACAGCAGAGACTGCAATGATTTGATTGACGCCTGTCTTTTTTAAGGCCATTATATTTCCTTTGTAATTAACATCTGGAGCTAGTACTCCGTGCCCCGTCCCATGTCTTGGGAGAAAATATATTTCATTCCCGGCATAATGGCTTTTAAAAAGAGTGATTTTCCCGTAATCCGTTTCAATTTCTATCTCCTCTAGGCTGTCAAACAAGTCGTAAAAGCCTGTGCCACCGATTAGGCCAATCTTCATCATCCAACCTCCTCATCCCTGGATCTTTCCGATTATTAACTCTATTATTGTCGCCCCAAGCCGAACCCCTAAAATAGCCATCACTCCTGACAAGGCGCTGGGATAGGGAGTTTAACAAATTTGAAAATCATCCCTACAATAAGTCCACTTAAAAGTGCGAGTCCGATTTCTTTCATACCTTTTCACTTTCCAAAACAAGTTCTTTTGGCGCTGCTTGGTGCTGGGGTACCTTGCATAAGAAATCAAAATCACAACCTTTATCAGCTTGAAGAACATGCTGACGATAGAGGTAAGGGTAACCTCTCTGATAGTTAGTAAATACAGGAGGGTTCCAATTTTGTTTTCGTTCCATTAACTCCTCTTCAGAGATTAAAAGATCTAGTTTTCTATTATTCACATCGAGTTCAATCCAGTCACCTTCTTGGATTAACCCGATCGGCCCTCCGATGGCAGCTTCAGGCGCTACATGTAAAACAACTGTTCCAAACGCTGTTCCACTCATCCGACAATCTGAGATTCTAACCATATCCCGAATACCTTTCTTAAGAAGTTTTTCTGGAATTGGGATCATCCCCGCCTCAGGCATTCCAGGTGCTCCAACTGGTCCTGCATTTTGTAAAACGAGAACACTGTCTGGAGTGACATCTAGATCCTGATCGTTAATTCGTTTTTCCATATCCTCAATCGAGGTGAAAACGATGGCTCTGCCTTTATGAGAGAGCAAAGCTTTATTTATAGCAGCTTTTGGTTTTATAATCGCACCGTTTGGAGCTAAGTTGCCTTGAAGAACAGCAATTCCTCCGTCTTTGTATAACGGCTCATCCAGTGGTTTGACTATATGACGGTATTCCTTTTCAATTTCTACATTTTCTAGGTTCTCCTTGTGTGTCTTACCTGTAACTGTTTTTTCGTCCATATGGAGCAAAGGAGACAATTCTTTCATTACAGCTGGAATTCCCCCAGCATATGCAAGATCCTGCATTTGATAGGCTCCTGCTGGTCTCATATTTGCAATGAATGGGGTCGTTTTACTTAATTGATCAAATTCACTTAATGTAAGTTCTATTCCTAACCGACCTGCAATGGCAATCAAATGAACGACCGCATTGGTAGATCCGCCGACTGCCATTAATACTCTAATCGCATTTTCAAAGGCTTCTTTCGTCATAATTTGAGAAGGACGTATGTCATTCTTTACTAATTGTACAATTACTCTTCCTGTTTCCTCAGCTTGACGCATCCTTTCATTAGCTGTTGCAGGTACACACGCGCCGCCCGGTAGCATCATTCCAAGTGCCTCTGTACAAGCAGCAATTGTACTTGCTGATCCCATGACCATACAATGACCTGCCGTTGGCGCAAGTCTTTCATTGATTTTATCTAATTCTTCTTCATCAACCGTTCCCGCCTTGTATTCCTGCCAAAAATGTCTGCAATCGGAACAGGCGCCTAACGTTTGACCTTTGTATTCTCCATTATTCATCGGGCCTCCCGTATAGGCAATAGCAGGTTTATCAGCACTAGATGCACCCATTAATTGAGCTGGAAGCATTTTGTCACACCCTCCAATTAACACGGTACCATCGATAGGTTGAGCTGATATCATTTCCTCTGTATCCATAGCTACCAGGTTTCGATATAGCATAGTGGTTGGGCTTGTAAACATCTCACCAACTGAAATCGTCGGGAATTCAAGAGGAATACCACCTTCCATAATGACTCCGCGTTTGATTGCCTCAATCATTGGTTTGATATGGCTATGGCAACGGTTTATTTCACTGAAAGTATTACAAATTCCAATCGTTGGTTTCTCGAAATCTTCTACTCTATGACCAAGGTGGCGACTAAACGCTCTCTTAATAAATTGGCTAAATCCAGCATCACCATATGACGTGCTTGATTTCTTCATCCCTTCTCCTCCTAGCTATTTTAAAGTTAATTCGCCTTTTTCATCGAAAGATAGATACGTTGGCTCTGATTTAATGCTCACTTTGCCTCTTATGTCCAGCAATACGGATTCTGATAAATACATCTCTTCTAATTCAAGAGTGTTGTCAATAATAGCTATCCTTAATTTAAGAGGATCATCTACAGCTAAGCTACTGATGGCAGCTACAATCGATTTCTCGTCATTATCCATTACAATAGGAATCATGGCTCGCTGGACATAAGTACTTGTAATACAATTCAAATAAGTTTTTTCGCGATCTATTTTTTGAAACAATTTTTCAGTTGTAAAGTCGGCCAGGCCTACTCCTGTTGCGTTTCCATGTGAGGAATCGTCGAGGTCTAATACTGTAATTCTGGATATTTTGGGATTTTTTGGTTCCGGAGTGCCGAAGATTTTATTTCTGCCGATTACATTTGTATCCATTCCGGTTCCGCTGAAGTTTTTACCCATATTTTTAATGACTAAAAGATCGAGTTGCTCTACTGGGAGCCTCGGAAAGTACTTTTTTGATAAAAGAAGCAGTTCCTGCTCCTTTTCAATTATGTTATCGGGTACGATAACGTTTAAATGTGCGGTTTGATCATAACCATTTTCAACAATTCCTATTCCTGCGAGCACCTTACCGGTTTTTAAAAAGGTACCTCCTACCTCGCGAACAGCTTCGGACATCTTTGATGGACCTTGCTTATGTAATTGGTTAGCGCCTTTTGCCTTGCCGAGTCCAACCGTAATCATTTTTAACAAGCCGCTTTCATTAGGTCCTCTAAAAGCTGTGTGTAATTTGATTCGGTTTAGAACAATAATTCCATCGGATTCCCAGGCATAACGATCACAATAAACGGTAAAACCACTAGGGGTTTTACCGACTTCAACTACTTCGGAGGAGGTGAAGACGGGACACCCGACCGTCTCCTCCAAGAATCCAAGGCTTTTTAAGACGTCCAATTGGCCTTCAGGAGTTCCGCCTCCATGACTTCCCATGGCTCCAATAACAAATGGTTTTGCGCCTTTATTTTGTAAGTATTCAACTATTGTTTTTACAATGAGAACTCGATTCGTTATGCCTCTGCTCCCCACTGTAATAGCAATTGAAGATCCAGACTTCACCTGTGGGAAGTGTTGTTCTAATTCCTTTTGAAGATAATCCTGTACATCAGGAATTTGATTTTTCGGGAACTCTTGTCTCACTTTCACCATTTTAGGTGTGATCATATCTAATTCACCCTTTAGTAATTTGTGTCTTTTACAGCTAATGAAACATATTTCATTTCTAAAAACTCCTTGATTCCTTCAGGACCGCCTTCTCTCCCTAGTCCAGATTCTTTTACACCACCAAATGGGGCTTCTGCTGTCCCTGGGAATACGTCATTAATACCGACTATTCCGTACTCCAGCTTTTCCATGACGGTAATGGCTCTGTTCAAGTCATTCGTAAAGAGGAAGGCTGCAAGGCCGTAATTGGTATCGTTGGCTGCGTCAATGACCTCTTCCATATTCGTAAAGCTTTGTACCGGAACGACAGGGCCAAATGTTTCTTGAAACATAATTTTCATGTCGTTGGTAACGTTACTTAGAATAGTAGGTTCATAGAAATAGCCTCCAGGTCCATACCACTGGTTTCCTCCGAATTTAACTTCAGCTCCTTTGGAAATAGCATCTTTTACTTGGTCTTTTACTTTTCGTAATCCATTCTCATCAATTAGAGGTCCTATATCGGTACCTTCATCTAAACCATTTCCTAATTTTAGATTACTAACCTTTTCCTGTAGCTTTTGCATAAACCGATCTTTAACCGATTCGTGAACATAAATTCGATTTGTACAAATACATGTTTGTCCGCAGTTTCTGAATTTACTTAAGACGGCTTGTTCTGCAGCTAAGTCTAAATCGGCATCTTCGAATACCAATAATGGCGCATGTCCACCGAGTTCTAGTGCCAATTTTTTAACGTTTAGGGCGCTACCTCTCATTAGTGTTTTTCCAACTTCCGTTGATCCTGTAAACGTAATAAGACGCACATCCGAGCTCTTCATAAGCTCCTCACCGATCTCTACAGGATCACCTGTTACTAAGTTGATGACTCCATCTGGGAGACCTACTTCTTCGAATATTCTAACGATTTCAATCGCACTTAAAGGTGTTTGCTCCGCCGGCTTCAGTACAACTGTACATCCGCTTGCTATAGCAGGAGCCACTTTTCGAGTGATCATAGCAGATGGGAAGTTCCACGGTGTAATAGCCGCTACAACCCCAATTGGTTGGGGAACCACCCATAGTCGTTTATTTTTTTTAGAGGCAGGGATCATTTCCCCGTATACTCTAACAGCTTCCTCCGCATTCCATAACAGGAAGCTGGCGGCAAATTCAATTTCACCGCGGGCCTCATTTAATGACTTTCCTTGTTCCATCGTAAGTATTTTTGCTAGTTTTTCTTTTCTATCCATCATCAATTGGTATGCTTTATATAAAAACTGTGATCTCTCTCGTGCCGTCTTTTCAGCCCAACCTGGAAAGGCATTTTTAGCCGACTGAATGGCTTTTTTTGCATCTTCGCCATTTCCATTTGGGATTTCAGCAATTTTTTCAAAAGTTGCTGGATTAAATACTTCTATTACTTTATTGTTTTCCGGTCCGATCCATTGGCCATTAATATACATTCCGTTAATAGTTTCAACTAACATGGTTTGCTACCTCCTATTAATCTAATGCTTTTTATTTGGTAACCATAGATGGGAACCAATAATTCTTCTTACGCTTTTTCTTTACTTCATCCCATTCGGCAAGAATCTGAGTTGCTAGATTACCAACTCGAATACTCTTTTCGACACCACCATATGTGAATTCATCACGAATTCGGTTCGCTACTACTGTACATACCGATCCTGCTCTTAAATTGTATAGATTAGCTAGAGTAAAGATGGTTGCAGCTTCCATTTCAAAGTTCAAAACACCTGCACGATTCAAATCTTTAACTTTATTTTCAAAGAAGGTCTGCTTATAATCCTTGAAACCTGGTCTTCCTTGACCACAATACCAAGAGGCAGCTGAGCATGAAATTCCTACATGATAGGTATAACCAAGCTGTTCTGCTGCTTCTACCAAGGCCGATGTTACTTCATAATGAGCACTAGCTGGATAAAGATCATCCACATAATATGAACTTGTACCGTCATGTCTAACAGCAGCCGAAGAAATAATTAAGTCTCCAGGGGAAATATGTTCTTGAATCGCTGCTGTAGTTCCAACTCGGATAAATGTGTCTCCGCCTAATGTGGCTAGTTCTTCAAAGGCGCTAGCTGTTGAACCGCCACCTGCACCAGTCGAACAAGCAGAAATTTCAACTCCTCCAGTTTTTCCGGTGAAAGTACGATGTTCACGATAATTGGCAACTTTTCTTGATTCTTCCCATTCTTCAGCAATCGTATCGACTCTTTCTGGATCACCCGGAAGTAATACATACTTGGCGATATCGCCTTCTTTACAACGAATATGATATTGTAGTCCTTCATCCATTACAGGCTTAGTTGCTTGTGATTTCCAAGTGCTCATTTGTATACCACCTCATTAGTATTTTTTGTTACAATGAATCCATCCTCATCGTTGAAGTCTAGCATTGGTGCAATAGTCGAAATATTTTCCTCTGAACAAATCTTGATATCTTCTATAGTATTAATTCTCCTCATCGTTTCCCCACTGCCTGAATCTTCGAAGGAAGTAATGGCATTGGGATAAACGGAGAGTAGGTGTTGACTAATTTTAGCTGAATCCTTCAAAATAGGATTGCGATTAAGAGAATGGGCTATTTCTTTCCCGTACTCGATTAAAGTGCCTGCCGTAAATACGTCATCAATTGCGATGATTCTACCACTTTCTCTTCCGGCACATACGATAGTAATATTTTTCTTTGATTCAATCGCAAGCTTAACGGCCTTTTCCATGACAGCTTTAGCATTATGAAGAGCTCCGATTAGAATTTGCTTAATTCCGGCATTCCAGAGCGTTATTCCGGCTAGTGTCCCATTTGTTGTTTTCAATATGACTCTCTTATTATTCAAATTCATTGGACGGATTGAAATAAGGGATGGGCTGAACTGTGCATCTTTAGAGACTCTTCCGTCCAACTCCTCAGCACACACTAGGGTTTCATTTAACTTATGAACAGGGGTGCCCTTCATTGTTTTCTTCTCATCACTTGTTAAAATAATCTCCGTACAGCCTTTATCTAGCATCGTCACCATTGCACTTGTTGCTCTTAGAACATCAATCAGAACGCAAATTTGTGAACTATCCTTAACGGCTTTGGGAATAAACGCTACTTCGAACTCAAGTTCCTCCATTTAATCAATCTCCCCCTTTAAATAAAACGTAATACTACTAAACAAACAGTAAGGGTAATCCATGCCCCCGCAAATAAGATGCCTTGTTTACTAAAATTGATGGTCCGGATATAAGTCCGATCCGCATATGCACCGTAACCTTTTGACTCCATTGTGTTAGCAGTAACCTGTACTCTTCGAATCGCTCCCATTAATAAAGGCAAAGAAAACCGTTTTAAGTTCTCAATTTTGTTCTTTAATCCTTTCTGCTTCCCTACCCCTCTAATCTTCTGAGCAGCCTCAATAATTTTTGCTTCACTTTCAAGGGTTGGTACAAAACGCAAAGCGACAAACAGAGAATAAGCATAACGATAAGGTATTTTTAACTTTTGTGTTAACGAGATGACAATATCTCTAGGATCACTCGTTGCAACAAAGATTAAAGACGATGTAAAAATGGTTAAAATACGAAATGTAATCGCGGTAGCAAAGTCAAGCGACTCTTTATGAATTACAAGCGGCCCGATTGAGTAAACAACGGTTTCACCAGGCACCAACAGTGTTTGAATAATGAAGAAACCTATACTGAATAGTGCCATTATCCAAATGCCGCGTATTACAAAGGTAAAGCTTAAGTTAGCCAATAATATTGCTGTCAACAGCATAACTGCGAATAAAATCAATTGAGGGATAGCGCTTTCATAAATAAACACAAGAACCGAAATACACATCATCCAGACTACTTTCGTTATTGGGTCTATTCGATGCATAAATGATTTTTTCTCATGGTACTGGAAGGCAAGACTCATAAGGCCTCTTTCACCCTTTCTGCAGTCTGAATAAATTGATCGATTGTAATAATACCTTGTTTTAGCTGAACATTAGATAGAGCTTTAGCTAATTGTGAAATTGGCGGTTCAATTAATGAAGCTTTTTTTAATACATGATCTTGTACGAAGAGCTCCTTTACACCACCATTAAAAATCATTTGTCCATTATTCATAACGATCGCGCTATTAGCCCATTTACACACCAGTCGTATATCATGTGTGATCATTATTACAGTCTTACCTTGGCTCTGTAAATCGTGGCACAGTTCAAGTAGCTTTGTAGCACTTGCGTAATCCTGTCCGGTAGTAGGCTCGTCCAAAATGACAATGTCCTGACCTAGGATTAAGGAAGCAACTACACTTAGACGTCTCTTTTCTCCTCCACTTAATACAAATGGATGCTTATCCTTTTGATCCAATAGGTTAATCATATTTAATGCTTTATTACCCTCATCTATAATCTCCTGAGGCAGCTCATGGCCTCTACCCACTTTATTTTTAACTTTTAGACTATAGATAGTTTCTTCAAATACGTTATCTGCAACAAATTGATGTTCTGGATTTTGAAAAACATATCCGATATGATCAGTCATCTCAAGTAAGTCCCTTTTATGAATATCCTTGCCATTCACAAAAACAGATCCCTTAGGGGGTGAGATGATTCCCATTAAATGTTTAACAAGTGTTGTTTTCCCAGACCCATTTGTGCCGAGTATTGCAACAAATTCACCTTTTTTGATGGAGAAGTTCACATCATATAACGCTTTCGTTCCATTTGGGTAATGATAAGTTAAATGTTTTACTGTAATTGCATCGGAGATTGATTCATCGTTGTAGGAAGGTTTCTCAACAAGCTTATTAACCTCCCATCTCCCTTTTAATTCAGCTACAGCATCCTCAACCGAAATGGGAAATTGATTAAAATTAAATCCAATCTCTTTCAACCTTACGCATAATTCAGAAATCTCGGGCACCCATAAGCCCATTTCCGTTAATTTATCAATAGAGTTTTCAAGTACATGTTGTGGTGAACCAGCTGATATAACGGAGCCATCTTCCATGACAAGTAGGCGATCGACAAGATGAATCAGATCGTCAATTTTATTTTCTACAACCACAATCGTATGGCCATAATCTTGGTGGAGGACTTTTAATAGATCAAAAATATCCTTTGTAGCCTGGGGGTCGAGGTTGGCTGTGGCATTGTCTAATACAAGGATTTTAGGCTTCATAGCTAGCACGGAAGCAATGCCGACTTTTTGCTTTTGTCCTCCGGATAGTTCAAAAACCTTTCGATGTTCAAAACCTAGCATTCCTACTTTTTCTAGTGAATCAACTATTCTATTACGAATTTCATCTGGATGAACTTTTAAATTTTCTGGAGCAAAGGCAACTTCATCTTCAACATAAATGTTGCATAATTGAGCATCAGGATCCTGGAAAACTAAGCCCATACTTGTAGATAAATCCTTTAATTCAAGGTTTAGTACATCCTTGTCATCAACTTTAATTTCACCCTCAATGGTTCCTTCCAAAACATTCGGAATGATGCCATTAAAAGTTTGACATACCGTACTTTTTCCAGATCCACTTGGTCCAACAATAAGTACGAACTCTCCTTTATAAATTTCTAACGATAAATTCTTGAGGACTGGTTCAGTTTCATCTTCATAAGTGTATGAAACATTTTTAAGCTGGATAATCGGTTCCATCCTACTTCACCTCTTTTGCTTTTCGGTCCTTATCAATCTTGAAACCTTTTAATAAATTTGTTTTTACTAAAATGTCCCCAATCAATTTGCTTAGCCATCCGGAAGTCACGATTCCGCTTAAGCAACGTACTCCAAAAGCAAGTAAAAGAATTGACATTCCCCATTTGTAATATCCAAACCAGAAACTAGAAATCACAAACCATACTGGCACCGCCAAAATCCCTGATACAGAGACGCTGAGCCAATCCCAACGTTTATAACGAAATAGTGCAAAACCCAATTCAACGCCCAATCCATCCGTTACTGCTGCAGTAATCGAAATTAATCCATTTGGGTTCCCTGATAAGATTTGAACAACTCCAGCAAGTGTTAATGTGAAAAGTGCAGCCCCAGGTTTCCGAATAATGTACGCAGCTAAAACACCAGAAATACTATAAAGACCAAGAGTAATAGACGTTAATATAGGGCCTCCTAAAGCAGTTAGTAATTGATTTAACATTGCTAAATAAGTCATTGCTACCCCATTTACAATTGCCAAAATTGCCATTAATACAATATCCACTGTGGTAAATCTGTTTGCTTTAGCTTTCTTTTTCGGACTTTGAACCACTTTTACTGTTTCACCCATTTAAACATAGCCCCCTTAGAAATAATAATTTGCTGGTGCAAAAGTAGCAGGGTTGATTTCTTCCTTCATTACCCTCTTTTGCGTACAACATTAAATTCAAGTTTGTCGCTTAAATAATAGCTTTCAGAATACAGAACAGGTATACCGGTGTTGGAGTAATGAATTTGTTTCAATAAGAGAAGCGCTTGTTTTTCTTTTAGATCGAGTTTTGATTCGATTTTTTCGTTACTGATAACTGCTTTTATAGTGCAAATAGAAAATGAAACCTTCATGTCATATTTTTCTAGGAATTCAAGTAAGGACTCATAATATTTTTCTCGATATTCGTTTTCCATCCCCCCCTTGTAAAGTATATAGTCCTCAACGTAAACGACAGGCTCCCCATCGGCTGTTCGAACCCTTTCAATATAAAAGACATGATTATCATTTTCCTCTAATGTTAATTTTGATTTTACTTTTGCACTTGCCTGAATGACATCAGATTTAACATTTTTAGTACCAGGTTGATATCCATGGGATTTAATAATATTTGTTGAACTTTCGAGAGTTGTAATTGTCGTTTCAAGATTCTTTTTTGATGCAATTACAAAGGTTCCTACACCTTGCCTACTAAACAACACCCCTTCTTGTTCTAGCGTTTTGATTGCTTCACGAATTGTGTTGCGACTAACACCTAATTGGTTTGAAAGTTTTTGCTCCGGAGGTATTTTTTGCATAGGCTCGAATTGTTCTTTAATAAGTTTCAAAATTTCATCACGTGCCTGAAGGTATAAACTGCGATGCGAAATTTTCATATTAAAATTTCCTTCCTGAGTATTTTTACTGCCACCTTATGTGGTCATCCTATGTTGGTCATCCTACAACAAGGATAAACCCAATATTCTGAAAAGTCAATGTAGTTTGTTAATTATTGTGAAAGTTTTTTTATGGTGTTAAATTTTACGGACATGTTTGGATTTTTTTATAAGAAGTTCAAAAAGATGGACTTGAAATGGCAAGCTTTCCTTTGAGTTATTTGCAGCTTGAAGTCCTTTTGGAAAAAATATTGGAGAATTGAGGATCGTGTAAGAGAAAAAACGGGTTAATTTTTTTATAATTATGAATTAATATATGGATCAACAAATATTATGTAGAAATGAACAACGCAATGTTAGAAAGGTCTTATTAATATTTATAATTTCAATAGTAATAAATACTGCTGGTATTGGTGTAGGCTAGGTCTTTGCAAAGACATATCAAAAAAAAATAAATAAATCCAAAGAGATTGCTTTATTATCGGGACTTGGGAATACAGGATTTATTGGGATCCCTTTATGTACATTATTACTAGGTCCAGAAGGTGCTTTTTATGCTGCCATATTCGATGCAGGTGTAGATATAACACTTTGGACTATTGGTATATTTATACTTCAGGAGACCAGACTTTCAAGAACAAAGGCTTTAAAGACAATGATTAATATTCCAAATCTTGCAATTGTCCTTGGCCTTACCATTACTTACTTTCAATTAACACCACCACCCATTGTGGTTGACTTAACTGACCGGATTGCAGCATTAGCTTCACCTATGGCAATGTTTTATATCGGTATACTATTAATGTCTTTAAAATCAAAGAAAGGAAACTACGGAAAAATCACCTGGATTCCTATTTCAGTAAAATTAATTATCTTACTCTATTAACAATTATTTTATTAAGCTTTATAGCTATAAACAAACTAATTTTCCAAACTATTATTATTCAATCGATGATGTGCCATCCATAACCCTTGCATCCATATTATATGCCAAATACTCAGCGGATGAGCCCCAACAGTTCTTAATTCCGCTTATTTTGAAAAGCTGTTTTGGGATGGAAGAGCATCTAGCTTAGAGGAACAAGCACTGGGTCCGATAAAAAATCCAGTTGAAATGGACCAGAATATAAATGAACTCGTAAAAGAATTGGAAGCTGTTCCAGAGTATCAAAAGCTCTTTGCTCAAGCTTTTGATGACAAAATTACATCGGAACATATTGCTGATGCTTTAGCAAGTTATGAGCGTATACTGATTGTCAACGATAAACCATTTGACCACTATTTAGCTGGTGACAGCACTGCCCTAACCATTCAAGAAAAACTGGGTATGGAAATTTTCGCCGGTAAGGGAAACTGTTTAACCTGTTATGCAGGAGCATCTTTTTCAGATAACAATTTTGACAATTTAGGCGTGAACAATGGTGATTTAGGACGTTTCGAAGTAAGCAATGACGAAGATGATAAAGGGGCATTTCGCTCTATCAGCTTCGGGAACTAATTTATACAGCTCCTTACATACATGATGGAAGTATGAAGACATTAGAAGAAGTTGTAAAGCATTATAGCGATGGAAAGCATGTTGATAACTTTACTTCTCCTGATTTCCAACCTCTTAATCTTTCTGATAAGGAACAAAAAGCCTTGGTTGCCCTCCTTAAATCGATGAGCGGAGATCCAATAAAAGTTGAAGCTCCAGTAATTCCATAATTTGTGCTGAAGCGCAATGGGACGATTCGACACCACTGAAAAACGTCCCTCTCTTTTTGACCTTGCTTACTAGGAATTGGGAAATGGATATTGGGGTCCCCCCGGTGAAGTAAAGCTTTAACGCACCTGAGGACTGACCCCAAAATCTTCTATCTTCTTCTAATAGTTCGATTATTTCATTTCATTTCCATCATCATCATTTCCCACTGCTAGGAAAACATGTGGAATCAAAAAAAGTGCCAGACACCACCCAATTTTCTTGATGGTGCCTGGTACTCATTATCTATCAATAAACATATCCTGCTCTCCCCTTCATGTAAAATTCCATGAAGGGGTTTTTGTTGTATATAACCAATGATCAACGATACAAAAGCCACAAATTCCCTCAAATCGTTCACCTATACCAATAACCTCAGGTAATAATCTTCACAGTATCTTAATGAAATTAATAAATATTCAAAATTTTTTACTATTTCTTCATGAATGCTCAACTGCAACTTCATGTTTCGTACCTATAATGAACCTAACTGTTAGCCAATCTCTCTACTTAATAAAACTATTGGGGTGGTAAGTTTGTGAGTACTGAAAGAAGCTTTAATATCTACCAAGATTATTCAAGGGTCCAAACCTCCAAACTCTCATTATCAAAGCATGTGGAGCAATATCTATATCTAAAAAGAGCTTATGACATTTTACTTGCAACCACCGGGATTTTTTTCGCACTACCGATTGTTATTTTATTTGCGGTCCTTATCGTCCTTGAAACACCCGGATCCCCCTTTTATGTTCAGGAAAGGATGGGAAAGAATGGCAAACGTTTCAAAATGGTGAAGTTACGATCGATGAGAATGGATGCAGAAAAAGGAGGTGCCAAGTGGGCCGAGGTAAATGATCCTCGAATCACAAAAGTCGGATCCTTTATTCGAAAGACACGCATTGATGAACTTCCACAATTGGTTTCAGTTTTAAAAGGGGATATGTCCATCATCGGTCCTAGACCCGAGAGACCATTTTTCACGGTGAAATTTAATCGAGAAATAGAAGGGTTTGCCAATCGCTTGCTTGTTAAACCTGGTCTTACAGGTCTTGCTCAGGTTAGTGGCGGATACGATATTTCTCCGCGGGAAAAACTTCAATATGACTTGGAATATATTCAAAATCTAACCTTTTCTCTTGAAGTAAAAATTATCTTAAAAACGATTAAAGTGATTTTTACAGGAGAAGGAGCACGTTAAAAAAAGGCAGGGTAAGCATATGTCCGCAATCAGAAGCCAACTACATAAAGGAGTAAAGTGGACTGGGATTTCTACGCTGTTGATTACAGCTATACAAATCATTCAGTTTGCCTTACTTGGAAAACAAATGAGCCTTTCCGAAT
Organism: Neobacillus soli NBRC 102451; assembly: GCF_001591665.1. Lineage (GTDB taxonomy): Bacteria > Bacillota > Bacilli > Bacillales > Cytobacillaceae > Neobacillus > Neobacillus soli. The sequence continues at coordinate 143,406 of NZ_BCVI01000029.1, read as the reverse complement.
TTGGGCTCGTAGGAATGATCACCACCATCGTTGTGTTTGCTCAAATATTGCTAGACTTGGGTTTTGGCTCAGCCGTAATTCAAAAAGATTCGGTTTCTACACGAGCATTATCGACTCTGTTTTGGCTAAATGTGGTAGTTGGGATTGGGCTATTTGTGCTCCTATTGCTAACTAGCCCATTGCTTGCTCTGTACTTTCACCGACCCGAACTAATCGAACCTATTCGCATTTTGGCCCTGATGTTCTTAGTCGCTCCCGTCGGGCAGCAATGCCAATATTTGTTGCAAAAAGAGTTACGGTTTAATCTGCTCGGTGTGATTGAAGTGGGAGCCACTTTCCTCTCCTTCATGACATTGGTGATTCTTCTATTTACGATTAGTCCAATTTATGCCTATGTCATTTCACAAGTCGTTCTGAATTCCGTAAAAGGTATCCTTTATTTTGTCTGTTATCAAAAGAAATGGCGTCCTATGTTTGTATTTGATTGGTCGGAATGCAAGGAATACATTCCGTTTGGCGCTTTTCAATTAGCTTCTCGGTTAGTCAATAGAATCGGTTCCAATATGGATGTCATTTTAATCGGCCGGTTCATGGGTGCTGAAGCACTCGGTATTTATAATCTTGCCTATCAAATCGTGACGATTCCAGTCTTGAAGATCAATCCTATTGTTACAAGAGTGGCCTTTCCCGTTTTTTCGAAAAACAATCAAGATCATGCAGCATTAAATGATGGATTCTTACACATGACAAAACTATTAAGTCTCGTCTCCTTCCCAATCTTAATGGGGCTTACAGCCGTGTCCAATATTTTTATCCTGACTATTTTTGGTCAAAAGTGGCTAGAAGCAGTCCCCATTTTGCAAATCATGGCTGTCGTAGGCATTCTTAGGGTTTTAATGAATCCCAATGGATCGATTATTTTAGCAAAGGGCAAGGCGAATATTGCTTTTTATTGGGATGCAGGTGTACTCCTTCTTTATGGGGTCTCAATATCCCTTGCGGTTATGACGAACAGATTAGAAGTTGTAGCTTGGACGTATGTACTGGTAAGCATTGTGAACTTCTTAGTGGGCAGATGGCTATTAACCTGGCTAATTCAGCTCCGCTTCCGCCAATACCTGAGAACCATTGCGGTTCCATTCCAATTATCACTTCTCATCACAGTGATTGCTTATTTTATGAAAGAACTTTCAAGCTTTTATTTTCCACTCACCAGCATTTGGCCATTGGTTATTTCGGTGAGTATCAGTGCTGGCGTGTATATTTTACTTTTGTATAAAATGTATCCTCATTTTTTTGCAAAGATCATAAAAAAAACTAAACGAGGTCAATCATTATGAAAGTTTTATGGGTGACAAGTGTATATCCTAGTGATGAAAAACCTGGTCTTGGTGTATTTCATGAAACTCAGGTTCAAGCATTGCTCCGTTTAGGCGTTGAGGTGACCGTGATCTGTCCTGTCCCGCGCAATCCTGCATTGATTCGATACTTTCGAAAATCATATCGTGCGAATCCAGGAACCGCGTATATGTATGAGCGAAAGGGCATTACGGTCTATCGCCCGCCCTATTTAGCCTTTCCTGGCCAGCTAAGATGGGCGCAGCCAAATAAACGGATTGCTACTTCCGTATTAAAGACCATGGCCGATTACGAGTTAGCGCCCGATTTAATTCACGCCCATTTTGCGATGCCATCTGGAGGTGCCGCAAGAATTGTTGCCCAACAAAAACAACTGCCCTGGATTTTAACGTTACATGGGAGTGATGTAAACATCTATCCCAACTACAGTGCAAGTGCAAAAAAAGCATTCCAACAATCTGTAAAGGAGGCCAATCATGTATTGGCTGTTAGCGAAAGCCTAAAAAGAAAAGCCAACGAACTGACAGGTAGGGATAGTTTGGTTCTTCCACTCGGTATTGATTTATCACATTTTCACCCGCCGGAAGAAACAAAAATGCAAATACGACGACGTCTTCAACTCCCAGAGAACAAAAAACTCATCGTTTTTGTCGGGAGGTTAACCAAAGCCAAAGGTGTTTTTGAACTCGCTCAATCACTTGAAAGGCTTTCGGATGATATTGCCGTTGTGTTTGTTGGAGATGGGCCGGCTAAAGAAAAATTAAGCCAGCATTCGGATTTTAATAGAAGGCTTTTCTTAACAGGTCAAGTTGAAAATGAAAAGGTGAAGGAATACTTGTTGGCTAGCGATTTGTTTGCACTCCCCTCTTATACAGAAGGTATGCCAACGGTTGTCATTGAGGCCCTTGCCTTGAAATTGCCAGTGATTAGTACGGCCGTAGGCGGTGTCCCTGAGTTATTCGGCAATCATAATCATCTTTTAATTGAGAGGAGGTCGGTATCCAGCCTAGTCCAGCGAATTAACGATATTTTAAACCAACACCTCTATTCAACAGAGGTTCAGTATGAACTCTTTGAATCGATTCAAAAAAACTACAATGCCCATCAGAATGCTATTTTGCTAAAAAACGAATATAAAAGAACAATACTTTCCAGTTTGGTAACACAATAGTCTCATTTGATAAAGCAACTAAAAAGGAAATGAAAGGATCGATCATAATGAAAAAAATAGCGGTCATTGGAACAGGTTATGTCGGACTTGTATCAGGTACTTGTTTTGCTGATTCAGGAAACCAGGTTACTTGCTGTGATATTGATGAATTGAAAATAAATGATCTTTTACAAGGAATTATGCCTATTTATGAGCCTGGATTAAAAGAGCTTTTCGATAAAAATGTCCGGAGAGGTACCCTTCATTTTAGCAGTAATGTCATGGCAGCGATTCTCGATGCTGAAGTCATTTATATTGCCGTTGGTACCCCGATGACATCGACAGGTAAAGCGGACTTAACCTTTGTAAAACAGGTGGCTAAAACGATTGGTGAAAATTTAAATAGTTACAAAGTGATTGTAACGAAAAGTACCGTACCCGTTGGCACTGGCAAACAAATCGAAGCGATTATTCGAAAGTACTCATCTGGAAGACATCCTTTTGACATTGTTTCTAATCCTGAATTTTTACGAGAGGGATCAGCCATTAAGGATACCATGAACATGGAGCGTGCTGTCATTGGTGCCACAAGCGAAAAAGCATTTCAACTGATTTCAGATCTCCATCAGCCCTTTACAACGACCATTGTGAAAGCCACTTTAGAAACGGCGGAAATCATTAAATATGCGGCGAATGCTTTCTTGGCTACGAAGGTTTCCTTTATTAATGATATAGCCAATATTTGTGAACGTGTGGGTGCTGACGTGACAAAAGTGTCCGAAGGAATTGGCTTAGATAGCCGGATTGGCAGTAAATTTTTACAGGCTGGCGTTGGGTTTGGCGGCTCTTGCTTTCCGAAAGATACTGCGGCGCTGCTGCACATTGCCGAGGAATGTGGATACGACTTTAAATTAATCAAAGCAGTCATTGAAACGAATGAAGGCCAACGTGTTCAATTAGTAAAAAAATTGTTAACGTCACTGGGTTCTTTAAAAGGGAAAACGATTAGTGTTTTAGGATTAGCGTTTAAACCAGAAACCGACGATATCCGGTCTTCTCCCGCACTGGATATTATCCCTTACTTAACGGAGCAAGGCTCAATTGTCCGGGCGTTTGATCCGATTGCCATAGTAGAAGCGAAAAAACAGCTCGGTGGTTATCAGTGCTTCTATACCGAGGATATTTATGAAGCCATGAAAGATACGGATGCTTGCCTTATTTTAACAGATTGGCAAGAAGTGAAGAAATTAGATTTAGCCAAAGTAAAGCGAATAATGAACCAGCCACTTATTGTCGATGGCCGTAATCTCTTTGATTTAGAGATGATGCAAGGACTTGGATTTACCTATCTTTCGGTAGGTAGACCCGCAATTCAAAAGCATAAAATCATATCAAGGACCATTTAGGAGGTTTTTCTGATGAACAAAGTGATCGTAACAGGTGGTGCAGGTTTTATTGGCTCACATATCGTAGAGGAATTGCTTCGAAATGATTACCAAGTCGCGGTGATTGATAATTTTTCAACAGGTCGAGAAGAAAACATAGAGGGCTTGCCTATTGAAGTCTATGATCATGACATCACCCATCCTAGTGTAATCGATTTAATCGTTTCTCTTAGTCCAGATTATATTATTCATCAAGCGGCACAGGTAAGTGTGGCAGCATCCGTAAAGGACCTTCTCTTTGATGAAAAAGTAAATATTAGAGGCTCGCTTCATATTATTAAAGCAGCCATTAAAGCAAAGGTAAAACGAGTGGTGTTTGCTTCTTCAGCTGCTGTGTATGGGAATCCTGTCGCATTGCCGGTCACACTCGCTCACCCAACACAGCCGGAATCCCCTTATGGATTAACAAAGCTATCCGTCGAAAATTATTTAAAAATGTCTAGTAAACTCTATCACCTGCCCTATAATATTTTGCGCTATAGCAATGTTTATGGACCAAGACAAGACTCAAAAGGTGAAGGCGGAGTGGTCGCCATTTTTTCCGATTGTCTGACTACTAACATATCACCTGTGATATTTGGGGACGGCGAGCAAACAAGGGATTTTATTTTTGTAAAAGATGTGGCACGAGCGAATGTAAAAGCGCTGTCCGCAAGAAAGAATATCAGTGTTCATGTTTCATCAGGCTCCTGCATTTCCATAAATCATCTGTTTCACGCGATGAAGGAAGCTGCTGGTTCAAATATGAACGCTATCTATAAACATGCGCGTCCAGGTGATATTCGCCATAGTACCCTTGCAAATGAAGAAACAAAATCAATGCTAAATTGGGAGCCCTCTATCGAGCTTTTCGAAGGATTACAAGAGACGATCCAGTTTTCTAAGAAGGCTAGCCAATGGCAACTAATCAAAGGTTAGCGCGAAAAAGGGAGTAGGAGTTTGATGCAACGTAATCAGGTGGTTAAACAAGCAACAGGTGTGTCAGCTTTTCTCTTAGTAGGACTCTCCATCGTCTATTCACTTGTTAAAATGCCGATGGAAACGATTTTTTTACTAGGGATATGGTCTGTTATCGTCTTATCAGTTCTATTAAAAATGTATGTTCATAGTAGATCGCTGCTTCCAAGCGTTATGTACATATTAGTATCGACAACTTTTCTGAATCAATCGGTTTTAACCATTCATGTTGGCTTTTTTAGTTTGTTTTTGTACCGTTTGCTGCTGATTGCGGCTGTTATTCTCTTTATCTTACAAGTTAGGAAAGAAAAGAATCTCCCGCAATCTTGGAGCCAGGTTCATGTCAAGGGTATTCTACTTTTTCTATTGTTTTGGATGGCCTATGCAGTGGTTTCACTTCTTTGGGCAATATCCATTATCGATGGAATCAAATCCTTATTTCTTTTGGGAATGGGCATTTCGTTTATCGTTCTGGCCGTTTTTACCTTTAAAAGCATGACTAGATTGTTCCTATTTTATGGAATTTGGATGGTTATGACCGTCATTTTAATGATGATTGGCTTCATCAATCATTTTGCCCATATTCAGCTCCCTACTTCAACCCTTTACGGAGCACCTGAATATAAGCTGGCGTATCCAACTTCCGTATTCTTTAATCAAAATGATTTTGCCACCTTCCTAACCATATCATTCTTTTTTTATCTTTCAGTAGCCAAAAATAGTCAAAGCAAACTATTATCGACAACAAGTTTTCTTCTTTCCATTTTATCTGTGTATCTCATTTATTTAACAGAATCTCGGGCGAGCTTGCTCGGAGTCATAATCGGCTTAATCGCTTATTTCTTTATACTCCTTCCGACTTTTTTTAAAAAAATCGCAGCCCTAATCGGTTCTACTGTACTTCTATTGATTGCGCTTGTATTTTCCGGCAAGTTTGTCCATTTGGTCGATCAGTTTCTTAGCGCTTCGGCCTCTTATCCGAGTAATGAAATACTTCCTTCTAATGTAGCGAGATTAAATTTGCTTAGAAACACCCTTCATTTTTCATTAGAATCATTCGGATTTGGCGTTGGTGCCGGCAATATTCCCTTCTACTTAAAAAACAAGCCAATCTACGCAACCAACAATGTAGTAGAAGTGCATAACTGGCTGGCTGAAATTATGGGTAACTATGGGATCATCATTTTGCTTGGGTACGTTACCATGTATGCCTATCTTTTTTTTCGCCTCTATGCATTTTACAAAACACGTATAGGTCGGAAATATAAAGGCTTACTTGAAGCGTGCATGCTGGGGATGATTGGCTTCCTCGTTTCTAGTATCAGTCCAAGTTCCATTAGCAACCTATTTTTTCATTGGGTGTTTCTTGGATTAGTCATTTCTACGGTTTCTGTGTTTACAGGCAAGAATAATCAGCTTCACGAAGAAAATTCCTACTAAGGAGCAAGGTTGAAATGGGATTAATGATTCAAAGGTTGAAAGAAAGAAGTAAAAAATACTTCTTGATATTAATAGCGGTCCCCCTATTTCTAGGTGTGATCGGTTGGCTTCTTCCGGTAGGAAAGGAAGCTTCGAGCTATACGACCGAAGCAACCATTACCTTAGGGAGCTACAATAATCCAAGTTTAAATGATCCAAAACGTGTCATCACTTTGTTAACGAATGCCCCTTTTTATGAAGAAAATTTAGCCATGCTATGGGAAGAAAAGCATGAGGAAATTACCACGAAATTACAAGTAACAGCGGGTGCGGATTATATGATCAATCTATCGTATACAGACCATCCAGGACAAAGCGCGGTTGAGGTAATTAACAAGATATCAGACGCCTTTATAGCCATGGATCGAGAGAGGTTTCAAAAAAAGCAAACCATCATCCAGGAATCTATTGAAGCATTAAAAGACGAAAAAGTAGCTCCAGAGGCAATGGTAGATCAGCAACGCTTCTTATATGAACTGAAGACCGCTCAAAATGACATCAAACCGGCGGCAGTATTAAAATCAGCAAATAAAGAAGCGATCGAAACAGCAAATAGAGCCTTCAACTCAAAAGAAAGAGCGGTTTTAGGGATATTATTGGGCATTACCATCAGCTTTTTATGGATCGTCTTTCCTGAAATTGTTCGAAAACAATCATTTTAATAGGAGGTTTTTTAATGAGTCCACTGCAGCCTTTGATATCCATAATCACACCTTCATATAACGCTAGTTTGTCTATTGAACAAACGATCGAATCTGTTAGAAAACAAACCTTTCAGAACTGGGAAATGATCATTGTCGATGATTGTTCGACGGATGATACACCAGAAATATTAAAACGTTATGAAAAAGTAGATGAAAGAATACATGTGATCTACTTGGATCAAAATGGTGGTGCTGCAGTTGCCCGAAATCTAGCATTAAGGCATGCATTGGCCAGATACGTCGCTTTCCTTGATAGCGATGATTGCTGGAAGCCTGAAAAATTAGCAAAACAACTTTCCTTCATGCAGACTAATGATTATGCTTTTACGTTTACTGGTTACGAATTCATTACAAATGAAGGTGTCCGATTGAATAAACAAGTCTCTGCACCTGCAAAAGTTTCGTATAATGCTATGTTAAAGAATACGATTATCGGATGTTTGACCGTAATGGTTGATCGAGACAAAGTCGGCCAAATTCAAATGCCAAACATACGAACACGGCAAGATATGGCCACATGGCTAGCCATTTTAAAAAAGGGCATCCATGCTTACGGGTTGAATGAAAATTTGGCCGAGTACCGCATTGGAAATCCCTCCATTTCAAAAAACAAATGGAAAGCAGCAAAAATGAATTGGTTTGTCTATCGCAAGGTGGAAAAGCTCCATCTACTAAAGGCATTTTGGTGCTTTTCACATTATGCCTTTCATGCTGTGGCGAAAAGAATATAAAGAAATGCGAAGTCGTCTCGCCTCTCGCCGCTGAGCGCATCATTATCAAAGTTCAATGGAAATTCTTATTATTTCATTTAAAAGAAGGATGGGACCAATGAAAAACATACATATCATTGTTGCAACCGGGGAATGGGAACAAGATCAGCTGCGCTATCGAAGACATCGACTTGCGGAATTTCTGCAAAAACAGCCTGAAACAAAAGAAGTGATCTGGTTATGTCCAACCCCAAATCAACCAGAAAAGTCCTATACAACATTGACAAATGGAATAAAACAATGGACCATTCACGATCTGTTTCCACAAAAAGTGTTTCGATTTGCGCGCTATCTCGATCGATTTCACAAAAATAAATTACAGCCATTACTCTCATATTTAAAACAAGCTCAGGAACAGGATACTATTCATTTGTGGTATACCTTCCCTGGCTTTGCTTCGCTTTCTGACCTCTTTCCCTGGAATAAAGTGATCTATGATTGCAGTGATTTATGGGCTTCTCCTATTAGTGGGAAAAATTCAATCCTTTCCGCTTTCAGACAGACCATTATCTCAAGCGCAGAAAATCGAATTATTCATAGGGCCAATGTCATTTTTTGTACATCCGATTATTTACGGATGAGAATTGTAGATATGTTAGGTAGCAAAGAAAAGGTGTTTACATTTGAAAATGGCGTGGAATATGATTTATTTGCAAACCATCAAACAAAAATAAAGAATATTCTTCCTGTAAATTTTGATGGAACTGTTTTGGGGTTTATTGGGGGAATTAAACCAAAACTTGATTTTGATCTCATCCAAGAAGTAGCACAAAAGAAACGGGAGTGGCTGTTTCTATTTGTCGGACCAGATGGGACAAATGATCACCCTAAATTTAAAAGTTTATTAAATGAAAGGAATATCCTGTGGACTGGAAGTGTTGCTCCTTCCGAGGTCCCGAAATATATGAACTTAATTGATATTGGCATGATGCCATACAAATCATCTCAATATAATCAAGCTGTATTTCCGTTAAAGCTATTTGAATTTTTGGCAGCAGGTAAATCTGTCGTTGGGTTGCATTTGCCATCTACTAAAAAATATGCTGCGGAATCAGTATATACCCATTTAGATACTAATGATTCTAGCCAATTTATCCGAGCATGTGAAAAATTGGAGAGTCAAAAGAATCACGAAAACGATGTACTCATGCGTAAGGAGCTAGCTAAAACAAAAAACTGGAACGAAGTCTTTAATAATATGCTCCATTTAGTGTAGATTCTGACGGACTGAAGAAAAAAACGGAAAAAATTGAAGAAGAAATAGATGAATAATTTGTACTTAGTGATAATTATGTCTTTTCTCTTTTGATCTAAAGAATGAGCAATAAAAAATTCTGATAAAGGAAGCCGTGATTAATGCTAAAAACATAAAATTCAAAAAATTGTTCATAGTATTACCCCCAAATTAGAATAGTGATTCTTCTACTTTGAAAAAGACTCACTCCAAATCGACAACTTGTATATGAAAAGGAATTGCTACAGTTTTATTTTATGCTTAAAATACTAATGATTAATTAATTGGATGTTAATCTTATGTTAAGTATTAAACCATCCAAGATGCGTGATGAATTTCATAATCCCCCCCCCCCCTTTTCTAAGATTTTCGAGACAAAAAAAACGCCCTTGCCTACAATAGTAGATAAGGGCGTTCTATTAATACGGAAAAATAGTGCCAGGCACCTTCCAGATTTCTGGTTAGTGCCTGGCACCTTGTATTCCGTATATTTTCCAGCTCAATAGACGGTAAATGATTGATTATAGGACTTTGCTTAAGAACGCCTTGGTTCGGTCATGCTGAGGGTTACTGAACAACTCATTTGGTTCATTTTCTTCCACAATATAGCCGCCGTCCATGAATATGACCCGGTCCCCCACTTCACGTGCAAAGCCCATTTCATGGGTAACCACCACCATTGTCATCCCTTCTTTAGCAAGCTGTTTCATTACTTCTAATACATCTCCGACCATTTCGGGGTCAAGTGCAGATGTCGGCTCGTCAAAAAGCATGATTTTAGGATTCATTGCCAGCGCCCTTGCGATGGCAACACGTTGTTTTTGCCCTCCGGATAGTTCGCCCGGAAAACTATAAGCTTTTTCTCTTAACCCTACTTTATCAAGCAGCTCAAATGCTAATTTATCCGCAGCTGATTTGTCGGTAGTGCGAATTTTAATGGGTCCCATCGTGATGTTTTCTAAGACGGTTTTATGAGGGAATAGATTGAATTGCTGAAAAACCATCCCCACTTCTTGTCTAACTTTGTTTATATTGATCTTGTTGTCTGTGATATCTTGTCCGTTAATAACTACTTCGCCACCTGAAATTTCCTCTAGGCGATTTAAGCAGCGAAGGAACGTACTCTTTCCTGAACCAGATGGACCAATTACACAAACTACCTCTTGTTCTTGTACCTCTGCATTGATATCCTTTAAAACCTCTATCTTACCAAACGATTTTCTTAGATTTTTAACTTTGATCATGCTCATCGAAGCTGAATCCTCCTTTCGATGAAATTAGCTAAGATGGTTAATAAATAAATAATGATAAAGTAAATAACACCAACAGCCAGCCAAATCTTGAAAGCCTCGAAGGTTGCTGAAGCTTGGATTTGCCCTTGCTGTGTTAAGTCGGCTATCCCAATAACGGATAATAGAGAAGTATCTTTTAAACTAATAATGGACTGGTTGGTAATGGTAGGAAGCATTCTTCTAAATGCCTGTGGGAGCACCACATATCGCATCGTTTGTACACCCGTAAAACCAATCGATCTTGCCGCTTCTGTTTGTCCCTTATCAATCGATTGAATTCCCGCTCTGATAATCTCAGCAAAATATGCCCCCGCATTAATAGCAACAGTGACGATCCCAGCTGTTGTGCTGTTTAAGGACACCAATTGTAAAGAATTCACGCCGAAATAGATAAAAAACAATTGTACAATAAATGGCGTACCTCGAATCGCGTCCACATAAACCTTTGCAATCCAGTTTAAAATCTTACTCGGAGCCAATCTTAATAATGCGATGACTAAACCAATTAAAAAACCAAGAATAATAGCTATTACAAAAATATATAGAGTAACTTGAAGTCCTTTTAATAACATTGGAATAGCTGCAGAAATAATATCCATCTTTATCATCCCCTTTCAAAAAGAAAGCGCGCTATAAGCGCGCCTATTGCTCAAAAATCTATTATTCACCAAGATAAGTTTTTATAATTTGATCATAGGTTCCGTCTTTTTTAATCTCTTCAAGTCCTTTGTTAATTTTTTTCAAAAGATTCTGGTTTTGTCCTTTTAATACTGCAATTCCATATTGATCTCCATTCAATCGATCACCCACGATTGTTAAGCCAAGGTCCTTTTGAGCAATTGCATAGGAGATAACTGGATAATCTTCAATAAGTGCTTCTGCATTTCCGTTCGATACTTCCTGGAACATGGCAGGACTGTCATTAAATTGAACAACAGTAATTCCTAGTTTGGCAGCATTGTCTTGTGCATATTTCGCACCTGTCGTTCCTTTTTTAACTGCTACCTTTTTTCCTTTAAGATCATTTACAGATTTAATGCTTGAATTATCTTTTTTAACAACTACAGTTAATCCTGCATCAAAATATGGTGTTGAGAAATCCACTATTTTTTTTCTATCTTCTGTAATACTCATTCCTGCAATAGCCACATCTAGCTGATTAGCTTGCATTGCTGGGATGATTCCACCAAAATCCATTGAAGAAAGTTCAATTTTGAATCCTTGATTCTTTGCTACTGCATTGATTAAATCAATATCGATACCCTTATAGTCGTTTCCTTCTTTAAATTCAAATGGAGGATAAGTAGTATCCACACCTACTTTATACACCTTACTCTTTTCCTCTTTCCCGCTTGTTGCGTCACTACTACCACAAGCTGCGATAAAAATTGTAAGGATTAAAAACAAACTAAATAAACCAAACTTCTTCATTTCAATCTCCCCTTAGTTGTCAGATTATTCCCATTTGCAGAATAGAATGAATTTACTTTTTATAATATAGCATAAATGATAAGCAGAAAAAAGGCAAAAGTTAATGGAATATGAATTATTTTTATAAAATTAATATAATAAGATAATTTTCACGGTGGAGTATAACGAGATAATTAGCAATAAAATGCAAATAAAAAGAGCACATTTTGCTCTTTTTAGCATTTCAATTAGAAACCAATAGTAGTTCCTGAAGAAGGTAAAGAAAAAAACGCAATGTACCCCAGTACCGCAAATAGTTGCAAAATGATCCCGACAATACTACAAATTAAACCTGCGGTTGCTAAGCCCTTACCATTTTCATTTGTTTTATTAATTTCTTTTACGGCTTTTCTTGAAAATACTATTCCGATAATGCCTAATATTAAACCAATAAAAGGTATTAACAATGACAGAATTCCAACGGTTAAAGAAATTACTGAACTATTGTTTGTTTGACTATTTTCAGACATTCGATATCCACTCCCTTTTGATAATTTTACCATTATTTATTTACCTTAGATATAAAATATCCTCTATTTTAAACCTTTTGTCTGTAATCGCCATTCGTTATCTTCAAAGGGCTTTATTTAAATAAAAAATCAACCTCTCCGATTATACGGATAGGTCTGCGATTTTATGTGTTATTTTACTACCTTGGCCCCTAAAGAGAACCCGTTAATAGAATAGAAATAAGCTTTCAATTATACTGATAATTAGGATGCAAATGATCCAGTAAGAAAGTAGGTCTATATATGCTATTTTATGTGTTTGCAATTCTTGTTATTGTGATGGACCAGCTTTCTAAATATCTAATTCGGACCTATATTGACATCAATGAAACATTTACATTGTGGGGAATTCAACTCACACATATCGAAAATAGCGGGATGGCAGGAGGCTTATTTCAAGGCTATGCTCGGCTCTTTGGAGTTGTGGCTGTGCTGTTCGTAATAGGTGTTTATTATTTTCGTAGAACCGGTGAAATGAAGGGTGCTCTCATTGATAGTAGTTTTGGATTCCTAGTCGGAGGAGCCATTGGAAATGGCATTGATCGACTTTTGTTTGGGCAGGTGACAGATTTTATTATTCGCTCTGGCGGAATACTTAACTTGGCCGACCATGCTATTGAGTTGGGGGTGTTACTGCTTCTTATTTACGGAGTCATTAGCTGGTTGAAAAGTAAGCACTAGATTCTCAAGAAATGCATTGCCAGGCACCTTCCAGATTGCCGTCTTCCCCCATGTATGAAACCTCTGGATTTTAGCATCCTATTAGGTGATATCGATTTAGCTTTGGAGGCTGAAAAATGGAGAAGATGTTTGTTGAGGCAATACGGGATTTTGCGGTGCCGTTTGGGGACTTTGATGATTTAGACGTGTGTATACGGGAAATTGGACAGCAGAAGTTTGTTTTACTTGGGGAATCGTCACATGGCACATCGGAATTTTATAAAATCCGGGCGGAACTTTCTAAACGGCTCATCAAGGAGAAAGGTTTTACTTTCATCGCAGTTGAAGGAGATTGGCCGGCATGTCAACAAATAAATCAATATATTAAAGGGTGGGATTTTAAAAACACCCATGCCCGCGATGTCGTTCAAGCCTTTAACCGCTGGCCGACGTGGATGTGGGCAAACGAGGAAATCGTTGACTTTATTGAATGGCTGAAGCAATATAATCAATCGCAGCCACGTGAAAAGCAGGTTGGTTTTTATGGAATTGACGTCTATAGTCTTTGGGAATCGATGGACGAAATTCTTATGTTTTTGAAAAAAACAAAGGCACCTGAACTTGAGGCAGCTCGGGATGCGTTTGCCTGTTTCGAACCATTTAACCGGCAGCCAGAAAAATATGGAGTCTCTGCTGCTTTTTACAATGAAGATTGTCGAAATGAAGTGGTAAAGCTTCTAACTGATATCTGCTTAAAAAGAAATAACTACTCCGAAAATGAAGAAAGCGGGTTAAATCTTGAGGTGAATGCGATTGTTACGGCTAACGCCGAGAACTATTATCGGACGATGGTGGTTGACAGTACCGAGTCATGGAACATTCGGGACCGCCATATGGTTGAAGTCCTCAATCGAATCATGTCCTTTTTTTCTAACAAGGCAAAAGGAATTGTCTGGGAGCACAATACCCATGTAGGGGATGCCCGGGCAACGGACATGGCTGACGAAGGAATGGTCAATGTTGGCCAAATTTTACGAGAGCAAGAAGGAGCCGAACAAGTATATATCGTAGGATTCGGGACACACCGGGGCTCTGTCATAGCCGCCAACCAATGGGGCGATAATTTTAAAATCATGATCACGCCGCCAGCAGAAGCAGGCAGCTGGGAAGACCTGATGTATAAGGCGGGAGCGTTTAATAAGGTCTTAATTTTTAATGACAAAAACAAAGAACTCTTTAACCATCCGATTGGTCACCGGGCGATTGGAGTCGTATACAGCCCGAAATACGAACATCTAGGTAACTATGTTCCATCCAGGATGTCAAAAAGATACGATGCCTTTATCTATATTACTAACACAAAGGCACTCAGACCGCTGGAAGTAGAAAGCGCCTTTCTTTAGGCAGGGAACGCCGGGACAGAGGGAAAAAACCTTGTCCCTGCACTTGCTTCCAGCGAGAAAAACTTGTTTTTTCCTCTTTTCCAATTAGATCAAAAAGGAACAATAACCTCGATTGAATACCTTCATCCAACCGTTCCATCGGATGAAATGCAAGTACCGTTGCTGCTGCCATTAAACTAACTCCCGCTAAACCTTTTCGCATCACCTCTCCCTCACAAAATACCCCGCTACAGCCGGAAAACTCTTGAATTCCTTCCTCATGTCCCGAAATGAAATCACACCATTTCCTCTAGTAAGCTCAAAATCTAGCGAATATTCATGACAATTCAATGGGGGTTGATGAAACGTTTCGGTATAGAATTGTACTGCCTTTAGCTTGCTCGCTGCAAAGATAAAGACAAAATTCTTTTGGTTCATTTTCAATGAGTAGGTGGAGATCTTATGAAAACCTAAAACATTTCTTTGAACCATTTCCGCTACTTTCTTATGATCTGCTTGATTTAAGTCTAGTTTGGACATGTCGTCATCCAATGAAATTTTCTTCTCCGCCAGTAAATGGTGGATGTAATGGGCCAATGGAGATTCTTCAAAATGGAAACAATCTAGATAAACATCTTTCACCAACATTTGATAACACCCCTATATTAGATTCATATATCGTCCGTAGGCTTTGTTCACAATGTGTTAATAGAAGTTATACAACGGGAATACTATGTTCCTTTTGATCCTCAATCTTTCCTATATGCTCGTTGTAATTGA
The DNA here is from genome assembly GCF_001591665.1 of Neobacillus soli NBRC 102451. GTDB lineage: Bacteria > Bacillota > Bacilli > Bacillales > Cytobacillaceae > Neobacillus > Neobacillus soli. The sequence continues at coordinate 128,215 of NZ_BCVI01000029.1, read as the reverse complement.
CAATGCTTGTTCAAAACCTTCCATTCGAACGTTTTTTCAAAGATAAACTACGTTTCCTGCACTTTTACAATATAGGGTTTGGTTAAGTAAATCGAATAGCCAAAATTCACTTTTGGAGGCGTTTTTGGGTACCAAACGCTCAATTTCGGCTTCAAAAGTGAATTTTGGAGCCGATTTTTGCATTTTGGTCCGATTTGCTATCAATATGTATATTAAAAAACTAAAAAAGTGTCAGGCACCATCCGGTATATGGATGGTGCCTGACACTCCGATTCTCTAAAAAATCACATTATGTTTAAAGCCCAAAATGTTGTTTTGCCAGCTCTTTGAATTTCATGTGTTCAATGGTCTCTTTAGTTAGAATTCCGTCAGCCCATTGGATAAATGTGGTATCTGTTAAGGTGATATTTCCGTTATTGGTAAGTCGGGTTATTAATGGATGTTTGTTAAATGAAGATTTCGGGTGTTCGGTAATAATGGTTTGGATCTCATTCAAATCTGCTGTATCTTCAATAGATTTCTTGGAATTAAAAGAATAGCCAATTTTCCAATCTGAATCTTTATGCCTTAATTTCATTTCTAAACAATAGTCCCCAATTTCATGATTTACTTTTTTTATTCTAAACTCCCCATTATAGGAAGATACGGTTTCACCTGATAAGGGAACAGGTTTTAATGGTAAATTTCCTCCAAAGCCCGTGTCAATTAAATACGTTTGTCCCTCGTGTTTCATAAGAACCGTTACATGCGTTCTTCCTAGTTGATGATACTCCTCCGCAGCATGATTATAAACAACACCATCTGTTAAGAATGCGTTAAAGCCATTTTCTATTAGGTAGAAATAGAAAAGCGGATTTAATTCGTAACAAAGACCGCCTTCATTTCTTTCGACAATTTTGTTGAATAAGTTTTCCTTTGTAATCTTACGTGTTTTGTTTTGAATTATAGTTAAATTTTCAAACGGGATGTTTTGTGCTGTTTTTTCAAGAACCTCAGCTAATTTTTCAAAGGTAATTGTTTCGTTTTTTGGCATGCCTATTCTATTATGAAATAAGGGCGTCAACTTTTGCATTTCTACTCCTTCATCCCCCTTTATCAAGTTTTGTGCCTGACCCCCGGTGCATTAAAGCATTACCACACTGGTGGTCAGGCACTAGCATTTGATGTTGATTTTTGTTGGATTGCTTCGTCCAAACGTATTATATTAACCCAAGTACCGATGGTATACCGCCTTTGCTTCAGAAATATCCTTCGTTCCGTGTACTAAAACCCTTCCATCTTTAAAAACGACTAATCGGTGAGGGGGGGCACTATAGGATAAAAGATAAGGATTTCTCTGGACTGTCCCCCCTTGCTTCGCCAATAGTTGTTCTAACGCTTCCAAATCACGCACAGTTTGACTCGATGGACGTATCTGAACAGAATCCCTGCCACATAGGACAGCTGTTTTTGTTTGATTTTCAAATGATAAAAAGGGGTAAGATCTTTCTTTGCCACAAGAAGGACAATCCACTTTTTTCAATTTATCTACCTGGATGGCACTATATTGGTTTTTCCATAAATCAAAAGAAACGAGTTTGTTTCGCAAGGAATCCAAGTCACCGACCAAAATTTTTAATGCTTCACTCATTTGATAAGAAACGACCATGTTAACAGCTGGACTAATGATTCCAGCTGTGTCACAAGTTAATCCTCCTAGAGGTACGGTTTCCACTAAACAAGAAAGACAAGGCGTTTTTTCAGGAATGATCGTGTAGGATATTCCGTAACTTCCGACGCAAGCACCGTAAATCCATGGGATACCAACCTTTTGTGATACATCGTTAAGGATCATTCTAGTTTCGAAATTATCCGTAGCATCGATCATAAGATTTACTTTTTTAGCCCAGTCTTCAAGCTCTAGGACTGAGGCATCCGCAATAATTGCCTCAATGGCCACAGAAGAGTTAATAGCTAATAAGCGATTTTTGGCCGCTATGACTTTGGGGAGTCTGTTTTTGGCATCTTCCTCTGAATACAACTGCTGCCGCTGTAAATTGCTCCATTCCACATAATCACGATCGACGATGGTTAGTTTACCAATTCCAGCGCGGACAAGTGCTTCGGCACATCCTGATCCGAGTGCTCCTGCTCCGATTATGAGGACATGTTTATTGAAAATTCGCTCTTGCCCCCCTTTTCCAATAGGTGAAAATAGTTCTTGTCGTGAATACCGATTATTCACCCGATACTCATTCCTTCCATTGGACTGCTTGCTGTAGCATTTCTCTTTTTCTCTATTCTTCCGGCTTCATAGCCTAATCGTCCAGCTTCAATCGCTAATTTCATTGCTTTTGCCATTTTTACCGGATCCTTTGCCGCTGACACAGCGGTATTTAATAACACACCATCGGCACCCAATTCCATCGCCAAAGCAGCATCGGCTGGTGAGCCAATACCTGCATCAACTATAACAGGAACGACTGCTTGTTCAATAATAAAGCGAAGGTTTACTGGATTGATGATCCCTTGACCAGAGCCGATTGGCGAAGCCCCTGGCATGACAGCATGACATCCTGCTTCTTGTAGTTTCCTAGCTAAAACAACATCATCGGACGTATAGGGGAGGACAATAAATCCTTCCTTTACTAATTCTTCTGTGGCCTTCAGGGTTTCAATCGGATCAGGAAGTAATGTTTGATCACAGCCAATCACTTCCACTTTTATCATATCGCAAAGGCCTGAAGCTTTTGCTAATTTTGCGATCCGGACAGCCTCTGCTGCAGTTTTCGCTCCTGCTGTATTGGGAAGAAGCGTATATTTTTTGGTGTCTAGCTGTTCTAAAAAATTCGGCTGGCTTGGTTCAAAAATATTCATTCGTCTAACGGCAAACGTGAGGATTTCTGTTTCGGAAACTTCCACTGCTTTTTTCTGGGTTTCAAAGCTTGGATATTTGCCCGTTCCAAGTAACAAACGAGATTGAAAGGATAATGAACCTATTTTTAACATATTAACCGCCTCCTACAAAATGGACTATTTCGATTTTATCTTTATCTGATAATCTAGTACTTTGGTGTTCTACACTCGTTAATATCTCACCGTTTACTTCCACGACAACGACCTTATCATGGATTTCATAATGTTTGAGGACATCTGAAACCAACACTACATGTTCAGGTAATTGGATAGACTCACCATTTAACAACACATTCATTTTTTCCCTCCTAACTAACTGTCACTTTGTGTCTTTCTAGATGAAAAGCTGAGAGAAGTCCCTCATCTAGCTGTCTACCTGCTAATAAGTCAGCTACTAGTTTCCCAGTAATCGGGCTTAGTAATATCCCATTTCGAAAATGCCCTGCTGCAACGAATAATCCCTTCAATCTTGGATGCTCGCCAATGTATGGGAGTCCATCACCTGTCTGAGGTCTTATTCCAGACCAGACTCGTTCCCATGCTGCTTCCTTAATTTGAGGAACTAGTTGAGTGGCTCTTTCTATTATTGTAGCAATTCCTCCTGGTGTTACCTTTTTATCAAAGGTATTTTCGATCATGGTTGCACCAATATAAATTTCCCCATTTCGTTTTGGTACGAGATAACAACGTTTATCGGAAAAAATAGTCGTGTTGATCAGGGGCTTTTCCGTTCGAATCGAAAAGCATTCTCCTTTAACAGGATACACACGAAGGTCCAGCCCCGATTCACGCATTAATTTCGCGGCCCAAGCTCCGGTGGCAACTACAACTTGTTCACAATGGATGACACCATTGGTAGTTTTAATCCCTGTAATCTGACCTTTTTCATAAATAAAAGAAAGAACCTCCGTATTTTCACGTATTTCCGCTCCAAAATTGACTGCCGCTTTTGCAAACGCTTGTGTTAACTTTTCTGGCTGCACATGGCCATCGTTGGGGAGATACATCCCTCCAAATACACTCGGTGATAGCGACGTTTCCATTTCCCGTATTTCCTTTGCATCTAGCCAACTGATTGTTGGATCCCACTTCCGTTGAAAGGTGACCTGCTGTTTAACTTTTAAGGCCATTTCTTCCGTTTCGGCAATTTTTAACATTCCTTTATGAACATGCTCGATATCGATTCCCGTATATTCAAATAACTCACTTGAGAGAGATGAAAACATCGCCTGACTTTTTAACGCCAACTGGAATAAGGGACCGTCTTGTTCAATCTCCGCTTGTGCTGCCAGCATTCCGGCAGCGGCACTGGACGCTTGGCAGGCCAACTGGTCCTTCTCAATAATGATTACTTTTCTTCCCATTTTCGATAACTGATAGGCAATAGCGGATCCGTTAATTCCTCCACCTATAATGGCAACATCAAATGAATTCCCCACCTTTTCCATCTCCTTTTTTTAAGACATTAACGTAAGCCTTTACTGCTGCTAATGGATTGCTTGCTTCTAAAACTCCTGACATGACAGCGATACCATTTGCACCTGCATCAAGTACCAGCCCGGTATTCTCAGCTGTTATGCCGCCAATGGCAATAACAGGGATGTCTAGTTGTCTCAACTTTGTTAATTCCTCAAGCCCTTTGGGAGTCTTACCTGGCTTTGATTTAGAAGGGAAGACATGGCCGAATAGCACGTAATCAGCACCATTCTCTTTTGCTTTTCGCCCTTCCTCGTAGGAGTGGATGGAACTCCCTAGCATAAGCTGAGGGAAATTTTCTTTTACAATGGCTGCCTCTAAACTGTGAAAGGCTAATTGAACTCCTCGGGCCCTTGAAACTATGGCAACATCCACCCTGTCATTAATAATAATCTTTGATAGTGGTATGTTTGCCTCGGTTAAAAGTTGGACTGCGTGAAACAGTTCCCTGGCTGTTTTTTGTTTTTCTCGTAAGTGAATGGCGGTTATATATGGGTGAATTCCCCTTACAATCTCACCTAACTGCTCAATCGGCATTTTTCCATTTGAGATAATATGTAACTCTTTAACACTAGTTAAAATTCGTGTCACCCCTTTAAGAAGATTCCAACTATCTATGAAATAAAGTGAAAAACAAAAAACCACTTCCTTTAGTTAAGAAAGTGGTTGAAAATTTGAAATAGAAATTCGTTTGCATCTTCAAATATCCAGGTTTCCACTTCCCTACGCTGGTATAACCCAGATCAGGTTCATAGAGTCCCGAAGTTGCACTTCAATCTCAGCCCTTTTAAAAGGCACCTCTAGCGGATTTGCTTCACATATTAATTTGTAATGATTACCCTACAAGGATAATTTTAACACCTCTGTTTGAAAAGTCAAATAATATCTTTATACAAAAAAGGAAAGAGGTTTACACTGTGAATAGACACATCATTTCCAACTGAAATTTTAACAGAAGCTGTTTATTATATTCTTTTGTCCCTCTATAAGCCAATGCATAAATTAACATTCACACTACTATTTGAAAATTATATAAGAAAAAAGGCATCTACCAATTATCTGGATGGTACCTGACACTCCGGTTCTATCACTTCAAATAAAAAGTAGAACCATCAATGATTTCAACATCTTCCCTCAATCGAATCTGTTCCATCAATTTAAAAAGTGCTTCATCTTTTCTTTTGGCCTCAATCATACAGTCAATTTGCGGAACACTGCCTTTAATCACTTGTAGAAATTTGAAAAACATATCACTGTCCACATAGTCTGAATGATGGCGAAAAGCCTTTTCACTTTTAGGTCTTGAAATATGCATTTTTATTGGGAGTTGGGAATGCCTCCACGTTTCTAGCACTCGAGTCCAGTTTCTTTCCCAATCTATATTTTGATGATGGGCAAGATGATGATGGTAATCAAATACCAGCGGAATATCTAATTTTTCACATAAATAGAGTGTTTCCTCCATGGTAAACGAGGTATCATCATTTTCAAGCATGATCATGTTTTGGAGCGACCTTGGGACGACCATCCAATTATCAACAAAACGCTCCAGTGATTTCTCCGTCTCCTTGTAATTGCCGCCTACATGCATTACGCATCGATGAGAGGGGTCAATCCCCATCCCCTTCAGTATTAAATAATGAAGTTTTAACGTTTGGATGGAGTTTTTTAATATATCTTTCTTGGGAGAATTAATCAGGACAAAATGATCTGGGTGAAAATCAACTCTCATCTTATTTTTATGGACAAAATCGCCAATCTCACTCAGTTGGGAGTGGAGCGGCACGATATACTTCCAATCAAGAAGTTCTTCATGATTCGCTAACGGGATAAGACGGGAGGTTAATCGATAAAAATGGATGTCGGATGCAGCATTATGCTTTAAAATCCTAAGAGTATTATGGAGATTTGATTGCGCTATCCGTTCAAGCTTGCGAATGGCGGCTTCCCGGTCATCAATTTTTTGAAATTGAGCAAAAGTCATGGTTTGTGAGGGGGAAGCATTCTTTAATTCCATGCTCATCGCCACATAACCGAGACGTACAATCGTCATCTTTTCCACCCCATCCATTGAATTCTTTCTATTTAGTTTTCCAATTCGCTGGCAAAATAAACGAAAAAGAGTGCCTGGCACCATCCGGTATATGGATGGTGCCTGGCACTCCGGTTCTTCTGGCTTTCTTATTGTGCCGTATATCCACCGTCAACTGTTAAAGTATTGCCTGTCATAAAGGATGAATCGTCCGAAGCCATGAATAATACAGCTTTTGCCATTTCTTCTGCTTTACCAAGACGTTGCATTGGTGTAATAGAAGCAAGCTCCTTTTTACTTTCTTCAGGGATAATTGGTGTATCAATAAAGCCTGGTGCTAATGAGTTCACACGAATATTCTTTGCTGCGTATTCTAACGCAAGTGAGCGTGTTAAGTTGAGAACCCCACCTTTTGCTGCATTGTATGCTGCCGACCCAGGTGAACCTACCCAACCATACATAGAAGCTGTATTGACGATAGTGCCACCACCTGATTTCAGCATTTCACGAATGGCTTCACGAGAAACTAAAAATACACCATCTAAATCCACGTTGACTGTGTTACGCCATTCATCATAGGAAAGCTCCTCTGTGGGTTTAACACGCCCAATCCCTGCATTATTAAATACGATATCTACTTTACCAAAAGCATCCACTGCCTCTTTAAAAATATTAAGTACCTCTTCTTCAATAGTAATGTTTGCTTTTACAAAAAGCACTTCTGCATTTTCTGCTTTTAACTCTGCCTCAAATGCTTTCCCTTTTTCTTCGTTTAAGTCCACTAGTACTACTTTTGCGCCCTCTTCAACAAATAATTTGGCAGTGGCAGCACCAATCCCTGATGCCCCTCCTGTAATGACGGCTACTTTATTTTGTAATTTACTCATCTCAATACATCCTCTCTCATTTAATGTTTTATAAAAAATTCTCATTTGTTATATAGTTTCTTGTTCTAATATTTATTAGATTGTCCGCCATCAATTGGAATAACGGCTGCATTGATAAAGTTTGCTTGATCAGAGAGGCTCAACAAATTGTTTTCCAACTTCTTCCCAATTGACTGGATCGATTTGTTTTAATGAACCTTCGACCATTGGTGTCATGATGGCACCAGGTGCAATGTCACTACTTTACCATCAAAACGATTGCTCATTATGATTCTCCTCCCTTGTCGTTCTTTCTAAATTTGAATTAAAACCATATTATCGGAAGATATCTGGAATGTTGAATACCATATGATAATGTACCCCATAATTTTTATCCTATTCAATTATTCTTAATTAAAATATCTCGAATTAATAATATAAATTTTGTAAAAAGGCGTATTAATCCGTTTCTGGATTAATGCACCTTTTTGATCAACTATTTGGACTAACCCTTTCCAATAAACATTGGATATCCCTTTTATCAACGTTCAAACCAAACGGAATTCATTGTGTAGTTTTAACGGGCTCCATTAACAAGCTGCTTCATCGCGTTTAACTCCGAAGAAAGCGCAAAAAACCATTCCTTATCCCCTGTTGATAATGCCAGGTCTAGGAGAAATTCAATTTGTGCCTTGTTGGTTACATTAGAAACAGGCAGCTTTTTCACCTGTTTACTTAAAATAGGTATGGTTTTGCCAATCGTTTGATTATTGTCACTTGTAACAACGGTTACCTTCACTACTCCTTCTAAACTAGACAGTGATTCAATATAACCGATTATTAATTCGCCATCCCGTGATTCTGCCTTAATCCAATCACCTGTTTTTAAAATCGTATGATTGTTAGAGAACATAGTTTTTTCACCTTCTTAATTTTTTAGTTTCATCTAAGAAAATTACAGCCTGCATAAAACTGTAATTTTTTTTATTACATTTTATTCGGAAGAAGTCTGCAGTCCGATATCCGGTTACTGCCGCTTATTAACAAGTTCAACAACTTCTTTGATTGTATAGTCTTTTAAGTATTCTCCCATATGCTCTTCCGCACCAAAGAAAATGCTGCAAAGGACTCTTTGCATATTCGCACCGACAATACACTTTTCATTGGATTCAGGACACTTGGGCTGCAGTGCACCTTCTGAGGTTATCTTATATATATCCCAAAGATTCACTTCATTTAGATCCATCGCAAAAATAAATCCGCCGCCAGTTCCCTCTTTTGATTTAATAAATCCATGTTTTTTTAACAAACTTAGCACTTTTCGAATACGTACCGGATGGACGCCAGCACTTTCTGAAATCGCATCGCTAGTTGACATGCGGTCCGGCTGTAGCGCTAGAAAAGTTAAACTATGAATGGCAAGGGTAAAATCACTATTCATGTGATTGCCTCCTAAGCAATAAACTTCTCACTTTTTTCCTATTACATCTATTGTCTGCATCTCTTTTTAAAATTAATAACGTACTGTAATATTAAGCATTACAGATTGGCTAGTCAAGCACATAGCTTTTCTAAGTACATGGATAAGCCGATTTATTCAAATATCCCATTGTTTTTTGACTTGCTTTTCTGCTATCTGCTTAATTTTTTCCCATGTCATCTCTTTTTTCACAATCACATTGGTATGGTAATTTCGATCTTTATAATTTACTGTCATGAATACTTCAATCACCAGTTTTCCCTCCCTTTAAACAACATAAATATATTAAGGTTTTGGTTTTAATTGTAAAGACTAATTAATTTGCCCTTACTTTTCCATTTTAATTGGCCGCTTTTTGCAATTCGGTGTACAAATAGTTTCGTATCCTACGGGGCAGAAAACTACGAATTTCGTCATCGTTATATCCAACTTGTAACCTTTTTTCGTCTAGGATAATTGGCCGGCGCACCATTTTGGGATGCTCCATTATTAATTTATACAATTCATTAAGCGGAAGAGATTCAATATTTACGTTTAATTCTTGGAATGCTTTCGAATTAGTGGAAATAATCTCGCTAGTTCCCTCTTCCGTCAAGCGAAGAATCGATTTAATCTCATCGACTGTAAGGGGTTGAGATAATATGTTTCTTTCAATAAAGTCAATTTGATGCTCTTCAAGCCAAGCTTTTGCTTTTCGACATGAAGCACAACTCGGTGTCGTAAACAAAGTCACCATACTTTTACACACTCCTTAGTGTATTTTTGCCAAGTATATATAAATGTAATAAAAAATATTACAGTTTTCATACTGTAATTTTAATCGTTACAGTTAATTTTGTCAAATGCAAAGTTTTGGTTTGATTATCATATGAATATAGGAGAAAACCTGCCAGACAAGAATTGGTTCCGTTACCCGGCAAACAAGTCGGATAATATAGCCGCAATGGAAAATGAACGTAAATCTTTATGCTTTCTTGCACGCAAGAAGATTCCAAAGGCAATCCCCATCTGTGCAAAAGTAAAAGCCGCTGTTATTGGTCCAATGATATCTCCGCCGCGGGAGAAGTTGTCAATCATGATTGGAATAACGCCCCAATGCACGCCGAAAATGACAAGAACCGGCCAAATACATGCAATGATGATGGCTGATCTTGCTAAAAGGAAGGTAACAACAGTTTTAATTCCTAAACTAATATACTGTACAATTTTCTGTTCACTGTGCGACTACAAAAAATACGATTCGAGTTGATCTGCCCCGAATCGTATTTTTTATTACTTCAAGTTAAGCAACTACTTTATTTTCCCTATTATTGGTCTAAGCCGTTTTTCGGATGAAAGGAACCACCCCGTGATCTAAACCGAATCTGCCTGCGTTATATCCAGCAGTAATTGGGAGGAGGTGCCCTGCGTCCCTCTTTCAATAGCAGGTTCCCTTCAAGGGAATCAGCATGAAGAAGAAATGCCTGGCACTTTATTTTCTATTTCCCGCAGCATTTTTTATATTTTTTGCCGCTTCCGCACGGGCAAGGGTCATTTCGACCCACTTTATTCTCGTTCCGAACCGGGAGGCTTTGGATGAGGCTTCCTTGCTCACTTGCCTTGCGATAGTGCATCTCCCGCTGGATTGCTTCTTGTTTCCAACTCTCCAAGTCCGGGTGGTGCTCACCTAGAATGGAATAGCATCCATAAGCAGTCTGTTCGAGGTCAACAATTTGTGACACATGCCCCTTTTTCATATGGTCGGAGATTTCCGGCAATGCTTCGCTTGAAAGCTGATAACAGAGTGCTTCGACAATTATGTCCTGATCATCTATATCTTCTGTAACATGGTAGGCCTCTCGTAAATACTTAACAGCTAGGTCAGATTTAATGTTTTCGGCAACAGAAGTAGCAAAAATCACAGAATCTCGTTTCATTAAGTAAGGTGCTACAGCCTCAACAACATAATCATTTTGAAAAGCAATTAACGCCGTGGCTACCTCTTCCAATAAGATATCCTCATCTCGTACCAATAAGCTGGCCAAAGTAGGGATATAGTTATCCATTTTTAATAATCCAATCATATAAACCGCCAGAATCCCCCGATAGGAAAACCATTGTTCGTTTAATTCTGCTTGTATGATTTTGTCAATTTCGTATGTTGAAATCCAATCGTTTTTCACGATACACTCTGCCAGCTTCTTTGCTTTTCTGTATGGAGCTTGTTCGTGATATTGAAGGCTTTCAAGTTCATTTAGGTATTTTTCATATTCCCCTTTTACGATTTCTTCCGTTCCGTTTACAATCAGCTCATATAACTCCCAGGTTTCCTCGCGAATAAATCCTTCAAGAGATTCTTTAAATTGCCACGCAAGTTCAGGATCTGCACTGTTAACTAGCCTAAACAGTAGATGTACCCTTGTTCGATCCAGCTTTGAAGTATTTTCGATTAGCATTTCTAGTGCTTCTTGATTCATGGTTTGGTTGTCTATGTAAATGAATATGGATGACTGCTCTTCTATGTCGTCAAACGCTTTCTTCAACAATTGAATAGTCCATTCTTCCGGAAGGTTTGGATAATCGTGGATTGCACGAAGAACAGTTTCTTGGATTAAAAAATCATCGCTAAGTAAGTGTGGCTTAATTTTTTCTAAAAATGACATGCGTTTTGTCCTTTCTTGTTTGGTTTCTATTAATTTTACAAGAACTAATAGGAAAACCTCGCTTCAAAATGGCAACGAGCAATATTTGCAGTTTATTTCGAATTTTGTCATGCTCTAATATTGGGTGTACTTGAAAAAAAATAAAAACAAATTAAAGCCCTTCTGGTTTCATTCTTTGCTCTGTTCCTTCTGATAAGCCTTCAATTGTTCAATCATGACGAGAATTTCTGGATCTGTAAGAGAGGGATAATCATCAATCTTATCCCTTACGTATTTTAATTGATCAGGCAGGTCCCCTTTTTTATTAGAAAATATCGAAGCTACCGTTCCGGTTACAACCCCGATTAACCCAATCCCAACGAACATAAGCACACTCGCAATTATTCGCCCAACAGCTGTTTCAGGAAATAAATCTCCATAGCCAACGGTAGTTGTCGTTACCACTGTCCACCACAAAGCATCTCCATAGCTATGAAAATTGGGTTCAATCCATGTCATAGGAATCGCAGTTAAAAATAATAAAGCAATAACTGTTAGAAATAATTTATCTAATCGATATTTTTCAATTAATAGATCTAAAATTGAATTATTTCTTTTTACCACGAGGATTAGCCTAACTAAGCGAACTAATCGGATTAAACGGATTGTTCTAAATAGATGATCAAAAGGGATAAGTGCAAGGAGCTCGATTGGATGACTTTTGACAAATTCCCATTTTTTCTTGCTTAAGAAAAACCGAATCACATAATCAGCGGCAAAAAGCCCCCACACAAACCAGCCTAAAACAAAATCTTCATGTTTGGGCAAATCAACCATCAAAGAAAAAATAATTATTCCTGCTAAAATTAATTCATAAATAAAACCAATCTTTCTTTGCAAATCTCTCACCTTCTTGTTTCCCTGACTTCCTCATCTATTTTAAGGGAAAAAGTTTGCAGATAACAAGGATTTAACCTCACATCCATCACGATGCCAAAATGGAAATGGGGCCCCAAGGTTTTTTATTGTAATGAAGGTCACTCCCATGAAAATTAATCTAAAGTATATAATTGTACCCATGAAAACAGAATTCATTGTACAATAACATTAATGAAGTGGAGGTAATTAAATGAAAAAAGTGATTATTTATTCTCAAGAGACGTGCCCGCCTTGTCATGCGGAAAAACTTTGGTTTAAAGAAAATGGGATTGAGTTTGAAGAAAGAGACATACGTAAAGACGATCAATATTTGCAAGAACTTATTGAACTAGGTGCTGCTGCTACGCCGGCAACCATTATCAAAGACGAAGATAGTGAAGAAATTATCCTAGGATTTGATCAAGCGAAATTGGCCCAGATCTTAGGTGTATAAAAAGGGAGAGAAAATATGGACCTAGGTGCTTTTTCTGTACAGTAATTCTTAAAAGGATAGGATGATTGAAATGAGCACGGAACAGGAATTTACAATGAACCTCTCACTCAAAGAGAAAGCTGTGTCTTTTCTACAAACCGTAGCTTCAGGGAAAGTTCGTGAAGCATACCGGACTTACATAGGTCCTGACTTTCGTCACCACAACCCCTATTTCCGTGGCGATGCAGAATCACTCATGCTTGCCATGGAAGAAAATGCAGCTATGAACCCTGATAAAAAACTTGAGGTCAAACTTGCTATTCAAGAGAGAGATACGGTTGCGGTTCACTCTCATGTGAAGCAGAATCCAGAAGATCTTGGAGGAGCTGTTGTACATATCTTCCGTTTCCAAAATAACCAAATCGTTGAATTGTGGGATATAGGACAACCCATACCAGATGATTCCCCTAATGAGAACGGCATGTTCTAACATTGTTAAATGGATGTGCTGTCAGAACACGCTTATGTAAAAAAGTGCATTCATCCGTTTCTGGATAAATGCACTTTTTTAGTTCAACTATTCATATGACCAGGATTCTTTCTCATTCAACAAATACTCCCTTTGTTCTCTGATTACTTGATGATCAATACAGGACAATGCGATAGCTGGGAAACTTTCTGGCTTACACTTCCGAGCATTAATCCTCTAATACTTCCCAACCCCCTGCTGCCCATTATGATGAGCTGATAATTCCCTTCGTCTGCCTTTTTGACGATTTGAATGGCCGGTTCTCCCATCACAAATTGAACTTCAATTTCGATACCTTCTTTTTCTGCAAATGAACTAGCTTGGTTTAATAGATCCTCGCTTTCTATACTTTGTTCAGAAAAGATTTTATCAATCGTTGCACTTGGCATCCCTTCGGTAACACCTAGATTTTTTTCTACATGGATCACGCCAATTTTAGAATATCTTTCCTTTGCAAAATTGAATGCCGACTTTAATGCTTTTTCACTCATTTTAGAACCATCTATTGCCACAAGAATACGATTGAACATGAGCACATCTCCTTTAAGTGATTTCCGTCTATTTTATTGAAGAATTTACTTCTACGGATGAAACCGTTATTTTTGAAGAAGAAGCCTTTTTTCCATACAAGAAATAGTGTAATGGTAAACAAATTACTGCGATAATACCGAGAACGATATATAGTCCATTGTATCCTATGGAAGGAACAAAAAATCCTTGAACAAAAGGCCCAATTCCTAAACCTATATCGGTAAGAATGAAAAATGTCGATGTTGCTAATCCAACACGATGAGCAGGGGCAGATTGTATGGCAACAGTCTGAGAACTTGACATATAGGTTCCGTATCCAAAACCGACTAGTGCACCAGCAATCAATAGAACGCTCCCTACATGCGATTGACTAAGAACAAATAGTCCAATTAATAAAGAAATAATCGACGGATACATGATAAAATTGGGTCCCTTCATATCAAACATCCGGCCGGAAAATGGTCTTGTTACTAGAACCGCAGCAGCATAAACAACAAAGAAGAAACTTGCTGCTGAAGTGATATGGTTCTCACTAGCAAAGAATGTTAGGAAAGATAAAATTCCGGAATAACAGAAAGCAGTAAGGGTTGCAACCAGCGTAATCGGCACAGATTTTTTCTCTATAAAATTGGATAATTTAAACCCTTTTAATTCCGCCTTTTGATCCTCTGTTAAGGTAATTTCTTCAACTTTTATGATAACTGATAAAACTAAACTGATCGCGATACAGACTAAACAAAAAACAAATATCATTTTAAATTGAAAATGTTGTTGAATATATATACCGATAAAAGGTCCAATGGCCGTAGCCAATGTCATACTTAAAGCAAAGTACCCGATTCCTTCTCCACTTCTGGTTTTTGGAATCACTTGGGCTACCACTGTTCCTAATACAGTACCAGCTAGACCAAATGCAAAGCCATGTAATAACCGGTTAGCAATGAGCATTCCAAAACTATTCACACCGAAATAGAAAATCGCAGAAATAACCATAATGATAACGCCGGCTATCAGAAGTTTTTTTCTCCCTATTTGATCAATGTATTTACCTCCAATGATCCTCCCGACTAGCGCTCCAATAACAAATATACTAGACGCTAATCCCGCTTGACTTTCAGTTGCACCAAATTCATTAGCAGCAAATACAGAAATAGTTACCATTAATAAATAAAATGTTAACATGAGAAAGAAATTTGTTACTAAAATACCGATATAATCTTTTGTCCATAACTTTTCTTTCATTATTTAATCCCCTTTTTTCCAATTTATTTAAGATGAACATATTATTTATGTTACAATATCGATATTGATAAATAAAATGAATGTTATTTATAAAGGAGATAAGTAATTAGTTATGCCAACGATTACTCAATTTGAAATCTTCATTAAGGTTATTGATGAAGGAAGCTTCACAAAAGCTGCTCAGACACTGCATATGTCTCAGCCTGCTGTCAGCCATGCAATTGCCACCTTAGAATCAGAGTTAGGAGTTACTTTATTAGTACGGGAACGGGGGAAAGATTTAATTGTAACGGACATAGGGAAACGGGTTCTATTCCAAATAAGAAATATTCTGAATTGCCTTGAAAAGATTGACCAAGAAGTATCTCTGGAAAAAGGATTAATAACCGGAACCATTCGGATTGCCACATTTCCAAGTGTAACAGCTCATTTTTTACCCAAAATTATCAGTACCTTTCAACAAAAACGACCGAATGTGTCGCTGACTTTTAAGGAGGGGTCACAAGAGGAAATCAAGGATTGGTTAACAGCCCGAGAAATAGATATCGGGTTTGTCGTTCTTCCGTGTAATGAATTAAATACGATTCCTCTTATAAAGGATCGCTATCTTGTTATGCTACCCGATGGTCATTCCTTACTAAACAATAAATCCGTCCATTTATCGGATTTGGAAAACGAGCCGCTTATAATATCTAATGCGGGATATGAAGCACCTATTATTGACCTTATGAGGAAACAAAAAATTCCTATAAATGAGAAATATAATACATCTAACCTAAATACATCATTAGGTATGATAAAAGAAGGATTGGGGGTGCTTATTCTGCCTGAGCTCTCATTGAAAAATCTTTCTTTTCCTAAATCGAACATCCGGCCATTAGAAACAAATAATTTCAGACATATCGCCTTAGGCTTACCTTCCATAAAGGATGCCTCTCGTGTCGTCCAATTATTTATTCAAATAACCAAAGAACTATTTGAATAGGCGAGTGATATCTTGAAACTTTAGGGTCACCCGCCTCTTACCTTTTAAATAAATAAAAAAGTTCAAAAAGGTAAGGTGAACTTGAAATTATTTTTCAAAAAAAGAAAGCTATCCATTAAACCGCATAAAAAGGGGCAGACCGCTTAACAAAAAACAACCGACATGATAATCATGTCGGTCACACATTTAAAAAATTATTTAACAATCCTTTCTCTAACCATGTCACTCTTTAATAGTTCCTTTACTTTCTGATCAATTCTCTCGTTCTCTACGGAAGAGCCTTGTCCATTTAAATGGCACACCCTTACGAATATAAATCATTCATTTTCTCGACATCTTCTTTCATCTGCTGAACCAATGCTGGCGGCGATAACAGCTGGGCGTTGCTGCCCCAGCCGCGAAGTCAGTTGAAAAAGCCTTCACCGACAATTGCTTACTCACTCGGAATATGGATTTGTCCAGTCCGATCCTGTAGCAATAATGTTTGAAAAATAATTTTAGAAAGTTTACTTGGCTGATATGGCTTTATTAAATACTCATTTGCCCCGAGTGCTTTTCCCTTTTCCTTATCATCTAATGCAGAAGAAATAAGAATTGGAATTGTTTTTAGTTCCTCTATTTCCTTAACCTGTTTAATAAAGTCCCAACCGTTCATGGCATTTTCACCAAGCATGATGTCAAGGACGATGACATCGGGTCGATCTGCTCTGACTGCTGCTAGCGCCGATTCCCCATTAGAAAATACTTTTACATAAAAGTTATTTTCCTCTAATTCAGTTTGCAGGAGGTTTGCATGACTAATGTCGTCTTCCACGATAATGACATTTACTTTCCCTGCTTGATCAATAAAAAAGTGACAGATACCAATGAATTTAGCCATTTACGATGGTTCCGCCATTAACATGCAGAATTTGTCCTGTTACATAGGACGAATCTATATTGGATGCGAGATACACATAAGCTGGCGCGAGTTCTTCCGGTTGTCCTGGCCGCTTCATTGGGGAATTTTGCCCAAATTTACTTACTTCTTCTTCCGAAAAAGTAGAGGGAATAAGTGGTGTCCAAATAGGTCCTGGAGCGACTCCATTAACCCTGATTCCCTTCTCTACCAACTGAATGGCAAGGGAGCGGGTAAAGGACGTGATGGCACCTTTTGTGGAAGAATAATCGATTAACTTTGGATTACCTTTATAGGCTGTAATCGATGTTGTATTAATGATGGCACTGCCCTCCTTAAGATGCGGTACAGCGGCTTTTGTTAGATGGAATATCGAGAAAATATTTGTTCGGAAGGTCCGCTCTAGCTGCTCCGTGGAAATGTCAAGGATGCTTTCTTGAGGGTGTTGTTCCCCAGCATTATTCACCAGTATATCAAGCCCGCCAAATTCATCGACAGTTTGTTGAACAGCTTCCTGACAAAAGGCTTCATCACCAATATCACCAGACAATAACAGGCACTTTACACTTTCTTCCTCCACCAAGTGTTTTGTTTCTTCCGCATCATTGCTTTCATTTAAGTAAATAATCGCTATATTGGCTCCTTCTTTTGCAAATGCAATCGATACAGCTCGTCCTATTCCACTATCTCCGCCGGTTATAATCACGTTCTTGCCTTTTAGTTTGTCACTTCCTTTGTATTCTGAATTCATTGCCTTTGGTGCAGGTGTCATTTCCTTCTCGATTCCAGGTTGTTGCTTTTGTCCTTGTGCAGGTAATTTAGTTGGGTATTTTTCATTGTTCATGCTTGTGGTACCTCCTAAAGATGGGTGATAGCAAAGGTAATACCCATGGTGTAGGTAAATAAACCAATTGCAATTTCAAAATAACTATCTCATCTCAAGGTGCCGCAAGTTTAAAATCTGTCATCTTGAATATCTTCATTTAAGATTCCCATTTCTCTAATATGTCCACGGGCTTTTTCATCTCCTAGGTAAAATAGCATGGTATAGATCAGCACCATTTGCTGGTCATATTCCATATTTTGAGGCTGATGATGGTATTCAAGAAAAGGAAATTGTGCACGAAAAAAGCTTTCCCAGTCCGTTTCGTCATTTTGATCAAAAAGTCGTTCAAGAACAGCTAGTTGGGATTCTGTAGCTTCAATTTTAACATCCCATTCTCCTTCGAAAGGGTCTCTTAGAATATCGTGAGATTGAATATTAACATAATAACTTTGTTTTTGTTCACCCATCCGATTCATCTCCTATCTTTTTGTATGTTTACCACAACTTTGATGGTTTTAACCATTTTAATGAATTAGGGGACTATGGGGTCTGACCTCCAGTGAAGTAACGCTTTACTACAGTGGGGGTCAGACCCTTTTCCTCACATTTTATCCTTTGTAAAGGTCTTTGCTTATCGAACTTTTTCTAAATGACGTACAATTTGCCCGTAATGACCCGTTACGTGCTTAACGATTAAATGGTCGACTAAAAATAATAATGGTTTTCCGTCAAAGTTTGGATTATAACTTGGAGCCGTTTTTACTAAATCCTCTTCTTTCACTCTATCAAGTGCTGCCCCTACTTTCGGAACTAAGTTTCGTAGTTTAGTTATGGCAACATCTTTCTTCATTCGAGATACAACAGTTTCATCTACTGCAGCTAAACGACGCACATGTTCATGATTACGTCCCCATTTTGCACCTGGAACAACTAGCAATGCTTCCAAATCTGCAACCCAAAATTCTACCGCTTCTAAAATATGAGAAACAATTTGCATGGCGGACCATTCTTTTTCAGAAGGCTTAAGTAAAAGCGCCGCCTCTTCCGTATTTTTCACTACCGTAACAATCTCATCTATACTCTTTTTAAAAGCTTCCAATTTTTCATTCAGTACTGCTGTCGTCATAATCATTCGCCTTCCTTCAGTCCACACCTAAGTGAAAATAGTTTTATAAGAATGAGAATAAAAATGCGCTAGAGTTAGCTCTAACGCGTTTTTATTTGGCCGATAGGAAAGTATAACTTTCCTATCAGGCATAAGTGCAACTACGCCTCTGTCTTCGCCCTTAGGGGCTCGCCAGTCAGCGAGTTTTCTAACTTCAAGTTGTTAATTAGCAATCGACATGTTGGTAATTTTTTTTGAAATAGCCATATAAGAAATCAACAATCTTATAATCTGTTGGTTTGTGTTGTTCGAAAATAAAGTTGCGAAGTGAAAGGGTTGTTGGATCTTCAGCGTGAATAATTTCGCCCCATTTCCGTGCTGTCGTTTGTACCATGGCAGAACGTGGAATTCGCATGTCTTGGTAGGCTTTAAATGCTTCTTCGTAAGAATGATGTTCTTTTAATTTCTCACCTAATACAAACGCATCTTCGAAAGCTTGAACACCACCTTGAGCTAAATATTGAAGCATAGCATGACCAGAATCCCCTAATAGCGTAATGTTACCTTTCGTCCAATTATCGATCGGTTCACGGTCATACATTTGCCAACGGAATTGACGGTTAATGTAAGATAAAGCGTTTTGTACTTTTGGATGAGTATTTTCAAAACGACGTGTCAGTTCTTCTGGATTTCCCCAGTCCTCTAAAGTAGCATCATAGGATTTAAATACGACTACTTGGTTGTAAAGCTCTCCACGACGAACTGGATATTGTACTAAGTGCAGGTTTGGCCCAATCCACATGATGACATCATCTAAGTCTAAGTTTGAGTTATTGGCCACTTCTTCAATTGGAATTGTTCCACGGTAAGCTACATACGCAGAGTTTACTGGTTCATCTTCAATAAATAGCTTACGCATATTTGATTTTACTCCATCCGCACCAATCACAGCTTCTGCACTAAACGTTTCACCATTTTGGTTGACAATGGTTACCGTATCACCCTTTTGTTCTGCCGTTTGAATCGTTTGGTTTGTAAAGAATTTGACATTACTACGTTTTTGACATGCTTCATAAAGAACTCTGTGTAAGTCAGAGCGATGCAATACGATATATGGCTGACCGAATTCTTTTTGGAACCCTTCCCCTAAATCAAGAGTTGCTAACTCTTTTGCCGTATAAGCATCTTTTAGTACAAGACGTTTTGGTAATACCGCATGCTTTAAAATTTCTTCCTTTACGCCTAAACGGTCTAAAACCTCTAATGCGTTTGGTGCTAACTGAATCCCTGCACCTACTTCCCCAAATTCAGGTGCTTGCTCAAAAATTGCTACTGATTTACCAGTTTCTTGGATTGATAGAGCAATTGCTAAACCACCGATTCCTCCGCCTACTACAATAATATCGCTTACATTTTCCATTGTAAAATCCTCCCAATTGATTTATAATCTTCCACAAATAGTGAACTCTGTTCCCGATAAGAAAACTTTATCTCACCTTTCACCATTTCGTCAACAGAAAAGTTTTAAAATTTAGAAATTTCTACAAATCATTTTTTTGCTATATACGTTCTAAATGTCGCAAAATAAATCTCTTCAACTTACTTTTTCTGAAAACAAATAATATTGACAATATTTTTGAAATCCATTAATATTTTTATAAATAGTGAACGAGCTTCACAATTAGTGAATACAAGGAGGGCAACAATGAAACTTATTAATTATACTGTCGCTGGCCATACACGTGCAGGGGCAATCGTTGATCACCAAGTAATCGACTTAAACTACGCCTACCAAGCACAGTTAAAAGCAGAAGGAAAATACAGATACGATGCAATCGCTAAAGCCTATGTACCAGATAATACAGATGAGTTATACCAAGGTGGTAAAGAATCACTAATTCTCGCAGAAAAGGCACTCGATTTCATCTTAGCGAATCCTGAAAGTTTTGATAAAAAAGTGATTTACAATCTCGAGGAAGTGAAGGTAGAAGCACCTGTCGGGCGACCAGGCAAAATTATTTGTGTGGGTCACAACTACCGAGAACACATTTTAGAAATGGGTCGTGAAATCCCATCGAACCCAGTTATTTTTGCGAAATTTGCCAATACCATTCTAGGGCCAGAGGACGATATTCCACACTATCCAATTTCTGACCAACTTGACTATGAAGCAGAGTTTACTTTTGTTGTCGGCAAACAAGCTCGCAATGTTACTGAAGAAGATGCATTAGACTATGTGGCAGGTTATACCATTACAAATGACGTAACCTATCGTGATATTCAACGACGCACGCTTCAATGGTTACAAGGAAAAACAGTAGATGGCAGTGCACCTATGGGACCTTACTTAGTCACTTCCGATGAATTACAAAATCCATCTGGCTTAGATGTTGTTCTAAAAGTAAATGGTGAAATACGTCAAAAAACAAATACTGCGAATCTTGTATTCTCCGTTCAAAAATTAGTATCTTTCTTATCAAATTTAATGACGTTAGAGCCTGGGGATGTGGTCTTAACTGGAACACCTGGGGGAGTAGGAGTTGCGATGAATCCACCAAAATTTTTAAAAGATGGAGACGTCGTTCGTATTGAGATCGACCAAATTGGAGCGCTTGAAAATAAAGTAAAGTCAACAGAAGTCTTAGCTACTGTTTAATTAAGATTTGCAAGGGGTCTAGCAGCAAACGCTGCTCCCCTCTTCTCTATAAAATTTGAATAATAAAGGAGAATGTGAAATGGCTGAAGTAAATCCAGAAGTTCAAGAGTTTATGAAAAGTTCAATTGTAACCGATTACACAAAAGATATTCAACAATACAACTTAGGACCTCTTTGGGAAGCAATTCCTGCAATTATGCACAAAACGCCAAGTCCTCAAGCACAAGCTTATCTTTGGAGCGATGAATTACTCAAAAAGAAAATGGCTGAAGCAGCGCAAATCTTCACACCAGATCGCGGTGGTGAACGTCGTGCGATTTATTTCCAAAATCCTGGCTTAACTTATCGTAAACCCTGGGGCTGGGGATCTACTACGCAAACGATTTATGCAGCTATTCAAATGTTATTACCTGGTGAAAAAGCGCCATCTCACCGTCACTCACAAAGCGCTTTGCGCTTCATTTCTGAAGGTTCAGGTGCCTACACAATCGTACAGGGTCAGCGTATTTTCATGGAAGAAGGCGACTTTTTAATTACTCCAAAGGGCTTATGGCATGGACATGCCCATTTAGGTACAGAGCCTATGTATTGGATGGACGCTTTAGATATTCCTACACTTTACGCAATCGGCGGTACCTTCTTTGAACCTTATGAAGAAGGTTTACAACAACCAGATATTCCAGATAACTTTTCAGAGATCCGTTATCGCGGCGGCATGGTTCGTCCTGTTGGTGATGAAAAATTCACAGTGGCTCCACTTGCTAATTATAAATGGGATCTTACTGTAAAAGGTATTAAAGGCTTAATGGAATTTGATCCAAATCCACACCATGGGTTTGCAGTTGATTACATTAACCCATCTACAGGTAAATCGGCTAACCCGACGCTAGGCACGAGAATGCAGCATTTACCACACGGTTTCCAAACAAAGGCATTACGCCATACTCACTCGACGGTTTACCAAGTACACAAAGGTTCAGGTCACACAGTCATTAATGGCATTCGCTTCGATTGGAAAAAAGGCGATTACTTCGTTGTTCCAAACTGGGCTTGGTATGAACACTTTGCATCAGAAGACTCTTACCTCTTCTCAGTCAACGATTTACCAATTATGAACCGTTTCGATTTAGAACAAGAGCAATCCTTTGAAGAAAACAACGGCCACCAAAAAATTACTGGTGAATTTAAAGCGGACTTCCGTTAATAGATTGGGGAAACGCTTGGTCCGTTCAATTCCAAGCGTTTTTTTGATGCACTAACTTGTTTGATTGATATATTTCTAGTCTTAATAACTCTACCAAGGATGAACCTTCTTGGATGGGCACCTGATGTTCTTTTGCTTTTTCAATAATATGTCTTGAACCTTCCTAATCTTCCAAGCCTGCCATTCCAAAGCCGCCTGGTCCAGCGTGTGTAGATATCATAGCGCCGGCTTGCATCCATATTACATTTTTGAAACCAGCTGCTTTTGCCATTTTATCCATCCGCTCCTTTATCCCTTCATCTATTCCGATGGAGTATAGGAGGTAAAGTTGTTCTCTATCAATGTTGTATTGATTTAAATAATCTCGCATTAGTTTTTCAGAAATTCCATCCATTTTTCCACGATATTTTTTTGTTGAAACAAGATTTCCTTCCATTAATTCAATGCGCGGCTTTATTTTTAACAAAGCCCCTCCGAGATAAGCTAGATTACTTACTCTTCCCCCAGCTCGTAAAAATTCTAAGCTTCCGGGAACGAAAGCCAGTCTTGATTTAGGAACAATAGATTCAATCTTCTCTACTAAACTTACAGGTTCAATTGTAGGTTCTTTCTCTAACAAGGTCACAGCATACATCACAATAGCAGTTAATCCGCCTGTCACGTTTAAAGCGTCAATTAGAAAAATATCATCCAATTCTTCACATGCGATGATGGCATTTTGGAAGGAAGAAGATGCCTTTGACGTATAACCAATATGTATAATGATGCAATCAGGAAAATCATTTTTTTTCTTCATAAAAAATTCATGATATTCATGGGAATTTGTGGACGTTGTAGACGGTATTTTTTTTGTCCGCTCATAATAGTCATAAATATCCGTTACGGGTAACGAACCATCTAAAAAATCCTGCCCATCCATGATGACGTGCATTGGGACCACTTGAACATTATGTTTTTCCGCTAAATCTTTGGGCAAATCTGCACCACTCTCTGTCGACAAAATGATTCTTCTCATCAATATCCTCCACTTCCATATAAAAAGCCTCTACTATTCGTTCTGTTTTTTATTTTCTACTTTAACTATACATGAAAAAAAAAGAAATGTTAGCGCTGAATCCTACAATGAGACCTTATTTATGGAAATGATTTAAAATGGAGCTACATATTTAAACATCTTACTTATTTTTTTAAAACAATGACATCAATGTAGGCTTTTTTTCATACTATATTTTTGGGGTGAAAAAATGCCAAGAGTAAATTACCGAAGTTCAGATGTCGACTTAATGGCAAGGATGATGAGAGCAGAAGCCGAAGGTGAAGGAAAACAAGGGATGCTATATGTTGGAAATGTCATTGTTAATCGTCTTAAAGGAGATTGTTCAGACTTTAAAAATTTAAGAACAATTCCACAAGTCATTTATCAAGTACAAGGAGGTAATTATTCTTTCGAAGCTGTTCAAAAAGGGAATGTATTTTATCAAAAAGCGAGAACTGCCGAAAAAAGATTAGCCAAACAGAATTTGGATTATTGGAGAGAACACCCAGGGAAATATGCCCTTTGGTACTTTAATCCATATGCTCCATGCCCTCCTACATGGTACGGTCAACCTCAATCTGGTCAATATAAAAATCATTGTTATTATGAACCAAAAGCTGGCACCTGTGACAGTGTTTATATGGGAAGTTAAGCTTACTCTATGAGTAAGCTTTTTTACATATTTTTCAAAAAGTTTGGTACCTGACCCCGGTGCATCCATTTAGATTAGTAATTGAATTTGTGCTCATCCATTTTCTCCCCCTTTTCTACATAATTCTACAAAGTAGAGCAAATTACCTTTTAAAGTTACATAAAAAGAGGCACCATCCATGCCAGATGGTGCCCACTAGTTACATTAAACGTTCTTATTTACTTCTTCAACAACTGGAGTATTTTTATTTTGAACTAAAGTCCCTATTCCCATCACTAATGCGCAGGCAACGATGCCCCAGATAATGGCATTTAGGGAGGAGACTCCTTCTATTATTAAATCTGCAATGACCACGATTGCGCTAATAACCATTGATGAAAGGGCGACCTTAGCCGAAACCTTTTTCCAAAACAATGCGGCAATGACCGGGATAAATATACTGCCCGAAAGGATGGCATAAGCAACATCCAGTGCGACAATAATGTCTTGAAGAACCAGGGAAATTAAAACAGCAATACATCCAACGATCAATGTAACAATCCGGGTTAATTTTATTTTCTCTTTTTCTGTTCGATTTTTTGTACTTCTAAATAGGATAAAATCATTTACGATTATAGTTGACGAAGCCATAATGGTACCAGATGCTGTGGACATAACAGCGGAAGATACAGCGGCAACTAAAATTCCTATTAAGCCTGTCGGAAGGATCTTTATGACCAGTTGCGGAAGGGCTTGTTGCGGGTCATCAAGACCAGGAACGACTACGCTTGCTACCATTCCAATTACTGCACCAGCAATTCCATAAATGATACAAAGAATCCCCGCGTAAATGGTTCCTTTTCTAAGAATTTTTTCATCCTTGGCCGTAAACGCCCGCTGCCAGATATCTTGGCCAATCATCATACCAAAGAAAAATAAGAGGAAATACGCAAAAATAGCTTTACCGCCGATATTCGTCAGATTTAGAAATTCCGGGCTAACTTGATTCACCAGTCCTGTTGTACCACCGGCATGATAGATTCCTACAGGAATTAGAATGCCTATTAAACCAATAAACATAATCCAGAACTGAATCACGTCAGTTAACGTTACTGCCCACATACCTCCTAACATCGTATAAAAAACTACAATAAGCCCGCCCACTAGGATTGCTGTTGCACTGCTCCAGTCAAATAAGGCAGAAAACATAACACCGATCGCGACCACAGCGGTAACAGCTACCATGATGTCATAAACAGCCATTACCAAACCGCTTATATAACGGCTTCTATTTCCAAATCTGTTTCCAAGTAGTTCGCTGACGCTGAAGATGGAAAGTTTACTAAGTTTTTTCGTGAAAAATATCCCCATGCCTAAAATACCTAAGCCAATCATCCCAACAAGCCATAATCCGGATATTCCATATTGATATCCTAATTTGGTGCTTCCAAACGTCGATGCCCCACCTAAAACAACAGCGGTCATTGCAGGTACATACAAACCATACCCAAGCCTTCGCCCCGCCACTAGATAATCGCTTTCATTTCCAATTTTTTTGGAACTATAAACCCCGACCCCTATTAACATTGCAAAATAGAAAAGGACAATAATTAAATCGAGAGATGTCAATCTACATTCCCCTTCCTTTTATTAAAAATTCTCTAATACTTTTAAAAAAGATTTTGCAAGCGGCTTCATTCCTTACCGAGGTTCTCCATTTTTAGCAGTTTCCAAATAAACCGATTTTTGGTCCTCTCTTTTATTCCAAGCGACAAGGGAAATAAATTCATAACAAATATTTGCGGCAGCTAGGCTGGTGACTCTTGCTGGATCACGATCTGGAAGAACCTCGACAACATCAAATCCTTTGATATTTACTCCCTTTAACTGCCGGACAAATTGCTGGGCCTCAAATGTACTGAAACCGCCAATTTCGGGTGTCCCTGTCCCTGGGGCAAATACAGGATCGAGGAAATCTACATCAAACGTGACAAAGGTGGGATTGTTCCCAACACGCTGCCTAATGATCTCACCTAATTCACTAGCTGTCATTGTTTTCAAGGTTTGAGTGGTTATGACCTGATATCCAAGTCCTTCAGCATCTTTGATATCATCCGGGGCGTATAAGCTTCCTCTCATTCCAATTTGAATGGATTGAAATGGGTCAACGATATTCTCTTCAACGGCCCGTCGGAACATAGTGCCATGAGAATACTTTTTACCGAAGTAAGAATCCCAGGTATCTCCATGAGAATCAAAATGGACAAGACTCATTTTTCCAAAGCGGTTGGCCATCGCCCGTAAATGAGGAAGTGACACAGAATGATCACCGCCAATTAAGATAGGTACCACATCTTTGCTGAGCAATGGTTCTAATTGGGACTCAATCATTTGGTAAGAATCTTCAATGTAACCTGGGTTAACAGCAAGGTCACCATAATCAACCCCTGAACAATATTTGAAAATATCAATCTCTAAACCAGGATTATAGGGTCTAAGAAGTGAAGACATGGAGCGAACTGATTCCGGACCAAATCTGGTACCGACCGCAAAGCTGCCACCAGTATCAAAAGGTACACCCATGATGGCAAAGTCAATATCGTCCTCTGTAACTACATGTGGCAGCCTCATAAATGTTTTCACACCACAAAAGCGAGGGGACTCTTGTGAATTAATCGGTTCATATTTCTTAGCCATAAAGACCTCCTTAAAAGTATGTTTTCACTCTAATCTCATGCAAGTACTATGCCAAACTGAAAATATGATTGGAATCAATCTTTATATAGTTAAAATTAGTTAAATGTGACTAAAACGGTTTTTAATATATTTCTGGATTTTTCGGTTTGCCGATGATTGACTAATTTGTAATGCTTTTGCTAGAGCAATGCTGTTTGGATACATTTTATACATACGCTTGATGAACTCCTTTTCGATTGATTCCATATAGGCCGTGAAGGAAGGTTCTTTATTTGTTTCTTGAGGTTCTCGATGGGGAGAATTGAAGTGAATGATATCCTCATTTGAGGTTATCATAGTTTTCTCGATGTAATTTTGCAGTTCCCTGACGTTCCCGGGCCATTCCTTATGACAGAGCCAATCAATCATTTCTGGGGAAAATTCCTTGGTTATTTGATATTTTTTATTAAATACTTCCACAAATTCATGAATAAGAGTAGGAATTTCATCTATTCTTTCCCTGAGTGGTGGAATCGCCAGTTTTACCACATCAATTCTGTAATAAAGATCCTCTCGAAACTTTCTCTCTTCAACCAGCTTTCTAAGATTTTGATTGGTAGCGCAAACAATCCGGCAATTGATATCAATTACCTTGCTCCCGCCAATTTTAGTTACCTTTCGGTTTTGCAGTACGGATAATAGTTTTACCTGTAAGTTAAGAGGAATTTCTCCTATTTCATCGAGAAAAATCGTTCCCGAGCCAGCTAATTCAAAATATCCCTTTTTCCCTCCCCGTTTTGCCCCCGTAAATGCGCCCTCATCATATCCAAAAAGTTCAGACTCAAATAATGTTTCAGGAATTGCACCACAATTCACCTCAATAAATGGTTCAATAGCTCTTGTGGATTGCTTATGCAGTAAATGAGCAATTCTGCTTTTTCCAACCCCGGATTTACCTTCGATTAGAACTGTAACGTCTAGATTCGCGACCTTTGAAATCACACTTATGATTTCAGTCATTTTGGGATTTTCATAGAGAAAGGATTCTAATCTCTTGATGTTTTCTATTTCTCTTTTGTAGATTGCAAGTGTATCAGCAACTTGTTCATTTCTTTCCTTTAATTTTTCAAATTCTGTAATATCCCTTGAAAAACTTAACGTTCGAACCAAACAGCCATTTTCAAAGATAGGATGGGCAGAAACCAGAATCTTCTTTCCGGCCTTCGTCTCTTGGATAATCGTCACAGGCTGCTGTGACATTAGAACAAGGGCTGTCACAGATGGATTCAAAAAGCCTTTCTTTTCAAGGGCTAACACATTTCCCCCAATAAGTTGATTTGGACCTACTCCGTATAATTCATAGCAAGATGGGCTTACCTCTAACACATTTCCCTCACAATCGGTAATAAAAATCTCATCAAAAGAATGCATGATAATTTCTTTCAATAAGATTTCATCGATACGTTCCGTGGCCAAATTTATCACTCCAGTCCGCTAGTAATTATTGGGTACCAATTTAGTCACAAATGACTATAAAAAATAAATATAGTCATTAAAAAACATTGGATGGTACGTACGGATACAAATTTCTATATACAATCCTCAATTTCCTTTTTTGAGGTGGGCAATCGACCTCTTTTAGGTCTTCACTGCTTGTAAACATTTATTCGCCTCCTAGCAACCAAACTTGTAAATTATTCATAAATAAAATAAAGTTAGTACCATAACTACCTTGTCTCTTGAATTAACAACGGTTATTAAAAAGTTTAGAAAATTACTTATTTTTAAATAATTTAATTTTATCATAAGAGCTTTTGGTAACTCTAGCTCAATTATAAACACACAAAAAGACCGTCTTTGAGTGACGGTCTTCATAATAAATCCCGATTACCTAATATTAATACGCACCAGGGGTCAGGCACCAGCATTCCTTTAGCGTCAATAATTCTATAAAATATTTATGATATCTCCCACAGATTTAGCTGATTTGTCTAATGCTTTGATTTCTGCATCAGTCAATGGCAACTCTATTACACTTTCAATCCCGTTTCCACCGATTACGGTTGGTACGCCTAAACATATTTTATGGTAGCCATACTCACCATCTAGGAAGGAAATTGATGGAAGAATACGCTTTTTATCTCGAATTAGTACTGCATCTGATGGTGCATGGATATATTTATTTCTTTGCATGGCGTCTGAACCCGAAAATGGCGCATCATGCCTCTGGTTGGACATTAAAAGTAGCTGTCCATTCATGATGTATTGACGAATATCACTTCTCTTTACCCATTTCGCTAGTCCCTCGGAAGGGAACACAATGGCCTTTCCGCCATTTAGTAACGCTGCTTCCACCGCTGTTGTGTCTACACCTTTTGCACCACCAGAGATAACGACAATCCCGTGTTGCACCTCTTCCCTCGAAATGTTAGCTATTTGTAATAGTTCCTCAGAATTGGCATTCCTTGCCCCGACCACCCCTACCTGGCACACGGATTGTTTGTTCATTACTATATTCGAAATTCACCCTTATTCAAGCAAACGTAGTATGCTTAATTTTCCATTTCTCCATTGCTATAAATAGCCAAAAACTATAGATACCTAATGTGATTAAACAAAAGAACCACCATTTGATCCAGTTTCCAAATAGGCCTATTGCTGAACCATTGAATGTTAATCTTCTTCCATTTATTACTGTATGTCTCGTTTTCCAACCAAGTATCATCGTAATGGCCCATGGATAACAAATTCCAAGTGTAAAAATTGTGACTAGACCGCCTAAAATTGACCATCCTATGTATTGAAATAATCCACCATCGAAATACGAATTGCCATTGTCGTGGAAGACTTGTGCATTTTGATTAGTAATAGAATTTGTACTCATTCATTTCCACCCCCTTTTCTACATAATTCTACAAAGTAGGGCAAATTACCTCTTAAAATTACATAAAAAACCAAAAATAGAACAAAAAGACCCAAATCTCACTTTAAATGACAAAATGGCTACAAAAATGGTGCCTGCCCCCGCAAGTTTAAAGCATTACCGCACTTGGTGTCAGGCACCAAAAGAAGGAATTACCTGACTTAACAGAGAATAGGTATAGTGGAATATGAACAGAGGTGATACAAATGTTAACACAAGTACAATTAGAAGAAATAAAAGTCCTTCAGGAGATTTGTGAGAAAGACGGAGGATTTCAGTTGAAGCTTAATTTTGATATGCTTAAAAACAGAGCTGGAAAAAGTAAGGAAGACTTCTTCCATTATGAAGACGGAAAGCTTGTTGGTTTTCTAGGAAGCTATGGTTTTGGTAGTAAAGCTGAGCTTTGCGGGATGGTTCATCCGGAATACCGTAGAAGAGGTATTTTTTCACAGCTGTTTGAAATGGGACTTGAGGAAGCAAAGAAACAAGGCTTTGAGATTATCTTGTTAAATGCTCCTACGGACTCACAATCTGCAAAGGAGTTATTAAAGAACGTTCCATGTGCCTTTGAGGTAGCTGAATATCAAATGAAATGGCAGAAAACGAATTTAACGGAAGATCCTGCTATAACCGTCAGACCTTCTTCTTCCAAAGAGGATTGGGAAGCTGAAATTCAACTTGAAGTTTTGTGCTTTGGATTTTCTGAAAAAGATGCACGAGATTATAATCAACGGATTAGAGAGACTGGCGGAGATCAAAATCTAATCATTGAAGTAGAAGGCAGAATAGCTGGGAAAATGCGCGTTGCTGAAGAAAATGGCGAAGCATGGATTTATGGGTTTGCTGTATCTCCTGAACTCCAGGGAAAAGGAATCGGAAGAAAAGCTTTATCAAGTGTGGTTAAAATGGAGGACGCAAAAGGTTTTTCTATTTTTCTCGAGGTAGAGGCCAAAAATTCCCATGCACTAGGACTCTATGAATCCTGTGGGTTTAGAAGCTACCATTCGCAGGATTACTATAAGTATAATTAATAACTGCTAATTATCAGAACAGCTTGGCCCTTAGGCCAAGCTGTTTTTTTTATCTCAATATGCTATCTCTCTTCATGTATCATAATTGGATGTGTCCGCACTAGTTAATAAAAAGTCCGAAGTGGCTCTTCCGTATAAATACAATCGATGCATCGGTCTTGTCATCGACACATACAATAATTTGATGTCTAAGTCTACTTTTGCGTACGGCTCTTCCATGCATACAATCAAAACCCCATCAAACTCTAGCCCTTTCGATAAATAGGAAGGTAAAATCACCACGTGTCCCTTCTTCATATCTTGTTTTTCTTCTATTAACTGAATGGGAAGGTGACTATTTTCAAGTATTTGATGGATTCTTTGACAATCTCTGTCTGTCCTTCCAATGATCGCAATCGAGTGAAGCTCTTCCTCTTTGAGTGAGGAAATATCTTGTTCAAGCTGCAGCCTAACCTGTTCCGGTTTGGCAGGGTCAATCGTTTTATAAAATGGTTTTTGACCGTGTCGAATGACGGGTTCGACCTTTGGCAGGTCTTGGTCAATCAGCTTAAGGATATCGTTTGCCAAATTCATTATTTCAACGGTTGTCCGGTAGCTTTTTTGCAATGCTTGATAATTCGCATTGGGAAAAATATCTTTTAATACCGGTTCCCAACTATTTAATCCGCGATAGGAATGAATACCTTGTGCTAAATCTCCAACGATGGTAAACAAATCTGTATTAAAGCCTTCTTTTAATGCTGCAAATTGAAAATAGCTGTAATCCTGCGCTTCATCAATGAAGATACTGCGCATCACATATTTTTCGTCGATTCCCTCTAGTTTTGCCTTCATGTAAAATAACGGAGCTAAATCCTCCAGTTCGTAGGCGCCTCGATCAAAAATTCGCTGACAAAACTTACTTAGCACCTTACATTCTTGATCTGTAAGGGTCGTTGAATGGCTTTTTAATAATTCAGGAGAAGTCATCAGTTCCTTATACAAAGTAAAAATATCTTTGATGGCAAAGGCATCCATATATTTTTTTACTGCTACCTTCGACTCCTGCTCCACATTGGCTTTTCTTTTCTCTTTCAAATCCATGAGGGTAACCACTTTTTGCTTTCTTTTTTCCGGTTCTATCCTCGTATTATAGAGGGCCTTCTCGAGTGCTTCTTCATATCTAGTGTGAAGGTTTGTTAGCATGATGGATTTCTTCTTTTTTAAATCACTTGCTAATAGGGCTTTGATTTTAGTAAGCCTTTTATAGATTGGTAAGTATGTATATTCTCTTAAAAATAGTCTTTTGAGCCTTTTCCCCTTCATGAGAATGGATTTTTCTACAATAAAATCCTCTGCAGGGGCAAGGTTTAACTCCAATTCTTTTAGATAACTATGGATTAATTCCTTAAATTCGAGTGAACCCTTGAAGCTAGAAACCCATTGAATCCGCTTGGTTTTCCCATTATCTTCAAGGAGCTTCATTAGTTTCGTAGTCGGCGAAAATAGTTTTATCTTCTGTCCCAAGCAAGTTTTCATAAAATCGATAAAGGTCGTTTGATTAATTTTGTTGACCCCGAGTTCTGGTAAGACAGCAGATATATACTCAATAAACAGTCGGTTTGGCGCGAGAATCATTAGTTTTTCAGGAGGAAATTGGTAACCAAAGGAATAGAGAAAGTAGGATATTCTATGAAGTGCAATTGTTGTCTTTCCGCTGCCGGCAGCCCCTTGAACAACAATCGGGTGTTTCAGTGATGCTCGGATCACTTCATTTTGCTCATTTTGAATGGTGGCAACGATTTCTGTTAAGCGATTGTCCGCTTTTCCAGACAATGATTTCTGCAAAAGTTCATCGTGTGTGGTCAAATCGATATCTCTGATATCTTTTATGAATCCATCGATAATTTCATAATGCCGTTTTAAGGATAAGAAACCGGTTTGTGTCTCTCCATATGCCTCATAGGAAACATCTCCCAGCCGGCCATCATAGTACACGTTGGCAATCGGGGACCGCCAATCCACGATAATAGGCTGCTGTGACACGCGGTCAAACAATGATACCTTGCCTATGTATAAAGTTTCTTCGCTTTTACTACTATCGCTTGTAAAATCAATCCTTGAAAAATAGGGTTTGCCAATCACGCTTTCTAACCTTTTCAGTTCACTTTCAGCTAATTCAAGAAAGCTTGCATTCGCGAGAAGATCGGTGTAACTTGCACTACTATCTTGTGGGTCTAGGTCAGCAAACGCTTGTCTCATATT
Source organism: Neobacillus soli NBRC 102451 (assembly GCF_001591665.1). Taxonomy (GTDB): domain Bacteria; phylum Bacillota; class Bacilli; order Bacillales; family Cytobacillaceae; genus Neobacillus; species Neobacillus soli. Next base: position 94,977 of record NZ_BCVI01000029.1, on the reverse strand, counting down.
TTCAACAAAAAATTCTTTATTCCCCTTGGAAATTTCTAAAACGGTTCGGATATACTCCTTGGTAAACTCTAAACGCTCCACTTCGGATTGATAATCTTTATGATCACGGACAGACACTTGCTCTTTAGCACTCATCTCTTTAATTTGTCACCTCACTATTTAATTTTAGAAACATGGGATATTAAGATTAACGAATACTTTAATTCTAGTCAAGTTTCTTCTTAAAAATTCTGATAATTCTTTTAAATTATTTTGAACACTATTCCATTAGCTCTTTATTGTTTACAAGGTTATACTAATGATAACCAATTTCATCACGAAGAGCCCAACCATAAAATGATGGGCTCTTTTTTCATTTCAAATCATAATTACTTATTTTTCACGAGTTCATCATTTTCGGGACCTTATGCATCATACTCACTGTCTATTTTTTATCCAGTAATATCTATATTTTTACATTTGACTTGATATATCAGTCCCTTGAAGATCAGACTCCATTTCCAATTTTTTAGACGGGTCTATCCTTAATGTTACTAAAACTCCGATTAACAATAACACGACTGACATAATAAATGGAACCTGCCAGTTACCGGAAACTGAAATTAAAAATCCAAAAGCAACTGGTGACAACATTCCGGCCACACCAAATCCAGTGTTCATCATTCCGCTCGCTGTACCAGAATAATTTGGTGCAATATCCATTGGGATAGCCCATAAATTGGCATTACAAAGCTCAAGGAAAAAGAAGGCTAGACTCATAGATATTGCAATCAACGGAAGATTATGCACAAATAATGTCGGTAATAAAAAGATCAGCGAACCTGTTAAACCTACAACAAGTATGGAACGGCGGGCAAGCTTCAAGTTTTTTGTCTTCTCGTAAATCTTGTCTGATAAGACTCCTCCAAGTGTATCTCCAATTACGCCCGACAAAAGAATTCCTGCCGCAAATAATGCCGATTTCTTAATATCCAAATGATAAGCAGTAAATAAAAACGACGGGAGCCAGGTTAAATATACCCATAATGTCCATCCATAACAAAAATCTACAAATGTAACAGGAAGAATTCTTTTAAATAGTTTTTTCCAAGGAATAATTTTTTTACTTTGTTGCCCTTCCTCTTCATATATAGGTAATTTTTCCAATTCCTCTTGTGTTATTTTGGGATGATCTTTTGGATTATCCTTAAAATACCAATTCCAGGCAATCATCCAAAAAATACTAATCGCGCCCATGATGAAAAATGATTCTCTCCATCCGAAAGCTACTATTAGTAACGCAATAATTGGAGGTGTCACTGCATTTCCAAGTCTGGAAGCTGAATGGACAATGCCCTGTGCAAAGCCGAATTTTTCCTTTGGAAGCCATTGTGCCATAGCCTTTGTAGCAGTAGGAAAAGCAGCGCCTTCCCCAAAACCAAGCCCTATTCTTACTAAAATGGCACTTACCAATCCTGTGACCATACCTGTTAACGCAGTTGTTATCGACCAAATAAGCCCTACAAATGTAAGTGTTTTTTTAGCGCCCGCCTTATCCCCTATCCAGCCGCCGAATATCTGAAGAAAAGCATATGGATAGGCAAAGGCAGATAGGATTAAACCCATTTCCGTTGTGGATAAACCTAGATCTTTTTTTATAAATGGAGCTGCTGTGGCAATATTAACCCGATCGATGTAGGTGATGAAGTACATGGCACATAGAAGAAATAACACCTTATTTCCAACCGTGATTTTTCTCTTCATACCTTTCCCCCTATAAATTGGTTTTGCCCTGCATAGTCTGATCTCAATTTTTTTGTTATCTCAAGACATTTATTTTTTCTAGTATTCTCGCATGATTAGCTCTATTCAAATGGATCATACAAACTTTTAAGTTGCCTCCTAATCCTTTAACAACATATAAAACGCTTACATTTTACGATTAAAAATAAGGGACTATTCCTGCCAGATACCGCAGGAATAAGCGCTTACAATTTATTCTTACTTAAATCTTCGAAGCTAAAATGGATTCTAGTAAGGTACCAACCTGTCTAGGCCGCTCGGCAACAAGAGCCCCCGCATTTTTTAAGGCAATCATTTTGTCTTTAACAGTCCCTTTGCCAGCTGTTATAATAGCTCCTGCATGCCCCATTTTTTTCCCTTTTGGAGCGGTTCTCCCACCTAAAAAGGCAACAAGCGGTTTGGTAAAAACATTATTTTCTATCGCTTCAGCTACTTCCTCTTCCATTGTTCCTCCAAGTTCACCAATCAAAACGACTGCATCTGTATTCGGATCCTCTTGAAATAATGGCAGCACCTCGGCAAACCGGGTTAAAGGCACGGGGTCACCGCCTATCCCAATAAGTGAGGAAGCGCCAAAACCGGCTCTTACCACCTCTGCTGTTATTTCATTGGTCAGCGAACCGCTTCGTGTCATTATTCCAATCCGTCCAGGACGGTACACTCGTTCCAGCCAATATGGAAAAAATCCCATCATTGCCTGACCCATAGAAATAATACCAGAAGTGTTCCCGCCAATCACCATGGCACCAGCGCTAATGGCTGCCTTTCTCATTTGAATGGCATCATGCAATGGAATACCGTCACACAAAATAACCACTTTTTTAATTCCGGCTTCTAGTGCCTCAAATAAGGCTTCTTTGGCAAAACGGGGTGGGACAAACAAAAGGGATGCATCAATTGGAGCATTCCTTGCAGCCCTTTTTACAGTATGAAAAACAGGGACCCCTGCAGCATACTGACCTTCTTTGCCCGGTGTTACACCTGCTACAACATTGGTTCCGTAATCAATCATATGTTTTGTCCAGAATTTGCCTTCCTTCCCGGTAATGCCCTGCACTAAAACACGTGTAGACTGATCTAAGATAATACTCATTGTTTTACACCCCCTGAAAGTGCAATGGCTTTCATAACCGCTTGCTCTGTATCGATTAATGGTTCAATTTCCATACTCCGCAACAGTTCATGTGCTTGTTCTTCCCCAGTACCCCGAATTGCTGCAACAATTGGAAATGGTGGCTGTAGTTCTTTAATGGCTTCCACTATTCCTTTCGCCATGACATCGGCTCTGGCAATCGTCCCAAATGTAACAATTAACAATACCTTAATATCATTTTTCATCATGATTTCCATCGCTTTTTTTGCCTTATGGTAATTTGGACCGCCAAACTCTAGATAGTTAGCAACAGTACCCCCGTAATCATTTACGAGATCAAATACCGTGTTTGTTAACCCGGCACCGGCACACATTAATCCAATATCTCCGTCAAACTGGATATATGGAATCCCCTCTTCGGCAGCATCGTATTCTGCTTCATTTTCGTAATAGGCTCTTGTCACCTTAAATTGGGCATGTCTGAATATAGCATTATCATCTATACTTATTTTCCCGTCTCCCGCAATTAATTTTTCATCCTTTGTTACTATTAATGGATTGATTTCAACTAATTCTGCTTCATTGTTCCTAAAAACTTGATATAAATCCATCAATATCTTAGTCCCTGAACCAATTAATTTATCATCAATCCCTATATCATAAAGAAGTCCTCGTACCTGATAGGTCTGGATGCCTTCTGAAAGATCAATATTAATTTTATGAATTTTTTCTGGAATGTTTTTTGCAATTTCTTCAATATCCATCCCGCCTTCCGAACAAGCCATCATCATAGCTGTGCCTGTTACAGGGTCCGCCGTAATGGAGACATAAAGCTCTTTCTCAATTTGGACGGCCTCCTCAATCAAAAGGCCAGACATATTTTGGGCTTTTGAAAAAATGGCATCTGCTTGGCTGTATGCTTCATCCATATTTGAAACAAACTTTATAAGTCCCGCTTTTCCCCTTCCTCCTTGGAGTACCTGAGCTTTCAGAACACAAGGAAAGCCTATTCTGTTGGTTGCTTCTCCAATTCCGTCGGGATCTTCAATAAATCTACGATTTGGAACAGGAATTTGAATTTGTTCAAAAAGTTCTTTTGCTTGATATTCAAATAACTTCATAGTTATACCCCGCTTTATCTCCCATATTTATACCAATAATTTCCCCACAATTCCTCTTCGGTTGGAACTACTTCCGGAATAATCCGGGATACTCTAGTTATATTTAGAAAATGTTTATAGGATAAATTTTCTCCAATGTTATTACCACCCCATGTTCCACCACCCATTGAAAGAGTAAAATTTAATCCATTATTAAAATTACCGCCATTTCCATACACTTGTACCTGATTAATTAACAGCCTGCAAACATCCATTTCATATCCTATTTGCTCGATATGTTTTTCTTCGGTAGTATGCAGTCCGCAAGAATGGCCTCTTCCTTGGTAATTTAAAATTTCCTTCGATAGTTTAATTGCTTCTTGGAAGTCTGCTGCTTTATATACTGTTAAGACAACGGCTAATTTTTCTCCGGAAAAAGGATAGTCCTTTCCAATTCCGGTTTCCTCTACCATAAAAAAGTTCGCGGTTTGAGCATCTGGTTGTTCCAAACCTGCCTCCTGTGCAATCACAACGGGATCTTTTGCTAGTGTACGAGAATTTCTTTTTCCATCGATCCACATTGCCTCTTGCAAGATATGTTTTTCCTCATCATTACAAAGGTATCCGCCTTGTTGTTTTAGTGCTGCCATCATTTGGTCATAAATCGCAGCTTCAATCACAACTGAGTTATCGTTTGAACAGCTCGTGGCATTGTCGAACGTTTTACTTAAAAAAATTTTACGTGCGGTCTCTTCGATATTGGCCGTTCGATCAACGATAGAAACTACATTTCCAGCCCCTACACAGGCGTTTGGCTTTCCGCTTGTCTGTCCGTTATGGACATTGTTTGCAGAACCAGTCACCGTTAAAAAATCAGCCTGACTCATTAATTCTTTTGTAATTGCTTTATTTACTGGGGCAGGGAGTACTTGGAATAGATCTTTAGGTGCACCGATTCTTTCGAATTCTTCGTGTATATATTCGAGAAGTAATTGACTTGTGGAATGTCCTTTTGGTGAGGGAGCGATAATAATTGCATTTCTCCCTTTTAATGCCATCATCGCGATATTAGCAGGTGTTGCACCCGGGTTTGTAGAAGGTACGACTGCTGCTACAACTCCCACTGGTTTGGCGATTTCAGTGATTCCTTTCGCCACGTCGATATTAATAATACCTACAGATTTTGCTCCTTTAAGGTCACGTAACGTTCCCATCGTTTTGCGGCGTTTTTTTAAAACCTTATCTTCATAACGGCCCAATCCTGTTTCTTTTAAGGCCAGTTCGGCCAAACATTCAGCATGACCGGGCTTGTAGATAGCCCAAGCAATAGCCTGAACTACTTCATCGACCTGTTCCTGACTATAATGATAAAAAACTTTCATTGCTTCTCTTGCTTTTTTGACCATTTCTGAGACTGTTTCTTGAACATTCATCCCGACAGCTTGCTTTTCCCGATTTTTCACTTCTCCCATGAATTCTCCTCCATCTAGATTATTAATTTGTAAACCTGCTTTAAAGGTTGAGCTTGCATTCTTAATACTAATCGATTTAGCCTCGACAATTCAATATATTTTGAATATTCAATATATACTAATATAAAAACTAATTGATATGAAATATTTATGAATCGTTTCTGACTGACTTCATAGTTTTAGTAAGAAAAAATAGACCGACTCTCAAAAGAGAGTGGGTCCCTGGTATCATAATATGTACTTTTATCATGTTCATAGTTCCTTATGAATAAAAGAAAGGAAAGTTTCACAGGCAGGTGTTAATTTTTTTTCATTATAAACTGAATAAAAATACCTCTTTAAATTTAAATCCTTAATGGATAATTGGCGGATGGTTTTTAAGGAAAGTTCATGTTGAACAGAAGCTTTAGAGATGATGGAAATGCCAATACCTGCTTCAACAACCGATTTTATGGACTGGGTATTGTCAAGTTCAAGAATAACTTTCAATTTTGTTGGATCCATATTATTTTTGATTAGCTGCTCTTCAATTAATTGTCTAGTACCCGAACCTGCCTCACGAAAGATAAAGGGTAATGAATAAATTTCATCAATGCTTAAGCTGCTCCTAAAATCTACCGAATCTTGCAGGACAAATTCATTCGCAGCTATGATGATTAACTCATCCTCAAAAAAGCAACGCTGGCGAAATTCAGGGTAATTGATCATAGATTGGACAAATCCAATATGAATTTTCTCGTTAATCAGCTTTGCAACAACCTGTTCCGAATTGTTAATTTCCAATACAATTTGAACATGGGGAAATTCCTTTTTGAAATTTCCTATTATCTGAGGAAGAATATGCTCTCCCATCGTCATACTGGCACCAATATTTAAAACACCATGAGTGGAATTAGAAAGGAGTGAAATATCTTTTTGGGTTTGATGAATAATATAAAATATTTTCTCAGCCGATTGATATAAAATCTCACCTGCCTGGGTTAAATCAACTTTTCTAGTAGTCCTTTTAAATAGTCTCGTATTCAAAGATTCTTCGAGTTGCCGAATTTGAAGACTGATATTTGGCTGAGACATATGAAGAACTTTTGCAGTTTTAGAAAAACTTTTTTCCCGTGCTACATTATGGAATACTTTTAGATGTTCAAAATTCATCCCTTGTACTCCTTTCTATTGTCCTTATCGCGATAAATAACATAGGATTGTAATGTAATTTTACCATTCGTCATTTTAATTTTTCATATATTCAGATTATTACACAAATTGATCAAAAAAGAAAGCGGACCATTCTAGGGCGCAAATTTCTAAAAAAAGTGCCTGCTTGAAGGATAAAAAGGGAAACCAGTGTTTAATTCACATTGGTTTCCCTTTTTTTCATGACTTTAAGCGATTATTATAATGAACAAGTTGGTCCAGGTCAGCAACCATTCTGCGACACGTATTATAAGCCTTTTCACGGCTTTTTTCGACTCTGATTCTTACTGAATGATATCTCCTATACTCTTCATAACCTACACCATGAGCACTTTGCATCGCTTTTTCCATTTCGCTCGTATAACTTAATTGTAAATGATCGATAACTTATCATTCCTTTCAGTTCTTTTCCTATGGCGAATTGTTCTTTTGCGTAGGTTTCATCTTATCATTGAATTCTAGGTCACACAAAGTCGAAAAAACAGTGTATTTTGCGATATAAAGGAATGTCATCCAAACTCGAGAAAATATCACTGATATGCGTACCTTTCACGCCATATCCTTCCATATCCTGCATGACCTATCCTTCTCAGCCATTATCAGCAGAAAAAAGTGCCAGGCACCATCCAATTTTTGGCTGGTGCCTGGCACTTTGTTTGAAAACGGACATCCATCTTAGCTTTTGCATGCTTCTCAATAACTTTTGGTCGGCTGCCTGCCACTATTAACCCAATATTTTCAGAAATCCCTTTTTCTTTGTCAGCCAGTTTCTTTTATTTCTTTTTCCGCCTCCAACATCCTGCCAAATCGATATCCTTCAATAAGCACATGTCGTTCGTGGTCACTTAGTCTACGATTCCATTTGGTTTCTAGATAAAAGATGACTTCGTTATAAAAAATATCCGGGTAATCAAAAGGTTTATTCATAGGTGCTTCTCCATTCTTTTTTCAATAGTGTGGGCGGAATTGCCCAGTATTAAACGGAGTATTTATTAGCACCATGAGGAATCAGTTCAACAGGACGCTGTTTGTACGGATTCCATAGTCTTATTTTCCCCCAGGTTAAGCCCGCTTTTGCTGTTTTCACAAACAAGTTCAAAGGAAATCGCATACATTAAAATGGAACAACCATTGACAGGGGGTGAATTTCGATGAGTCATGGGCAATCTTCCTGGGGTGTTTTTGGAATTTTTCTTGGATTTATAACAGGAGCTGTTTGGCTTCTATTCTCGGTATTGGGGATCATTTCTGATTTCTTTGGATTACTTGGCCTTGGAAACCTTGGAAATATTTTAAACATCCTTATTGCGTTAATTGGCTTCCTTGCCTTTATTATCTTTGGAATATTCGTATTTAAGGAAGCGTGGCATCGGAGCCGCAAGTAATAGAAGTAACAAAAGTGCCAGGCACCATCCAAAGATTGGATAGTGCCTGGCACTTTAGCGTTAATTAGCGGAATAATAACTTTTCACCATTTCACCCATCACCCAGTTTATTCTGGCACCTGTCACTCCGTTGCTCGGACACTGACCGCTTTCCCCTGTTAAGTCAGCAACAATGGTTTCCACAAGGGGTTGATGGACGTGCTGCGGCCGTTCGAAACTCCATTGCTGTGATCCGTTTGCTGTCGTCAAAACAATGGGCTCGTTACCGAAACTTGAAAAGGTAATTTTCCCTTTGCTTCCGACAATTTCATTTACATCGACATTCTCAAAAGCAGTAAAACACCAATTTCCAACGCCGTGGATACCAGATTCATACATATATGTACCTGTCACAATATCTTCCGCACGATAATAGCCCGCTTGATTGGAGGCAAAACCTTGAACGGACTTAATAGGCCCGAGCAAAAAATCGAGTAGATCAAGCGTATGGCTCGCTAAATCAAAAAATAATCCCCCGCCCGCCAATTCGGGTTGGACTCGCCATGGGAGATGTTGTGAATCCAATACATCTTCTGTAGCTTTTTGATACTGTGTGGTTGAAACGAACCGAACATCTCCAATTTCCCCATTCTCCAACAGCTCTTTTATTTTTAAAAATCGCGGTTGCGCCCTTCGGTAGTAAGCAACATATAAAGGAACTCCAGCCTTCTTAGATGCCGTAATCATTTCTTGGCATTCATCGAAATTGAGTGCCATTGGCTTTTCTACGTAAACAGGTTTTCCTGCCTTAGCTGCCTTAATCGCATATTCTTTATGAGATCCCGGCGGTGTCGCAATATAGACTGCATCAACATCTGGATCATTAATGAGCGCATCCGCGTTATCGTACCATTTTGGTACATTGTGCCTTTCCGCATAGTCTTTGGCAAGTTCCCCCGTTCTTCTCATAACAGCTACTAACTCGGAGTTGTTAACTTTTTTGAATGCCGGTCCGCTTTTCACTTCCGTCACATCACCGACCCCGATAATGCCCCAACGAACTATGTCAAACTTCATAGCACAAATCTCCTTCCCTTTTTAAATTCATCAAAAGAATTCAGCCTAGGCATGTTTGATCCATGCAATCTCACATTTTACCGTATATTATAAAAACTACCTCATTAAACACCAAATTTAGATTTCAGATAGTTGTAAACTCCATCTTCATCACAGGTGAAATCCGATACGTCATTCGTTATTTCTTTAACGCGGTCGGGTGCGTTTTTCATCGCTACAGCAAATTTAACCAGGTTTAGCATTGGCAAATCATTGTCGCTATCACCAATAGCCATGGTTTCACTCTCTGACAACCCAAAGCGTTTTAACATCTGTTGAACTCCAGTTGCCTTGTTTACGTTTGCCACCATCACCTCGACATTGTGCTCAGAAGAGATCGACATGGTAAAATCTATTTCCTTCTTTAATTGCTCCAGCTCTTTTTTCCAGCAATTAATATGTTCTTTTGTTCTAGCAAAAAAATAAAATTTGGAGAACTCATTTCCTTCTATATGATCCTTCCAAGCAATGTCTTCTTTAATCGCTTGTTTCCGTGAAAGCCACTCATTCTTTCCGACACTTTCCGGCTGAGGTTCTCTTATTTCAGCCTCCACATAGGCTTGATCTTGTTTTAACGTAACGCGCGCCGTTCCATAGGGAAAAAGTTCATAGTACACCTTATGTTCCCGAGCTTTTTTAATGATGGTTTCCACCAATTCAAGAGAAAGAGAATGTTTAAATACAACTTCCTTCCCAACATACCCCGCCATTCCATTTGAGGTAACCATTCCATCGACTTGAAAACCTGGCGGTACTAATCCTTCAATTTCTTCAACCGCCCTGCCTGTGGCAATAAATACAAAAAACCCCTGACTTCGTAAATCTTCAATGATTTCTTTCGTATGTAAACTTACCTTATTTTGATGGTTTAAGATCGTCCCATCCATATCTAAAAAAATCGCCTTTGGTTTAAATTCCACTCTCATTCCCCCCTGACCCACCACTTTAACGCAATACACCGGGAGGGTCAAGAACAACAAATTGTCAGGCACCATGAGTGGAATTAGAAAGGAGTGGAATATCTTTTTGGGTTTGATAAATAATTTAAAATATTTTTTCAGCCAATTGAAATAAGTATCTCACTTGCTTGGGGTAAATCAACTTTTTCTAGGTCGCAAATTACTAAAAAAGTGAAAAGGGAAACCAGTAATAAATTCACATTGGTTTCCCTTTTTATTCATGACATTGAGCGATTATTATTTTTTTGCTGGTGCCTAGTACTTTTTTTTAATAAATTTTGCTAGTATCCCTCTAAGGTCCACTAGTGTTACGAACAGGCTACAAATTCAATCGTATTTTGGTCAAGGTCTAACACCTTTTGCAATGAATTTATGTTTGTGATTGTCCCAAGTGTAAACAACCGTGACAGGGTCCCAACCGCCATTCATGCGGTATTTTTTCCAGACTTGATAAATTTTATTCTTGGAGATACGAATACTAATATCACCCGTTACATCTAAGGTACGAACAAGTTTACCTTTTTGCATTCTGTAAACAACTGCACGCTCGGAACCTGGCATCCAAGAATTCCTTGTAATAATCTGATACTCACCTTTTGCCGGGTTAAATACGCTTAATTTTGGAGTATCAGCGTCCTCAAAGATTAAACCCTTTGCAACATATGTAATTTTACTTCCTTTTACCAAATACAATTTACCTTGTTTAGTTAAGATGACCGTCTCCGATTTATGATCCTTATCCAAATCCACCTTAACATAAGTTCGAATGGTCTGTTTCGGATACTTCGATTTGAATAGGGACGTACTTGTTGCAGCCAAGGATGAATTAGGATGGCTAAGGCTTAATAAAAAGACCACTAATACGAAAAATATAATAGCACTTTGTTTTTTTCTCATTTTTCTCCCCCTATTTTTTACCTACATACTCCATATTACACCATTTTTCTCTCCACATACTAGGTAAAATTGCACAAGAATTAAAATTTTTAGAATTAGATTATAAGTTGTTTTAAATATTCCAAGCCCCACTGTTTCGGTGGGCCAATTCCGCTGCTTTGCTTGGCATCGGTGCCCACAAGTAAGAGTCATAACAAAGTGTCAGGCACCATCCAAAATATTAGATAGTGCCTGACACTTTGTTGTTTTAAATACCGTATCGAAATAATTTCCAAATCCCTTTAGGATTGGGAGTCCTTGGTATTCTTATTCCCTCCATATTTTCTTGTCCAGGCGGTATGGACTGTTCTGCTGAAGTTTATCCAACATTTTCAGCCATTTTCACTGATGCAGCAGCCCCCGAAGTTTGTGTTACTTCCTTAAAAGAAGTTTTAGCACAATTTCTGCCACATTCTAGTGCTGTCAGCAACTGAACTTTGTTCAATGATGGAATAAGCCGCATTCGTAATGGCTTGCGCCAATGTATCGCCTTTTGCACAAATATCATTAAAGCACACCCTAGAAACCCCTTTTACCGAATACGTAAACCCTAAATCTTCTAATCTTTCAACAATTAGCATCGCATGGTCGAGGTTTTGCTCGGGCTGAAACTCAGAATCATGAATGAAAACCGCTTTTTCATAATCATACCAGCGATCCCATCGATTTAATTTCCAGCCAAGTATTCTCCGTGCAATTGAGTCTATTTTGATCATATTCTAAAACCCCTTTTCATCTTGATATTATTTGTTATATAACAACACTATTAAATTAACACAATTATATAACAGGATAAAATCAATTTCTAGGACTTTTTTGAATATTTTATTAAAATTTTTTCCTATCCAATAAATTTCAAATAAAAAGAGGCCAGCCCCCACGTTAAAGTGATGAAGGACTGGTCCTCTTTTTTTATAATAAATAATGAGAAACAAAACAAGTCCCGTTCATCAATATCAAATTTAGGATGATGATGCGGGTAGTGGGTAGCCTCGTCTTACCCTTATAGTGAAATTCCTTCATGATATGTTGAAACTTAATCACAGATGAAACTTAAGCCAACGCCTATATCTAATCCCAACTAAATTTATCCAATTTATAGAATTACTCAGCTACTTTCTCTCTTTTTATCGATATGTCAACATACATTTGAAAGTTTTCTATAATAGACCCCTTCCATGAAATTACTGCGAGAATTTAACAAAGTTCATTAAAAACGATAAAATAAAGTGGAACGAGCAAATGGAAAGGAAGATGAAGTAATTATGGAAAAGTTAATGTTTATTGAAACTGGAATGGGGATTGATGTACATGGTCAAAATATTACGTCGGCAGCCATTCGTGCTGTAAAAAATGCGATTCACGATAATTCGATGCCAGGTATTCGTTCTGTTCTCCCGGAAAACAGTTTAGATAATATGCGAGTGAATGTGAAACTCGCCGTTCCATGTGATAAAGAAAACCTCGATATTATGGCTGTTAAAGAAGCCCTGCCATATGGGAAAGTGACGGTCGAAGTAATGGATGGTGGAATGAAGACAACCAGCGGGATTGTCCTTGAGGATAAGGGAGATAAGAATGATATGATGTACATCGTTGTCGCATCTGTCGAAGTTGGCTATTAATTTTTGAGCCATACCTAATCAAAAGCTACATTTTAATATAATGACACAGATATGGAATCAGCTAAGATTCCATATCTGTTTAACACACGTAACCTTCCTCGGTAAAAAAGCAAACCATCTTTCTATGTATCCAAACAAAAAAGATAGTTTTACTAGGTAGAAATGCTTTTCTCTTATTGCTTTTTAATAGGTGTAACCACCGCAAATAAGTTTTCGCTTGGATCAGATACATTGATCTCAATAACCTTATAGCCATTTCCTCCATCTTTGTACTCATTTTTCCTCGGTGTAATGATTTGATTGTTATTCATTGTTTTTTCTTCCTCTCAAAAATTATTTCTCACACAAAAGCTACTATATGCCAAATGTGAAAAGAAGTGCTTGTATTTAACAAAATAACGATAATTTTTTTTTGGACCTTTTAAGATGTTGATATTTATATCAGCAGGCGATATAATATAACCGAAGATGATATATCGGCAAACGTAATAACACTGAGGTGATGGAATGGCTGAAAGCTTGGAACGAGGCGCATTGACAGAAGCTGTTTATTATATTCTTTTGTCCCTCTATAAGCCAATGCATGGATATGGCATCATGCAGAATATAAAAGAGTTAAGCAATGGCCGTGTGGCACTGGGCGCGGGCACAATGTATGGAGCGATTAATACATTGCTGGAAAAAGGATGGATCAACCCTGTTGCAATGGAAGAAAAATCACGGAAAAAGGAATACCAAATTACTAAAATGGGAAAAGAAGTTATTAAGCTCGAGGTTTTGAGGCTAAAAGAACTTATTAAAAATGGCAATGACATTGCCGGAGGTGATTGTAATGAATCATGTGATTAGAAAGGTATTTTTTGATTTTGAAAAGGAAGAAAAATTTATAAATGAAATGTCAGCAAATGGTCTTGCCTTAAAACAATATTCTTTTGGTAAATATGTATTTGAGGATGCTCCCAAGGGAGAGTACATTTACAGGCTTGAACTGCTTGAACATCCAGCCAATCATGAGGATAGTCAGGACTATATTCAATATATGGAGGAAATGGGTGCAGAGCTAGTTACTTCTTATTTTCGATGGGCTTATTTTCGGAAAAAAGCTGTAGATGGTGAGTTTACAATCTACTCCGACAATGATTCCAAAATAAGGCACTATAAACGAATCATGTCGCTTTTCATTATCGTGGCAGGATTAAATTTCATTATTGGGCTATTCAATGTGTTTAATGGCAGTTTAATGGCTGCTAAGGGCTACCCTCCTGTAAATACCTATTTAGCCATTGTATCCTTTTCAATCGTTGCGCTGTTTGTTCCTTTCTTAATCCTACCTTTACGAAAAAATATTAATAATTTGGAAAAAGAAAAGGGAATTCGAGAATAGTACCTAAAATGAAAATGCTGCCGTTTTTTTGCTGCAGCATTTTTTAATTCTGCCAAATCCTTCGTTATTACCTTTTGTTCCTTTCCCTTATTTCCAATCGTTCTTAAAATAAAATTTTGACAATTTTGTGAACAAAGGGAATAATATATAAAAAGGAGATGAAAAAAATGGAGTCAAATGCAAAATTGTTGAATACTGTAAAGTTTTCAGGTGGTATTTTACTAACGATTGGCATTCTTACCTTTTTGTACAGTTTCTTTGCAAGCGGTTACAGCAATTTAACTGGCATCGCCATTGGGATTATGATGGGATCCGTTTTCATCTTTCTAATGGGTGTGTTTTTCGTCGCGACAGAAGAAATGCTGAAAACTGCTGAAAAAGGAATTCATTTAGCACCGAATAAAAGAAAATAGGAGCGTCGTGAATAGACGCTCCTTTTTCATTTCCCTAATTATATATAACCCCAAATCATGCATAATAATGTACCAAATACGGTGACCAACGCAATAATCAGTCCGTAATAGACGTTCGTGTAGATGGCTCCCCTATCCTTCGTTTCACCGGCGTGCATGAAAACAACTAGCTGTACAGCAGCTTGAATGAAAGCTGTAACAAGAAGGAGCGTCATCCCCATTGTCAAGGACAGGTCTAGAAAATAAACAGCCAGTGCAACGGTAGTAAGGAGTAATGAAAAGACAAAACCCATTACCTGCTTCATCGGGAATAATTCCTTCATGTTTACATCATTCCTTTCAGATAGACGAAGCTGAAAATAAAAATCCAAACGACGTCTAAGAAATGCCAGTAAAGCGAAAAGATAAATGATTTATTCGCTGTTTCAGGGGTTAACCCGCGCTTTTTCACTTGCAGAATGATAAATAATCCCCAGAATAAGCCAAATGTTACGTGCGCACCATGTGTGCCTAATGTTGTTAACAGAATCGCAGTAAAGGCACTGGTTTGCAGACCTGCCCCAATGTGTACATAATGAACAAACTCAAAGATTTCAAAACTTAAAAATCCAAGACCAAGTAACAATGTAATGGTAAAGAAGGTCAGCATCGCTTTCTTATTGCCTAGACGCATAGCGTGAATCCCAAGGCCTATCGTAAAACTACTCGTTAACAGTAAAATGGTTTCAATTAGTACGGGAGCGATTTCGAAAATCTCTGCCCCTGTCGGTCCGGTTCCCGTACGGTCCACTAATGTGAAATAGGCTGAAAAAAGTGTAGCAAACAGCATAATTTCTGCTCCAAGGAAAATCCAAAAGCCCAAGATTTTATTACTATTTTCTTCCGTACTATATTCTAGCGGCAGCGAGTTATCTATTTTCATTATTTAAGCACCTCGCAAATTATTTTCTGTCTCTTTGATTTCATCAACGGTAATGTAATGACCATGATCTTTTTCAAAAGAACGAAGTCCCATACATACAAAAATTCCGATGGTTGTCAAAATAAGTGGTATCCATATGCTGAATACAAAGGAAAATCCCCAAACAAAGAAAATGCAGCTCATGATAAACGGTACACCGCTGTTATTTGGCATATGAATTTTTTCATATTTGCCTGGGAATAACTCATGACCATGTTTCTTCGCATCCCATAAAGCTTCAGATGAATTCACCTGAGGTAGAATCGCGAAATTATATGCCGGTACTGGAGTATGCGTAGCCCATTCTAAAGAACGTGCATCCCATGGATCTGCTGCAATATCCCTTGAAGCGTAGCGAGTGCTGTAGTAGATGTTGTATACGATTAACGCAAACCCTACAGCAAGTCCTGCTGCCCCAATAAACGAAACCATATTCCACGGTCCAAACCCAGTTGATTCAGAATAGGTGTACATCCGGCGTGCCTGCCCATCTAAGCCTGAGAAAAACATTGGGATGAACGCAAGGAGTGTGCTTATGGCAATGATCCATGCCGACCATTTCCCAATTTTTTCATTCAGCATAAACCCAAACATTTTTGGCCAATAGTACGTAAGTCCAGCCAGCATCGCAAATACAACACCAGGAATAATCACCATGTGGAAATGCGCAACTAAAAACATCGTGTTATGATATTGATAGTCTGCAGCAGACATCCCGAGCATAACCCCTGTTACTCCGCCAATCGTAAAGGTCGGAATAAACAGTAAAGCATATAGCATTGGCGTCGTAACCTCTATTTTTCCTTTCCAAAGCGTAAACAACCAGTTAAACAGCTTTACCCCTGTCGGCACGGCAATCGCCATGGTGGTAATCGAGAAGATACTATTTGTCAGTGCCCCTTGACCCATGGTAAAGAAATGGTGCGTCCAGACTAAGAAAGAGAGCAGTGAAATAATTACCATGGAGCCGACCATCGATTTATACCCATATAGATTTCGACGGGCAAACGTCGAGATGACCTCACTATAAATCCCAAATGCCGGTAAAATTAAGATATACACTTCAGGATGTCCCCAAACCCAGAAGAAGTTCGCCCAAAGCATATCCATGCCGCCGTTCGTCGTGGTGAAGAAATGGGTTCCAAATAACCGGTCCATTGTTCCCATTAGGAGTAATACGGTTAATACCGGGAACGCGAAAACGATGATGGCGTTCGTAACCAAGGAAGACCATGTAAACATTGGCATTTTCATTAATGTCATCCCAGGCGCTCTCATTTTAAGAATGGTAGTGATAAAATTGATCCCTGTCATTAATGTCCCGATACCGGCAATTTGAATCGCAATCATATAATAATTCGAACCTACTGATTCGCTAAATTCTGTCCCTGCCAACGGGAAATAGGATGTCCATCCTGCGTCAGGTGAGCCGCCGATAATAAAAGAAATGTTAAAAAGCATGGCGCCCATAAAGAATAACCAAAAACTTAGGGCATTTAAACGTGGAAAAGCAACGTCACGTGCTCCTATTTGTAATGGCACGACAAAGTTCATCAAGGCCATGATGAATGGCATCGCCATAAAGATAATCATGACAATTCCGTGAGTAGTGAAAATTTCATTATAATGCTGCGCATCAAGCAGTTTGTTTTCAGGCACTGCCAGCTGTGCCCGCATCATAATTGCGTCTACCCCGCCGCGGAATAACATTAAAAGAGCAGATATCAAATACATAATCCCAATCCGTTTATGGTCAACCGTCGTTAACCATTCCCGCCAGAGATAACCCCATTTTTTAAAATAGGTTAACCCGGCAATTACCGCGATAACTGTTATGCCAATGGCAACCATCGATGCGTAAATCGCAGGGCTTGGATGTGGGATGGCAAAGCGATTAAAGAAATCCATACTAATTTGACTCCTTTCGAGAGAAGTTTTTCCAAACTCTATCAAACTTTTAAACTATTCATGGTGATGTTCCGATTCGGAACTCGTTTCACTTAAATCTTCATGATTTTCGGCTTTAGCATCATGGGTTGACCCATGGTTATGCCCGCCATTTTCCCCTTCAGGCGGCGGCAAAAATTCCAAATGCGTTCCCTTGTATGTGGACTGACCTAAGTGTCCAGGTTCCAAAAGTTGGGTAAATTTATTTTCTGTCAGTGGTTTAGCCGTTTTCTTTACCTCTTTTACCCATTCTTCATATTCCTTTTCCGACATAGCCTTGACATGAAAGGTATTTTCAGCGAAACCCTTCCCGCTAAAGTTAGCATTTCGACCCATGTATTCACCTGGAACATCTGCTGCTAAGTGCAGCGTGTTGACCATGTCAGACATCGCGTATTTTTGACCTCCAAGCTGAGGAATCCAAAAACTAGTAATTGGCCCATACGAATATAGCTTAAATTCAATTGGCCTGTCCGTTGGAATATACAAATAGTTCACTGTTTCAATATTTTCCTTCGGATAACTAAAATGCCATTTCCAGTTAGATGAGGATGCATAAATAATTAATGGTTCCTTATCTTCGTATCCCTGTGGAGTGGCCTCCACTTTATAGTTACTTTGGACGGATACAATTGAGAGGAAAATAACAATTAATACTGGGATTCCAACACAAATCGTTTCAACAAGCACACTTCCTTCAATGTGTGGAGGTTCATAATCTTTCCTTTGTTTCGAAGCACGATATTTTGTTAACATAACGATCAGGATGGCAATCACAGCCAGAAGTATGAACGACATGATTCCGGTTGATAACAGAATGTCCTTGGCTTGTGTTTCTGCTTGTGGCCCTTTAGGATCCAAAACCATTAATGGTTCGCAGCCCGTCAGTAATGTGGCAATAGTAAAAAGAAGCGTATATAAAGCCCATTTCATTTTTTTCAATATCCCCTTTCCATTATTCTAGAAAACCAATACCTTCATCATTATCTAAGTTAACATGTGATATAAATCACACATTGGCTATATCTTAATATCAATCGGGTGGAAAGGACACCTATTCATGGAATGTGTCACCAAATGTTCATAATCCCCTTTTCAAAATAGAAATATGGTGCAAATCATTCGCTTTTTGGATGAAGATTTACTATCATAGGATGGTTCGGTGTGAAATTGTAGACACAAAAAGGTGCCTTAACTACGAAGGCACCTTTTTGTATGATATATCTAAACATTACAACTTATGGAAATTTCATTAATGGATACACTTATTTTTACAAGTAACTTTTAGGTGAAATGATTGAAGAAATGATATGCTTGGAATCCCATTGTCCCTCGGATATAGCAATAATTGGGTACTTTTTTGGGAAAAGCAGTTGATTCATTTCATCAATGGAGCGACCTTCCATGTGGAGTTTTCCCACCTCACCGGAAAGATTCTCAAGATAATCTAATTTTTGCTTCAGCATGCCTTTTCCATCCTGAATGTACCCAGCATGACAGCAAAACAGCGATTGAAAATCATAGCTGAGCAGTTTGCGAATGGAATTGATTATCACGGGGATGGACTCACTATTCATAATGACCTTCGTTTTCTTGGATACGAACAAATCACCTGAAAATAATCGACCTGTTTCTTTATGAAGGAGAGAGACATGGTCATCAGCATGGCCTGGCGTATAGATGACTTTCCATTCGAGACTGTCTGATTGAATGACATCCCCAAGCGGCAAGGCATTAAATTCCTTCCGTACTCCCCAAGTCATTTGTCGATACTTTGGATAGGGACAAGGCTTGGCACAGACACTTATTCCTTTTGGATGCACATAAATCGGAACATTTTTGTTCTCCTGAATCCAGGGTGCTAAACCCGAATGATCTTCATGGCTATGAGTCAATGTGACTAATTCAAAGCTATGATTCTCGTAAAAAGGGATTAAATCTGTTTCAAGACACTGGGGACCCGTATCAATGACCATTCCATCTACTAAAAAGGAATAAACGGTTCCTAATTTGAGGCCCGACTTTTCAACAATTCCCTCCACACACATCACGTCTTCATTCGAAAACACTTTTATCATGGTTGTTCATGCACACTCCTTTTTAATGGATTTGCTGCTAAGGATTCACCGCATCTTGAATTAGCACTGGAACTTACTTTTTTAAACTTTCAAAACCCTTTATTTAACCATATAAGAAAGTGAATGAATATTCAATCATTAAACCAAAAAAAGTGCCAGGCACCATCCAAAAATAGGATAGTGTCTGCACACTGTTGCGGTTGTTGGCGATTTGTTATAGTTTCGTGATCGTAGGAATTTCACCAAGAACATTGGTACAATAGGTAGTGGGATTCAAAATTGAAGTGCTTTAGGAGAATTTCTAGGAGTGATTTTGTCTCAAAAATTTCATTGTAATAGAAATCATCATAGGAAAGGTTACCGAAAAAACAGCCTGGTCTTGTCGGTAAAATATGGGATGGATGTTCACTTTTTGTTAATACTTTAACACATTGGTTATACAGTTCCTGCAGATTTTCTTTTGTGACTTCCTGAGTAAAACAAGGTTCATCCACTCCATTATGAAGGATTTCAACAAACCAATTGTGAATTTGATTTGCTTTTCGCCAGTAAGCCATTTCTTCCATCAGACTATTCCATGAACGGTCATATTCCTCAAAGTGTTTTATAAATGGTTTCAATTTTTCATAGATTTCATTCTGTTCCTTTTCATGACGACTTAACTCACTGTTTACTTTAAATACATCATCCAAGTCCATTCCTTCCAACTTTGGTGCAGAAAATAAATACATATCCAGTCCCATCTTCATACTCCCTTTCAAATTTTTTTGGTTATTGCCAAATAGACTAGTAACCAATTAAAATCCTATCATAAATCAGTTCCGTTCTTTTCAACAAAAAATGACAAAATATTGAATTTTTCCATTGAATTCTAAAACCACATCAAAATCCTGTTATTACTGGGTGAAAGGATATATTTTTGACATAAAGGGTATAGACATTTGTAACATGAGAATATTTCAGCCTCTAAGGTTGAAACTAGTTATAACTTTGCCCGTATATACATATAAAGATCTTTTCAAATGACGATTACGGAGTTGATATGTTTTGACAAAAGTGGAATCAGCAGATTTTTTAAAAGGTGAATTGAAAAAGATAGAAAAGTGGGAAAAGAACCAAAAGGGTTTGTGGTTTTGGGAGAAAATTGGACGATTACCATTTGTAGTGCTTGATAAAGTAACGCCAAAATTTATTCAAGACAAGATTGGAATCATGATTGATGAATTAGGCAACTTCGTTCAAACCGGCGGCCAATATTTAATCAGCGAGAAAAGTATTCTAAAAAAGTTTGCCGCCAAAAATTCTTCAATGGAGCAGGAGCTCAATAGCATCAATCAACTAAACCAGCTGCCGATTAGGAAGATGGATGAGGTGGCGAATGAAATTAGAAACTCAAGAATAAACATGGCAACCATCCAAGGAGCAACAACAGGTGTTGGCGGATTGTTTACTCTCGCAATTGATATTCCGATTCTTCTGGGATTATCACTAAAGGTGTTGCAAGAGATTTCCCTTTGCTACGGGTATGACCCTAAGAATAAGTCTGAACGGATCTTTATTGTAAAATGTTTGCAATTCACCTCATCAGACATTGTTGGGAAAAAGGCTATTTTAGAGGACCTTTCCACTTTCAATCAGGACAAGCAGAACAACCGCATGATTTCCCAATTGCAAGGCTGGCGCGAGGTTGTTATGACGTTCCGTGATAATTTTGGCTGGAAAAAACTATTTCAAATGATCCCGATAGCTGGAATCATTTTTGGCGCATTTATAAATCGATCATCGATCGGCGATGTAGCCGAGACGGGAATAATGTTATACCGAAAACGGAGAATTATAGAGCGGATACACCAATTAGAAAACAGGCTGGAAACCCAAACATCTGAAAATTAAAACATAGAAATTAATAAGGCATGGACACCTTGATTGGTCCATGCCTTTTGTCATATCTAAAATCTAGAAAGTCAAATTAGTTCCGATAGTTCTACTTTTCCCAACAGTAATACGTTATTTCTAAAGCAGTCAGCTTAGCTTACTAAACCCCTACAAATTCGACTCCTTACAACTTTGTACTGCTTTTAATAAATTCAGCAAACAAATTGTTCATCTTCTTGTCTGTGCTTGCCATCGATTCGGGATGCCACTGAACACCTATCGTAAATTTGGTTGGGTGTGCATACTCTACAGCTTCAATAATTCCATCAGATGACTGGGCGGCGATGCGTAAATCACTGGCCAACTTATCTATGGCTTGATGATGAAGACTATTGACTCGTACTCGATCAGAACCAATTATTTGAAATAATTTACTATCCTTGGATACAGTCACCCAATGGCTATCACGACTCCTATCAATCTTCTGGGAGTGTTGGATTGATTCTTTGACTTGACTTGGGATATCCTGTATTAATGTCCCTCCAAGGGCGACATTCAAAAGTTGAATACCTTTGCAAATCGCAAGAAGTGGAATATTATTCTCCAACGCATATTTCACAATGGCTATTTCTGCCAAATCTCGTTCTGGCATAGTAGACCCCAAATGCTGGTGCGGATCCTCGCCATAAAATTTAGGATCAACATCCTCTCCCCCACTGAGAATAATTCCATCACATAGCTGCAGCGTTTCTAAAGATGTTTCAGCGTTAATAAATGGAAGGACAATAGGGATCCCACCATTAGCCGCAACACTTTTATGGTAGTCATGGTGCACATAAACACCTTCCATATTTTCGTTATGTTTTACATAGGCCCCCGTTATGCCGATGATTGGTTTCTTGTTCATCAATAATCCCCCCACAAACTATTTCTGTATCCTATTATGAGAGAATATTAAAAGTCTTTCCACATTTATTTTTCAATCGCAATAAACTAAAATTTTCTCTTTTTCTACAAAAAACTTACATATTCCTAAAATTATCCTCATATATATATGGAATATAAGGATATTATCGAAGGGTGGCGATTACATGGAGAACAATTCTCAGGTTATTTACAATGGCAAAAGATATATCATTCTTTATCAGTACACGTCAGGATTCTGCGAAATTAAGGAAATAGAGTGTTTCCAAACTATTGAATTAGTTCATTTATCAGAATTAATAAGTGCAACCTAGCAATATCAAGGCTGGAAAAGGTAATAAAACCTTATCCAGCCTATTCAAATATAGTAAAATAAGAAATAAGAAAACTATGATTCAAAGGATGATTAATATTGAAAAAACGCATTGCTTTATCGTGGAGTGGCGGAAAAGATTGTTGCATGGCATTACACACTCTTATTCAACAAGAATTTGAGATTGTTTGTTTAGTAACCACTGTACCAAAAGAAATCGGTCGAACATTTGGCCATGGCGAGCGAACGGAAATGATTACATTACAAGGTGAATCTCTATCCATCCCTGTTTATTTTATCGAATGTACCTACGAAAATTATACTGATCAATTTATTAAGTCGGTCCAAGCTTTGAAGAGTCAATCTAAGATTACGGGAATCGCCTATGGGGATCTATATTTAGATGGACACAGGGAGTGGGGCGAGAAAGTTGCTGCCGCGGCTGGAGTTGAAGCCTTGTACCCCCTTTGGATAAACAAAGAAGCTGCCTTACAGTCATTGGAAAACTTTGTACATTCTAGCTATGAAGCAGTGGTCATTCGTGTCCGAGAGGATGTCTTAGATGAAACCTGGCTTGGTAGAATCATCGATAAATCGTTCATACTGGATGTACAAAAGACTTCTATTTGTCCTATGGGGGAATCTGGTGAATATCATACCTTTGTCTTTGATGGACCCTTGTTTTCAAAAAGGATTCAATTGGAACAACGGGAATTAATTCAGCTTGAAACGACGAAGAAACTAGAATTTAAAAGTTATAGCTTGATAGAAAAAGGTTGATAAAAGTAGAGTGTCAGGCACCATCCGTTTACTGGTTGGAGCCTGACACTCTGCTTCTTTTTTCAACTTTTTATTTTTCCAGCATTAATTTTAAAATGAGCTCATCTGTTTGCCTCGTGCCTTCATTTCCAAGTTTGCAGAAGCTTTCGATACTTTTTTCTACATCGTCATGGATAAAGCCGTCAGTCGATTTTATTTCTTGATGGTTTAGTGCCAACAGGGCTGATTGCACTGAGACATTTGAACAGGTCGAAACCTTCATGGCACAGCCCGCCTTAGCCCCGTCGCAGATCATTCCTGATACGTTGCCGATTGTATTCTGAACCGCTGCTTTAATTTGCTGAAGTCCTCCATCCAGTAAATAAACAATCGCCCCACTCGCCCCCATCCCAGCGGCAGTTACACCACATAATGCAGAAAGGCGGCCAAATCTTGATTTGATATGGATGGTAATCAGATGGCTAAGTGCCACGGCACGAATCATCTTTTCCTCAGGTACTTGCAGCTTTTGTGCCGCGGCGACAACAGGAAGTGTAACGGCAATCCCTTGATTTCCACTCCCAGTATTCGCCATCACCGGAAGTGTAGAACCTGCCATCCTGGCATCTGAGCCAGCAGCAGCAAGAGACATGGCCGCTGTAGCTATATCATCGGATAGAATACCTTTTTTTACATTATCTTTAATTGTTTTACCGACATTTAGACCATAATCTCCGCTAAGACCTTCTAATCCAATCATTCGATTCAATTCGATACTCTTTTTTACCAGAGTCAAGTCGTTAAGGTCCGCCGTTAAAACCCATTCGTAGATTTCATCAATGGTAAGGGCTTCTAATTCCTCTTCATCCGTTTGGATTCCGATATTCTCACATCCGCCAAGGTAGACCGATTTCCCATCCACTTCGATTAAGGTGATATTGCTATGATTATCAGAAATGACCACTCTAGAAGTTTGATGGTCGGTTTCGACAATGACTTCAATATAAAGTCTTTTCGGTGTATCCGCTTGTCCGGCTGTTACTTTACCTGCTTCAATGAGTTTTAATGCCGACCGCTCATCTTCCTTTGTCAGTCCATCTAAAATTTCCAATTTCTTAGTTGGGTCTCCAGCTGCCGCTCCGAGGGCGGCCGCGAATTCAAGACCTTTAGCTGACATTCCAGGAATCCCAACAGATTTTGCATTTTTAATAATATTTCCGCTCGCTTTTAACCGGATTGCCTGAATTTGTCCGTTTGCATGGCTTTTTGCCGTTGCTGCAGCCAGTGCAATCGCAACTGGTTCTGTACAACCAAGGGCAACGACTAATTCTTTTTCCAAGACAGCCAGTATTTTATGCTTTCCCATTTTTGTTCCCCCTGATTGAAGATACCTTTTCTAACATCATATCATAATTGATTCCTTTGTTTTAAAGATTTTCTTCCCAAAAACGTAAGAGTGCCAGGCACTCTCCAAACTTTCACAGCGTAACTATCACTAGATCCATTATATATTAGAAATAGGAAGTATTTAAATAGATGGTGAGTTTAAAATATTTCCATTCAGTTAATAGCGGTAAGCTCCATACAAATTTATAAATAAAGTGCTTGCTTCTATCATTTAATACTTGTATATTCACATTTATACATTGAAAATCAAAACCATAACAAAGAGTGATTCGAATATGACTTCTTTCAAAATTTCTAAAAAAACATCGTCCAATCCGCGTTCTTTTAATACAAGGATCGCTTATCTTATAGCCGTTGTTATCATGATTTTATTTGGCCTGGCCTCCCGAAAATTTAGCAGTTTTCTTCCATTATTTATAGCGCAGAATGCCGGGGATATGCTGTGGGCTATGATGGTTTATTTTGGATTTCGTTTTTTACTAGTGCGTAAGAGCCTGCTCACAGCCATCTGGCTCAGTTTTTTGTTTTGCTTTGGCATTGAATTCAGCCAGTTGTATCAGGCAGTCTGGATTAATCAGATACGTGGTACATTGCTTGGGGCATTGATCCTTGGCAAAGGGTTTCTTACAGTGGATCTGATCCGCTATACTGCAGGGATTATTACCGCCACTATCTTGGATAAGGTGATGCTTAGATTCACTAAAAATGGTGCCTGACCCCCGGTGTATTATAGCATTACCACACTGGGTGTCAGGCACCTATATTTAAGAATTCATAAACGCTTCAATTTCCTCAACTGTACGGATAATATCTTTCGAAAGAACCTCATGGCCTTCTTCAGTTACTAAAACATCATCTTCAATTCGGATGCCGATTCCTTCTTCTTCGATATATAGACCCGGTTCAACCGTTAGCACCATTCCGGGTTGTAAGATTAAGTCCTTATAATCACCCACATCATGTGTATCTAGACCAAGAAAGTGACTGACACTATGATAGTAGTATTTTCTGATTTCGCTTTCTTCCTTAATCAATCCAGTTTCAATGCACTCTTCTGCAAGGATTTTCTTTGTAAGTTCATTCAATTTTGCAAATGGGACTCCTGGTTTAATAAAGGCTGTGGTTTCTCTTAATGCTTTTAAAACGATATTGTAATAGGTTTTTTGTTTTTCTGTAAATATACCATTCACGGGAAATGTAAAGCTGATATCACCATTATAATAGTTATATTGAGCACCTAAATCAAGCAGGACAAGACTTCCCTCCTCAATGGTCGCATCATTTTTTTCATAATGAAGGATCGTCCCATTTTTGCCACTTGCGACAATCGTAGGAAACGCATAATCTTTTATCCCTTCTGACTTAAGGGTAAAATCAAAATAGGCTTCCAGCTGATATTCCTTTCTGGCATCTTTCGCATGGCGCATGATATTTTTAATTCCTTTATAGGTGATATCAATCGCCTTTGTTATCTGTTCGATTTCCGCTGGAGTTTTATAAACGCGTAAATCACAAATATCAGGATAAACATTTTTCATTTGCAGGAAAGGATACTTCGCCTGTATTTTACCCGCAAATTGTTGTGCTGCTGTCATGACCTGATCTAACTCTCTTCTTTCAAGATCCAAATATACATTTGCTAGAGGGTTTGTAAAAAGGGTTCGCGACAGCAAGGATTCAAATTGATCGATATAATGGATAATCCCTATCCCTGAAACTTCTGCAGCCTCTTCTTTTGAAATCGACTTTCCTACCCATTTTTCTAACAAAGGGTCTGATTGTTCGATAAAAAGATATTCTTCTAGCTGATTATTATCTTTATAGGCTAAAAAGATACTATTTGGTTCGTCGATACCTGTTATGTAATAAAAGTTACGATTTGGCACAAATGTGTAGGTCTCATCTGCAGATTTTTGCGGTGCCTTTCCAGCAAACAACACCAGCAGGGAACGATCTTCTAGCTCCTCATATAAACGATGACGATTATTTGTAAAAAAATCATTACGCAATTCATTACCTCTCTTCTAAACTGTTATAAGCTTCTAATTTAACTATACTATATTTTGAAAAAATTCATACTCATTAAAAGGGAAAAAAGATACCTCCCCCCGAGACTCCTTTATTTTTCACTTTCTATCGGTGCACTTTTCCGCTGATTCTGACAAAATATCGTTTGCCGCCCCTCTTGTTCATTTTCCTCATAAAAAAGAACCTTCCAATCTCCAAATTCAGCCAATAACTCACCAGGCTGCAGCTTATAGTGATTGGATACTCCCTGATTCTCACTAATTGGTGATGTATAAAAGGTTTCCATGAAGAAATACCCATTCTCTTTCAAGATGGACTTCACAAACGGAAATAGCGTCCGATCCAGGTAATAGGTGATGACAATCAAACTAATAGAGCTTTTATTCAAATTAAGATTGGTCAATTTTGTAAGATCGCATAAGCGAGGGTTTATTGCGAGATTTTGCTTTGCTGCTATTTCCTGAAGATAGCTGACAGCCACATCAGATAGATCAATTGCCTGTACTTGAAAGTTTAATCGCGCCAGGAACAGACTGTTTCCACCAAGACCACATGCAAGATCAAGTGCGGATCCTCCGTTCAAGTAAGGAGATAGGTTCGCTAATCTGACATTCGGTAAAGGTTCTTCCAGTTGAATTAGACGCTCCTTGTATTTGCTATTCCATTTGGTTCTCTGATCCATATTGGAACTCCTCTCCTAAATTATTGACTCTTTAAAATTAACTAATTTCTCCGCCAACCGCATTAATATCTGATTCATGTGAGATAGCAGCTTCAATAGATAGTTCCAATCCCTTTACAATCAATTCTAGACTCATGCTTGGGTGTCCAGGATTGCGGACTATCTGTTCGGGCAGAAAAGGTATATGAATAAAACCACCCCGAATCTCCTTACGCCTTGTATCAAGATAATTCATCAGTCCATAAAAAATGTGGTTGCAAACGAATGTGCCCGCAGTATTTGAAACGGAAGCAGGGATTCCATTGTCATTCATTTTTTTCACCATAGCCTTGACCGGCAGTTTAGAGAAATATGCTGCTGGTCCGCCGGGAACAATTTCTGCATCAATTGGCTGATTATTCTCGTTATCTGTAATTCTGGCATCATCCAAATTGATTGCTACCCGTTCAGGCGTGATCCCGGAACGCCCCCCTGCCTGACCAACGCAGATGACCACGTTAGGATTAATTTCTTCTATTGATTCTTTCAGACTTGAAATCGCCTTGCCGAAAACGGTTGGGATTTCCCTTGTAATCACCTTGTACCCTAAAATTTCTTTTCCATTTAATCGCTTTACAGCTTCAAGTGCCGGATTAATGGGCTCTCCTCCAAACTGGTCAAAACCGGTAACAAGTATCTTTTTCATAGGTATTTTCCTTTCCTTCATTATTTAAGTCACAGCCATATAATAATGATCGCTTTTTTTCTTCGCCATCAAACCATCGATTGAATGTTAACTTCATAACTACCTTTACTGGTTCGGTTGGCTTGACCTGGTAAAAATTTATCGTTTGAAAATCATGTAGAACAAATGCTTATTTCGGCATATCGAAAGTCGAATAATATAACGGTCAATTTTTTAAGGGGCATAGCCTAGTGTAGTACAAAAACATCATCTTTTAAGACTGATACTCTGTACAAGAATGCTTTTTAGGCTCCGAACCCACGAATGCCAATTATGACTATTAACAATCCATAGCCTATAACAATAAGCGAAATCATTCCCATTCCAACATATTTTAAGGAACCACTTTCATTTGTTTTGACTCCTTTAACGCCTAACACAAAACTTGTTATCCAAGAAGCAAGCCCTGTGAAGAAATAAGGGTTGAAAACTCCATTACTTCCTTGAGAACTCAAGTAAAATAGCAAAATCCCTGCTATGGCTAAAACAAGAGATAACAATCCATATTTTCCGTTCAAAGTCCTTCATCCCTATCCATTAAATTATTTTATAATTCAGAACTATATCAATTAATTTATATAGAATAACATAAATCCTTTACTCACAAAAGCAACAAAGTTCACGAAAACAGCCTTATTTTTAGTCATGCCTTTATCCTAGGAATGAACGTTACAACAATATGTTGGCAGACTGCATCGGCAACATGATCATAAATCTAAAGTTAAAGTGTTTGATTATGTAGATCACAAAGAACCCATGTTAAAAGCAATGTTTGAAAAAAGAATGAAAGGCTATAAATCGATGGGGCACAGATTATTAGAATCTGATTCGATAACTCGGTCTAAATCAGAACAAATGAGGTTATTTTAAAAGGTCGACCATAAAACTAATAAGCAGATCATTTTAAATAGGTTGTGCACAATTTTGTCCCAAATGAAAAACAAAGTGCCAGGCACCATCCACTTATTGGATGGCGCCTGGCACCTAGTAGACCGGACCCAATAAAACTTACTTCGCCATGACAGACTCAAAAGGCCATGCGGGTAATGTTTGGCGAACTGGTTTGTCCTCACGGTAGCCTAGTGCATACTCTCCCTGCATGATTGTATGAATTTCTCGTGTTCCTTCATAAATTACTGGTGCCTTGGAATTCCTTAAGAAGCGCTCCACTGGATATTCATCCGAATAGCCATAGGCGCCGTGGATTTGGACGGCATCATTGGCGGCATCGAAGGCAGCATCACAAGAAATCCATTTGGCAAGCGATGTTTCTCTTGTATTTCGTTTGCCTTCATTTTTTAATGTCCCTGCTTTGTAGACGAGCAGCCGAGAGATTTCTAAATTGGCGCTCATTTTCGCAATCATTTGCTGGACAAGCTGATGTCTGCCAATTTCCTTCCCAAATGTTTTTCGTTCGTGACAGTACTTTAGACTGGCTTCTAAGCTGGCATTAATCAATCCACAGGCACCAGCCGCCACGGTAAAGCGCCCGTTATCAAGGGCAGCCATGGCAATTTTAAAGCCTTCGCCCTCTTCGCCAAGTCTGTTGCCTGCAGGGACTCTTACCTCACTCAGGAAGACTTCCCCTGTATTTCCGGCACGGATCCCTAATTTCCCCTTCATTGCTTTAGTCGTCACTCCAGCAAAGGTGCGTTCGACGATAAAGGCTGAAATCCCTCTTGAACCAAGGCTGGCATCTGTTTTAGCAAAAACAAGGAAATGGTCCGCTACATCGCATAGTGAAATCCACGTTTTTGAACCGTTCAGGACGTAACTATCTCCTTCCCGAATCGCTGTCGTATTTAACGCTGCCACATCGGATCCTGCATTCGGCTCTGTTAATCCAAACGCGCCAATTTTTTCACCTTTTGCTTGCGGCACTAAATATTTTTGCTTTTGTTCTTCATTCCCCCATTGCAATAACGTCATACTATTTAAGCCGGTGTGGACGGAAACGGCTGTTCGATAAGCAGTATCCCCCCGTTCCAACTCTTCACAAACAATCGCTAAGGTATTATAATCCATCCCGACGCCGCCGTATTCTTCAGGTATGCACACACCCATCAAATGTAATTCTGCTAATCTCTTTAAAATACCCGGCTCAAAATGATGGTTTCGATCCCATTCTTGGATGTAAGGTATAATTTCTTTATCCACAAATTTACGCACCATTTTCTGTACGTTTTCTTGTTCCTCGGTTAAATGAAAATTCATCATTTGGAACTCCTCCTTATTTTTTATACGATTACCCTATGTTAAAGCTTTGCCCTAATCGATAAGTCCAAGTGCAACCATATCCATTGAACATTATTTCTGCCTTTAATATTCAGCTCCAAAAAGCTCCACCACCTGCTACTTTTTATATTGAGCATGAAGCTGTGCCGCAATAATATTTTTCTGGATTTCCGATGTTCCTTCGTAAATCCTCGTAATTCGTGCATCACGGTAAAACCGTTCAATTGGGTATTCAGCGATATAACCCAATCCCCCGTGAATTTGGACTGCTTTGTCAGCGACGCGGTTATATATTTCGGACCCTAGCAATTTCACCATCGCCGCTTCTTTGATTACTTTCATATTTTGGTCCACCATCCAGGCGACCCTGTAAGTCATTGCCCGAAGCGATTCCGTTTCCATCGCCATTTCGGCTAAATAATGCTGGATAATCTGCTGTTCAAAAATTGGTTTGCCAAACTGGATTCTTGTGTGGGTATAATCAAGTGACATTTCCAGTAATTTATCACAGGAACCTAGATTTCTTGCCGCAAGGCCAGCACGCCCATTGGCAAGGATTTTTAAGGCATTCACATACCCCTGTCCTTCTTCACCTAACACGTTTTCTACCGGCACCTCACAGTCCTCAAAGAAAATTTCTGCAGAATGTGATCCGTGAAGGCCCATCTTCTTTTCTTTTTTCCCGATTTTAAAGCCTGGAAAATCTTTTTCGACAATGAAGGAGGTAATCCCTTTGGCTCCCTTAGAGGGGTCCGTTACGGCCATGACGGTAAATACATCTGCTAGAAATGCGTTGGTAATGTAATGCTTGCTGCCATTGAGGATATATTTGTCGCCTTTTTGGACGGCAGTTGTTTTTAGATTCGTAGCGTGTGAGCCAGCACTTGGTTCTGTTAGCGCAAAGGCTCCGATGCGATTGCCTTTTGCCATGTCCGGTAAATATTTGCGTTTTTGCTGTTCATTTCCCATTTCGACAACCCCAACAGAGCCGATGCCGGTGTGCCCGCCAATGACGGTGGTATAGCCATTATGGGTGCGGCCCAATTCCTCATATGCCGCACATTTCCCAACCATGCCAATACCTAATCCATCATACTCCTCCGGGATACTTAAGCCGAATAATCCCATTTTTTTGGACATTTCTAGGATTCTTTCGGGAATTTCATCTGTTTCTTCAATTTCCATTGCATGCGGTTCGACTTCATGGTCAACAAATTCTCGTATTCCATATTTTAGAGACAAAATATCGTCAGGTAATTGAAAATTCAATTGTTTTTGCCACCCTTTCTATATAACTATAAAAATGACTTCTGCCAATGTTCGCCAATATAAAAGGAAGCCAGTAAGATAGGACTGTAGTCCCCATACCGGCCATTTTTAAAGCATCGTTAATCCGCCGCTGACCGACAAGGTTTGTCCTGTCACATAGCCGGCTTCGTCCGATACGAAGTAAGCTACTGCCCCCGCAATATCCTCCGGCTGGGCTAAGCGCCGGAAAGGGATGGCTTTTTCTAATGCCCCGGCAAGACCTTCATTGTAGGAGCCGATTTCTTGAAATAACGGTGTGTTACTTGGACCCGGTGCCACACAATTAATGTTGATCTTGTGACGGGCCATTTCCCGTGCCAGCGTTTTTGTCAGTGCGACCACCCCGCCTTTGGCAGCTGAATAGACCGCTTCCCCACTGGATCCCACTCTTGCAGCATCAGAGGCAATATTCACGACTTTTCCGTAACCGCTTTCAATCATTAACGGCAATATCGCTTTGCAGGTATGGATCTGACCCATTAGGTTGATATCGATTATTCTCTTCCACGTATCAGGCTCACTTTTTAAAAAAGGCTCTACCTTATCCCAGCCCGCATTATTTACTAACACATCAATTTGTTGATAATAATTCAAGGAATCTTGGACCGCACTTTTGACACTTTCTAGGTTCGTAACGTCACAATATACCGCTGCCGCCTCCCCATTATTTTCCTTAATGATGGAAACCGTTTCCTCCGCCCCTGCCATATTGATATCGGCCACAATTATTTTTAAGGAACGAGAAGCTAGCAATCTTGCAATTTCTCTGCCGATTCCGCTTCCTGCCCCTGTCACAAACGCTACATGTTGTACCATGTCCAACCTCCCTTTTTTCCTACTAGCTATAATCGATTAGCTATTTTTTCATCAATGATTGCCCGCAACCGGAACTTTTGAATTTTGCCGCTTGGGGTTCTTGGGAAATCTGCAATCACTTCTACATGTTCCGGCCAATAGTGCTTTGCTACGCCTTTTTCCGCTAAAAAGATTTTCATGGACTCCATCGTCAGTGGTGATGCTCCGTCCTTCAAACTAATAAAGGCACAGGCCCGCTCTTGAAGCCTAGCATCCGGCATCGCAACAATTTGGACAATCGAAATATCGGGATGCTCGTATAAGATATTTTCAACATAGGCAACAGGGATGTTCTCACCGCCACGAATAATTATATCTTTGTTGCGGCCTGTGATTCGGATGTACCCGTCTTCATCCTTGACTGCACGGTCTCCTGTTATAAACCATTCACCATCGAACTCAGACTTCGTCAGCTCCAAGCGTTTTAAATAACCAACAAATAGAGCCGGACCTCTGACAAGCAAATCACCCTCTACATTAGGCGAAAGCTCTTGACCATTCAGATCAACTACCTTCACATCCATTGCTGGGAATGGGGTGCCATCCGTATTGGTCAGCTTTTCTTCCGTATCATTCGCAAGCGTTAACGTCACAAGGCCATTTTCCGTTTGACCCCAGCCTGAGAGAACTTGACACGGCAACTTTTGGGCAGCCTGTTTGACAAGTGTTCTTGGTATTGGTGCGCCAATCGCTGCAAAATATCGGAGTGAGCTTAAATCGTAGCTCTGAATATTATCGACTTGAATCGTATCTTGTAAAAATGGTGTCGCCGCTGTGGTAAAGGTGATTTTCTCTTTTTCTATTAACGCAATAAATTCTTTTGGATTCCAAATATCCTGATAAACGGCGGTGCCTCCATAAATAAACGGTAAGCGGACGCCATATAGGAAACCTGTCTGATGGGCAAATGTCGAGGCCATGAAAATGACATCGTCTGAAGTTAATTTCAAGTGATCGAGCCAAAGCTCGGAAGAAAAGGTAACCGTGTTATGGGTATGCATGACCCCTTTTGGCTCCCCTGTGGTCCCAGAAGTAAATATAATTTCAGTTATTTCATTGGGATCAAGTGTTATACCGTCTAATACCGACGGATCTTTTCGTTCTTCCCATGGTACATCCATGAGAGCTGAGAACGGTTTCATTCCTGCCGGCACATTTTCCCCAATCACATAGATATACTCCATCACAGGCCAGTCTGGTAAAAGTCGCTTAATCATTTCCGGGTAGTTGAATCCACGAAACTCATCAGGGACAACAATCATCTTTGATTCGGCAAGTTTGACCATAAAGCCAATTTCCCGGTCACGGTAGATAGGGATCAAGGGATTACTAATAGCTCCGATCCTCGTTGCCGCAAGGTGGAGAATGACAAACTCATTCCAGTTCGGCAGTTGAAAGGAGATGACATCCCCTTTTTTCAAACCCGTATCAAGCAATCCAAGAGCCACACGGTCAACTAGCATACCAACCTCCTTGAACGTATATCGGCTATTTCTATCAATAATGGCAGTTTTTTCAGGTTTATGTTCAATCGCTTGTTTTAAATAGTCGAGGATGGTTTTATTTGACCAATTGGACTCGTACTTTTTACAAAGTTCTTCGGTTAAAATCGTTTCGAAACTCATAGCTTGAATCCCCCTTTAATATAGCTAAAAACTTGGTTACTGCCTGAATTTCTTGAAATCAACGGGCCTTTTTTCTACAAAGGCATTTCTACCTTCTGCCGACTCATCTGATTTGTAAAACATCCCTAGACTAGCCATCGCAATTTGGGAAATACCTTCAATATTAGCGGAATCCGCATTAAACGAATATTTCAGCATTTTTATTGCTGTCGGGCTTTTTTCAACAATTTTCGCTGCCCATTCTTCGGCAGCTGCCATCAGTTCACCTTGAGGGACAATCTTATTTACCAGTCCCATTTCCTTCGCTTCTTGCGCCGTGTACTTCTCACATAAATACCATATTTCCCTTGCCTTCTTTTCACCGACAATCCGAGCCAAATAGGCAGAGCCTAAGCCGGCATCGTAGCTTCCTACCTTTGGACCGCTTTGGCCGAAAATGGCTGTTTCCGCAGCTATCGTTAAATCACAGATGACATGCAGGACATGTCCGCCGCCGATCGCAAAGCCATTTACGGCAGCTATAACAGGCTTTGGCATAGCGCGAATGGTTCGATGGAGATTTTCTATTTCTAAGCCAATCCCGCCGCCCAATCCTCCGGAGCTGTCATAGCCGCTGTCTCCCTTATTTTTTTGGTCGCCGCCGGTACAGAATGCCTTCTCGCCTGCCCCTGTTAAAATGACTGCACCAATTCGGTTATCATCCCATGCATCCCGGAATGACCAGATTAATTCCTGGACCGTTTGGGCCCGAAAGGCATTGTAAACCTCAGGGCGGTTCATCGTAATTTTGGCAACTCCATCCCTTTTTTCATAGAGAACATCTTGTAATTCCATCTTTTCATGCCTCCTGTTTTTTTAAAATCTTGTAAAATGACTTGTCCTTTTACCACTTTTATTCCGGATTCATATATACATACCACATTTTTCGTAATTAAATTCTAGCGTCTGTCTCCAAGATTAATAGGGACGAAATTCTTTGCCGAGTAATTCTTTCGCAATGACAATCTGATTCGCCTGAGCGGTCCCATCGCCAATTTCTAATCCAATGACATCTCGTAATCGTTGTTCAAGCGGCATTTCTTTTGTATAGGCATAATGGCCATTGAGGAGCATGCATTCATGGATTGCTTCTTGGCTGTATTTTGGGCCCAGCCATTTTACTGTGGAGGCCTCTTTTGTATGCTTTTTGCCTTGGTCACGGAGCCAAAGACCGCGATATGCCTGCCATTTGATTAATTCTAATTGGGTGGAATGGGTGACGATTGGAAAGGAGACGCCTTGGAATTTCGCCAATGGTTTTCCAAAGGCATGCCTTGTTTTCACATGTTCAATCGTTTCATCAATACTTTGCAGGGCCGCACCTACACATTGAAGTCCGATCAACAACCGGCTTAAGTCAAAGCCATTCATTACTTGGAAAAAGCCATTATTTTCTAGTCCAATTAAATTCTCAGCTGGAACCTCAACATCTGTTAAATAAATGGAACCTCTCCCAATCGGGATATTTCCCATGTCATCATAGCCTTTACATTCCACCCCCGGACGGTCGGACGGGACGATGAAGGCGCTGATGCCCTTACTGCCGGAATTCGGATCCGTTTTCGCAAATACAATGAAGGCATCCCCAAATGTTGCTGCACTGATCCCAGATTTTTCCCCATTTAAAATATAGCAATCTCCCTTATGTACAGCAGTCGAGCAAATTCCTGCTGCATCGGTTCCTGCCGAAGGCTCCGTAATCGCCACTCCGACGATTTTTTCACCGCTGGAAATTTGCGGAAGCCATGTTTTTTTTAATGACTCTGTCGCATGATTAGTCAGGATTTCGGAAGCCAAGGCGTTTAGCATTACGGCGTAGGTTAGGTTAAAATCCCCGCGCCCAATTTCTTCTGCGGCAATCCCAGCCGTGACACACTCCGCTCCGCTTCCTCCATACACTTCAGGGATCCTTAGGCCATTCACGCCAAGCTCCCCAAGCTTTTTCCATAAATGTCTTGGATGTACTTTCTCGCGATCCCATTTTGTGTATTGCGGAAGTAGTTCTTTTATGGAAAAATCTCTTAGCATCTCTCTAAAATAATCCTGTTCTTGACTGAATGAAAAATTTAACAAGATAACTCCTCCTTTCCCTACTATATTGCAACTTCCGTGCCAACTCTGTTTTTGCCATCTATCAGGCTTTATACTTTCGCAAGTTTGCAATCCCACTATTTTTTCGCATTTTCGCGAAACAAGAATGCGAATAGAAAAAAACACACATAAATGTGTGTTAAGAACTAGTAATCTTGTTTACTTAAGCTTATATTTGGCGATTTTTCGATAAAGGCTGGCTAAATGAATGTTTAGGATTTGAGCTGCCCTTGTTCGGTCCCCATCTGATACCTTTAACGCTTGTTTAATGGCAGCTATTTCTGCCTGAGAGACTGCCTCTTCTAAGCTTATCGGGATCGTGATTTCTTCCAAATCTGTTTTCTGGTCAGCCGCTTCATAGGCTGATATAAGGAACGAACCTTCCAATGTAAGCGTATCTCCCTCAACAATATTCATCCCGCGTTCGATAAACGCCTTCAATTCTCTTACATTTCCAGGCCACTGATAACTTACAAGCCATTCTTGCAGCTCAGGTGTTAAGTAACTAACATTAAGAACTAATTTTTCATTCAATTCATTGATAAAATGATAGGCCAAAGGCAGGATGTCCGACTTTCTTTGACGGAGAGAAGGAATTTTCAATTCAAATACGTACAATCGGTAAAATAAATCCTGTCGGAATTTCCCTTCCTGCACAAGCATTTTTAAATCTCGGTTTGTAGCGGTAATGATCCGGATATCAACATTTTTACTTCCAGTTCCTCCAAGCCTTTCTACCTCACGTTCCTGTAATACCCTGAGCAGCTTACCCTGAGCTTGGTAGGGAAGTTCGGAAATTTCATCTAGAAATAGCGTTCCATTATGCGCTAATTCGATTTTACCTGGCTTCCCTTCTTTTTTTGCACCGCTGAATGCCCCTGCTTCATAGCCAAACACCTCAGATTCAAATAATTCATCGGGAATGGCGGCACAGTTGACGGCAACAAAAGGATGATTTTTCCGCGAACTAAGTCCATGGATTGCTTGCGCAAAAAGCTCCTTTCCCGTTCCACTCTCCCCTGTAAGTAAGACAGTGGAGTTGCTCGTCCCGATTCTTGCTGCTAACTCTTTAATTTGGTTCATCAATGGGCTTTCTCCAATAATATCCTCAAAGCTGTACCGGTTACCTTTACTAGACTTTTTCTGAAATTTTGACTTCTCAATGGTTTTCATAAAAGAGTTTAATTCATAAATATTGATCTCTTCTTGTCTTAAAATGATCGAATAGAAAATATGATTGTCCTGTCTATCGACTCGAATGAAACAGGAATGATCCTTTATTACACCAAAAATAACTTGTTGGTGTTCAGTGGGAGGCGTTAGGTTTTTTGAAGTTCCTTCAATCACTTGGGCTAAAGAGATACCAAGTAATTCCGTCCTTATAAAAGAGAAGTGACGGCAAAAATCAGGACTAGCATCAATGACAAAACCATTTTCGTCAACTACAATATAACCCCATTGACCAACAGGGCTTTGCAAATTTTTTATACTCTCCATGTTCCCCACCTAAGTGATGTGACTCGGTAAAACTAGGATAACGACCTGTCCTTTAACCACTTCATTTCCATTTTGGTTATAACAATTCACCTTTTGGGTTAGCCAGTTCCGATCATGGTTAATATCAATTATTTCGAGTTCAGCCGTGATCTCATCCCCTATATGGACGGGATGATAAAAGACCAATTCCTTCTGGAGTAAAACACATGCTGTTCCAGGCAGCTTTTGGCTGATCACCTGAGTGATTAGGCCTTCCGTTAGTAACCCAGGCACAAGTGGTTTATTGTAAAAACTTTTCCAATCATTTTCACTTTGTTGATAAATAGGACTAAAATCTTTTGTTAACTCATTACATAATCTTACATCGCTATCATTAAATGTCCGTTTCAGCCGTCCAATTTGTCCAATAAACAATTTATCAATGATTAAACTCATCTATTTATTCTCCTATAGTTAAAATATTATGAATATTACGCCCATACTTTCAACTATACCTTTTACCTTCCGAAAAAACTACTTTAAAAAAGGAAAGAGCCCAATCTTTTGAAGAGATTGGGCCCTTTCCGATTTGGATATTAACTTCTTTTTTAGAGTGAATTACTTTTGAAATTATGTATTTTTATTATTTACTATTATTTTTGCTTTCTCTTGCTGCCTGTTTCCTAGCTTTTTTACTTTGGGTAAGTTCTGCTCCAAATTCCATATCGGATGATTTACTTCCACCCGTATATGGTTGATATCGATTGTTATTTCGGTTTGTCCTCTTTTTCCCTCCTTTGTCCTTGAACTAAATTCTTCCTAAAGAGGTTAAAAAGACACTATAAAATTGGATACTCCCAGATTTTTGCACCTTGGTGACGAATAAAGGTCTCCATGAAGAAATACCCATTCTCTTTCAAGATTGACTTAACAAACGGAAATAGTGATCGATCAAGTAATAAGTGATGACAAGGAAAAACCTCCACCTGTGCCTGCTAACTTCAAGATAAGACTTTATGGCACTCTTAAAGTGTTAGCTGCAAACCAACCTACAACTCCACTTCGCTTTCCCCTTACCATCTGGATACCTCTTCTCTAACGATTGGCGCAACCTC
This sequence comes from Neobacillus soli NBRC 102451, assembly GCF_001591665.1. GTDB lineage: Bacteria > Bacillota > Bacilli > Bacillales > Cytobacillaceae > Neobacillus > Neobacillus soli. Next base: position 56,100 of record NZ_BCVI01000029.1, on the reverse strand, counting down.
TTTTCCTAACAGTTCAATCGCTCTCATTACATCATCATGTGGCATGGTACCCACCGGTACATGGAGCATAAAGCGTGTGATTCCCACATTCTTTCGCAAGTGAATGATTTTCTCAGCCACCGTTTTCGGATCACCTACATACAATGCACCTTCAAAGCCGCAAGCAGCATCGAAACTGGAGCGGTCATACCTTCCCCATCCACGCTCGCTTCCTAATTTATTCATGGCCTGCTGCGTTGAAGGGAAAAACTTTTCAGCTGCTGCTTCGGTACTATCTGCGATGAAACCATGTGAATGCGAGGCAACCGGCAACTTCGATAGGTCATGACCGGCGTGAGCAACTGCCTTCTTATAAAGCTGGACAAGCGGCGCAAACTGCCGGGGACTACCTCCAATTATCGCTAGAACCAACGGGAGTCCAAGGAGACCTGCTCGGATAACGGAATCCTGGTTTCCACCGCTGCCAATCCAGACAGGCAAAGGATTCTGAACCGGTCTTGGATACACACCTAGATTATTAATGGCCGGTCGATGCCCGCCTTTCCATGTCACTTTCTCGGACTCCCGTATTTTTAACAACAGCTCCAGCTTCTCCTCGAATAACTGATCGTAGTCCTTTAAATCATAGCCAAACAGCGGAAAAGATTCGATAAAGGAACCCCGACCTGCCATAATCTCTGCACGTCCATTTGAGATGGCATCGAGTGTAGCAAAATCCTGAAAGACCCGCACCGGATCGGCGGAAGAAAGCACCGTTACGGCACTAGTCAGCCTAATCCGGCTTGTTTGTGATGCTGCAGCGGCCAGTACAATGGCCGGAGAAGATGCTGCATAATCTACGCGATGGTGCTCACCCACACCAAAAACATCCAGCCCCACTTGATCTGCTAGGACAATTTCCTCGACAACCTCCCGTATTCGTTGGGCATGACTGATCACCTCACCTGTTTTAACATCCGGCGTTGTCTCTACAAATGTGCTAATACCTATTTCCACTAAAAAGTACCCCCATTATGTTTTGTCTAGTTCGCAGTTAGAAGCAAAATTAATTCCACATGATGAACCATTGCTCTATTAAACCCTCACTTAAAATCCTATCATTATCTTAACTAACTATCTTTATTTGTACAATTAATCGAATTTGCAATCGTGTTCAGGGTGTTGGGTTCTTTTTCACTGTGGGAAGGAAGTGACGGGTATAATCGGAAAACTGACGGGTAAAAAGGAAAAATAGACAATCCTAAATCTATGATTTGATCAATGATATTCATCTTCCCCCTAACTTCTCCTACTGAAAAAAATGGACCTAATCCACTGTGAACCTAGAACTATAAGATTTACTTATACCTTCCATCTGTATTTTAAATAGTTTCAATTTTCAAATATCATTGACGGCATATTTTCCATCCAATATAATACGATTTATATCCGAATGCTTTGCCTCACTATCTATGAAAGCCATTTCAAAAGGCAAAAATGGTGAAAAATGCCTAAATGAAACAAAACTATTTCAGCTACATGAAAAAGGAGAGTGATGTACATTTATGAATGGAAACACGAATAAAAAAGTTGACCAAGATACCTTTCCACCCTATGACACCCTTACACCTCTGGAAAATAATAGGGAAATTGAGATACCGGATATCCTACGAAAAAAAAGAAAGTGGAAAATCCCACAGGAAACGGGCATCATGTGGAGTTCAATTGTTATTATATTTTTACTATGGTATACAGTCACCAAACTCAATATTTTCTCTGAAGTCTTTATCCCTTCTCCAGCAAAAACTTGGGCAGCCTTTACCGATTTACTAATTAATGGTTATAAAGGAAATAGTTTGTTATTTCATCTACTAGATAGTCTATACAGATTATCTATGGCCTTCTTCTTCGCATTAATTACAGCAGTTCCATTAGGATTAATCAGTGGTTATTCATCAAAAGTACGCGCTGCATTAGACCCCATCCTAGAATTCTATCGTCCACTACCACCATTGTCATACTACACACTCTTAATTTTATGGTTTGGAATTGGCGATCTATCAAAGATTGCTTTATTATATCTTGCTGCTTTTGCTCCCATGTATATTGCAGCAGTATCCGGCGTAAAAGGAGTCTTGGAAGATCGGATCCATTCCGCTACTTCATTAGGTGCAAATAACTGGCAAACATTTCGTTATGTTATTTTTCCGTCTTGTTTACCGGAGATATTCACTGGAATGCGAACAGCGATTGGATTTGCTTATACAACTTTAGTTGCCTCTGAAATGGTTGCCGCCGTCTCTGGTATCGGGTGGTTAGTGCTTGATGCAAGTAAATATTTACGGAGTGATATCATGTACGTTGGTATTATTTTGATGGGAGTAACAGGGATTTTACTTGATCGAATCCTTCGTAAAATTGAAGACAAAGTAATTCCATGGAAGGGTAAAGATTAAAAAGACAGGGGGTAAAGGGATGAAAAACGGCAAAATGAAATGGTTCATGTCTTTGATGATTGTTTTCTCACTATTGATGATTAGTGCCTGTGGGAATAAAACAACATCTAAATCTGCTGATGGTAGGGTAGAGTTCCGAATTGGTTACCAAGTCATACCAAATGCAGAGCTGCTAGCAAAAGCAACCAAAATGTTTGAGGAGAAGTTCAAAGGTGTGAAGGTAACCTTGCATCAATTTGAGGCAGCGGTTGATGTGAATACGGCCATGGCTGCAGGAGAAATTGATGCCGGCCTGATTGGTTCTAGTTCAGTCGCATCCGGGGTAGCACAAAATTTACCATATAAAGTCATTTGGCTTCACGATGTCATTGGAGATAACGAGGCATTAGCTGTCAAGAAAGATAGTGGAATTAAATCACTTGAAGATGTTGTGGGTAAAAAAATAGCAGTCTCTTTCGGTTCAACTACACATTACAGTTTGTTATCCGCCCTTAAATTAAAAGGAATTGACCAAAATAAAGTAACCATTTTAGATATGAAGCCAGCTGACATGTTAGCTGCGTGGAAACAAGGACAAATTGATGGCGGATATGTCTGGTACCCGACACTAGGTGAAATGGTGAATGACGGCAACATTGTTTTAACAAGCCGCGACCTTGCAAAGGATGGAATTCTCACTGCTGATGTAGGAATCGCAACGAAGGACTTTATTAAGAATCATCCAGATGTATTAAAACAATATATTAAAATACTAGATGAATCCGTCCAATTATATCGTTCATCAAAAGACGAAGCGGCTGAAGCTATGAAAAATGAGTTAAACGTATCAAAAGAAGACGCAACATTTTTCATGGATCAATTAATCTGGTTAGATGCAAAAGAACAAGCTTCAGACGAGTATTTAGGAACAGTTGACAAAAAAGGATCATTTTCCAAAGCGTTAAAAGATACGGCAGAGTTTTTAAAAACGCAAAAGGCGATTAACACTGTACCCGATCTTAAAGCCTATGAAGATGCCATTGAACCGAAATTCCTTCAAAAAGATTAGGTGGTGAGCCCCATTATTAATAGTCATGCTCTTAAAGAAACCGCATCTGATTCTATGGTCCTTCAAATAAAAAATGTAGATTTAACCTACCAGACAGATAAGCAGGTTGTGACGGCACTAAAAAATATTAATTTACAAATTAAAGAAGGCAGTTTCGTCTGTGTATTAGGTCCTTCCGGATGTGGGAAGACCACATTATTACGCATTTTAGCGGGCTACCACCAGGCTACATCCGGTGAAGTTCTGCTAGACAACAAGCCCATTTCACCTAAGCCTGATCGGCATAGGGGTGTTGTTTTCCAGCAACAAATGCTGTATCCATGGTTGAATATTGAAGATAATGTTGGCTTTGGCTTAAAAATGAGGAAAGTTCCAGCGAAAGAAAAACGTGAAATTGTTGATCATTATTTAGAAATGGTTGGCCTTTCCCAGTTTAAAAAAGCAAAATCTTATGAGCTTTCCGGCGGTATGAAGCAAAGAGCATCTATTGCCCGTGTATTAGCAAATGATCCGCGCATTGTATTGATGGATGAACCATTTGGTGCTTTAGATGCCATGACAAAGGAACAAATGCAAGATAATATTAGGAAGATATGGAAAGAGACGCATAAGACGATATTTTTTATTACACATGATGTGGAAGAAGCCTTATTGTTAGGGACGCATATTATTGTTTTATCAGCAAGGCCAGGTCGCATCCTTAGAGAAATGTACAGCGATTTCCCCTATAGAATTGAAGAAGGAAAAAGCCGTATGTACCGAACAGAACCAGACTTCGTTAAACGACGTGAAGAGATCATTAGTCTCATTTCTTTATAATGAATGGTAAAAACCGCTTGAATCACAAGAATCAAGCGGTTTTTACCTTTAATTTTTTACTACCCTGTCTTTATCTAAAATAACAACCTGATTTCTATTCAATAGTTTTTTCAATAATAGTGAATAAATAAAGGTAAAGATCACTCCTTTAATGATTGAAATCCAACCAAACAGAGAGAATCCAAATAATAACACAATATAATTAAGACACCTTATCGCAATTGCGATATCAATTTTTTTATTTCTATGATGTAAGATGATGGCTATAACGTCCACCCCTACGGTAGTGGCATTGGCGGATATACAAAAGTAATACCCTAGAGCTATCAATACTGATGCTAATATAATGGAAGAAACTTGGTTTAAATTTGTGCTAAACTGCAATGAGTAAAAAAAGTTAAAGAAGAACAAGTAACAAATACTACTTAAAATAGATTTAAAAAAATAATCCCTACCAAGGAAAATTAAACAGATCAATAATAAAAGGAATGTTATGATATTTGCTAGTTTGGTAATCCCTGCCCCAGATATAGCGTTTAATATTAAGGCTAAACTAGTGACACCGCCATTAATTATTTCATGCGGGACAACTAAACAGGCATAAGAACTACCTATTAAACTATTACCAAAAATTATTTTCATTACATCTTTCAACGGTTATCCCCCTCGCTAGAATAAAAAAGTAAAAGGCTTTTATTTTTCCATAAATAAAAGCCTTTTACCTTTTTATGAATCACAGTTACATTTTGTGTTAAAGTGACGTTTACTAGATTTCTTGTTTATCGGGGTTTAGAATACGAGAATTCAACCCTATTTCTTGCCTATCAATGCTCTCCTTTCTTCGCCGATTTACGAAGTATGATGAAATAACAATGATGGTAAACAGCGATGTAAAAATAAACTGCGGTCGCTGCGATTCAATAAATGCCATTAAAATAAGGACGGAAATCATGGCAGCTATTGTTGCATAGGTTAAATATGGGAAGAACCACATTTTAATTTTAAAAATTCCGGGATTAGTTTTCTCCATTCTTTTTCTTAAGCGTAAATGTGAAATTGCAATGGCTAAATAGACAAGAATTCCAACCCCACCAGATGAGTTTACCAAAAAGAAAAAGATTTTATCTGGGGATACGTAACTAAAAATTGTGCTAATAAACGCAAATAATGTGCTCCCTAATACTGCAAAAACAGGAACCCCATTCTTGCTTAGTTTTGAAAATACTTTTGGGGCATCACCCTTTTGAGAGAGAGAAAATAGCATTCGAGAGCTTGTATAGAGCCCCGAATTTAGGCAAGATAACAATGCAGTCAAGACCACTATATTCATGAAAACGGCTGCCGAAGGAATTCCAATCAATTCAAGAACCGAAACAAACGGGCTTTTTAATAGTGTTCCTGAATTCCAAGGTAAAAGAGTTACTACTACTGCAATCGAACCAATGTAAAAAATTAGAATCCGCCAGACCACACTATTTAATGCTCTTTTTACATTATTCACTGGGTCTGAGGTTTCGCCAGCTGCAATGGCCGGAATTTCAACTCCAACGAAGGCATGAAAAACAATTGCAATACCAACTATTACTGAACCTAAACCATTAGGTATGAAACCTCCGAAGTTTGTAAGATTCGATACGCCGGGTGACTTAATACCTGGAACAAATCCAAAAATAACCGCTGCGCCTAAGATTAAAAACAGAATAATACTTCCTATTTTAATAATTGAAAACCAATATTCAAATTCCCCAAAGGATTTAACTGAAAAAACATTCGTAAGTTGTAATAAAATAATTAATGCTAGGCTTATCAGCCAGACTGGAATGAAGGGAAGCCATTCATGTACAATTGCTGCACCAGCAACTGCCTCCAGTGCAATAACAATAACCCAGAAAAACCAATATAACCATCCCGTTGTGAAACCTGCCCATTCACCAATGCCTTCTCTTGCATATACGGCAAAAGATCCTGTATTCGGATTAACGGTTGCCATTTCACCAAGCATCCGCATAATAAGAACCACGATTATGCCCGCAATTACATATGATAAGATGGCTCCTGGACCTGTTTTGCCGATTATGATACCGCTTCCAACAAACAGTCCCGCTCCAATAACCCCACTCAAAGATATCATGGTCAAATGCCTTTGTTTAAGGCCGGCTTTGAGTTTTTCTGGTTGATGCTCCAAAATATCCACCAACTTTCAGTATTTTTTTAGAGATAACATGGGCAATTGTTCAATAAGAGGATATTTAGAAAAAAAAGAGGGGCGATCCCAAATAGGTTGCCCCTCTTTCCATGTGTTTTACCAGTTTTTGTGATCCAAGTGGGAATATTTAGGTAAAAAGCGTGTCGGCAATTTCAATGCATCTTTTCTAAATGGCGGTGCCAATTGAGTTCCATCTACTTGGATGTCAATAACCGTTGGCTTATTTGACTCAATCGCTCTTTGGATAGCAGGTCCGACATCCTCTGGTCTTTCGACATTTATTCCTACTGCCCCCATCGATCTAGCGACTTCTGCAAAATTAGGATTTTGAATATCTGCACCTACGAAACGATTATTATAAAAGTCAACTTGGTTTTTCTTTTCTGCACACCAGGCATTATTATTAAACACACAAGCGACTACCGGAATATTTTCCTCCACAGCTGTGCTGACTTCATGCAAGCTCATCCCCCATGCACCGTCACCGACAATAGCCACTACTGGACTAGTTGGATTAGCAAGCTTTGCACCTAATGCAGATGGATACGCAAAACCAGTATTACCAAAAGTTAAGGCAGCGATATGCTGACGCCCATGATTAAATTTTAAGTAGGCATTTGCTGTTGATGAAACATTTCCAATATCGGTTGTAACGATGGCGTTTTCTGGTAAAACCTTGGTAAGTTCTAGCAGCGCACGACGTGGATTAATTGGATTTCCATCTACCATTGCAAGGTCAACTAACTCTTTCTCCCATTGCGCTTTTTCTTCGGCTGCTTGACGAAGTCTTTCTTGATTTGCCGCTAAATTTGGCGTCTTTTCTATCAAGCGTTTAGCGATTTCAACACTCGCAGCCTTCGCATCGCCGATAATTCCCACTTCCACCGGATGTGTACGGGCAATATTACGCGGATTAATATCCACTTGTATAATCTTTGCATTTTTCGGAAAATAATCGATATCATAGCAAGGCAGTGTTCCAAAAACAGATAAACGAGTACCCAGGGCTAACACAACGTCAGCATCCTTAAGCGTGTTCATAGCCGATTTTGCTCCCATATAGCCGATGGGTCCAACAGATAAAGCATGATTAGCAGGGAATGCATCATTATGCATGTATGAAACAGCAACAGGTGCTGTAAGGTGTTCCGCAATTTCCTTTACGGCTTCAATGCCGTCAGAGTCAACAACGCCACGACCTGAAATGATGACAGGATTTTTTGCATTAGCCAATAATTCAACGGCTTGATCAATTAACTCTAAAGATCCACAGCCCCGATTATCAACACGGTATTGATGCGGCTCTAAAATGGCATCTTCTAATTCTCCATAGAAATAGTCCCTCGGAATATCGAACAATACAGGTCCTCGCTCGGCATAAGCGATACGAAACGCTGTTCGTAAACAATCAGCTACACGGCCTGGATGGGTAACCCTTACCGTTTCCTTCGTAATTGCTTTAAATATGGATACTTGGTCACACTCTTGGAACCCGTCCCAACCGACAGTTGGTGTTCCTGCAGATGGTGAAATAACGACCATTGGTGTATGTGCTTGATTTGCAGCAGCCACAGAAGTCACCATATTTGTGATTCCAGGCCCATTTTGACCAATGACTACGCCTGCTACCCCACTCACTCTTGTGTAGGCATCCGCCATATGTGCTGCACTTTGTTCATGACGAACCCCAATAAAGCGGATACCAGCAGTAGGTAAAAGATCAAGCATATCCATAAATGCAGATCCCAAAATACCCGAAATATGCTTTACCCCTTCTGCAACAAGTGTCTCCACAATTGCCTCACTAGGTGTCATTTTCACTTTTTTCGTTTTTATTTGTTGTAATTCTTTTTCTACTTTTGCCATTATTAGCACAACCCTTCTAAGATTAATTTAGTTGATCAAAAGCATATTTTACCGTTTCCACCAAGAAGTTCAGGTCCTCTTCCGTCGAAGAAAGCGGAGGGGCAATAATAAGCACGTTATTAAAACCTGGTACGGTGTCACCATTTCTGCCAATAATTAAGCCTTTTTCTTTACATAAGCCGATTACTTTAGCCAACATTTCATCTGCAGCAGGCTCTTTGGACTCTTTATCTTTGACTAATTCAATTCCATATAAAAATCCTTTATGGCGTATTTCTCCAACATTTTCATGCTGAATTAAATCTTTTAATCTACCTAGAATCGATTCACCTAATGTGGCAACCCTGCTTACGATATTTTCTTGTTCAATAATTTCAATATTTTTCAGTGCAACGGCACAGCTTGCCGGGTGTCCCCCATAGGTAGAGACGTGACGAAGGTGTTTGTCATTCCCCTTTTCTTTAAAGGTTTCAAATAGTTCCGATTTCACCGCCGTTGCTCCTAGCGGTAAATAGCCGCTCGTCAGTCCCTTGGCCATGGTCACAATATCAGGCTGAACACCTTCAGAATGCATAAATCCAAACATTTTTCCGGTTCTTCCAAACCCTGATACGACTTCATCCATAATGAGCAGGACATCATGTTTCATACAAATCTCTGCTACACCCTGTAAATATTTTTCTGATGGAACAATCACACCTCCGCCAGAAATAAACGGTTCCATGATGACAGCAGATACAGTTTCAGATCCTTCCCAATTTATCACTTGGTCTATCATATCTGCGGCCACTTTATCGCAATCAGTAACCTCCTCGCCAAACGGGCAGCGATAGCTATACGGTGGTGGAACATGGAGGAAGCCTGGCACACCTGGATCGTATTTTACCCTGCGGTTTGCTTGTGCTGTTGCACTTAATGCCCCTAGTGTCGAACCATGATAGGCACGATACCTTGAAATAATTTTAAATTTTCCTGGATTACCATTCTGAATATGATATTGTCTGGCAATTTTAAATGCCGTTTCATTGGCTTCCGAACCGCTATTGGAAAAGAAGGTTTTATAGGAATCTCCTAATAGATCACTGATTTTAGTAGATAATTGAATTGCCGGTATATGACTTAACGTTAGTGGAAAATAGGAAAGTTTCATCATTTGTTCCGCCGCCGCATCGACAATTTCCTTCCGGCCATGGCCCAAATTTAAACACCATAATCCGGATACACCATCCAAGTAACGCTTGCCATGTACATCGGTAAACCAAGAACCTTCACCAGACTCAGCAATTGTGGGCTTACCGCCTTCTACATGACGGCTCATGGCATGCCATAAATGATTTTGATCCTGAGTTTCAAGTATTTCCTGCTCTTGAACTTCTAGTTTAGTCATTATGATGATCCCTCCTATATTTTTATACTGTTGTAGATGGTATTTTTTGAAATAACTCACTTAAAGGTGTAAAAGGAATGTTGTATGTTTCTGCAACCGCTGGGTGTATAACTTTACCCTGATAGGTGTTAAGGCCTTTTGCTAATGCCGGGTTTAACAGTACAGATTGTTGAAGCCCTTTGTTTGCAAGCAGCAAACCATATGGGGTAGTTACATTTGCCAGGGCATACGTTGATGTTTTTGATACAGCTCCCGGGATGTTCGGCACGGCGTAATGTAAGACACCATGTTTTATATATGTGGGGGAATCATGAGATGTTATATGGTCGATTGTTTCGATTGATCCGCCTTGATCAACGGCTACATCGATAATCACGGATTTTTCTTCCATTTGTTTAACCATTTCTTCACTGACAAGCTGTGGAGCCTTTGCACCAGGGATTAGGACGGCGCCAATAAGTAAGTCTGCCTGCTTGACTTCCTCCGCAATGTTGAATGGATTGGACATCACAGTCTTTACTCTGCCGCCAAAAAGATCATCTAATTGCCGTAGACGTTCAGCATTTATATCAAAGATTGTCACATCCGCTCCAAGCCCGATGGCCATTTTCGCCGCATTTGTTCCGACTACTCCTCCGCCGATGATGACAACTTTTCCTGGTTTTACGCCAGGTACTCCGCCTAATAAAACCCCTTTCCCTCCATGAATTCTTTCTAAAAATTGTGCCCCGAGCTGAACCGACATTCTGCCGGCTACTTCACTCATTGGAGTTAACAGCGGCAGTGAACGATTTTCTAACTGGATGGTTTCATAAGCGACTGCTGTCACCTGGTTATCGATTAATGCTTTCGTTAATTCAGGTTCAGCAGCCAAATGGAGATACGTAAATAGAATTAAGCCTTTACGCAAGTATTGAAACTCTTCGGCTTGAGGTTCTTTTACTTTAACTACCATTTCAGCAGCCCAAGCATCCCCCGCTGTCGGGACGATCATTGCACCCGCTTTTTCGTATTCTTCATTCGAAATTCCACTTCCTAAGCCAGCGTCCTTCTCAACTAAGACCCGGTGTCCTGTCTTTACATAAGAGGCTACACTCGCAGGGACCATGGAAACCCGATTTTCGTTATTCTTAATTTCTTTTGGTACACCAATAATCAAAACCTACACGTCCTTTCAATTCATTACGGTCAAAAGTTATCTGTTTTGGATGATAGCGTTTACACTTTTCCTTTTAAAATACGGACATCAGGTCATCCGGACCAGTTTGGATAACAAAGCAACCTTAATTAAATTTAATCATACTTAGTTACAATTTTCAATATATTCCAATCATAAAGAATATTTAGTATTTTAATACTATTTATTAATATTTTTAATCGTTCCATTTCGTTCCGTCATTAATCCTTTTTTAATTATATTTTCTTGAAAGTTTGATTCGAAACGAGTACATATCTGAGCGAAAATAGGCAATGTAATATTCTATTAAATCACCCTCTTGGTCCATCAACAATCGTTCGGTAACCAGTACATTGAAAGGTTCTGGTATCTCTAAAAGTTCAGCATCTTCCTTAGATAATTGACCGCTTGTAATGATCTGCTCTGCATCGGAAAATTTTATTTGTAGGTCTTCCTCAAGGAAATCGTATAAAGTCCCTTTTTCAATATCAAACTCCGCTAGCTTTTTGCCAATTTCAATTGGGTAGTACTGAACTTCAATCGCAATCGGGACATCATTTGCATATCTGATTCTTTTAATATAGTAAGCTTCTTGAAAGCCGGTAACTTCCTTTATTTCATCTGGTGTTTCCACAATGCCATGCTTTACAAGCTTTGCATCAGGTTTCATACCCATCCGTTTAATTATCTCCGTTGTACTGCTAAGGCTTCCGAGCCAATCCTGAATCGGTTTAAGGGAAATAAACGTCCCTTTTCCATGAACTTTTTCTAAAATACCATCTCTTACTAAATGGGAAACTGCTTCTCTCACCGTACTCCTGCTCACTTTATAGGACTCCATGAGCTCCCTTTCACTAGGTATTTTCTCTTGGTAATAACCTTCCTTAATTAATTTCTCGAGCTTATTTCTTAATTGAATGTGAAGTGGCAGTGGGTCTTTTGGATTTAAATTCACTATCGTTCCCCTCCTTGAATTTTCCAATTTTTTTATTTTATAATTATATGTTACTAATTTATGTCGCACTTGTCATTAGTTTCCTTTATAATAGGGAATAAATTTAGAAGGTTGGAGGGGTAAATATGAATCTTGAACACCTTAAAGTTTTTTTCATGGCCGCTACAAAAAGGAACTTCTCAGAGACAGCGAAAGTACTTCACCTCTCACAACCATCTGTCAGTTTACATATCAAACATTTAGAGGAATATTTAAATACGACATTATTTGACCGCTCCACGAAAAAAATGGAGCTGACATATGCTGGAACAATCCTTTTCAGTTATGCAGAACAAATAATCCAGCTTGTTAGCCAAGTGGAAAAGGATATTTCCCTCCTATCTGAAACGGTTCATGGCGACCTGCGTTTAGGCGCCAGTCTAACAATCGGAGAATATTTACTTCCGTATTTCCTTGGCGATTTTATCAAACAATACAATAAAGTTAATTTAAGTTTGAAAATTGACAATTCCTATCAAATTATTGAAAAATTGCTGGACGGAAAAATTGATTTAGGATTTATTGAGGCAGCTATCCCACGCAAAGAAATTGATAGCCTACCATTTTTAGAGGATGAGCTTGTCATCATATCATCCGCTCGTGACCCCCATCCTTGTCTTGTAGAAGATACAATTGAGCCAGAATTACTGTTTACTCTGCCAATAATCGCCAGGGAACAGGGGTCAGGTACAAGGCAGGTACTGGAAACAAATTTATTTAATCATCAGCTGGAATTAGATCAATTACAGATTGTTATGGAGCTAGAAAATACCGAATCGATTAAATCATCAGTAGAATCCGGTTTGGGTGTAGCCATTATCTCCAAAACGACGATCCAGAAAGAACTGGACTTAGGTCTGCTGAAACAAACTAGAATTAAAGGCATCCCGCTAAAACGATATTTTTATCTCATCCACAAGAAACAAGTGTTGACCCCTGCCAGCGATGCATTCAAGGAGTTGTTTCTTACTTCTATGAAAGGTAAGAGTGAGGTTTATTAATAAAGGAGATACACTAATATTTTAACAAAGCCATTACTCTATCTTAATAAGTTGAAATGGGGGAAAAAGGGACATCGGAAGATTGTCAAGGAAGGGGAAGAACGGATTAATCAAAAGGGGAAGGATTCCCTCTCCCTTTTTAATAAAAATAATTATTATCTTTGGTACGGCCGGAGTCCTTACCACCCTTTTCTTGTAACAAACCGTTCCTAGGTGAATCATTTCCCATCCACAATTTCTTTAAATATTTCATACGAACGTTTTTGTTTTTCAGGGTCATAGATATAGGACACAGCCATGATTTCATCTACGTTATATTTTTCTTGAAAATCGGTCAATTGTTGGCGGATTGTTTCTTTGCTTCCCAACAACGTCACACTTGACATTGCTGCGGCCATTTCTTTTTCCGCTGGGGTCCATAGCTTATCCATGTTTTCAACAGGCGGCTGTAACGGATTTTTCGAACCGCGGACCACATTTAAGAAAAATTGATGTTTCGTTGTTGATAACCATTCTGCTTCTTCATCACTCTCCGCCGCAATTACATTTAAACAGACCATCATATATGGTTTATCCAAATATTCAGATGGCTGGAATCGTTGACGATAAATAGAAATGGCTTCCTCCATATATCTTGGGGCAAAGTGTGAAGCAAATACATAAGGAAGACCTAAACTTGCTGCTAAATAGGCGGAATCCGTGGAAGAACCTAGGATATAGATTGGAATATTTGTCCCTACACCGGGATAGGCTCTTACATAACTTTGCTGGTTTTCCGGTCCAAAATAGGTAAGCAAGGCTTGGACATCGTCGGGAAATGTATAAACAGAATCATTTTTCGATCGTCTTAAGGCGCTTGCCGTCATCATATCGGTCCCAGGAGCGCGGCCTAAACCAAGTTCGACTCGATTTGGATAGATCGTGGCCATTGTTCCGAATTGTTCTGCCACTACTAAAGGGGAATGGTTCGGGAGCATGATCCCGCCAGATCCTACTTGGATGGTATTGGTGTGTTCTAACGTATGTTTAATTAACATCGACGTTGCTGAACTGACAAGTGTCGGTGTATTATGATGCTCCGCAATCCAATATCGTTGATAGCCCATTATTTCTACCGCTTGTGCAAGATCTATCATTGAATCTATGGCTTGTTTGGGACCCTCGCCTTCTCGTATTGGGGCTAAATTTAAGACTGATACAGGTATATGAATAGTTGCCATATTATACAGTTCCTTTCACTATGGAGGATTACTCTAATAGTAACAATAGAAATCCAGGAAACAAACTTAAATGCTTAAAAGAGTTTTCTTAATATTGTTCTTCATACAACTTTAATATTGTATGGCTTTTTTGTGCGTGTTATGATGATTCAAACTAGCAACAGTCAGAAGGAGGACAAAATATGAACCATCCTGTAATCATTGTTGGTGCTGGTTTAAGTGGCCTTCGTGCTGCATCACTACTAACTGAACAAGGCATTAAATGCAGGGTCCAAGACGCTAGAGATAGGATTGGCGGCAGGGTTTTGAGTATTCCTGTTCCAAACAGACCTGACCTAGGTAAATTTGACCTTGGCCCGACGTGGTTTTGGCCACAGAATGAGACCCATATTGCTAATCTTGTAAAAGAACTAAATTTAGAAACTTTCGAACAATATAAGGAAGGCGAAATACTTATAGAACGATTCCAAATCAAGCCGCCTGAGCGCTGTGTGCTGAAAGAAAATTCTGACGAAAAATGGGTCCGATTGACTGGAGGTGTGCAGTCTCTTATTGATGCTCTAGCAGAGACGTTTCCCTCAGAAATAGTTGAGCTAGAAACACGAGTGAAGAGAATTCAGCTGAATGAAGCTGGTGAAATCACGGTAGAAGCAGACCAGGTTGATGGGCAGACAAAAGTAATTACTGCAGATGCTGTTATTTTAGCATTGCCACCTCGTCTTGTGGCGCGTCACATTGAATTTTCTCCCTCCCTCCCTCCGAATCTTATGGCTGACATTGTCAAAAAACCTACGTGGATGGCGGGACAGGCCAAGGTAGTGGCAGTCTATGATCGTCCCTTCTGGAGAGAATTAGGACTTTCTGGATTTGTGTTAAGCTCCGTTGGTCCCTTACAAGAAATATACGATGCTTCTCCTATAAAAGGCTCTGGTGCATTATTTGGTTTCTTCGGAATGCCTGCAGAAGCACGCGAAAAAATGGGTCAAGATAAAATCTTAAAATTGGTTGCTGACCAGTTAGTTAAGCTCTTTGGAAGTGAAGCTAAAAACGCAAAGGCTATTCTTTATAAGGATTGGTCCAGCGATTCTGAAACGGCTGTTGAGGAAGACATCAGTCCTCTTAAAAATTACCAGAGCTATGGTCAACCACCAGTAGGAGGTGTATGGGAAAAGAAAATTATTTTTGCTGGTACAGAGACGAATTCACAATCTAGTGGACATCTTGAAGGTGCACTTCAGTCAGCTGAACAGGCAGTTGATAAAATCATTAATTTAACTAACAAGCCTTTCACTACCGGATTGTGACATATTATACTTAAAGTAACAGGTGCTTTAACTTAATAGGCTTCTAATAATACAAGGAATAGCTTAGTCAATAGGAACTAGGCTATTTTATTTTATTTTATTTTATTTTAAAAAAAGCACCGCAAAATACGGTGCGAATTGATATGCATTTTACTTTACATTTTTAACTGTAAATTCAAGTTTTGTGATAGGAAGAGGAACCCGATACTATTCCCTCCCCCTACTTAAAAGCGATTTATTTTGATGAAAAATTAATCTGATTTCCTTTAACCAAACAAGCTATTTATCCTTAATACGATTTGGCACCTGAATGGTTACATGTTTAGGGCGTTCTGGAAAAGATGCCTTACCTGAATCGTCAGGACCCGTAAGATTATTTCTTTGATCAAGAACTTTCCCTGTAAACTCAATTGGATTTTTATCTGACATTACCTTCACCTCCAATTAATAGGATGGATAGCCTGAACCTAGCTTTTTTTTCCTTGAAATTTCATCTTCAGCTCTGCTTCACTCATGTTTGGATTGCTTTTAGGGGGACTTTTTCTTAGTGCCTTCTTCAATTCCACTGTGGCATCATCGCCAGTATTATATTTTTGATCCATACGGCCGCCTCCTTTTCGTTATTTATTATGGACTGAATCAAAGCGTTCATTCTTTTATGATTTTTTCAAAGCAGGTCATTTTTTGTTTGTATAAAACTCGCTATAATAAGATTAAATAAACCATGTTATGAGGGGAAAAAGTGGAGAAAGAAAATAATGATTTTCACCAAGAGGAAGAAATGGATGGGGAAGCTTCATTTTTAGAAGAAGAGGCTCAAGAATGGGAAGAGGAAAAAGAACAAAGACGAAAGCGAAAAAAATTTATCGGTAAAATCGTTAGTTTGCTGCTTGTATTTTCCATGTTAATCAGCGGATTGGGGATATGGTTTGATGTATTTAATCTCCCTGCTATCCATTTTATTGAGGTTTCAAATAGACTTTCCAAGAATCCGGAAGTGAGTGAATACAAGAAAGCAGTCGTCACCATTGAATGGAATGGTGTTAAAGGAACAGGCTTCAATGTCGCTGATGATGGGTTAATTGTGACAAATGCACATGTTGTAGAAAATACCAACAGGGTGAATGTACATTTTAAAACCGGTGATTCCTTTGTTGGCAAAGTCATTGTAAAACATCCGGAACTTGATCTTGCGATTGTTGAGATAGAGGCAAATAATCTGCCTGTTCTACCGCTGGCTTTTGAAAAAGAGTGGGAAAAATGGGAGGGTGAGAAAATTATTTTTATTGGGAATCCGTTAGCCTTTACGCAAATCGCCAATCAAGGCACGATTGTAGGTAAAGTTATGTTACTAGACTGGGATGTTCCAGTTATGATGATTGAAGCTCCTGTCTATAAAGGGAATAGTGGGAGCCCGGTTATTAATGACAAAGGGGAAGTAATCGGAGTAATCTTTGCCACTTTGCAGAATCCTGCAATTGATACAAAGGAAATTATTGGGGCTGCGGTGCCGGCGTATTACATAAAGGCCCTACTCGATGAAGTGAAAAATTAAACTCAGTCATTCATTTCTGTTGGATTTTACGTGGTTCATGCATTTTCTTGCCTCTAATGGCTTGGTGATAGAGATTCCTTGAATTTTCCCACAATAGCGCTATTGGATACCCTTTTCTAGATTTTTTAGTAGGAACGTGCTCCAATAGCGCATGGATACCGTTTTTAAGATTTTTTAGTAGAAATGTGTTCCAATAGCGTCCGTCTACTTTGATGTTCGAGAGGATCTTCAGCCTAAACATCGAAGTAGAACCTGTCTACTTAGATGTATGAAAGGATTTTATGTCCAAACGTTGAGGTAGAGCCTGTCTACTTAGATGTTTGAGAGGATTTTCAGCCCAATTGACGAAGTAGAGCCCATCTACTTAGATGTTTGAGTGAATTTTCATCCACAAAGTTGAGGTAGAGCCCTTCTAAGTCGCATTTTCCTCCAAATGCCAACTAAATAGCATCTCGAAAGTAAAGTATGAATAGGATGATTCCATTGAAAATAAAAAAACCCGGAGCATAGTTAATCAGCCCCGCGCTTTAGATGGATTAATTCATATTTTATTTTCCGTTTTCATCGTTGTCCCAATTATTCTATAAGTGATACGAACAACTTCTAGAAATTGTTATTTTTTTATTTTATAATTCTTGTGATTAACAATCGTTACTAGCGGTTCATCTTTGCCTTTTGAATAACCATATTCGACCATAACGGAATTTTCCCTAATTCCTGAAACGACACCTTCATGGCTTTTCCCCTCACGTTCAAAGGTTATAACATCGCCAATTTTTGCTGTAGCCATTTCCTCATCACCTCGCTTTTATCATACCCATAAACAGGCAATTTATACCTTAGCTTTTGTCCCATCCTCATACCTTGCATCATCCCTGCGCATTGACTTTTACTTTCCTAAGCTGCTTTTTTTCCATGACTTCTTCCGTTTGTCTTTCATTCTTAATAAAAAAGGACAGAATGAGCCCAATAAACGAAAGAACAGCTATAACCATAAAGGCCACATTGGCTCCATGAATATTCGGATAAGATATATCGGGGCGGTGTTTCGCTGTTTCCGCTGTAGTAGTCATTACGGTAACAAGAATCGCTGTGCCGACCGAAGCAGCAATCATTTTCATGGTGTTATCCATTGCCGCACCATGTGGAATTAATCGCCCTGGCAGCTGATTTAAAGCAGTCGTTGAGACAGGCATCATCACCAGCGATAAACCCAGCATTCGAATTCCATACATCACGGTTAAGTAAGTCATCGTCGTCGATGGATCTAACTTTGTAAAGGCAAAGGAAGAGACTGTCAAAATAGTTAAGCCGACAATAACAAGCCATTTTGCACCGATTTTATCAAAAATCCTTCCCGCAATCGGGGCCATGAATCCGCTAATGAGCGCTCCTGGTAAAAGGACCAAACCAGCTTCAAACGCATTGAATTCTCGCATATTTAACATAAATAAAGGGATAAGCGTTTCTGACCCAATCAACCCCATAAAGCCTATCATTCCAATGATGATTGCAAACGGGAAGATAGAATACTTAAAGATCCGGAATTCAAGCATCGGATGTTCCATGCGTAATTGTCTAGAAATAAATACGATGAGTGATAGCCCGCCCACCCCTAAAGAGATCATTGTACTTAAACCCAGCCAGCCATAATTGCCTGCGCAAGTAAATCCATAAAGCAATCCGCCAAAACCAAGCGAAGATAATAAAATCGAGATCACATCAACTTTCGGTTTAGACGCCTCAGTTACATTTTTTAATGCAAGAAAGGCAAAAAGAATAGTAGCCAGCGCGATTGGAAAAATGATGAAAAATAAAACCCTCCATGAATAATGAGCCGTTACCCATCCAGATAAGGCCGGTCCTAACGCCGGTGCAAAGGAAATGACGAGACCGACCAACCCCATTGCAGCACCGCGCTTATTTACAGGGAAGATCATCAAAAATACCGTGGTCATCAGGGGTAGCATCACACCTGCTCCAAATGATTGAATCACCCTTCCTACTAAAAGAATTTCAAAATTCGGTGCCATTCCTCCAACTAAGGTACCGGCAGTAAAAACACTCATCGCCGTTATAAATAACTGTCTAGTTGTAAAACGCTCTAATAAAAAGGCGCTCACAGGGATCATGATTCCATTCACCAACATAAATATGGTCGTGAGCCATTGGGCACTATTGGCGGTAATTTTCATTTCACTCATAATCAACGGTATTGCCGTAATCATGAGTGTTTGATTCAAAATGGCAATGAACGTTCCTGCCAGAAGCAGGGCAACAATTGCCTTCTGCTTATTAACTGATTTGGTCATACACCTATCCCCTTCACATTTTTTATATCTGGCAATCTCATAAGCTACAACTTTCGAAATGTCATTCTAGAAAACACACACTTCTACAGCTTACATGATTTTTCCTTTTAGTGAAAGGTTTGGCGAATCTGTATCCTTTATTCCCCCTGTTGACCCTCATAAATATTTACAAATGGCTCTGCGATAAGTTTACATAATAATGTTATTTTGTATATTAAATGTTTGAAAACGCCCTACCAGACTTTTTATTTCCCAAAGTCTTCGTGATTTCTAAAAAAAGGATTAGGTATTACTTTCAATGTATGCTATACTCTATTTACCATTTGCTTTACGTTATTCAAATACCCGCCCTGCTCACCTGCTGAGCAGGGTTTTTTTATTGTTTTGGAAAAAATAAAATAAATCGCACAAAAGAATCTTGCTCCTCTTGTTCTTTATAGACATAGACAATAGACAAAAAAAAGACTCTGCAAGAGAGTCTTTTTTATATTTTAGTTCTTATTATGCTTTACGAACGTTAGTAGCTTGGGGTCCACGTTGACCTTGTTCTACTTCAAATGTAACAGCTTGACCTTCGTCTAAAGATTTGAAACCTTCGCTTTGGATAGCTGAGAAGTGTACGAATACATCGTCCCCTGCTTCGCGTTCGATGAATCCGAAACCTTTTTCTGCATTAAACCATTTTACTTTACCTTGTTCCATTGTTGTTTCCTCCTCGTGTGCTTTGCACACATTGTGTTACTATCCTTGCTCAGATCTTCAAGACAGAAAGTTTAGCACTTAATAATCCTACCGACTAACAAAAATAATTCTTATTCAATATAACAGAGATTTTCTTATAATGCAAGTCCATCTCTTCAATATTATTTGCTTTATTATTATTTCGCACTTTTACATGGATAACACTTTCATTGAATTAGTTCTTAAGCAATCTTTTCGAAATTGCTTTTTTGTTTTTTATTGCGTATTGCAAAAAAATTCAGGACAGCAACAGAAACTCCTGTAACCAAAATCGTCACTAAAACCGGAAGCAACCAGCCAAGCCCATCGTTATATAGGGGCAGGGACCGCTTATAAAAAGTCACAATCGGTGCCAGCCATCCAAAATAGTCGATGCCTAGCAGTTCACAGAATGTTTTAAATCCATCAATGATACTAATCAAAAAGGTGACTGCAATTGAAGCCGCATAAACAATCCGTGAATGGTTAAAAAGCTTTGACAAAAATGTTAGCAGCATTAAGACGACTGCCAGTGGATAGAGTAACATTAATACAGGAATAGAAAAATGAATGATGTTTGATAACCCAAAGTTTGCAACAACGAATGAAACCACTGAAAAGAAAACAACCCATCTTTTATAACTAACTTTAGGTAACAGCGTATGGAAATATTCACCGCAAGCCGTCATCAATCCGATGCTCGTTGTAAGACAGGCAAGGATAATAATTATTGATAACATCACTGTTCCCAATGTTCCAAAATAATAGGATGCTGCCTTCCCAAGAACAGGTCCCCCTGTATCAAAAAGACCGAATGCTTCTGTACTTGTTGCCCCTAAATAAGCAATGCCAACATAGATGATACCGAGAAATATAATGGCTACAATTCCGGATTTCGCTGAAGCGAAGAGGATTCCACGTGTGGATGTTACACCCATCGTACGAATTGCATTAATGACGATAATCCCAAATACCAGTGATGCGAGGGCATCCATGGTGTTATAGCCTTCCATTATGCCTTTCATAAACGCCCCGTTTGAATAGGCCGTTTGCGGTGCTCCAATCGAACCCACGGGTTTTACCATCACCATCACTAATAAAACCAAAATAAGCACGATAATTCCCGGTGATAGTATTTTCCCAACGTAATCGACAATCTTGGCTGGGTTTAAAGAAAACCAAACGGTGACAAGGAAAAATAGCAAGGTGAAAACAATCAAGCCAACATGTC
Organism: Neobacillus soli NBRC 102451; assembly: GCF_001591665.1. Taxonomy (GTDB): domain Bacteria; phylum Bacillota; class Bacilli; order Bacillales; family Cytobacillaceae; genus Neobacillus; species Neobacillus soli. Next base: position 34,825 of record NZ_BCVI01000029.1, on the reverse strand, counting down.
CAGCACTTTCACCTACAAACGGTGTGATTCCAATGTCATAGGCAACGGCACCCGTTCTTGGTGCAGCAAAAAATGGCCCAATCGTTAAATAAAGCAGCGAAGTAAAGATGACTCCATAAAGCGGATGAATTCGACTTGCCAGTTCTTGTAGATTCTTGCTACCGGAAAAACCCATTGCCAATATCCCTAGGAATGGCAGTCCAATTCCGGTTATCAAAAATCCGCCAACTGCCTTCCAAACGTTCAATCCAGCCTGTTGACCGAGTGATGCAGGGAAAATAAGATTTCCTGCTCCGAAAAATAGCGCAAACAACATAACTCCTATGATGAAATACCTTGAAAACGGCAGTTTACTACTTTGCATATAAATTGTATCCCCTTAAAATAATGTTTGAACTGGGCGATATACAATCCATGATGTATATCCCTCTCTATGTTATAGATTCCGAAAATAATATTACTATTCTCATAAGCCAAATTCAATATATTTCAGGGATTATTTCGATAATTTCGAAATGACAAAAGTTTACTTTTTTTCAATGAAAACAAGCATTATTTTAAAAAATGAAGATTCTTAAAAATTTCTAATACTCGCCATTAAAATTATTTTAGAAGAATAATTTTAATGGCAGTCTTTCTACTACCTGTGGAAATTCAGCTTTTAAACCTAATAAGTGCCTGACACCATCCTGTTTTATCGATGGTGTCAGGCACTTATTTAACTTTGCTGTGAAATTTCCTTCATTTTCTCTTCAAGAAGACGGAAGACCTTTTTTAATTTTTCGTTGGGTATGTGGGCATACAAATCTCCAATGCTTACTTCATAAAAACTTGTCGTCTTACTGACTTCCCTGATATAGCCTGATAAACCAACATCGGTGGTTTGACAGATTTCAATTAAAATCGCTTCAATCTCCTCTTTTGGCGCATCAAAATGGACATGGAACATATTAGAGACCGGTTCCGAGGGTCTAGTTGAAACAGCATGACATTGATTATAGAATTCGGCCAGCTTTTTCGCTTCGTTATAATACTGATGAAACTTACCTTTCCTCTGATCGAAATAATAGTCAGCACTAAGGATATATGGATAAAGGCTAATTAAATCCCCGCCATGGCGCCTTTTCCATACCTTTGATTCCTCAGTGAATAGTTTTTCACCTGCAAGAATGGCTCCGGCAATCCCGCCAATTCCTTTGTAAAAAGAGATATATACACTATCAAATAGAGCACAGATTTCAGCCGCAGACTTTTCATAAAAGGGAAGAATTTCAAAAAGTCTCGCACCATCTAAATGTAATTTAACCCCTTTTTCACGACAATAAGTTGAAATTTCCTCCAGAGTTTTATAGTTTGGTAGTTGTCCTCCTATTTCACGTTGTGGTAATTCCAGCAATAAACAGGCAATGTTCTCCTCCATGTCGACAACATCTTCCAGTTGAATTAACCTGTTTTTATCTGCCAATAAAACTGGTTCGATATGATGCAACTCTTTTAATCCATCTTCTTCATGAATCTCTAAATGACACAAGGGATGATATGCCACTTTTCTAAGTCCTTTTTGATCACACCAAATTCTTAAGGCAATTTGCTGGGCCATCGTTCCACTAGGGAAAAAGACGGCAGCTTCTTTACCCAAATAGGCAGCCATCTTCTCCTGGAAATCTTCGATGATTTTACCTTTCCCATAAACATCGCTTTCCAGTTGTTCAGCCCTATCCTTCAAAGCCGATTTCAGAATTTGAATTTTTCTTGAACCATGACCCGTTACCTGATATTTTGTTTGTTTAAATGCTTCTAATAAACTATGATGTTTGTCCAACGTTTTCTACTCCCTTCGAAAGGTAATGGTAATAGCAACGATTTGCTCTTTACCCTTTATGATAAATAGAGCGTTCTTTCGGTGCCTGACACCAAATCTTCCTGTTCTTTCAATGCCACCCTAATATCGTTTAATATATCATTATCAACCCGCGAAGTGAATAAAAGCGGATGTCATTCCATTGAAGAGATGGAAGAAAATATCCCCGGAAAAATAGATGATTTTATTTTTCCTAATAATTTGTTATAATTAAACGGTATTTACATTATTGAGGGGGAACTATATTTCTATGTCAGTCGAAGTAGGCAGCAAAGTACAAGGTAAAGTAACAGGAATCACTAATTTTGGAGCGTTCGTAGAATTACCGGGTGGCTTAACAGGTCTTGTCCATATCAGTGAGGTTGCGGACAGCTATGTAAAAGATGTGAATGACCATCTTAAAGTAGGCGACATGATTGAAGTAAAGGTGATTAGTGAAAAAGACGGAAAAACTGCCTTGTCCATCAAAAAAGCAATAGACAGACCCGAAGGACAAACCTCTTCTTATTCACAACGCCCGCCGCGGCAGGGAAGAGTTGATAGCCGTTCTAAAGATTTCCGTTCAAAAGGCAGCAGTTTCAAACCGAAAGAAAACTTTGAAGATAAAATGGCTAAGTTTTTAAAAGCAAGTGAAGAAAATTTATCTACGCTCAAACGCAGCACAGAAACCAAACGAGGCGGTCGAGGCGGAAGACGCGGATAACTTGCTGCGTTTTTAACATCATATAGATAATGGCAAGCCTGTATAAACGGGCTTGCCTTCTTTATTGGAAATTAAACCCATTTTTAAGCATCCCCTGCCCAATTCCCGCGAGAAATAGCCACAAACCAAACCAACCACCCTCTATTCCACAGTTTCACATTTTTTCTGATTGGACAAACTTCTGTTCTTAGTTATTTTCATTGTGCCCAACCCTCTTTTCATTTTTTACATATTTTATTATTAACCTAATGTAAGGGAGGTTTGTTGAATGTCAGATGGTGTTGGTTCAGGTGGTGGCTTCGCCTTAATTGTTGTCTTGTTTATCCTGCTTATAATTGTGGGTGCCTCGTTTATGGGCGGAGGCTACGGCGGCGGCTGCGGCGGAGGCTACGGCGGAGGCTACGGCGGCTGCGGCGGAGGCTATTATTAATTATTAAATCCAATGAAAGGGGGGATTTTTCTATGTACGGTGGATTTGGCTACGGTGGATGTGGTGGATGTGGCGGATATGGCTATGGTGGAGGTGTTGGTTTTGGCGGCGCTGGCGCATTTGCCTTAATCGTTGTATTGTTTATCTTATTAATTATCGTTGGTGCAGCTTGTTTTTATTGATTGACTAAAACAGCTAATTATTATTCAGAAAGGGAACTTCCACGATTGGGAAGTTCCCAATTTTTATTCAAAATAGAAGGAATTTATTGAATAACAAATTTGCTTTGGATATTTATTAAGAACCCGGTATTGATGGACTTTGTGAAAAAACACTATTCCCGATCCAATGGCGCTGTTAAATGGTCGTCATATAAATCAATAAATAGCGAACCATTTGACGAAATAACGGCATACTGAATGTCTTTCATCTGTAAATTTCTTATTTTCAATTCCTGATCAAGCCACGCGCTTGAATAGTGGGAGTTAAAATTCTTCTCGACTTCCTCCCCGTCCATGATTAGTTCTTTAGGAAGTTTTACTGCCTTATTAAGACCAATTGGATTAAAATCCCCTTTGGTTAAATTTTGAAAGTGTGTTTTTTTCATAACGGACAGCTTTCCGCTAACCTCTAAAAGTGCATATTCCACTTCAAATATATTGAATACCCCCTGCTCCCGTAGCTGCTGGTTTAAGTCATCTAAGGTATACCTAATTTTTTTCATATTCTCATCTAAGATTTTCCCTTTCTCCATAACGACTGTCGGCTCCCCTGACAGCAACAATCGAAACCGTCTGCTATGGGTTGAAATAAGCGAGCTAAAAAAATACATGGTAATAAGGGCAAGGAACGCTACCAGCATGGGAACAAATTTTAAATAGGTATCAAACCCCATATTTGCAATAAAAGAACCAATGGTGATAGATAGAGCAAAATTGTAATGGTTATTACTGGAATTTACTTGTTTCCCTATCCATAACGAAACAATCATTAGGATTAAAAAGGAAACACAAGTGCGTGAAATGGTAATTATTAAATTTTCCATTTGATTCATCCTTCATGTTTAATCGAATACTCACAATGTAATTATTGACCAAACGATAGATGAATATTTACTCGAGACGTTGTGTAATGAAATTTGACATCTTATTGAACCCTATTCTTATAGACAAGAAAAAACGGAACCAAGATTAAAGATTCCGTTTTATTCTCTAATTATTTTTCAATAATACAAGATTTCCAGGCAATTTTACTGTCGTCAAAATTTCCAGCTCTATTAACCGCTGCACATTATATGAGGATCCATTAAGGAGGACATGATCCAAATAGGCTGGATGACACATGATTTCAACGGTCTGACCATCTTCAATCCACGCCGAGAGGTTGGTAAAATAGCTTTCTGTGACACCTTCTCCATAGAAATCAATCAGGGATAAATCGGAGAAGGATGCTGTGCCCTCAATCGCCTTTCCCCCATTTCTCCTAACTGGTAGCCCGTACGTTTCTGACAGTTTTTGGACCACTGGCTGCAGCTCTTTGAGTATATGGACATGGTGATGGCTGTCGAAATGTGTCGGCCGCAGCCCAGAAGAGATAAATCGTTCGAATTGAGCTTTCCATTCTTTTTCTACTTCAGCTAATGATAAATCTTTGCCATTATTAAAATCTGATAAGGATTTAAAATAACCATCTTTACCAACCAATGATGGGACATTTTCTGTTAAGGGCTTCCCGCCTGTAAGGACCAGATGAATTCCTACCCGTAGTTCTGGGTTATTTTTGGCCAATTGAATGGCATGTTCTGTGCCGCCCATATTCATCATCATCGTTGTAGAATTGACAATTCCATATAAATAGCTATCGAGGATTCCGTAATTTACGCCGCGACTTAACCCGAAGTCATCCGCATTAACAATTAATTTAATCATGTTTTTATCACCTTAATGGTTTTTTCTCCGCTTTCATGTTAAATCATTTGATTTTTTGGTAAAGCTCAACCATTTCAGCGGCCATATCCCTCACTGTCATCGCGTTCATTAAATGATCCTGTGCATGAACCATTAGCAGCGAGAGTTCCGTTTTTTCTCCGCGTATCTCCCCTTGAATCAAGGAGGTCTGAATATGATGAGCCTCGTTCAAGGCATCCATTGATTCCTGTAATTTATCCTTGGCCCCTTCAAAGTCACCCTGTTTTGCTGCATGGATTGCTTCCATCGCGGAGCTCCTCCCGTTGCCGCCATGAAGGATGATTTGAAAAACGATTGATTCTAAGTTTTCCATTCTTTTTTAAACCCCTTTCTCTGAAAAAGAATGAAACTGCGGTAGATATTCTTTATGGGCCTCTAGCATTTCGTCCAAGATGACTTTCGCTTTAGTGTCGCTCGGGACAAGCGGGTTGATGGTCATTGCAAGCAATGCTGTTCCATAGTCGCCGCTAACGCTTGCGTCAATGGCTGCCCGTTCAAAGGATTTGATTTGCTGAACTAAGCCGCGCACTTGAATCGGTAAATCCTCGATCGCGATCGGCTTTGGTCCATCCTTTGTAATGATGCAGCTGATTTCTACTGCAGAATCAAACGGGATACTGGCAATCGCCCCGTTATTCCTGGTGTTTACTGCCTGAATATCACGTTTATCCGTATACATGGAGTGGATAAGCCGTACAGCAGCTTCGCTATAATAAGCACCGCCACGCTTCTCCAACTGCGGAGGTTTAATGGCTAAATTAGGATTTTTATACAACTCAAACAGCTCCGCTTCCAGCTTTTTGACCACCTCCGCACGTGTTCCGCCATCTTTAAAATTATTCAATTCCTTTTCTAGCATCTCTTCGGATTTATAATAGTAATTGTGATACGGACACGGAAGAACATCTAACGCTTTCAGGAATTCCGGCTCCCAGCCCATTGCGTGAATGTTTTGCATCGTAATGCTTTTTTTCGGATCGGTAATGAGGGAAATCACTTGATCCTTCACGGATACGCCATCAACAAAAACATCCAGTCCATACACCATATGATTCAAGCCGGCGAAATCGATGCGCACTCTGTTGTGGTCCACATCTAATAGCTTGGCGACACCCATCTCCATGCCAATTGGCACATTGCACAAGCCGACGACTTTTTTAATAGTACTATGTCTAAGCACAGCCTCTGTGACCATGCCGGCAGGGTTGGTAAAGTTAATCAGCCAGGCATTTGGGCATAATTCCTCCATCTCCGCACAAATATCAAGAATTACAGGAATGGTCCTTAGGGCTTTAAATAAGCCGCCAGGTCCATTGGTTTCCTGGCCGAGAACACCGTGCTTCAAGGGAATACTCTCATCCTTCCCCCTTGCGGCAAGCAAACCTACCCGGAATTGAGTGGTTACAAAATCTGCAGACTTCAATGCTTCTTTTCGGTTTAATGTCAAATGGATTTCAATCGGAACTCCAGCTTTTTTGACCATTCTTTTCGCCAGATTGCCGACAATTTCAAGTTTTTCTCGTCCCTCTTTCACGTCAACAAGCCATATTTCACGGACTGGTAATTCATGATAATAATTTATAAATCCTTCAATTAGTTCGGGTGTATAGCTGGACCCGCCGCCAATTGTTACAATTTTCAAACCTGTTTTCATTCCATCACACCTCTGGTTGTATCATCTATTTAAATAAGCTATTCGGGTTGTTTCAAACAATACGATTCCCTGAGCAATGACCAGAGTAGAAGCCATTTTCCTGAATTGCCCATGGCTTGAAATTTAACTAAGAAAAGCTAGGTTGTTGGAGTATCCCCTGGTGCCTCCTGTGCCTTTTTCGCATCCATTCTTCCCGTAACAAACACAAATGGCAGGTAAAGGAGAACTGAAATCACTAAATTCACTGCTGCTAAAATGGCCCCGGAAATGTGCCCGCCCGTTGCCAGTAATCCGCCCATAATAGCTGGTGTCACCCAAGGAATATCCGCTACAACTGGGTGAACTAAGCCTAGACTAATCGAAGTATAGGCGACGATGGTCATAATGATCGGACCGAGAATGAATGGTATAAACCAGATTGGATTCAAGACAATGGGCAGTCCGAACAAAATAGGTTCATTGATTTGAAAAATTCCAGGGGGTGTCCCCAAAGCGAGCATTTGCTTATAGCGTTTTCGACCGGCGATAAACATGGCAATGATTAAACCTAACGTTGCCCCGGAACCACCCAAATAAACGAAGGCATCCAAGAAGGAGCCAGATAGAACGTGATATTTGCCTAAATCATCAACGCCCTGTGCATACATATTGATATTATCTTGACCCAGTTTTGTCATTAAAGGTGTTGTGATGCCACCGAGTATATTTGGTCCGTGAAGACCGAGAATCCAAAAGCCATGTACCAAGGCAACGATTAATATCGCAAATGGCAATGTATCGACTGCACCGGTAAGCGGTGAGACAAGTACTTTGTTGATCCAATCATTAAGATAGGCACCATCACTAATAAATTTTCGTAAAATTAGCCCGAAAAGACCGAGAGTAAAAATCGTCACCATTCCCGGAAGTAGTTTCGCAAATGAGCGAGCAACCGCTGGTGGCACACCATCAGGCAATTTAATGACTAGATACTTCACCTTCGCCAGCCGGACAAATATTTCCGTTGCCACGATGGCGACGATAATCCCGGTGAATAAAGCGGTAGCATTGAAATAATTCCAGCTAATAAACCCCCATGCGCCTCCAGTTACCGCTTCTCCTCCCTCAGGTGTAAGAGTGACATTGGCTACTTGCGGTATAAGTACAAAAAAGGAAGCCGCAGCGACAAGCATTGCCTCGAACCCATCATCGCCATAAGAGCGTGCCAGTCTATTGGCAATTCCAAAGACCGCAAAGATTGTCATGAAGGCAAGTGTTCCCCACCAGATATCTCCACCTAAAGTTTTCCATGTTTCACCGAAGATGGATATCATAAACTTTTCATAATATTTACCAATCCCAGGTACTTGGCCTAGGTTCGTTAATAGCACAGATAACGAACCAATCATTGTGATGGCAATCATTCCGACCAATGCATCACGAATGGCAAGAAGATGCCTGTTGCTGCCAAGCTTATTTGCAAACGGCATTATATATTTATCAACAAAATTCATCTGGCCCTCACTCCCCTTTTATGAGATGAATCGCTTGCTTCAATACTTCCTCCCCATTGCAAAGGCCATAATGCCTTGGGTTAATAGAATCTACAGGAATTCCCTTTTCCGCCCCGGCCTTCTTTAGCTGTGCGAGCAGATAGCGAACCTGTGGTCCAAGCAGCAGGACATCCGCATGATTGATTTGTTCATTTATTTCCGTCGAACCGACGGCCCAGATTTTACAGTCGATTCCTTGTGACTTTGCACTTGCTTCCATCTTTGAAACTAACAGACTTGTCGACATACCGGCGGAGCAGCATAATAAAATTTTCATTCTAAACCTCCTACCTGAATTGAAAGCGATTACAATAATAAAAATAAGAGCATCAATAAACGTTGCGGATAGACAACTGAAAGAACTGATTCCGAAAAGCTGTGCACGGTATCTTTTACCCCTTCACCTCCTGAAAAAAATACTGACACAATGTTGCATTATCATTGTATTAATGATTCAGAATATTTATAATACAATTTAACAATTTGTTATGACAAATTTTAAAAATTGTCTTTTTAGACATTACCTTGATGATTTTTGATTATTTATAGTAATGAGGGAGGGGGTTCAATATGACAATAGAAGCGAAAGATGGAAGTGCACTAAACCTGAAGGTGAAGGATGCAATCCTCCAATTAATTAATGAGGGAGAATATAAACCAGACTCTCAGCTGCCAACGGAGGCAGAATTTTGTGAAAAGTATGGGGTCAGCCGGACAACCGTACGAACTGCCTTACAACAATTAACGGCGGAAGGTTATGTTTATCGGAAACGAGGAAGCGGGACCTTTGTGTCTGTAAACAAAGTAAAACAAATCTTAACCACGACGGTGGAACATTTTTCGAAACAAATTACCATGCAGGGAAAAAAACCGTTAATTAAAGTTCTACAGCTGGATGTAATTCCCGCGGACGAATATCTTAGTGAGCAGTTAAAGATACCCGAGGGCGAGCCCGTCAATATGCTCGAGAGGGTTCGTTTTGTCAATGACGAACCGCTCCAGTATGAAATTGCCTATTTACCATGGTATAAAACGCCTGCTTTAAATAGAGAAGCATGTGAAAAATCATTATATAACCTTTTGGAAACTCAATACGGGTTAAAAATAAGCAAAACAATGGAAAGTCTTGAATTGTTTACTGCCGATAAGGACTCAGCCAAAAGACTTCACATCAGCCTTGGCGAGCCTTGCTTTGCACTCGATACTATAGCCTATCTTAATGATGGCACCATCATAGAATATTCGAAAACAATCTATCGAGGCGATTTGGCCCATTTTGTCATTGAGAGAAATTACTAGGTATTTAATGAATTTGTCGGGAAACAAAAAAACGCCTCTAAATATATATTTTTAGGGCGTTTTGTACTCTTTTCTAATTTAACTTTAACTCTTCTAAGATAGCATAAAGCTCCCCCAACTGCTGAATTTCATAGGTTGGAATCACTTCATTTCTCTTTTTGTCATGACGATTAATCCAAACCGTTTTGATTCCGGCTCGATTAGCGCCAAGAATATCTGTCATCAGGTTATCCCCCACCATGAGGACCTCATCCTTCCCTACAGACAGGAGTGACAAGGCATGTTCAAAAATCGCTGGGTCTGGCTTGCCACTACCAAAATCGCCCGAAATAACAATCTGGTCAAAATAAGGGACAAGCTCTGGAGTTATTGCTAGTTTTGTATTTTGCAAGTCTGGGGACCCGTTTGTTAAAAGCAGAAGCTGATAGTTTCCTTTTAACCCATCAAGTGTTTGAAACGTTTCTTCGTACACAAACTGCGCATTCCTGCGTTCCTGCGGGAAACGTTCCGCCAATTCATCGCCAAAGTCTGGGTCATCCACGCCCATTGTTTTCAGACCTGCCGACCAGGCTTCTTTTCGATAGGCAGGGGCCATTTCTTTCATTTTTATAAAATCAACATGCACATCTAAAAAATTACCCCATAATCCCTCAAATGGATTGATACCAATCATTTGGGTAAACGGATAAAACTCATAGGATGCGTATAGATTTCTCGCTGCCTCACGAACAGCTTCTTCCAGTTGGTCAGCATCGACCCCATACCGGTCTTCGGCAGCTTTACACGTAGCAACAAAGGCTTCCTTAATACTTTTCTGGTCCCATAGCAGAGTATCATCTAAATCAAAAAAAATCGCTTTAATCATTTTGGACCTCACTTTTAAAGATATTTTCACTAGTTTACCATTTTTGAAATAGAAAGAATATTCTTTGAACAAATTTCTTTGTTGGTGTCAGGCACTGCATATGAAAAAAGACCGCCCGCTTTCCATGCGCGGACGATCTTTCTTCTATTTATCCTAATTCTTGCCCCGTAACAACAATATAACCGATTAAGAATACATTCAATAGGACAATAACCACGGTACATACCCATGCCAATATTTTTACTGGCAGCGAATTTGCGAATTCACCCATTTTCTTTTTATCACTTGTAAATAAGACTAACGGGATAACCGCAAATGGGAGCGCCAGGCTTAAAACCACTTGACTCCACAACAGAAGTTCACCTGTTCCTTTAGAGCCGCCAATCCAAGTTACAATAAAGGCAGGAATGACTGCTAATAAACGGGTAATTAAGCGGCGAAGCCACGGTGAAATTCGTAAATGAATAAAACCTTCCATGACGATTTGACCACTTATCGTTCCAGTAATCGTTGCATTTTGGCCAGAGGCGAGTAAGGCAACCGCAAATAATGTACTTGCGATCCCTACACCTAAGGTTGGACTTAACAGGGCATAGGCTGCTTCAATTTCAGATACATTTAAATTTGTTCCATAAAAGGCAGCCGCTCCAAGAATTAAGATAGCCGAATTAATAAGAAATGCACCTGTTAAAGAGAATGTCGAATCAATTAATGAAAATTTTAGTGCCTCTCTTTTTCCTTCAACCGTTCTTTTGTACTGTCTTGTTTGCACGATAGACGAATGCAAATATAAATTATGCGGCATGACCGTTGCTCCTAAAATCCCCAGTGATATGAAGAGCATGCTTGGATTTGTAACGATTTCCATTTTCGGAACAAATCCATTAAACAATGCCGAGATTTCAGGTTTTGACACGATGACTTCAAAAGCAAATACGACAAAAATAGTAACCATTAACACTATGACAATTGATTCAATAATCCGAAAGCTTTTCTTTTGCAAGTAAAGCAGGAGCAGCACATCCAAGGTGGTAATGGTTATTCCTAATAATAAAGGTATACCAAATAATAAATTTAACGCTATTGCAGAACCGATAACCTCAGCTAAATCGGTGGCAATAATAGCAAGTTCCGTTAATATCCAGAGAAAAAAGCCTGTTTTCTTTCCCGTTGCATCCCTAGTTGCTTGTGCAAGATCCCTTCCAGTTACGATACCAAGTTTGGATGCCAATGCTTGGAGCAGCATGGCGATTAGATTCGAAAGGAGAATGACAATCAGCAGGGTGTAACCAAAACGTGCCCCACCGGCAATCGATGTCGCCCAGTTTCCTGGATCCACATATCCAACCGCTACCAAGGAACCAGGACCGGCAAAGGCCAAAAGCTTTCGCCAGAATCCCCCTTTAGACGGAACACTCACTGTGTTATTTACCTCTTCTAAACTACTATTTGAGCTTTGTTTTAACCAGCCTTGCTCTTCTCTTACATCTTTGGTTTGAGTTTGAGTCCCCATAATTATCCCCTCCTTAAAAGATGGACAAAGTTAAATTATTTTCCTTAGTGCAACTTTTTAAGTAATATAGTTCGCTCAGATTATAAATATGCAAGTATCGTAACATGGTTTCTTGTATTTGTAAATATTTTTTGCCTACACGCAACATTTTGTTAAAAGGAAAACAACTTAGGGTATGGGAATAACATTTAGTGGTGATTTGAGTGGTATAAATAAAAAGAGCCCTTCGCTGGAAAGACTCCACTTCTCTACTAGGAAACGATATTTAAAGTTTGTCCTGAATCCCGTTAAAATGGAACTTGGACAGTTTTTACGAAAGGGAATTTGCCCAACTATGACTGGACAGATATGACATTGTTTTTAGATGGTTTCTCTTTAATCATTGGATCAACGATTTCATGATTTCCAACAACCATTAAATGCACTTCGGGGTTCTTTGAGACAATAATCACACCATTCTTAATTACCGATTGGCTTCCAACCACTGCATTTTCAATCCACACATTCTCTTCCACAATCGCATGGGGTAAGATGACTGCGTTTTTAATACGTGCCCCCTTTCCTATCTTCACGCCATGAAATAAAACGGATTTTTCGATCGTACCGTAAATTTCACAGCCTTCGCTTACTAAGCTTTGCTGCACCTTTGCCCCTTCATCTAAATAGAAAGGAGGCTCGTTATTTTCGACCGTATGGATTTCCCACTCAGGATCTAGAAGGAAAATATTGTTTTCACTTTTTAAAAGGTCCAGGTTTGCCTCCCAGTAACTATGGACGGTCCCGACATCCTTCCAATAGTTGTTGAATTCGTACACACACAATTGCAATCCATCTCTCAGCATCGAAGGGATAATATTCTTGCCAAAATCCCGCTCCGTAAATTCCTTTTCCTCCTCTCGAATGAGGTAGTCCTTCAAAATAGACCAATTAAAAATATAAATTCCCATGGAAGCAAGATTCGAGGTCGGATTTGTTGGCTTTTCTTCAAAATCAATAATTTTTGAGGAGAATTTGTCCCTCTTTATTAGACCAAATCGATGTGCCTCTTCCCATGGAACTTTAACAGCAGCAATTGTACAATCCGCCTTTGTTTCAATATGCTGCTCAAGCATTAGCGTATAATTCATTTTATAGACTTGATCGGCAGAGAGAATCAATACAAAGTCAGGGTGATGCTGCTCAATGAATTCAATATTTTGAAAGACGGCATGCGAGGTGCCTTCATACCACTCTACCCCTGAATCATCGCGCTGATAGGGCGGAAGAATGGTTAAACCGCCAAAACTAGCAGGCTGATTCCAATAGCTGCAATTTCTAAGATGAGCATGCAAAATATAAGGGCGATATTGCGTTAAAATGCCGACTGTGTCGATTCCCGAATTTTTACAATTACTTAAAGCAAAATCAATAATCCGGTATTTGCCTCCAAACGGCACTGCCGGTTTGACAATCGTGTTGGTAAGCAGGTTTAATCTTGTCCCTTTTCCACCAGCTAAAAGCATTGCAATCCATTTTCTTTGTTTCATTTTCCCCCTCCTCTTAATAGGTATTCACCCCTTCATCCCTCCCTGTTTTAAAGTTTGTTTATACTTTTATTATCACCTATTTTTTCCAATATTTTATTTAACCTGTTACAGCTTTGTGAAAATGGACTGTTTTTTTATCGACCAGCGAAGACCGTAAAACTCTAGAAATGGCTATTATTGTCGCAATTTAGAAAAGTAATTTACGCGAATCAAGCAGTTACACCATTCGAAGTAACCTTCTTAGCTGAATTAAAAGTCCATAATTAAAAGGCCCACTTTTTAAAAGTAGACCCCCTTTAAAACTTTTCCTCGTTAAATTCAAACATCATTCGAAACTACTGGCATTGGTTTTTAAGCCTTTGCTGCTTCTAGAATCGACATCACCTGTTGAACAGATTCAACGGATTTATCCAGTGAAGCCCTTTCTTCCTCCGTTAATGGAATCTCGATGACACTTTCAATTCCGTTTCCGCCTAAGATTGTTGGCACTCCTAGATAAATATCACTATAACCGTATTCGCCCTCGAGATATGCGATTGATGGCAAAATACGTTTCTTATCCTTTAGGATGGCTTCTGCCATTTGTACCATGGAGGCCGCTGGGGCGTAATAGGCGCTTCCTTGTCCAAGCAAGTTAACGATTTCCCCGCCACCTTTACGGGTTCTTTCCACAATTGCTTCGATTCTTTCAGGAGAAAGAATTTTTTCAAGTGGGATGCCACCTGCATAGGAATAGCGGACTAATGGAACCATATCATCGCCGTGACCGCCAAGGACAAATCCAGAAATGTCTTCAATCGAGACATTCAATTCCTGCGCAACAAATGTATTGAAACGTGCTGTGTCTAACACACCGGATTGGCCGATGATGCGGTTTTTCGGAAATCCAGTTGTCTTATAGCAAACGTAGGTCATCGCATCAACCGGATTACTTAAAACGATGATGTAACTATTGGGAGCGTAAATTTTTACTTGCTCAGAAACTTCTTTAATAATCTTCTCATTTGTTGCCACTAAGTCATCTCGGCTCATCCCCGGCTTTCTTGGCAGGCCAGCGGTGATTAATACCAAATCGGCATCTTTAATATCTTCATAGTTGGAAGTTCCGATTATTTTCGCATTAAAGCCTTGAACTGGACTTGCCTCCAGCATATCAAGAGCCTTCCCCTTAGTGGGGTTGGACTGTGACGGGATGTCAACTAATACAACATCTCCAAGTTCCTTTTGGGCAAGCATTAGTGCAGCTGTCGCACCGGTAAATCCTGCCCCAATGACAGCTATTTTTCTGCGTGTAAAAGCCATTTTTTATCCTCCGTTCCGTCTGCTTTATCTATATACCCCAGAGGTGGAATTCGAGATTATTTTTCTTCATCAGATATATTTTCTGCTTTTCCTTTATCTTTCGCTGCCTGGGACGTATCTATTTTCTTTTTAGTAGAAGTTTTATTTTCTGCGGGAATTTCCTTTTTCTTACTGGACTCTTTTACTTTTTCATCCTTTTTTAATAAAACATCCCTGATTGATTCATCCGGGTGTGGGATGACATGGGCGGAAACGAGCTCCCCTACCCTTGCAGCAGCCAGTTTACCAATCTCTACAGCGGCCTGAACGGCGCTGACATCTCCCTGTATCAATACGGTAACGAGGGCAGCATCAACTTTTTCCTGCTTCACTAAGGTTACATCAGCAGCCTTCAACATCTCATCAGCCGCAACGATGGAACCAATTAGTCCTCTTGTTTCAATCATTCCTATTGCTCTAGACACGTTCTTCACCTCTTTCTTTCACTACGATGATTAAAATATCCTGATGCTTTTCCCCAATTCCCGTGCGGTATCACGTGCTAAAGGGGTAATAATTGTTGAAGGATCAACCACAATTTGCTCTTCTTGGCAATCTTGTACATCTCGTTGCGTTAACAGCTTTTTCTTTTTCAGATTCGAAACTTTTTTAGGAGCCGGTGGTACCATTTCCTTCGGATTTCCAACAAAGCTTTCGAAGGATTCAGCATTCCCAGCTAATTTATTTTCCTCGTATTTAACAAGTTTCCCGGTTGTTTTTCCGGTAATAAAACCGGCATTGGCCTCATCTGTATCGACATGCATTTCAAGCTTGTACCTAGGAGATACACGAATCAAAACCTTCCCAAGGGTTACAGGCCGGGCGCCATCCACTTCCACTTTGACATACTCCCCATTCCCAACACCGAATGAGAGCGCATCATCGGGTGCCATGTGAATATGAGCCTGGGCAATGATTAGTCCTTCTTTTTTATAAAGGCTGCCAATCGGTCCGACGAGTGTGATGGGTGCCGACCCTTCAATATCACCTGATTCTCGTAAAGGTGGTTTTACACCGAGCTTGACCGAATCGGTTTGACTTACCTCCACTTGGGTCATCGAACGCGCAGGACCAAGAATGCGCACTTTTTCAATGCTCCCTCTTGGTCCGACAATCGTAATAGATTCGTTTGCCGCGAATTGACCTGGTTGTGATAAATCCGCTTTTTTCGTTAACTCATACCCCTCACCGAAAAGGGCCTCTAGGTCGCTTTTACTTAAATGACAATGCCGAGCAGAAACAGCCATTGGTATGGAACGATTTCCCGTGGAGGCTCCAGTTAACCGTGAAACAATTTCCTCCACTATCGATTGGATGGCCTGTTGATCCATGTTTCATGCTCCTAACCTATTAGTCTAGAATTAAAGTTCGATTTCTACCTTTGGTAAAATACTTTCTAATTCGTTGTGTGGACGTGGAATGACGTGAACACTCATAAGCTCTCCCACTCGTTCGGCAGCGGCAGCACCTGCCTCAGTAGCTGCTTTAACGGCACCTACATCACCGCGAACAAGGACAGTCACTATTCCGCCGCCTACATGAACTTTACCAACTAAATGGACATTTGCTGCCTTTACCATTGCGTCAGCTGCTTCTACCGATGCTACTAAACCTTTTGTTTCAATCATTCCTAATGCTGTTAATTCTCTAGCCATTTTACATTCCTCCTAATTAGTTGGTTTGATATTTTTGGATTACTTGATTTACCATGTCGGCAATCATCTTTGCGTCAACCTCACCGGCTGGTGCTACTTGTTTTATTACTTGGTCAACAATATTTTCAACATCCTGATTACCTGCCGCTTCCTCTTTGACTGAAGTTGAAGATGATGGTTTTGGGATGGTAACTTCCTTGATTCCATAAGCCATTCTCTTAATGTTAATCAGATGGCGTGAGGACACATTATCTGAGGTAATATTTCCGCCATAGGAACCACAGCCAAGTGTTAAGGAAGGCATTAAGCCTGTTGTTGCTCCAACTGCACCAATCGATGAAAGGGTATTGACCATTATTCTTGAGACAGGCATTTCAAGAACAAATTCCTTAGCGACTGCCTCATCATTCGTATGAAGGGACAAGCTATGCCCCCTGCCGCCAAGATTCAGAAGCTTTAAACAGTATTCTTTTGCTTCTTCATAGTTTTCAGCTGTATAAAGGGCAAAGAGTGGTGACAGTTTTTCAATAGAAAATGGTACATCTTTACCAACTCGTGTCTCTTCAGCGATAAGCACCCTTGTATCAGCCGGCACCTGAACTCCCGCCATTTCGGCAATTTTCACTGCACTTTGACCAACGATTGCTGGATTTAAATGCCCTGGTGACAGAACAATTACTTTTTCTACTAAGACTTTCTCTTCCGTATTCAAGAAATATGCGCCTTGATTTTTAAGCTCGCGGATCAGCATTTGCTGGATATTCCGATCAACCACCAAGGATTGCTCTGTTGCACAAATCGTCCCATTATCAAACGACTTACTATCGATAATCATTGCTGCAGCTTTAGAAACATTGGCACTTTTCTCAATATAGCAAGGGACATTCCCTGGTCCAACGCCATAGGCAGGTTTGCCAGAGCTATAAGCAGCGCGAACTAATGCCCCGCCGCCCGTTGCCAAAATGACATTCACGTCGCGGTGTTTCATTAATTCATTTGTTGCGGCCATCGAAGGCTTGGAAATCCAGCCAATCAGCCCTTCAGGTGCACCCGCCTTAACCGCGGCCTCGTTGCAAACTTTCAAGGCTTCAACCGTACATTTTACAGCCCTTGGGTGCGGGCTGACGACGATGGCATTTCTTGTTTTCAATGAAATCAATGCTTTAAAAATTGCTGTGGAAGTAGGATTGGTCGTTGGAATAATCCCAGCCACCACCCCATATGGATACGCGACTTCCGTTATCTTATGAACACGGTCCTCACTTATAATTCCCACTGTTTTTTCATTTTTAATTGATTCATAGACTGCCATTGAACCCACTTCGTTTTTAATCCTTTTATGTTCCACGATACCCATGCCAGTTTCTTCAACCGCCATTTGTGCTAGCTCAAGGGATTTTGCAAATGCGGCTTGTGCCACATGCTTAACAATTTCATCTACTTGTTCCTGTGAATAGGACATGTATTTCAATTGAGCCTCTTTCGCACGCTTGACGGCATCTCGCATTTCTTGTATTGATTGGAGATCCTGATCAAAATGCACTAGTACTCACTCCTTCTAAAACACTTTTTAATACTTAATCGGATTTTGGGCGATGTCCAAAATGGCTTGCCGGAAAGCTTCTGCTGCCGCCTGGCAAGCTGATTGGGTGCCTGTCAGTAATCCACCGCCGAAGTTTGTTTCTGACGGCGGGCCAAAAAACTTTACAAGTTTAACATCGGCTGCCTTCAGCGCCGCATCAAGGCCATAGACTGCCTCTAACGGCGGGGCAATCAGATAGGCAAGCGGCTCACCCTGCCTGATTCCTGCCTCCTTCGAAAGATAGGAACCCGTTCTCGAAACAACATGGGCATAAAGGGCATGCGTTTTTTCGTGATTGATTGCTTCGAAAAAGGCATCGGACTTTGCCGTTTGCTGCACTGCTTCCATTCCGCTTTTCACTTCATCAGGGGACGCCCCTGCAATCATCCCAATCATCTCTCCCGACAATGGTCCGGAAGCGTGGCCGGAACCTGCGTAAAAGGAGCGGGCATAAACGACTTCGACATCAGCTCGTTTTGTTGCTTCATCAAGGGCCGTATATCCAATATCATCAACGGTTGAGGTAAAGATGGCCAAGCTTCTTTGATGTGGTTCAAGGTTAAATTGCTCCGCCAAATCAGGGTCAACATTTGGAATTACTCGAACTGCTAATATGTCAGCGTAAATACGTTCTAAAGCCAAACTACTCCCCCCTTAGCCTTCCTTTTGAACAAGCGACACGCCGCTAGCCTCATATTTTAATATTTTCTGAATGACCGTACCGAGATAAGCACCAGCCTCAACAGGCGGGATCCCGCCCTTATGAATATTCGAAATCACCATTCGATCAGCCTCGATTGTTCCTTTCCGCGGCTCGAAGCATAAATAAGCACTTAAGGATTCTGCACTAACAAGACCTGGGCGCTCCCCAATTAATAACACAACGACCTTCGGCAGAAGCGCTTCTCCAACATCATCCATCACGGCAACCCGTCCTTTTTCGATATAAAAAGGGGTACCCGAATCAAGTCCCAAACTTTTCAGCGATTGCTGTAGAGATAGGTAGACATCCTCCACATTTTCCTCTACGGCACTCGAGCTTAGTCCATCTGATACAATAATTTGCACGGTTGGTGCTTTACGACATTTTTCGCTAATCATTTGCTTCGCTTCATCCGAAAGCTTGCGTCCTAAATCAGGGCGGCGGATGTAAACTTCTTTATCCCTAACCTTTGTGCTTACTTTAAAGAGATCAAGCCGTTTAAGCAGCTCCTCATTGACATCACCATAAACAGCATCGACGGCTGCAGCATGGTCAAAGCGAAATTTTAACCATGTATCTGTTTTCGGCCGTGAACCCGCTCGTCCAACTCCGATTCGGGACGGTGTTTTACTAATCAGATTCTTTAGTTCTTCCGGATCGAATGGATTTTCAACTCCTGAAGCAGGATAAATGGCTTCCGTCCGCTGTTCTTCTTTTTTAACAGCTGACTCTTTCTTTCTAACTGAGTTGGATTCAGAGTAGTTGCCAAATTCTATACGCCCCTGTCCTTCCTCCACTTTCGCATCTGAAACATTCAGAGCGGGGCGAGAGATATTTTTAGGTTCGGAGCTTGAAGTATGATCCCAAAATTTCACAGCAGATGCCGAGGGCGCCACACTGTTTGCGGCCCCCCCGCCTCCAGGAGGATTTTGGGCTTGTAATTTTTCAACAATCAGTCTTGTTATTTTTTCTATAAGCTCAGGATTCACTTTATTCAACTCCTATCTCGAAAAAATGGTCGGATCCCCGGCAATCTTACTTAGTTTTCCATTTTCAAAGATCCCCATTTTCTCGAGCCATTCAGCGAAGATTGGGGATGGTTGTTTATTCATCGTTTGTCTTAATGTGGCAACATCATGGTAGCTTAGTGATTGATAATTTAACATACAGTCATCACCCATTGGTGTTGCGATTACAAAATTTACCCCGGCAGCGGTAAGTAGGACCCCTAGATCTTCTATATCATTTTGATCTGCTTTAATATGGTTCGTGTAACAAATATCCACACCCATCGGAATGCCGTGCATTTTTCCCATGAAATGATCTTCTAAACCAGCACGAATCACTTGCTTATTGTTATACAAGTATTCCGGACCGATAAAGCCAACCACTGTATTGACGATATATGGATCATAATAGCGGGCGAACCCATAATTTCTTGATTCAAGTGTCATTTGGTCGATTCCGAAGTGTGCTTCAGCTGACAACTCCGAGCCTTGACCCGTTTCAAAATATAAACGCTGCGGCCCTGTTCCAGTCCCTAGAGTCTTCGCCAAATCGTTTGCTTCCGAAAGCAAGGAAGCGGTAATTCCAAACGAGCGGTTCGCAGCTTCAGTCCCAGCAATACTTTGGAAAATCATATCTGACGGCGCTCCTTGTTCAATGGCCTTCATTTGTGCCGTGACATGGGCCAGGACACAGTTTTGTGTCGGAATTTCCCATTCTTTAATAAAATTGTGGGTCGCATGAAGCAGGCGCTTTACACTTTCTACCGAATCATCGACCGGATTGATACCGATGACCGCATCCCCGATCCCGTAAGACAGGCCTTCTTTAAGGGAGGCAATCATTCCCTCTACATTATCCGTCGGATGATTCGGCTGAAGCCTTGAAGCTAGCGTACCTTTATATCCAATGGTGATATTGCATTTTGTTAAAATTTCAATTTTGTTTGCTGAATGGACGAGATCAAGATTGGACATAAGTTTTGCCACTGCAGCAATCATTTCACTACTTAATCCCCGGCTTAGCCTTTTTAAATCTTCACCTGTCGTTGTATCATTCAAGATATACTCACGAAGCTCAGCCACAGACCAATTTTTAATAGATTGGTAGACAGGTTCGTTTAGCTGACCTTCGATAATTCGCGAAACCTCATCCGTTTCCGGTGAAAGTAACGGGTTTTCTCGAATATCTGACAGAGTTAAATGACTAAGTACTTCTTTTGCAGCAATTCGTTCTTGGACGGTTTCTGCCGCTATTCCAGCCAAACGATCTCCGGATTTTTCTTCGTTCGCCTTCGCAAATAAGTCTTTTAAGGATGTGAATTGATAGATTGTTCCTAAATAATTTGTTTGCAGCTTCATTGGAAAAATCCTCCTTTCTTAATGATGAAACGTTAATGTTTTGATTACCACTGGGACCACACTTGTTTGCAGCAAATGTCCAATATCAATATAATCACCATGTTCAACCCGTATTTGATCAATGCAGATGATGCTTCCCGAAGGATTTTGGACTTTCAATGTTTGCCCTAGGACCTTGGCATGGTCACTTTCTAAAACTATCACTAATGGTTGCTGGTGATTGGGTTTGGCTTGGATCGACGACAAAATGACTGCGGCCAATTCTTGAATATCGCGAAAACCTAAATAGGGCATTTCCGTTAAATACAAGGCAAAGTTCTGCCCCTCCCTCTGTGGGTCATAGATTTCTAGCGCTTGGGTAATGGCCTCAGGCATTCGCTTTAACCCGTCCTGCAGTACTTGTCCAAACGGAATTTGATAAACCGGAAGATTTCTTAACGGCAACTCATTGCTTTCAACATGAATCGTCGCCCCGCTTATTTCCGTCGTCTGCGTCCCTGCCCCGAGTACGGTGGCCCGAACGGTTTCAAATGGCTTGACCCATTTCCATAACGAAAGTTCTTTACTCTCCCTAAGGGAAGCAGCCAGCATTTCCCCGATATCATCATATTGAGCTGTGCCGGCTGCACCAGTCTCATATTTGTAGATGCATTCACTGATCCCGCCGGAAAACATGATCACCTCAATGTCCTCCTGCCAGTCCGGCTCGTGACCTAAAAGCAAAGGCTTATCCGATTCCAATAGTTCTCGATTTAACATTCTTGCAATGACGGCTGCCATAAAATCGGTTAACTTTTGTATCACTGTTACATGGCGGCTGTCACCTTCTTTTGCCGCTGAGGATGGCCCCCACTGTTGAAGCAATTTTTTTATCGGAGGTGAAACACTCTTAATCTGATTACCGGCAAACTCAATCAATCTACCCCCAATATGTAATGTACAGGTTCCGCAAAGCTTTCCTGCTTTGTAAACCGCCACATTGGCTGTACCCCCGCCGATATCAATATTTGCAATAACTTTGCCTGTCTTTTTCGAATATTCATAGGCACCGGAACCTTTGGCAGCAATGATTCCCTCTAAATCCGGGCCGGCAGTTGCTACTAGAAATTCACCAGCATGATCTGATAACGAATGGATCGTTTCTTCCGCATTTTGTTTCGTCGCCGTTTCTCCTGTGATGATGACAGCACCCGTTTGAATATCTTTGGCTTCAATTCCAGCCTTAGCGTATTCTTCTCTTACAATCGTTTCTACCGCTTCCATATCAATCGTAGTTGTTGTTCGTAAAGGAGTTCGGTAGATGGGGCTGCGATATAATACTTCCTTATTGATAATCTCAATCCGGGGCATATGCATCCCGCCCGCCATATTCATCAGCGAGAATTTACTGATGACAAGCTTTGTCGTACTCGTGCCGATGTCAATCCCTGCACTAAGAATATCCTCTTTTTGAGGCTCGTATCGTTTGATGATGATCACCTCGATCCTAAAATGTCTATGGGCCTTACTATTCAGACTATTATTGAACATGCAAAAAAAGCACCTCATATGAACTATCATTTTCATGACAGTTCATACAAGGCGCCTTTGCCTGATAAATTCTTTTGTATACTAAGAATATAGTCTAATCCTCCACTTTTGTAAAGGGTTTCATGAAAAAAAGCTCCAGCGCTTTGGTCAGGCGCTGGAGCTAGATTCATAAGAAAATAATATCCGTTTCCGGGATGGACTCAGCATATGCTTTCATCTCATCCATGGAGTTGCATTTTACTAGATTTCGAATTTCCTGAATCCCTTTTCCGGTAATCGAAGAAGAAATGACGATGGGTCCCTTTGGAATAACGCTCCTCAATTGTTTAATGCCGGCACCAACATCCGCGTTTTCAGAGTCACATTTCGTAACGACCCCGATCGGAAGCTTATTGATGCCAGTACTAAATCCAGGAGGAAAAATCGTCCTTTGCCTTGTGGCATCTTGCAAATATAATACATGTGTCACTTCAAGTGCCGTCGCCATAATATTTTTATAGAAAAAAGGATTTTCCGTGTACTCACCGGGTGTATCGACAATCCAGTCCTGATAATTGAGTGACTGCGTTTTAACCGCTGCCATTTTCCGTTCAAGAAGTGCATTAGTTAACGTTGATTTCCCTGCGCCAATGGAGCCGATTAGCATTGCCCTATTTTTTTTCATAATAGACGTCTCCACTACGATTTGGTAATTCTTGATGGAGTGTACTGTAATATTTCGGACAAGAACCGGTTAATTTCTTCCATCGCCATTTGCACCGAGGAAACACTTCCGATAATGACAAGACTACCGGTAAAGCGGTCTAAAAAGCCAATTTGAACATCGGCCGCTTTTGTTGCTAAATCACCCGCGATGATCACGGTTTCGCTTGGTGTCAAGGTCAAAATCCCCATAGCACCTGCTTGCTGAATCCCTAATTTATCAAACATATCCGGATCAGGATTTGCAATGATATGACTTAATGTCACTTGCTTTCCCGGCACGAATTCCTGGATAAATCGTTGTTTCTCTTCACTCATTACAACGGCCCCCTTGATGACAAACTTTGTTACCCTACTTTTTTCACATTTTTACTATTCTGCTTTGGTAAATATTCATCTTTACCAATAATTCCTGCTTCACGGTCCTTCTTCTCCAATTCAAGCGCCTTCGGTACGGATAACCAATAGGCTAAACCGATACCAATAATACCGGCTGAAAGTTTTCCAACAATAATTGGGAAAATCAAGCTCGGCTGAAAATTCGCTGTAAAAGATAAATGGTCTCCTAAAAGGAACGCGGAACAAACAGCAAAGGAAATGTTGATAACCTTATCCTTTGGCGGCATTGTTTTTACTAGTTTAAACATCGCAAGGATATTGGCAATTGTCGCTACAATCCCCGCACTGCCTTCTTTACTTAGACCCACTTTACGTCCGATCGCTTCCAATGGACCTCCTGCATATTTCTGCAGTAAATAAACCATTGGAAATGCACCGGCCAACATAATCCCGATATAACCGGCCGTTTCTAAGGCGCGGAATTGGTCTGCTTTATCCGCCATGATTGGGTGGAAGCCCCACGCTCCAAACACAGTGCTGAATAGGCCAGTGAAAATTTCAACGATTGAGAAGACTAGGACAAGTTTGATTGCGGCATCCATAATGCGCCCAAACCACATAAAGGCCTTGATCATTAAATCTGGCAGGAAATATAAGCCTACTGCAATTATAACAACGAAAAGAAGAAGCGGGCTTAAATTTAAAAGAATTTTTCCATATCCTAAAGCAAATTGATATTTTGCTTCTCCCGTGGTTGCGATAAAATCACGGAATTTTGAGCTTGATAAAGTAATAATCGTACTAGAGATTAGTGCACCAATTGGGATCGTCAATACCCCTGACATGACGCCGAGTGCCATATATTTATGATCACGTTTATCCAGCATGGCAAGGCCCATAGGAATGGAGAAGACAATCGTTGCACCAGCCATAAAGCCGACGATCATTGCCATAATCCAGCCTTCTTGGGTTTGCTTTAACACTTCGGCTAATTGATACCCACCCATATCTGTTGCTAATATGGCGGTAGCGGCTATTGCCGGGTCGGCACCAATGGCCGCAAAAAATGGACCACACACTTTATCAATAAACCATGATAGATACGGAATGGATGCCATGATTCCTGCAGCAGGCACGAAGATATAGCCGACAGAATGCAAACCCTCCATAAATTGTTTCCCTAATCCCTCATCACTGTTTCGAATGGCAGCGATGGCCCCCATCACGGCACATGCCATGATTATGTAGATAACAAACTTTCCTACCATTTCCATAGTAAACCCCTCCTTGAAAGTAGTTATTATTCTATATTAAACGGATTGTGTAAGCGCCTTCTAGTGATAGACCCTTCCAAGTCAGGTAATCCCCTCCTAACTTGAAAAATTGCTAGATTTACTAATCGAAAAAAGACAAAAAGGTGCCGTGCGGTTTTATTATTAAAAAACCACAGAGCACCTTTGCTCGGTCTATTCACTTGTGAAGGGTTTAAGCATTATACTTTAGGATAATTTGCTTTGCTACCTTTTCCATTGTAATCTGTTTGTTCATACTGATTTTTCTCATTTTCTTGAAAGCATCATCCTCAGGCAGTTCAAATTTCTGCATTAAGATCCCTTTTGCTTTTTCAACTATCTTTCTTTCCAATAGCTGTTTGTTCATGGTTTCTACTTGTTCCCGGTAAGCCTTTGCATTTTCAGCCTGCCTTAAGGCAATTTCAACGGCAGGTATGAGACTAGCTTCATTAATCGGCTTCACTAAATAGCCCATAATATTTGCTTGTTTCGCTTTGTCCACATACTCACGCTGGCTATAGGCGGTTAAAAGAAGGATTGGAGTATTCGTTTTCTTTGAAATAATTTCGCTAGCCTTAAGACCATTCATTTTTGGCATTTTTATATCCATAATGATTAAATCAGGCTCCAGTGAAAATGCCTGTTCAACGGCTTTTTCTCCGTCCCCTGCTTGGGCGACAACCTCATACCCGGCATCTTCTAGCATCATCGCTACATCTAAACGAACAATCGACTCATCCTCAACCACCATGATTCGCTTTTTCATGTTTGAATCAGCTCCCTATTAATCGGGAATCTAACTGAGGCAATCGTTCCTGACTCAGCTCTTTCAATTAAAAAATGACCCGATAAATCATGTTCAATCATCATCGATACGATTTCTAAGCCTAATGATGACTTGGCCTTTGGTGAATACCCCTCGCCGTTATCGATTACCTGTACCTTTATTTCATCACCTTGTTGCTCAAATAAAACTTCTATCTTACCCTCTGCCCTCGTTTTAAAGGCATGCTTCACACAATTTTGGATTAATTCATTAATCACTAATGCTACTGACACGGCTTTATTCGATTTAATCAAGAGATGGGGCGGTCCAGAATAGGTGATGCTAATCTTTTTATTTTCATGCTCTGCTTCAAATACCAGCATGTTGCCGATTTTCTCTATTAAACTATAAATATCAACATCGTCCACACTTGAATTGGAAAGGATAATCTCGTAAACGGAGGCAATGCTCGTTATTCGATTAAGGCTTTCCACAAAGTGGACTTTGCTTTCCTCCGGTAACCCTCTTCGCATTTGAAGTCGCAGCAGGCTAGCAACTGTCTGCAGATTATTTTTTACGCGGTGATGGATTTCACGAATGGCGACGGATTTGACAATTAGTTCTCTTTCTTTTTCCCGAAGCTCAGTAATATTCTTACAGATCACAAAGGTCCCATTCGATTGATTGAGCTGGCCTAATTTGATTTTTTTCACTTGAAATACTTGATTCAAAATCATTATTTCTTCCACTAATAGTTCTTCAGGATCGTCAAGGATCTCTTCAATGCTAGGAAAATAATGCACAAGCTGATTTCCTATTTGCCATTCTTCCTCACCAATTTCTTGGATGAGATTGGCAGCGGCGGGGTTGCAATAGAGAATTTTCCCCTCTTGATCAAGAAAGAATAACGAATCCTCAATCACCTCAGGTATAATTGGTCTATTCTCGGTCATCCCTATAAGAATTTCACTTAACGTCTCTGTTGCCTCTGACAACGCTTCCATTTTTTGCTGATGTTGAAGCTGGTCACTAATATCCTTTTCCATAATAAGCGTCCCAATCACACGATTGCCTGCGCCCTTAATCGGGACAACACTTTGGTCAACTTTCTTACCTTCTTGTGTTACCGCCCGATTAAGGAACATCGGCTTACCTGTTCGTAATGAAAAGAATACGGAAGGTTCAAATGCTTCATAGGCAAACTTTCCTACTACCGGTTTTATATAGACCGATTTCGTTGTGGTGGGTGCAGCTTCTGCCACGACAATCGCATGCTTGCCTTCTTTCGTAGGACAATCAACGAAAACATTCGCTTTATTTAAGTCAGCAATTAGCGGTAAATTAGTCACTACTTCTTTGATTCTTTGAATATCTTCCTTCGATAGATTCGTATGAAGAGTACATAGTTCTTCTACAATTTTGTTATTCATATGATGTTAATTCTCCTAAGTGTATAGAAAAACAGAATATAAGAAATATTATAGTGTTTATTTATCGAGCATGTCAATCTCAATTAAAATGGAATGGCACCCTCCTGTTGGAAGGTGCCTTTCAGATTTCTACAATCCTTATGATAAGATCCGCTTTTCCCCATCAATAGCGTGAATTGGATTTATATCTTGCGTAAATTCAATGGTCCCCATGTATGTGCCGTTCTCATCGCGGACAGCAAAGTAACGAATATAGACATATTTATCCTTGAACCTGATCCAGAAATCCTCACAATCTTTTTTCCCCGATTTAAAGTCCGCCAACAGTTCCTCAACAACATGGACACTTCTTGGCGGATGACAGTTCTGAACGGTGCGGCCAATGATGCTTTAGTCCGTGCAAAGATTCTTTCCTTCCCGTGCGAGAAGTAACGGACAACGTCATCCTGGTCAATGAAGGTGATGTCTACAGGCATATGATTCAACAGCAGCTCGAGCTGTTTTAACGACAAAATCCCCGTTTCCATCTTAATATATCCTTCCGTGACGGCCAAAGCATCCAGTGCTATTCGTTCAGGCTTCCATTCTTCTGCCGGGGCTGTTAGGCAAAAGCCGATTTCATCACTTTCATGGGCGATTTTTATCCACTCATCTTCAGTTAGATTCTTCAAGGCCATCGGGAAGAGAATGTTTTCTTCCTTGTAAATCATGTCACTTGTCTCTTGAATGACATAGTTAACCACCCCAATGACTGCCTGCTTGTCACCCTGATAATTGGCTAGCTTTTGCTTGGCATCCTTAATGGCATCGCGGATAAAATCATCAATTCGCCACATATTCGTTGTAGGACCGTAAATCCCGTATGTTTCTAAATAGGGGAAAATTAAATTTTCTTTCCGGCTGTAGTGCTTTTCAATATCAAGCAACAGATTGCAATCTTCCAAGAGTTTGAACACATTTTCATCTGTTTCTTCTTTTTCAAATTGCCATAAGTGAATTTGAATCTTCGTTTTAAGTAATCTTTCAATTGCTTGGTTCTCCAGTTTAAATATATGAACTGGATGCCCTGGCTGCTCTTCCGGCCGCATTGTTTGGTGGTCCCCTTCTTCAATCGAGCCTTTAAATAGAGCCGTATGCAAAGCATATAAACGCTGTAGATCATCTGACGAGATCCCTTCGATAAAATCATGTTGAAGCTGGGATATTTCATCAACAGTTATTTTTCCGATAAGGGCATCGAAGTGGGTTTTACCTCATCTATATTTCTTCCATTATGAAGGTCTGTAAAAATTTGTTTTAATATCTCAAGGCGCTCGGTATTTTTTATTGGCTGCTGCTCGCGGTTATTAATAAATTCACTCATATAAGGATTCTCCTTTGAACTAATTTAACTAGTGATAATATTTCTCATTAGTAACGTAACACTAATTTTAGCTCTTGTTTGTGATTAACATCATTGGGAACGATTAAACCCTTTAAAATGTGAACACTTTAAGAACGAACCATTTTGACAATCTCATTTATTTATGATATATTTATCTCGAATTAAAAATATCTTAATTAAAGATAAATGTTCAACTATAATTACATGAAAGTTATAAGAAAATAAGTATGATTTCCTTAAGTAGAAAATTAACTTTATTTTAATTTTTATATCAATTGGAGGGTTCAATATGAACGGATTAAAAGGTATACACCACGTTACCGCGATTACAAGCAGTGCCGAAAAGAACTATGAATTTTTTACTTTTATTTTAGGCATGCGTTTGATAAAGAAGACGGTTAACCAGGATGACATTCAAACCTATCATTTATTTTTTGCAGATGATACCGGCAATGCTGGAACTGATATGACATTTTTCGACTTCCCTGGCATTCCAAAAGGGATTCACGGCACAAATGAGATTTCCAAAACCTCTTTCCGTGTCCCAAGCGACGCTGCATTAGATTATTGGGTCAAACGTTTTGATCGTTTAGACGTAAAACATACTGGCCTGAGAGAACAATTTGGCAAAAAGACGCTGTCCTTTGTTGATTTTGATGACCAGCAATATCAATTGATTTCCGATGAAATTAATAAAGGTGTTGCGGCTGGAACTCCATGGCAAAAAGGACCGGTTCCATTAGAGTACGCCATTACCGGCTTAGGACCAATATTTGTTCGCGTTGCTAATTTTGATTACTTTAAAGAAATGGTGGAAAAGGTCTTACTATTTAAAGAAATAGGTCATGAAGGATCGTTTCATTTATTCGAAGTGGGCGAAGGGGGAAATGGCGCGCAAATTATTGCAGAATTTAATACGATTCTTCCTCAGGCCCGACAAGGCTTTGGTACGGTCCATCATGCGGCATTCCGTGTGGAAGACCGCTCTGTTTTAGAAGAATGGATTGGCCGAATGGAAGGCTTCGGCTTCCAAACGTCTGGTTTTGTCGACCGCTACTTTTTTGGATCTCTATACGTCAGAGTGGCTCCACAGATATTATTTGAGTTTGCAACAGATGGTCCAGGATTTATGGGTGATGAACCCTATGAAACGCTGGGAGAAAAGCTATCATTACCTCCATTCTTAGAACCAAAACGCGAACAAATCGAAAAATTAGTCCGCCCAATTGATACCATAAGAAGCACGAAAGAATTCATCAAAGAATAATTATTCACTATTCATTTGGACAAGTAGTACAATAATAAGTTAAGCACAGGAAAAGGACAGTGATTTAACATCACTGCCCTTTTTTGGTTAATTTACCTTTTTCGGACCATTCCAATATAATTCCCTTAAACGATATTTTTGTAGTTTACCGGTCGCTGTCTTTGGTAGGGATTCAACAAACTCAACTGCTTTTGGTGCCTTAAAGTGAGCCATATTGGCCCTGCAAAAGTGAATCATCTCTTCTTCTGTCACATGTGCACCAGGTTTTAAAACAATAATTGCTTTCGGTACCTCGCCCCATTTTTCATCAGGAATGGCAATAACCGCCGTCTCCAAGACATCCGGATGTTTGTATAACACACCTTCTACCTCTGTCGAAGAAATATTTTCTCCTCCTGAAATAATTAAATCCTTGGCACGGTCTTGGATTTCAATGAACCCATCTGGATGGGTGACGGCTAAATCGCCGGTATGAAACCACCCATCCCTAATGGCAGCTTCTGTTGTTTGCGGATCCTTATAATATCCCTTCATTACAACATTCCCACGGGTAATAATTTCTCCTAATTCCTTCCCATTCCAAGCCACTTCTTCCCCGTCTTGATGAACAACCTTTGTTTCTCCGTTAAAAGCAAGTTCAATTCCTTGTCTTGCCTTAATTGTTGCTTGTTCATCCCCTGACTTTGAATCAAATTCCCTTTTCCATTCACAATAAAGAATAAATGGCGAGGTTTCCGTCAGACCATAGACATGGATCATATTTAATCCAAGGATTTCTTGTGCTTTATGAATCAGCGCAGCCGCTGGAGGTGCACCAGCTGTCGCCATCCGCGGCTGGGTCTTGATAGCAATTTCCTGCGCTTTTGGATCATTTACAAGCATATTGACCACTGTCGGCGCACCACACAACAGTGAGATATTTTTCTCTTCAAACAACTCAAGAATTAACGGTGGATCGACCTTTCGTAAACATACATGGGTACCGCCAGCTGCCGTGATCGCCCAGACACCGCCCCAGCCATTCGCATGAAACATCGGTAATGTATGAAGATAGACATCATCATGTTTAACATCAAGATGATATAAGAAATTAGCAGCGTTAAGATAATTACCTCGATGCGTTAGCATCACCCCTTTTGGTTTTGAGGTTGTACCACTTGTATAATTTAAGGTGAGGAGCTGATTTTCATCGATTTCCACCGCTGGTAATACCGCCTTATCAGGAACATGTTCAAGAAATGCCTCATAATCCACTCCATTTAAAGAAGTCTTCTGTCCTTCTACAGAAACGATAACGATCTGTTCTAAGGAAAGGCTACCCTCCATTTCCTCAATCGGACCGGTAAATTCTTCATCGACAATCAACATTTTCGAATCACTATGCTTGATGATATACTCCAAGTCTCCCGCTGCTAACCGGTAATTCAAAGGGACCATTACTGCGCCGAGCTGGCAGATACCATAGAAGCATTCCAACATATAATGCGTGTTAGGCAGCATGACTGCCACATGGTCACCTTTGCCGATACCTGCTTTATGTAAGGCTGCTGAAAGACGGTCAGTCCGTTCACCGAATTCCTGATACGTAAACTCCTTCTCGCCATCAATGACAGCCGTCTTTTGCGGATAATACTTCAATGCCCTGCGTTTCCAGTCCAATGGGGTTAATGGAGAAAACATCATGATCAACTCCTCTTTTTTAAATAATTAATTTAATTTTCTTACTATTTTACCATTAATTTCATCTAACATGGTAGTAAGTTTATTAAATAATTGTTTTGACCAATTTATATTTTTCTTTATATGTGCATAGAATACTATGTTGCTATGGAAAAGAATATAATCCTTTGCACCTGCATATCGTTTTATGACGGGAAAGGAGAATGACAACTATGATCAGTTTTAATGTCAGCAAGAAAATTGAAAGTATTGCTCATCCAAAGGTACAAAATATCGTTAGGGTTTGTGTGGAACAAGGATGTCTTTTCAAACCACATCCAAGCAATCCTAATTTAGTTCATTTGTTTGATCCTGTACACAGGAAAAATATCATTGGGGATATAAATCTTTTAAGTCCGCGAGGATATTTTACCCTAGAAGTGGAAAATGGCCGTTTCAAGTCCTTTCGAAATGAAATTTTGGGGTTAGATATTAATCATCCCGATTTTGAAGCAAACGTACTTAGAAGGTTAAAGCGATAGTCCTGATTCTCTATATTTAAAGGTATTGGAAAAGTCAGTGATTCTAAAATCACTGCCTTTTTTATTTTTTTAAAAACTAATTAAGAAATCTTCCATATAATTTACAGTTTGGTACCTGACACCCTTTTACTTTTAAATGTTTGTCACTTTTGGACAAACTTTTTTCCAATATAAGCAATTACCCTATACAAAAAAAACTGTCCTAACGTAGATTAGTAGGAGAGAAGGAAGCGCGTAGGAGAAGTTTTTTAAAAGCATTGCTCTCCCTTTTCAAGAATAAAAAGAGGTGAAAAAATGAAAAGTTTTTCAACAGATGATATTCAAAGAGCTGCAGAGGCGGTAAAAAGGTCTGGGCATGGAAAACACATGTTTAATGACCCTGGATCAAAGAAGCGAACACACCACAAAAAACATTCTCGGCGGAAGCGTCCCCATCGTCCGGTGACTTCACGCAGAGTAACTTCTAGACGAAATACTTCCAGAAATCGCCCAACTTCTGTAATGGTTACTACAAGACGGAACACTTCCAGAAATCGTCCTACTTCTGTAATGGTTACTACAAGGCGGAACACTACTAGAAATCGTCCTACTTCTGTAATGGTTACTTCCAGAAGAAACACTTCTAGGAATCGTCAATCCTTCGTGCCGGTTACGACTCGACGGAATACTTCCAGAAATCGTCAATCCTTCGTACAGGTAACTACTGGACGGAATACTTCCAGAAATCGTCAATCCTTCGTACTTGTAACGACTAGACGGAATACTTCCAGAAATGGTCAAACTTCTATCATGGTTACTTCTAGACGTATTACTTCTAGGCAGCAAAATACTTCCCGCCGAAATACTACAAGACGGAACACTTCTAGACGAAATACTTCAAGACGAAATACTTCAAGACGGAACACTTCGAGACGGAACACTTCGAGACGGAACACTTCGAGACGGAACACTTCGAGACGGACGGTTGCGAGATGTTGTTCTAATCGACGCAGGAATGATAGTAGACAAGCAACTTGGGGATGGTCCACAACTCCAAATGACAATTTCCAAATGGAGGGATACCAGAGAGAAAGAAACATTTGGAGACCAAAAAGAAGCTAATAATTTCAGGAGATATTGAAAAAGATGCCTCGGGGCATCTTTTTTTGCAGTTTATCCTTTTTAGATTCTCTTTTTATAGCAATTATTACTCTAATATCGATAATTTCCTTTGCAAATATTTTCTTCTTTCCACAATATATTCGGTTATTACCGCTAACTCCTGATCAAAGTCATTCAAAGCTTGTTTTTTATAGGGATCCTGTAAAACATATGGGCGAATTAATTGAAGGAGATTTTCAACCTTCGGAATCATATATTCTACAGTAAATTGATGGCTCATAATCTCTACAAGTAGGTTTTGATATTGCTTTCGAAAATTCTCCACATCTAACAGCCGTGCTGTTAATGTGTTAAAGCCATCTATCGGGACATAATTAGCCTCCATCAGCTTTCCATTTACATCCCTTCCCCATGTTGCATCATAATCCCATGGGATTACTTCAAATAAGCCTGTTTCCCCATTCCTGTAAAGAGCATAATTATGAACAAATCCGTCATAATTGGAGGTAAAAATAATCCCGGCAATCCAGCGGAGGTATTTTTCGATATCGACAAATTTTGGGATTCTTTTCTCGAACTCACTGTTTGGAATCGTATTAATGTTATAAATGAACTCCTGTAAGTAAAAATCATCTTCAATAGGCCCGCACTTTCTTTCATAGCCTAATTCCAGTGATTTTTTTGTTTCCTTATCTAAATCGCTCATTAGTGAAAAGTTCGCATCGCCATCGACTGCATAAAAAATACTTCCGTCCGTGAGTTTTCTTCTTTTGATAAAATTCTCATCCACCGATTCAATTTCCAAATAAATTCCTTCCACTTTTCCATTTTGCGTTAATAAAATATGGCGAGATTGTGGAGCTAAACAGCCAATTTCCGAAAAAAAGTCAAAGGACAGTTTATTTCTAATGAAGGATGGATCCTTGAATTCTGCGTTTAAATGGAATAGTTTTGAACCTTTAAATTTTGTTGGTTTATAGAAAGAAATTTGGTAAGACTTTTTGGCAAAATCACGAATATGTGAACCGCGATAACTTAAATCGATTTCAAGTTTTTTCCCTTCTATTGTTAACTGAGCAGGAATGGGCTCATCAATCCAAATATCTCTTTTGAGTTCCCGTAGATCGGTTGGTTTAATAAAAAGCTTGTAGTGCGGTAATTTTGTACCCTCGTCCATTTTTTATTCCTCCTTCCTTTATTCGTATGAATGAAAAATGATGATTGTCACGTTTGATTAGCATTTTTTCTTTTAATAGGCTTTTGTCCCATACAAAAGCAACCCTACATACGTAAATTGGTAAAAGAAGAGTGAGTTTTATGGACAAAAATGTCAATCGGTTTTCGTGCTCCCTTTTCTATATTAAAGGAGGTGCAGAAAAGAAATGAGTGAATTTTCATCAGAGGATATTCAACAAGCCGCCGATGAGGTAAGACGCGGGGGTTTCGGGGACTTCATGTTCAGAGACCCAGGCCACAATCGTGGGATAACACAGAAAAGAACTTCCAGACAAAGAACTTCGGGACGTCGGGCGACATCACGAAGGAACACTTCACGCAGAAATACGTCAAGAAAGAATACATCAAGAAAAAATACGACAAGAAGAGTGACCTCTAGACGGCGCAACACAACAAGAAGAAATGATTTTACATGTTCTGGATGGCGAAATTCAACACGAGGCAATAATCAAATGAACTCCTGTTGGAAAGACGGTAACATGTGGGAATTAAGAATCCGAAACCGTTAATAAGAAAAGCGGAAGCACCCGTTAAGCGGCGTATGGACTGGAGCGCTTTGACTGAGATAAAGGAAACACGG
>NZ_BCVI01000028.1 GCF_001591665.1 Neobacillus soli NBRC 102451 | reverse complement strand
CCTGCTTGACTTATCGTAGGGAAAAGAGCGAAGTACACTAGCCGCTGGGTGCTGGAGCTAGACAGTTCTCAAAGTACAAATATTATGCTTTTTTATTTCTTAAGCAAAGATGGGAAAGGATACCTGTGATCCTTTCCCATCTTTGTCTTTTTATATAAATAAACTACTTTTTTTCAGGAATCGCACAGCTGCCATCGGCACAGCTAACATCGTCCTCGGTTGAAAGATCTTGCAGTACTGGTACAGGGGATTCCTCTTCCCATACCTTTTGAAGGGCACCCATGAAGGTTTCCGTCGGTTGTGCACCAGATATCGCATATTTTTGATTGATGATAAAATACGGAACGCCGCGAACACCATATTGCTGAGCAATCGCTTCATCTTGGCGAACTTCATTTGCATAAGCATCTTTATCATTCAGCACCGTTACTATTTCTTGTCGATTTAAACCAGCAGTCTCGGCAATGTCAGCCAATGTTTCCGAATCTCCTATATCCTGCGATTCTGCGAAATAGGCATTCAAAAGTTTTTCCGAGACCACTGCTTCTTTCCCTTGTGTTTTCGCAAATTTTGCCAAGCGATGGGCATCAAAGGTATTCGTTGGCTTCATCTCATCAAAATTAAAGGTTAACCCCACTGTTGCTGCCTGCTGGCCAACCCCTCGATTTGCTTCTTTTGCTTTCTCAATACTCATTCCATACTTTCCTGCTAAAACTTCATGAATATTTTGACCAGTATTTTTCGGTGAATTTGGATCCAGCTCAAAGCTTTTGAATTCAACCTCCACCTGATCCTTATGTGGAAATTGGTTTAACGCCTCTTCTAACCTGCGTTTTCCAATATAACAAAACGGACAAACATAATCAGACCAAACTTCAACTTTCATGTCAACACCTCGTTATTCTTCATTTACGACTTATGGTAACACAAGACGAGTGAAAACCATTAAAAGATGCTCACGACATATTGGTTCATTTCACTTTCTTTGGCCATCACCGAAAAAAATTTCCTTTTTATACAGATTTAACTTTTGCTACTCCAAATGCATAGTGATTCCAAAGAATATTCTCGATTAGGTCGGCCTGTGTGTCCTCACAATCAATTATGATAATAATCTCCGAATGTTTACCTCTTAAAACCCTTCTATTTTTCTTTAAAATCAATTCAGTAAAAAGTCGAATCGCAAATCCAATAATAAATCCAATAAATGCACCAATGAGTCCCCAGTAAATAGGACCCCATGACAATTTAAATCCGATACTCGCTCCAATAACGGCAAAAGCTGTCGCAAGTGCTATCCCTATATCAACAAGGGATGTTCCGTCGGAGCGGTGGAGGGAATCGAAAACCCTTCGTTCCTCTGTTCGATTATCTAGTGGGACCGCAAATATATTTTCTTTTTTAATCCCCTTTTCCTCTAATGTCGAAATAGCCATTTCTAAAAAGGCGTTACTTTCAAACGTTGAAAACACCTGCATAGGATCACTTCACTTTTTGTCCTTTTATAATTCGGAAACCTGATGCTTGGTAATTGTCCTTTAAATATGTACGTTGTTCCTTTTCATAGAGTTTATTATTTTCAATCGTATTGATATATGAGTCAAAAGTGGCAAAGCCATAATGCGAAGGGAGGAATAATAACCATTCCGGATTCAATACAGATGTAGCTTCTTGGATATTGCCTAAAAACAAGAGAGAAACTGCCTCAAGGGCGTGTGAACAATAAAAAAAGATAACGACCCAAATGATCACAAAGAAGGTTGTCAAAATTCTATGTATGTAAAGCTGCCCAAGGCCTGGCATGGAAAGAGACCACATGACCGAAAGAACGGGATTTCTTTTATCTAGATAATTAATT
Source organism: Neobacillus soli NBRC 102451 (assembly GCF_001591665.1). Lineage (GTDB taxonomy): Bacteria > Bacillota > Bacilli > Bacillales > Cytobacillaceae > Neobacillus > Neobacillus soli. The sequence continues at coordinate 23,443 of NZ_BCVI01000028.1, read as the reverse complement.
TCTACTGCGCCTAAACTAAATGTATTGAAACGATGTTTTTCGTTTTCTGCTAATAGATAAACCTTGTTCAAATCAACAGTCGTCCGATAACTATCCCCAATCGCAAAAAAATAAACAGGGATATACATAAGGAGCCATCTTGTGTTCAAGACTTCTTTGGCTATGTCGATATTTCCTTGAAAGGAATAGACCATGGCAAGATTCACATGAGCCTTTATATTAACAACTACTTCCCAAATAAATAATGCATATCCTCTCAGGTATTTTGACAAAAGCAGATGTCCGAATCCCGGAAAGGCAGCGGACCACCAGCAAATGATATAAGGATTTCTTAAATGAATTTGAGAAGTGCCCACAACGCTAACATGGGCTTTATAACGTCTGGCCGTATTGTCATTCGTATAGTTGTTCATTTGATGCCACCTTTTGAAAACAAGCAATTTCCAATAGTTTCCCATAAAGTTGATTATTTATCCTGATACCTTAGTGAACGAATGATGCAACAAAAAGCGTGCAATTTTATTAAAATCGCACGCTTTTCCTTCAGCTGTTGTTCCTTCCAACTCTACTCTTTTTCATGTTCAAATTCATCTTCTAATTTTTTAATTTCTTCAATCGACTTTGCAAGAGCTGCCTGCGGGCCTTTGAAATGTTTCTTGTAATAGCCTAAGTCCATAATGATTAAAATGACAAACATGCCGCCAATCGCGTAGGCTGCCATTTGATTTGGCGGAACCACCATCATTATGCATATAAAGAAAATCCAGATTAGGCTGATAATGTTAATTGGTTTGCTCCATTTTCCTAAGCGCCATGGACCATAATGCTTTGGTAAAAATATCCCCTTGGATTCGGCCCGTAATTTAAGGAAAATTGGAATCCCGTAGGCTACATACAAGCCAACCACACTGACCGCGGTTAAGAAGGCAATCGTTGAGTAACCTACATTCGGATTAATCAGTTTCGTGATGTAATCGATTAATGCCAAAACAAACGAGAGAATAACCGCAAGCCAGATGGCTTTCGCAGGGGTACGAAATTTTCGGCTGATTTCGGCCCAATGACGGCTAAATGGCATCCCTTTATCCCGTGAAAATGCATACATCATCCGGGAGAACGACGTGATTGAGGACAATCCGCAGAAGAACATCGCGAATGTTACTAGCCAAAGGACGATATTGCCAAACGTACCACCTAATGCTTGGCTGATAACATAAATAAAGGCGTTATCTGAGTTGACCGCACCTGCCGCATCATGGATCGATAGAGTAACAAACGAAAGCATGATAAAACCAAATACGAAGGAGAACGCTACAGAATTATAAATCCCCCATGGAGCCCGAACCCTTGGATGGACTGTTTCTTCAATCGTATGAGCCGAGGCGTCATAGCCTGTAAAGGTCCATTGCGCTTGCAATAATCCGATTAAAAAGGCTAGGAAATACGGTTTATCTGAGAAGGTTTTTCCAACTTGGAATAAATAATCAATCGGTTGCAGGCCATTTTTTGTAAAAAACGCGAGGCTGACCACTAATATGGCGACAACGCCCATATGGTACCATGCCGAAAAGTCATTTAATTTTGCGACGATTTTAATTCCAACATGATTAAGAATTCCGTGTAAAAGGAGGACGGCGCCAAAAACGATTAGAATGGTTGTATCAGTAGAAGAATAGTTGAAGATGCTTGCTAGGAGTGGGTCAGCGAATAAAGCAACAGAGTAATCTATTCCGGCGACAATGCCAATTTGGCCAATTAAGTTAATCCAGGCGGTGTACCAGCCTATTCGTGTTCCTTTCAAGGCTGCAGCCCAGTGGTACAAGGCACCTGCTGTTGGAATGGCTGAGGCTAGCTCTGAGAGGGAAGCGGCGACTAACAGGACAAAAAATGCAACAATCGTCCAGCCAAAGCCCATCATCCCTGAACCGCCATAAAGCAATCCATGTCCATATAGTGAAACCGCACCGGTTAAAATGGAAATAATCGAAAATGAGATTGCAAAGTTGGAAAATCCACCCATATCACGCAACAGTTCTTGGGCATACCCGTAGCGGTTTAACTGCTTCTTATCCGCTAACATTTGCTGGTCTTTATTTTTCATAGCTTTCTCCCCTTTCAACCTTACTATTGGTCTTCTCTCCCAACAAAGATTTCATGTTCTTCCTCTTTAAAAGCCCTCACGTTCTTATTTGCTCTTATGCCAATGGCTGTACCAACGGCAAGTGTAAACAGCACCATAGCGAATCCAATAACAACTTCCATCCTTTTCCCCCCTTTCACCCTGTAAAATTCACGTGGCACTAACACTATAACTCTAGTTTCACACCCTATTCCTCTTTAACAACCTCGTCAGATCCACTCCATTAAGGTCAAGCATAGTACTATGCTATTCGTGATATTCAAACAATATTCATAAAGGATGGACAGTTAGAGCTGCGTTCGATTCGTACTTGTTTCTTGTCTGTTATCTAATCGTTTGCTACCTGTTAAAGGGATTAGGTTACCTTGGTAGAATAGTTATTTAATAGAAAACTTTTAAATTTTAAAAGGGAAAGGTGATTGTATGACTAAAGATTTTCGTTTTTCACATCGGCTTAAGGTTCGATACTCTGAAATTGATGGGCAAAAGATTGTTTTTAACGCCCACTATATGACCTATATCGATGTGGCCGTTACGGAATATTTTCAAGAGGGGCTGAATCTGGGGATTGGTGATTCAGACTTCGATTTCGTCGTAGCAAAATCCACATTAGAATATAAGCGGCCAGCCCTTTTAAATGATTGGTTAACCATTCGGTGCCGAATGGGAAAAGTCGGCAATGCCAGTATGAAGATGAATTGCATAATTACGAGGGATGATGAGGAATCTCCCTTGCTCAAAGCTGAGATTATCTACGTCAGCTATAATCCGGAAACAAAGACAGCTCGGCCTATACCAAATTTTGTGCGTGAGCGAATTGAACAGTTTGAACATGGGGATTTGTAGATACTCCTAAATTTCCATGAAAGCAAGTTTCAACATATATTTTTTAAAGTTGGCAATAATAACCTCGATTAACATTGAAAGGATGGGATGTTTGATGTCGTTAGAATGGTTTGACAGAGTATGTGGAGAGCTGCAGGATCACCTGGAGTCAATTTGCGAAGAATATGATCAGGTTGGTCAAATGACCGTCGAAAGAGCTGCAAAACATCCACGAATTGAGTTTTTCGTTGATACCGCTGATGTTGATACTGAAGAACTGGATCGCGATTATTTTTGTTCGCTTTTCTTTGACCCGCAAAACGAGGAATTTTACATCGATAGCTTCGATGTTGACAGCGGACATACGGCGAAAATCATCCTTTCAGACATAGAGGAGATTATCGAGGAAGTTCACGAAAGCCTTCATGATTATATGAACGGTGATGATCACTATACGGATGATGGGGTCTATCTTCAGTCAAATGAAGTATTCGACGATCAAGATGGGTATGAATCCGTTGAAGTGGAAGAGGAATATTATCAAGCCGAGCAGGTCAATAGTGACGACATTTTTGAAGAAATTGATGTAGACTGGTCTACACCTGAAGTGACAGCCTTTAAGCATGAGGATGAAGTGGAGGTAACCTATCAGTTTGGTTTGGTTCATGCAACGGGAGATGGTGTCCTTAAACGAGTCAATCGAATCTGGACGACCGAGGACGAATTAATCAAAGATGAATCCCATTTCATTTTCAGCAAAGAAGAGGCAACAACGATTATCGCCATGATTGCCAGCCACATGGATCAATTAAGTGAGTTTGATTTTGACGGCAATCCGTAAAATACAGTGGGAGCATGCCATTTGGTATGCCCCTTTTCCTTAATCAACCGTATAATCAATCTCAATCAAATCCCATGCCGTGATCATGCCGAGTGGTGTCTCATCTGTTTGCCCCTTTTCGGTTATGATGACACCTTCTAATTTCCGCTTTTTTTTATGGGCTTTTTCAAAAATATTTTCAACTTCGAAAATATTTATCTCTTTGGTCACAAACTCTATTGAATGTTCCTTTTCATACAATAAAATATCCGAAACATCAATATCGGCTAGATTGACAAGACTACTCTCCATATTTTGCGCCATCCATTTTAAAATTGACCCTGCGGTAAGTAGACCAATACATTTCTTATTTTTATAAATTGGAAATTTAGAATAACCATGCTCTTTAATCGCCGCTGTCACCTTTAAGATGCTGTCGTGATAATCAAAATAAACAACATTTTTTGTGGCAATCGAAAGTGCGTAATTGGGACGGCTAAACACATTGGCGATTTTTTCAATATGAGAAACGACCTTTGCGTTGGGCTCGGCAATATATTGGCCCACCTCCATCTTTTCATGAACAATCGCATTTCGAAGCCTGGCATATTGTTCTAAATCCTTTTTATAGGTTTCAATGATCTGATATTTTTTAGCCCCAACCTTCACAAGAACTACGAATCTTTCATCATTAATTTGCACGATATCTTTCAAGGCATCGTGGACTTGATTATATGCCACTTCAAACCGTTCTGAAAGTAACTGCCCCTGCTTTTTATTCATATCCATTTGCTCCCCTATTGCATGGCTTTTTTATATTATTTAACCATTATTTTGATAGATATATCAATACTCAAAAAATTTAATAGAATGGCCCGAGCAGTCGATTTCATAAAAAGGTTAAAAGCGGTTGCATTGGGATGCAACCGCTCGTTTTGCCGTTTCTTAACATCCTTCGTCGATTTACCAAATCTCATTTATGGTTATTTTTAAATTAATTTAACACGATAATAGCGCATTGCCTCCAAGCTTCCTTCAAACTCAATAATTCCCATATCGATTAATTTTCTAACCCTATATTCCAAAAAGTCGTCCCCAACATATTGATCAATACGACCATACACCTCCCCCAATTAATCGGCGGACTTCAAGCTGATTCCGTTCTATATCTGTCAAACTCTTGAGATGCTCCTGACTATTTTTGTAAATACTTGTTTACTCTTCGTGATATTTCACCAGAGAAAATGGAACGTATTCTTTGATAATTTTGGAATTATTGCAGAAACATAATAAACTACAAGGAATGCCCTATTTCAATAGGACAGTCCTTGTAGTTTATGAAATTCATCCGGTGGGTAACTTTATTTTATCCATGAGTATTGAAAAATAACTTTTTGCAGTTCCACTTTTGCTGCTTTGTCCAGTAGAGGTTTTGGCTAGATTTTGCTCATCTGCAAGCAATTCTTGCACTTCTGTTTCTTGTTCACCAGATTTGCAATCTTCGTCCATTAGCTCGGCGGAGTATATTTGCTTTCCTTCGATAATGCTGCGAATCGAACAGGCTAACTCCTCACTTGGACTGTCCTTCAATAAATAACCTCTTACATCCGCTTTTAATGCCCGCCCAAAGTAACCGGCCCTTGCAAAGGTTGTTAAAATAATGACTTTGCATCCAGTTGACCTTAAAGCTTCAGCTGCCTCAAGCCCACTCTTTTCAGGCATCTCTATGTCCATAATACAAATATCAGGCTGTAATCGGTTTGCAAGAATAAGTGCCTCTACTCCATTCCGCGCCTGACCAACCACTTCCATATCATCTTCCAAATTGAGGAGGGAACCGATTGCCTCTAACAGCAATTCCTGATCCTCGGCAATAACAATTCGAATCATGTACGTTCTCTCCTTATCCAGCAGCTGTTAATGAACAGAGACTCCCCGTATATTAAGGGGAGTCAGCCAAAATGGTGTAATTATAGTTCAGGTTTAGCTTGAATGGAAATACTCCTTTTAGCTACAGCTTTAACGTCCTTAAAGGTAACAAAATTCTTTCTTTCCTCATCCCATAAGCGGAATCGAAGTGACTTCAAGCTTGTAGCAAGTGTAATCGTTGGCACGTTTTGTAATGGCGGCGTACTAGCGTGTGCCTCTTCCAGTTTATAGTTAGGGACCCTTGGACTTAAATGATGCACATGGTGATAACCAATATTTCCAGTTAGAAATTGCATCAGTTTTGGCAGTTTATAAAAAGAGCTGCCTTCCACTGCTGCTTTCACATATTCCCACTCTTTATCTTCTTCAAAATAAGAATCCTCAAACGTATGCTGTACATAAAACAGCCAAATGCCGACTGAACCTGATAGTAAGAAAATCGAACCTTGGACTAAAAGAAACGACTGCCAGCCGACGGCCCAGCAGAGCAAACCAATCGCTGCAACGATAAGAATATTCGTTAAATACGTGTTGTTGCGTTCCTTCTTTTTAGCACCTTTGCGATTAAATCTATTTTTTAATAGGAAAACATAAATTGGACCTAATCCAAACATCACCAATGGATTGCGATAAAAACGATAAGCTAAACGTAGTTTGAGTGGTGCTGCCAAATATTCATCCACTGTAAGCGTCCAGATGTCGCCAGTACCCCGCTTATCCAAATTGCCGCTTGTCGCATGGTGGACAGAATGTTCATGACCCCATTGATCAAACGGGAAGATAGTTAAAACACCCATCGCTGTCCCAACAATTCGATTAGCACGGCGGTTTTTGAAAAAGGAATGGTGGGTGCAATCATGAAAAATAATAAAAATTCTTGTCAAAAAGCCTGCAGCTATCACAACGGGAACTAATGCTAACCAATAAGAAACGGAAAGGCTTAAATAGGCAAGATACCATAAGGCGATAAATGGAATCACCGTATTGATGAGCTGCCATACACTTTCTTTCGTTGTTGATTTTTCAAAAGGAGCTATTTGTTTTTTCAATGTTTTCGTGTTTTGTAAGGTCATTTTGTTTGAATTCCCTTCTTTTCTGTGTCGTTATTTCAAATTATAAAGGAAGGGTGTTGGACTTGTTAGTAGCAGGTGTCATGTGCTGGGTATGACAAACGTCATATACCAAATAGTATTTTGGGTAATTTTTGTAAAGCGCTTCCATTGACATTGGTCAGAAACGCTTATTTACCAAGGGAAAGAGACCCTTCATACCATTGAAGATCTTTTAATGTAATACAAGAAAAAAACTAAAATTCTTCAAATTATCCTAAACAATAATTCCATCTTCCCTTATGGTAGGCCCATCCATATTAAATTTAGGTACAAGTCTATTTCTGTTACCTTGGTGTATAAACGCTCACGAAAAAATATTTTATCGAAGACAAAAAAGGGATTAGTACTTATCCATATCAATACGTGTTTGCTAACAACTGAACCATCCGGTCTTCAATCTGTTTCCCTATTTTGTCATCCAACAAATTATTTAACAAAATTGAAAAAATCAATGTCTGTCCGCTTTTCGTTTCAACATAGCCTGATAAGGAACTGACAGTGGAAAGAGTACCCGTTTTTGCATGGACTTTCCTTAGGACGGCTGGGTCTTTCAATCGATTTCGTAGTGTGCCGCCTGTCATCTTATCTTGGGCACCCGCTATGGGTAATGAATTTAAATAAAGGGGAAACCACTTTTCCTTCTGTACGGCAAATAACAACTGCGATAGTTGATTGGCTGGAATTAAATCGACATGGGAAACACCTGAACCATCACGAATGACTAGCGTTTTGGAGTTAACACCGAACTTGGTGATTTCTGTTTCTAACACTTCCAGCCCCTTCTCCCAGCTGCCCTCCCCATTAACCACCTTACCCATTTCCTTAATTAATATTTCTGCATGGCCATTGTTGCTCAGCTTCATAAAAGGAACAAGCAGCTTTGATAATGGCATGGATTGATAAGTCGTTAATATTTTGGCGGTGTCAGGCACCATACCTGTTTTTATTTTTCCCATTACGGTAATTCCATGTTCTGATAATGATTGTTTCATCAGGGTTAAGGCATACCGAGTTGGGTCCCATACACCAATCCAGGCTTTTTCATTCTTTGCTTTGATTGGTATGGTTCCTTCGATTGTTATCATGTTCTTAGCGTGTTCCCGCTCGATAGTGAGTTCCTTTTTACCATCGGTAGGAACCGTTACAGCATGGTTTACTATTTTTACATAGTTGGTTTTCGGGGTGACTTCTACCATGGGCTTTTCCCCATTTTTTGTTCCCGGTTTCACCTCAACCAAAACAGATCCGGCATCGAAGTCCGTTGTCGGTGATGCTGTTAGTGCGGAAATTTGCGCCCCATAATGGGCAGTCTCATCACTCCACGGCAGATCTGTAGAATAGCGAACGTCATCATACCAGGAATCATCACCAATGAGATTTCCGTTAATTTTTTTAATCCCCTGCTTTTGTACTGCCTCAGCCATTTTATCAAAATCTGATTTCAACAAAGTCGGGTCGCCTTTTCCTCTTAAATAAAGATTCCCAACAAGCGTTTTCTCTTTCATCAGGCCATCCGTATGTACTTCCGTGGGAAAGGTATAGTCTTCTCCCAAAACATTGAGGGCAGCTGCCGCTGTTAATAGTTTCATGTTGGAGGCTGGCCGTAATCGGACATCACCTTGGTGGTCATAGATAATTTCACCACTTTCAGTAGAGCGGATACTTATTCCGGCAATTGCCCCTTGTAAATCAAGTTCATCCTTCATCAGTTGATTGAGCTGCCGGGTAAGCATCGCTTGGCTATGGCCTTGCGTTGCGTGAACATGCATATTAGATACTGATACAACAAGCACCGTCAGGCATATGAGTGTGTAATATTTGACTCTTCTAATCAATTCTAAACCTGCCTTCCAAATCCCCTAAAATTTGTCCAAAGACCAAATTTGTATAATAAATGGAAATACCTTTTTATCATCTTTTATTATATCTGTACAACTCCATGTTTTCCAGATAATGTCTAATTAAACAAAACCCCTGGAAAATTAAACAAAACTACAAATAAATAGACCAAACCTCTAAGTAAATAAACAAATCATCAAAAAAAATGAACAAAACTTTCCCAAAAATAGACAAAAACATAAATCCACTAGGTTGAGGCCCAAATCCCAGTGTATTTTTACACCATTCCCTTCATAACAGCAATATTTTTACCTAGATACGCCCAATTCTGTGGTGCCGGCAGGCTAATTTGCCAAAAAGTCGTCCCGGCTAATTGGTAAATATCCATTACCCGATACTTTTCTATATAACTGCGAATATCCTCGAACCAGACAATATGTTCCTCCACACCATGCCAGTACCGATACCAAGGCGACTTAGCGATAATGTCGAATTCAATCGTGGAACCAGTGGAAATAGCCCTATTTTGGGCAGCAAGAACGGATAAGGCATGAGTGGCATTTGTATGAGCCACCTTATCATACCCATAAAGCGGCATCGCAATTTGCAGTTTGCGTGAATTGATTTGGGTGATCGAGTATTGAATCACTTCCTCGATCCAATTGATTGGTGTAATCGGATCGGGTGGACCGCCAGGGTAGCCGTAATCCATGGTCATCACGGCAACAAGGTCGGCCACATTGCCAATCGCAGCATAATCGTAGGCACCAATGATACGATTAGTTGGAATATCCGCCGTTTTCGCATGAACATTCACATGTAAAAGAAGGCCGCCTAAACCAGTTTTTAAATCTGTTAGAAAAGTATTAAAATCACTTCGCCGGGCAGGCGGTATAAATTCAAGGTCAATACTGACTCCGCCGAAACCCCTTTGCCTCGTTAAATTCACAATACTCGCTACAAGATTTCCACGATACGTTGGATTTTCAAGGACCCCGCCTGCCAACTCAGCACTGAAGTCATTTCCAGCCAAATTTCGTATCATTAGCAACGGTGTGATGTTCAATTGATTGCTTCGTGCTACTATTGCTGCATCATTAATTAAATTAAAAGCGAATCCTTCCGCTGTAAACGCATAAGCAACAACCGCTAAATAAGTTAATTGCCCGGCAATCTCATTCAGGGTTTTAATGTTTGCGCTTACGGACGATGGCACAATAAACCCAAGTGTGGCAATCTCTAATTTTGACGCTGAAGGAATATTGATGATTTGGCCGATTGCGAGGTGGTTCGGCTCCATACCTATATTTGCCGCTAGGATGGCAGACGGCTCAACAGTGAATTGTTGGGCCAGCTGCCAAATCTGATCACCGGCTTTTATTTGATAGGCACGGAGTGGAGGCTGATTGTCCGGAAGATAAAGAGCTAGACCTGGTACGATGGAATTAGCTGATGGCAGCCCATTAAGCTCAACAATTGATTGCAGAGAAACACCGTACCTTGTCGAAATCGTCCACAAGTTTTCACCGGTTTTAACCACATGAACAGCCATACCATCACACTCCTTTATTACCATCATATGGGCAATAAACGGTAATATACTTGGACTTTGAAGTTAAAAACGAACTTGCCAATGGACAAGTTCGTTTACTCTTACAATTAAAGTCTTGGATCAATCGGATCGGATTCTAATGCCAACACTGCTAACACACATTCATGGTACCTTTCCAACGATTCCCTGCCCACGAACCGATTTACAGCTTCAACGCTTAAGGCAAATTCCTTCAAGGCGTTCCGCTGCTTCTTGCCGGCATTGCGCTGTTTCAAGCGGGACAAGTTCTCAGGCTGTAAATAATCGATGCCGTAGATGATATGCAAATACTTACGTCCTCTGACTTTAATCGCAGGTTGAAGAAGCTTTCCTTTATGGCGCGCCACAAACGTTTCCGGTTTCACAACAAAGCCCTCATGACCATCTTCGGTCATTTCCTCCCACCATTCAATGGCCGCTTTCATTGAGTCTTCATCACTTACAACCCGATATTCAGTTTCCATAAACAAGGAGGAAAGGCCGCTAAATTCCTTGTTTTTCTCCATATGCCACGTATGCGGTTGAGTGAAAAATGTTTCCGTGCTGTGGGCTAATGTATGAAAGGGAGCAATTTGAATCCCTTCCAAGCCTACCGTTTCCCAACAATATTTTTGGTAGACTTCATTAAAAACCCTCGCATTTTCAATTTTCTCATCATTCTCAGCTAACCAACTGCCCACATCTTTTCCATTATCACGAGCTTTTTTAAGCAGATCCCGTAGTTTGCTTCGGTCAAGCAGCGCCATTTCGCCCACGTGTGCATACTGGGTCATAATCAATTCTTTTGCTTTTAAATTCCAAGGCAGTATTTCAGCATCCAGCAGGACAAAGTCAGTATTGTATTTTTCAAAATAATCACTAAGGTCCGCATTTAATGCTTGTAAAATTCTTTCCTCCAGTTCTTTTTGAAAAAAGGCCCGGCCCGTCCTAGTGTAAATGGAACCTAAGGTTTCCCTGCCGATATACTCTTTCGCCGTTTTTTTGTTTTTGAAAAGAAATAAAATGCCGCGGCTGCCCATATGCTTTTTCTCCACAACCATGGTATCAACGCCATTCGCCTGGTAGTATTCAAAAGCTTCTGAGGGATGCTCCAAGTATCCCGCCAAATTAGATGGTTTCGGTGTCGGACTCATCGTCGGCGGGATATAGACAATCTCCTCAAGCGGCAAGGTGTAATGCGACAGGTCATCCAAGGCGGATTTGGCCCCATCTTTATAAATGGCTAATTCCCCGTACTGTTCCGTTAACACGGAAAACCCATTCACATATTTACCAAGATTAGGGGGTGCCAGCCGCTTTCTTTCCCATTCCTTCAATGGGTTAACGGGAACATTTGCATAGTCCTGTTTCGCTTGAACCGAAACAAATTGTTTTTCCGGATAGCGATAGGCGGTTAACTGTCCGCCAAACACCACTCCCTGGTCAATGTTAAGCGTATTGTTGACCAACAGCGGCTGCGGTTTGGGATCATGACCCCAAATAATCAATTCATTCGATTGATGATTAATCGTCCAGTCTTTGCGGAGCGGCTTGCCATTCTCATCCAGCCCTTCTGAATCCCCGTACCGGCAAAAGTCAGAAATCCTTTGCGATTGTTTGCCAATGTAATAATCTTTCATTCCCGCATGCGTGGCCACCGCCACCTTCACACCATTTCTCTGGATGACTAAATGCGATTTCGCTTTCAAAAGAAGTTCCTTTAGCTCTTCTTTTAAAATGTCAGCTGCCTCTTTGCCAAATCGCCCCTCATACTCCGCAAATTCAGCTGCAACGTTTTCATCGCCATGGGCAAGGTTGACATTTCGCCCATCCAGCCAGCGGGCAATTTTCCAGCCGTGATTACTATCAATCATATAAGCGTGACCAGCCATCACATGCCTTTTGAAAAATTGCAGCGTTTCAAGCGAGCGCGGCCCCCGGCTCATAACATCTCCTAAGGAAAGGATTTTTCTCCCCTCAGGATGGAGGAACAGGCCTTCAGCGTTCTCTTTATAACCAAGCTTTTTTAACAGCTCGATAAATTCTTCAAAACAGCCATGAATATCACCAATAAAATCAATGCCATTCCCAACATCGATGAATAATGAATTTTCTTGGCGGCCCATTTCTAGACCCTGCAGCTCAGCATCCGATAAAATATAGGTGCGATGAAAGCCTTCCTTTTTAATAAACCGCAGTGTCCGTTTGAAATGCTGGTATTGCTGCTTGATCCGATTCTTACCACGCGGGAAATCGCGCTCTTCATCACGAGAGATCAGCTCTTTTTCAACAACATTAAGCACAATCGCAACCACTGGCACATGGTATTTCTTCCCTAGTCGAATATAGCGCTCGCGGTCATCTTCCTTTAAATGTGTCGCATCAATAATCGTTAGTTTATTTAAGCGGCAGCGTTTTCCAATCAGGTAATCCATCGCCTCAAACGCTTCGTTGGAAATCCGGTAGTACTCGTCAAAGAGGGCATCCGCCTCCACTTTCGGCCGTTGATTCCAATTGATGAATTCGATATCACTTACAAGCACACGGAATTGATCGGAGCTGATGACTTCAGATGGAAGAATCTGATTTTCAGCAATCAATCGATTCAAGATGGTCGTTTTTCCGCTATTCGATGGACCGACAAATAAGACGATGCCAGCAAAGGGTAAATGAATTTTCGTCATAGAATTCCTTCCCCCTTTCTTGTAAAAATTGCCATTTGCGTCGGGTGACCATAGACTGGATGTTCTTCGCCAATTCCTTGCAAGCTCAGCTGATAAGGATGTGGTTTCGACCAATCCGCACACCTTTGCCGAAACTCAGCCCTTGTCCATTCGAAGCGGTGGTCCCCATGGCGCATCTCCTCATCCATTTCATAAACGACATTGTATTCTTGATTGGGCGTCGTCACGATTAACACACCGGGCCGATTCTCTTTAAAAATCGTTTCAAAAATTTTCGCTAACCGGTGTTCATTAATATGTTCGATGACTTCGCATAAAATCATGACATCCTTGTTATTAAGGCGTTCATCATAATAAAATAACGACCCCGAGATGGACTTTGGTTCGATGAAACCGCGTTTTTCCTTCGCTTGCTCAAATCTTTCCATAGCCCGCAAGCGCGATTTATTCGAAGGCTCGACGGAAAGAATCTCTTTCACTCCCTCAATAAATCCAAACTGAACGGACAGTTTTCCTTCTCCTGCACCAAGGTCGACAACTGAATCTCTTTTTGGTAATGCCTGTACATACTTTAAAATCGCTTCATAGCGAAGATCATTTAATCGAACTTTTGGCGGCTCATTCTTCTCCTGAATTCTCCTTTCTATTTCATAGAACTTCGATTGGGATATCATGTTTTGAAAACGCAAGGAACGCTTTAAAATCAGTGCTTTTAAGGGATGACTTTCTAACCATCCTTCCCCGTAACGGTCAAGCTTCTCGATTTCTCTTTCATCGATAAAATAATGCTTATAATTATCGATGACAGGAATCAAAATCGAGACATGCTTTAAGGCGTCCTGTACGGTTTGGCTCCCTTTTAGGGTAATAAATCTAGCAGAGCTCTTCACCCGAATGAAGCTATCCCCGCGCTCGATTTCCACATGGTAACCCATCGGCGAGAATAATGCTTCGAGCTCCTGATCACGTAAATCAGAGGCAATCGGACCAAAAGCGAGCTCCATTTCAAAAGGGTGGTCAACCCACGATGCATATTCTTCTTTCGGTTTCCCATTTAAGGCTGTTCCTAGGGCCTTGCGAATGGAGGAGACAAAAATACTGCTGGCCGCAAACTCGCGGTCATTTATGTAATGGGTAATATCATATAAATCAGGCGAGTTTTTCACCAAGTCAATTGGGTCAGTCTTTACATAAATTAGGAACTGCACCTCTTCACTTGAAAAAGCGGTATAAACAAGGCGAACGGTCAGACCTTTTTCACCTCGTTCATATAAATTATTTGGATTCTTGGCAATAAGATAAGAAACAGCTTCAGCTCCGGGTCCGCTAACTTTTAAGGATAATTGCATTCTTTCACTTCACCTTCTTTAGGAAAGACTTTTTACCTATTTTATCATAAATTCATAAATTTGGATGTACTGGAAAATTACAAAGAAAAACCCCCGGGTTCATTAAGAACACGGGACCCGTTTAAACCTTAAAACTCAAACTCATCATCATAGCGATATCTTCGATACTTTTCCCGGTAGCAAGACTCACAGGTCGGAAAAGAGTGGTCCCATGGCAGCTTTTTGCCGCAGGTCTTGCATTTCTTAACGAATTTCTTGATATCAGTTTTCAATCGTTCCTGCACCTGGTCACTAATTTCCTCACGAAGTCGTTCCCAATACATCGCTTCGGTTCGTTCCCCTAACCGATATAAAAATAAGAGATGAAGGCCAACCGCTTTGTAGCTAAGCTCCAATTCTTCCAAACTTCGATCTTTGACAATGGGTTCCGGAAGTTCCCTCCCCTGAATAATCGCATACATCGTTTCTTCCCATTGTTTCGTCAGTATCGGTTCATTTTTTGAAAAAGGCAGGTGTAAAAAGCCATACAAGTCCATTAATGACAGCCTTGCTTCAATTTCTGTCCCCAATATCATTTGATAAAGCGACTTCTCCTCAGAAAGCGAGGCTTTCTTCGTTCCATTTGGACTTTCAAATTTTCCCCACAGCTCAAAAAATGTACCTAGGTCGTGAAAATAGCGCTGAAAGCGTTCAAAAACAGAATTAGTCGGTGCAATCGCAAACGTATGAACGGGTTCATCCTCCTGCAGCAGCAAACTCCTCATTTTTTTAATATCACTGGTAAAAGCCACTTTACCGATATTATAAATCCCTTTCCGGCCAGCACGGCCGGCAATTTGCTTCACTTCCTGCGAGGTTAAAAGCCGTCGTCTAGTACCGTCAAACTTTTCATTTTCCAAAAAAACAATCCTTCGGATCGGCAGATTTAGGCCCATTCCGATGGCATCTGTCGCGACAATGACCTTTGTTTTACCGCTGTTAAATTGCTGAATCTGCTTCTTTCTTGTTTCTGGTGGCATGCTTCCATAGATCATGCTGACAGGATGACCATCATTTTGCAGCCGTGAGGCGGTTTCGAGGACACGCCTCCTCGAAAAACAAATCAAGGCGTCCCCTTTATTTATGTGTTTAATATGAAACTCCTTCGTCTCAACCTCGAGTGGTGTATCGCGACTGTATTCATGAATTTCAATAGTCGAATCGCCCAACAGCTGCAGCAGCATCGTTTTTGAATTTCTGCTGCCGATAATATGCACCTCATCGGCATTGGCTTTCGTGATTGCCTTATACCAGGAAAAACCGCGGTCCTTATCGGTAATCATTTGTGCTTCATCTATGACGACCACTTCATAAAACTCTTTTTCATGGAACATTTCCACAGTACAGGAAGCATGGTTCGCATTAGTAACCACTTTTTCTTCCTCACCTGTTTTTAAGGAACACGGCGTCCCATCAGCATTCAATTTATCATAAACCTCAAGAGCTAAAAGGCGAAGCGGCGCCAAATACAGACCACTTGCTGCGGCCTTCATTTGCTCTAAGGCATGATAGGTTTTCCCGGTGTTGGTTTCACCGATGTGAAGCACATAGCGGACATGACGTTGGAAAGAAGGGTCGTATTCCTTTCCAAAGATGTCCTTCATCATCATTTCCTCAGCTTCTTCTTTCCGCTTTATTTCTTCTTGCTCTTCTCTTTGCTTTCTATCCCGCTCCTGGAAATCTTTTTCGAAAATATCTTTATGTACCGTTAGATCAAAAGGAATATCGGCTAACCGGATGAGGTCAGAAAGGTATTCCGCCTGAATATCCTCAATAAAATAATCCCCGACATCGTAGAGCAGCTGGGCAATGCTGCCTTTTACAAAGGAAGCGGATAGATTTTCATGAAAGGTGTCTTGAAAATCATCCTTTAGATCTTGCGGAAGCTCCTCTAATACCTTTTCGGGAATGAGCTCCGACAGATAATCAGAAACTAAGCCCTCATAGACAAAGAAATAGGTTTGATATTCGAAAAGGCTCCTGCCCCAGTTCAGCGTTTTATGGATATCACCTGTCAGTTCTTCAAAAAATGTGGCAACGGTAGTATAGACGTCAGGATTAAAGTGTCCTTCATTCACCAATTTTTCTTCCAGTGCAAAGGTATCCACCGATTGAAATTTGCTATTATTTTCAATATCCGCCTTTAATTGCGAGGCCACGAAATACCTGACATGTAAGTAAAAGGAATCGTAATTTTGTTCCAACATTTCGGCTGCGGCTTCTTCAATTTCTGTCCGGATTACCTGCCTTTGTTCTTCTAATTGTTTCTGTTCTTTTCTTTTTATTAAATTGACCTTTGCATCCTGATAACGTTTTGCCCACTTTTCTTCATTGCCGGTGAATATTTCATGGGTCCACCCCATCGCATCGAAACGCTGATACGTTCGCATTTCATCACGGAAGAGTTTATTCAGCAATTTCCGGTCAACCCCTTGGACAACAAACCCTTTTTCACTTAAAAATTGTTTCTTTTCATTTTTGGGAACATCATTGGTCGATTTGTTCAGCCATACATTCACCCAAATTTGTTCTAGGTAATGGCCACGGTCAGTTATGTATTGTTCAAAGGCAGGCAGGGTTTCCTTTGTTTCGAAATAATGGTCAATATCTTCATATACTTTCATTTTTGTATGTTCAATTGCTTGAGGGTAAATGGTGGTTAGTTTGCTCATAAAATTTCCTCCTTTTCCGGAAATTGTATTGATACGTACATTCTATCAAAAAATAAAGAACCGAACAAGCATTCGGCTCTAAATATTATTTTGATTACAATATTGATCAACCAAGTCTTCGATTTGATCCAGTTCCGGAAACTTTCCCGAAAACTGAAACTTGATTTCTTCGATAAAATTCTCTCTATTATATACATGAATGGCACCATTTTGCTGTATGACGCTAAATTCAGGTACAAACCGATAGCCGCTGCGTTCGATAGCCCCCATAATGAGTCCCCTTTTTCTTTTTTTATAGTATAAGCAGAATTTTGGAAGCTAATCCGACGAAAAGCTTAACGAGTATTTCCTTCTCGCGAAAAAATCTTCGGTAAAGTCGTTTTATTTGCGAATTAATCTGTTTTATTTGCGAATCCAGCCGTTTTATTTGCGAATTCAAATTTACCAATAAAATAAGAAGACGGCACCTCTAGGCACCGTCCCCCTCAACAACTTATGCTGTTGTAAAAACTTCTTCTTTATGAAGCTCATGACGAATCGTTGCTTGTGCGGCAGCCAAGCGAGCGAGCGGCACGCGGTAAGGCGAACAGCTGACATAATCTAAGCCCGTTCTATAACAGAAATCTATCGAGCTCTTTTCACCGCCATGCTCGCCGCAAATACCTGTTTTTAAGGAAGGCTTAGTCGTACGGCCAAGCTTCACTCCTGTTTCAACAAGCTTTCCTACGCCGTCTTGATCAAGAACAGCAAATGGATTTTCCGGAAGCACCTTATTTTCAATATACGCTTGCAGGAATTTCCCTTCCGCATCATCACGGCTGTAGCCGAATGTTGTTTGAGTTAAATCATTCGTTCCAAATGAGAAGAAATCAGCTTCTTCGGCAATTTGGTCTGCCGTTAACGCCGCGCGCGGAATTTCAATCATCGTTCCGATTGTGTACTCGAAATTCTTACCGGTTTCTTCTTGGACAAGCAGCGCTGCGTCAATCACCAATTTCCGCATTTCCTTTAACTCATTCACATGGCCGACCAATGGAATCATGATTTCAGGCTGAACTTCCATGCCATTTTCAGCAAGCTTTGCCACTGCATAGAATATCGCCTTCGCCTGCATTTCATAGATTTCCGGATAAATCATTCCTAAGCGGCAGCCGCGGTGGCCAAGCATAGGATTGTACTCATCTAATTGGCGAACTTTCTTGAGCAATTGCTCTTTTTTCTTCAATTCCGCTGAACCCGGATCTAAGATTTGCAACTTTGTTACGTCCACTAAAAGCTCCTCTTTATCCGGCATAAATTCATGCAGCGGTGGATCCAATAATCGAATCGTCACAGGAAAACCTTGCATCGCTTCAAAAATCCCTTCAAAATCCCCCTGCTGCATTGGTAAAAGCTGGTTCAGGGCTTCCATTCTCTCCTGATAATTTTCAGCCAAAATCATCTTTTGCACAGTTGGAATGCGTTTTAAGTCCATAAACATATGTTCAGTTCGGCACAAACCTATCCCGCCTGCACCAAATTCAAATGCTTTTTTGGCATCTTCCGGATTATCGGCATTAGCACGGACACCTAATTTACGTTCTTCGTCTGCCCATGCAAGCAGCAATTGGAACTCATCCGAAAGCTCTGGGTCAATCATCGGAATTTCCCCAATCATGATTTCTCCAGTCGAACCATCAATTGTGATGATTTCTCCATAATGAACGACAACGTCGCCAACATTAAATTGTTTCGCTTTCAAATCTATCTTTAAGGCCTCGCATCCGCAAATACACGCTTTCCCCATCCCGCGTGCGACAACGGCTGCATGGCTTGTCATTCCGCCGCGGCTTGTCAAAATCGCTTGCGAAGCAACGATACCATGGATATCATCCGGTGTCGTTTCGGGACGAACTAGGATGACTTTTTTTCCATCATTACTTAATTGCTCTGCTTCATCTGCATCAAAGACCACTTGACCTGTCGCTGCCCCTGGAGAAGCCGGCAAGCCTTTGGCTAAAACTCGTTTTTCAAACTTGTCATCAATACGGCTGTGCAGCAATTGATCTAATTGTTCAGGGTCGACACGTAACAGTGCCGTCTTTTTATCAATGATTCCTTCTTCGACCATCTCAACGGCAATGCGAATCGCTGCTTGAGCCGTTCTTTTTCCATTACGCGTTTGTAGGATAAAAAGCTTGCCCCGTTCAACCGTGAATTCGATATCCTGCATTTCTTGGTAATGCTGCTCAAGGCGTTTGCACGTATCAGTAAATTGTTTGTACACTCCTGGCATTTCATCTTTCAAAGTGGCAATAGGCTGCGGCGTACGAATCCCCGCGACCACATCTTCCCCTTGGGCGTTTATTAAATATTCGCCATATAGGATATGCTCCCCTGTAGAAGGATTTCTAGTGAAAGCCACGCCCGTACCAGAGTCATTGCCCATGTTGCCGAACACCATGCTTTGAATATTAACGGCCGTTCCCAAATGATCAGGAATTTTATTCAGACGACGGTAGACTATGGCCCGCTGATTATTCCATGAATTAAAGACTGCATTAATCGCAAGGAAGAGCTGTTCCTGCGGATCCTGAGGGAAATCTTTTCTTGTCCGCTTTTTAACGATTTCCTTGTAACCAACAATAACCTCTTGCCAGTCTTCCGCGGTCAATTCAGGGTCAGACGAATAGCCTTTTTGCTCGCGTGTCTCTTCTAAAAATTGCTCGAAATAATAGGTATCAATTTCAAGAACAACATTACTGAACATTTGAATAAAGCGGCGGTACGAATCATAAGCAAAACGCGGATTATTTGTTAATTTTGCTACACCAACAACCGTTTCATCATTCATACCAAGATTTAATATTGTATCCATCATGCCAGGCATAGAAAATACAGAGCCCGAACGAACAGAAACGAGCAATGGATTTTGTGGGTCTCCTAGTTTTTTGCCCATTTTTTCTTCCAAACGGATAAGTGCTTCTAATGTCTGTTTTTCGACTATAGTTGGAATCGTTTTACTAGCTTCATAGAAAGCATTGCAGGCCTGTGTCGAAATCGTAAAACCATATGGAACCGGCAGGCCAATTCGAGTCATTTCTGCTAGATTAGCCCCTTTTCCTCCTAGTAGTTCTTTCATATTGCCATTTCCTTCATGAAATAAGTAAACAAATTTCTCCATTATTAAAAGCTCCTCTCTTTTTTCAAGACTTCTAAAATTAACCCAGCCGTTTCTTCGATTGCCTTATTTGACACGTTAATAACAGGACAGCCAACACGCTTCATTACTTTTTCAGCGTGATCCAGTTCCTCCAAGATTCGTTCAAAGGTTGCGTAATTCGCCTGTGAGGCTAACCCTAATGCCTTTAGACGTTCCTTGCGAATTTCGTTCAATTTATCAGGTGATATAATTAATCCAATACAATTTTTCCTTGGTATTTCAAACAATTCATCCGGCGGTGCCACCTCGGGAACAAGCGGGACATTGGCGACTTTAAAACGCTGATGGGCTAAGTACATCGATAGCGGCGTCTTCGAGGTGCGCGAAACCCCTATCAGAACAATGTCTGCCTTGGTAATGCCCCTTGGGTCACGGCCATCATCATATTTAACGGCAAATTCGATTGCCTCAATTTTCTGGAAGTATTCTTCATCCAGTTTTCTCATCAATCCAGGTTGATGGTGTGGCTGCTTGTTAAATCTGGTGACAAATGCATTCATCAATGGACTAAGCAAATCCACGGCTAAAATACCTTCTTCAGTAGCGCGTCGATCTAAATACTCTTTTAATGCCGGAACAACGATTGTATAGGCTATAATCGAATGGTCTCTAATCGCTAACAGGATGACATCTTCAATATCTTCAAAATCATCCACATAGGAATTACGGCGAATCTCGACATGCCCGCCGTTAAATTGTGTTGCCACAGCTTTTACAACAAACTCAGCCGTTTCCCCTACTGAGTCAGATACAACATAAACCACTTCTTTCTGCACCAAAATGACAGCCACTCCTTTTAGTCTGCTTTTTCTTCCATGATTTCTAAATAGGCCCTTGTGATCGTAGTCTTTGTAATCCGTCCGACAAGCAAATATGTATTTGTTTGTTGATCCACTTCCTTCACCACTGGTAAGGAATCAATGTGATTATGGATCATTTTCTTGGCCGCCTCGAGCAAGGTTTCTTCCGGATTAATGGTGATAATATTAGGCATTCTTGTCATAATGACGCTAACAGGCAATTCATTAAGATTTCTATTTCCAAGTGAGGCTCTGAGCAAATCCTTCCTGGAGATTACTCCCGCTAAATGGCCTTCCGAATCAACCGCATAAAGCGTACCAACATCCTCTAAAAATAACTGTACAATCGCATCATATACGGAAGTTGATTTTCCTACGACGATGGGGTGTGCTTTATAATCCGTTACATTTTGATGGAGATAATTCTTCGCCTTACGCCTTGCTGCATAATTATCATTAAAAAAATAACCAACTCGAGGCCTGGCATCCAAATTACCTGACATCGTTAAAATCGCGAGATCTGGTCTTAATGCTGCCCGTGTTAACGACAGCTTTTCGGCGATTTCCTTCCCCGTTATCGGTCCATTTTGTTTAACAATCTGGAGGATTTCATCCTGACGTTTAGATAGTTTAATCATTACCACCCCCTTACAATGAATATGTTATATTCTTTGAATTTATTATAAATGTGTTATACTTATTTGTATATAGTATATTACATTTAAACGAAAACGGAAACAATAACTTCTACTTTTTTTTGACAAATTAACAAACTTTTTATTAAACAAAAAAAAATCCCGCCGGCAACGACGAGATCGTGGAATACTTTTGGCAATTCGAACAATAAAATGTTTTACGGGAAGAAATCATTTGCATGGTAATTAGGGTGCCACACCGCCGGCATGTTTCTCCCGCTCTACCGTAGACCTGACATAAATGATTAAATCCCCCTGTTAAGGTATCTCCTTTAAAAATAGGATTCTCCATGTACCCGCCGTGCTTGATTGCTTCTTGAAGGACGACTTTCATTGAGTGGTATAATTGCCCTCGTTCTGATTCCTCTAGTTGATCAATATCCTTGGTTGGCAAGATTCCAGCATGGAAGCATATTTCAGCAGAGTAGCAATTCCCAATCCCAGCAATAAACTCCTGATCGAGCAGGGTCGTTTTTAATCGCCCATGCTTTTTACCAAGTCTATATATAAATTCGTTTAAAGTAAAATCGTAATTCAAGGGTTCCGGGCCTAAATGGGAAAGTTTTTGCTCGGCTTCTTTTTGATTGTAAAGATGCAAATAACCAAGCCGCAGACCAATAAAGTAAAGATGATTTTCACCAAAAGATAGTCGTACCTGAATGGTTCGTTTCGGTTTTTCAGTTTCCGACCCGTAGAACATCCAACCACCTAACATTAAGTGTAATAACAGGACATGACCATTCTGGAGCTGAAAAAGCAGATGCTTCCCTTTCCGATTTATGTTTACTATTTTTTGATGAAGGATAGTATTTTTAAAAGGTTCAGGTTTTAGGTTAATTGACTTTTCACGATTAATTTGAACATCAGTAATCATTTGTCCGGCTATTTTTTGATTTAACAGGAGTTTATAGTTTTCCATCTCCGGAAGTTCAGGCAACGTTTCCTCCTCCATCCATTTGTTTGTTTTATCTTTTCCTAATAATCTTCATTAATGAAAAAGAAAACAACGATGGTGATTGGAAAACGTTTTTTATATTGAAGTAGAGTGGTTCTACTTCGACGTTTAGCTGAAAAAAGTAGGGAAAGATTGAAGTAGAGTAGTTCTACTTCGACGTTTGGCTGAAAAAGGAAGGGAAAGATTGAAGTAGAGTGGTTCTGCTTCGACGTTTGGCTGAAAAAAGAAGGGAAAGATCGATGTAGAGTGGTTCTACTTCGACATTTGGCTGAAAAAGGAAGGGAAAGATTGAAGTAGAGTGGTTCTGCTTCGACGTTTGGCTGAAAAAGAAGGGAAAGATTGAAGTAGAGTGGTTCCATTAAAGCCTTTAGGGAGAAAATCATAAATTTAAGAGTAATCAAATTTGTTCATTTAGGTAATGGTCTACTTTTACATAGTTTATAATATTTCATTGGTTTTGACCAAGAGAAAAAGACTACTAAAGTACGGTCTTTGGTCGTTCATATAATAATTAAAGCAACTATTTTTTAAATTGATAATTCGTTTGTACGCCTTGCCATATTTTTATTCATCCTTGTTTAATGACAGGGTACGCACACGATTTTATGTACACGATATTTTTCTAAAAATCGTATTAGAGTTTAAAAAAAAAACGCTCCTTACAAGTGTAAGAAACGTTGATTTCACCGCATTGGCAAGCGATGATTTAATACCGATGGTCGGGGTCGAACCGACACTCCTCACGGAACACGATTTTGAGTCGTGCGCGTCTGCCAATTCCGCCACATCGGCAAATTAAATATTAAAAATTT
>NZ_BCVI01000027.1 GCF_001591665.1 Neobacillus soli NBRC 102451 | reverse complement strand
TTCTTAGGGCATCCTCTTTTTAGTGTTTATCAGCAAAGTAGCGAATTTTTTTACAAAAGTACTAAAAAAAGAAGACAATTTTATAAAAACACTAAAATTGATGTGCTTTTTTACACAGAAAACGGTATTTTTCCTCATCAAAACAAAGGTTCTGGACTTCCTTAAATCTTTATTTGCGAAAAAGTGGGTTTTATTTGCGAATTTCACTATTTTATTTGCGAATCTTAAGGTTTTATTTGCGAATATCCGGGTTTTATTTGCGAATCAAAATTTGGAGAGAGTTATCATCTTGGGAAATTAAGTTGAATATAAGATTTTGTTTAAATAACTGTATTCTCATGCTGTTTACTCCATTTTGAAGGATCTTTACTCCACAATAACAGACTTTCCTGATTTTCCTCACTGACATAACCTTTTTCAATTGCTACTTCTATTAATGAAGCATAATCCGTTAAAGAAAAACTCTTAATATCCTCCTCCTGAAGTAATTGTCTTCCTTTTTCTAACCCATATGTAAAAATAGACACAACCCCAAGTATTTCACAGCCAGCCTCGCGTAATGCCTGTACCGCCGTGATCACACTGCCCCCAGTTGAAATGAGGTCTTCGACAACAACAACTTTTTGCCCTATTGACACTCTCCCCTCAATTTGATTGCCTTTTCCATGCCCTTTTGCTTTGGAGCGTACGTAGCACATAGGTAAATCCATTAGTTCACTAACCCAGGCAGCATGTGGAATCCCCGCGGTCGCTGTTCCAGCTAAAATCGCCGTTTCCGGGAAGTTTTCTAGAATCAATTTTTTCAAACCTTGCGCAATTTCTCTCCTGACAGTCGGATAGGATAGTGTTAACCGATTATCACAATAAATCGGCGAACGGAGTCCTGATGTCCAAGTAAATGGATCCTGTGGTTTTAGAGCGACAGCATTAATTTCTAATAGTTTTTCAGCGATGTAATGTTTCATAATTGAATTCCCCTCCATGCATTTATCCATTGTTCATAGCTTTTCACTGGGTCCGCCGACCGTGTAATCGAACGTCCGACTACAATCGCACTTACACCTGCATTTCTCGCAAATTCCGGTGCAGCCACTCGCTTTTGGTCCCCCACCTGATCAGCTGCCAAGCGAATTCCCGGGCAGACGGTTAAAAATGACGGGCCAACCTTTTCCCTAATCGAAGCAGCTTCCCATGCTGAACAAACGACCCCATCTAAGCCGGCCTCTTTCGTAAGTGAGGCATAATGGAGGACTGATTCTTTCAGTGAAACAGGAATCTGCTGCTCGTTATTCATTTGCACTTCGGAGGTACTCGTCAATTGAGTGACCGCGATGCACTTAGGACGCTTCCTTCCAGCGGCTGTCCCGGACTCAAGCCCTTCCAGTGCCGCCTCCATCATTTCTTTGCCACCAGAAGCATGAACATTAACTAGATCACATTCCAATCGTGCAAGACCCTTCATCGCACTTTTCACTGTGTTCGGAATATCATGAAGCTTTAAATCGAGAAAAATTCGATGACCTGATTCTTTTAACCTATGAATAATCGCGGGGCCTTCCTGGTAAAATAGCTCCATGCCCACTTTTACAAACAGCTGCTTATCCGCAAATGGCACCAGAAACTGTTCTACTTTATTACCATTAGCAAAATCAAGCGCGATGATGAGCGAATTGTCCATGCTGATTCCAGCTCCTTCCCTTACATTCACTGATGTGTTCAATCCCTAATTTTTCTAAAAGCACTGGTAGTTTCTCAATAATTGTCGGACAAACAAATGGGTCGACAAAATTCGCTGTTCCCACCGCTATGGCACTTGCTCCTGCGTAAAAAAACTCAATCACATCCGAAGCCGACTCAATCCCACCCATTCCAATAATCGGAATCGATACCGCTTGACTTACTTCATAGATCATCCGAATCGCAACCGGCTTAATGGCTGGACCTGATAGACCCCCAGTCCGATTGGCTAAAATCGGTTTTCCCGTCTTTAAATCCAATCTCATTCCAACAAGTGTGTTGATCATTGTTAACCCATCCGCGCCGCCTGCCTCAACAGCTTTTGCCATTTCAACGATATTGGTGACATTCGGTGACAGCTTCACATAGACCGGAACTTCTGATACTTCCTTCACTTTCCATGTTAAATCCTTCGCTACCTCAGGAATCGTTCCAAACGCGATGCCGCCTGTCTTTACATTCGGACAGGAGATATTCAACTCAAGTGCATGAACATTTGGTGCTTTAGAAATTTCCTTTGCAACCCTAACATAATCCTCTTCTAAAGAACCAGCGACATTGGCAATAATCGGAACATCATACTGAGAAAGCCAAGGTAGCTCTTCACCGAGGACTTTTTCAAGCCCTGGATTTTGCAGTCCAATTGCATTCAGCATCCCGGCCGATGTTTCTGCAACCCTTGGTGTCGGATTTCCAAACCTTGGTTCCACTGTTGTAGCTTTTATCATGATTGCCCCTAGTTCACTCAAATCGTAAAATTGACTGTACTCCCGTCCAAACCCGAAGCAGCCGGAAGCAGGCATAATTGGATTTTTCAGATTTAACCCCGGTAATTCGATGTTCAATCGACTCATATCAATACCTCCCCTGCACGAAAAACTGGACCATCACTGCAAACCTTTTTATATGAAACGCCGTTTGGATCATCCGTGCTTTTGCAGACACAAGCAAAGCAGGCACCTACTCCACAGCCCATTCGTTCTTCTAAGGATAAAAACACTCTTTTGTCTGCATACCCTTGTTCGATTGCGCGGAGCATCGGTGTTGGCCCGCATGTATAAATACATTCAAAATTCAACTCTTTTATCACATCGGTTACAAAACCTTTTCTACCAGACGTACCGTCTACTGTAGCTACAAACGTTTCACCATTTTTCAAAAATTCACTTTCATAAAAAACCGCTGATTCCGTTTGGAAACCGAGGACATGAATCACCTTAACCCCTTTTGCCGTCAATTGATTGGAAAGCTCATAGAGGGGCGGGACACCAATCCCGCCGCCCACGAGCAGGGCGGTTTCCCCTACACCAACCTCATCCATAGGAAAGCCGTTCCCTAGGGGGCCGAGGATATCAAGTTCCATTCCCGAACCCAATTCTGCAAGTAATGACGTCCCTTTCCCTTCCTTCCGATAAATCATCGTTAATTGGCTGCTACTTTTATCAATAGAAGAAATACTAATCGGTCTTCTTAGGAGGGGACCCCCCCAACCATTTGCGACCCGAATATGGACGAACTGACCTGGTGCATTTATTGCATTAACCAATTGAGCCTCCACCGTTAGTTCATAAATATCTGCAGCGATTTCCTTTTGGCTGACGATTTTGCATAATTCCTTTTTTATCATGCAAAAACCGCCTCTCTTGTTTTCTCCAGATTCATTGCTTCAGCTGAAAAATTCATGGATTCAATTACTTTAAGAATCGCATCCGCTGTATCTAATGATGTTAAACATGGAACCCCATTTTCAACAGCTTCACGGCGGATTCTAAAGCCATCTCGCTCCGGCTGCTTCCCTTTTGTCAAGGTGTTAATAATGAATTGTGCTTCGCCACGATGGATGACATCCAAAAGCGTCTTCCCTACGGAACCAATTTTTCCAACAACCTTAACCGGAAGACCCGCAGATTCAAGAACTGCTGCAGTCCCGCTTGTTGCCATGATTCGATAGCCATTAGCCGAAAAGCGTTTCGCCAGCTTTAATGCTTCCTGTTTATCTTTATCCGCAACCGTAAACAATACCGTTCCAAACTTTTGAATGTTCATTCCGGAGGCAATCAATCCTTTATAAAGAGCTTTTTCAAGAGTAGTATCCTTTCCCATTACTTCACCCGTTGATTTCATTTCTGGCCCTAGTGAAATATCAACACTTCTCAACTTGGCAAATGAGAAGACCGGGACCTTTACATAGACGCCTGCTTTTTCAGGAACAAGCCCTGGCGAGTAGCCTTGATTGACTATTGAGATTCCGAGAATTGCTTTTGTTGCAATTTTCGCCATCGGAACATTGGTTATTTTGCTTAAAAATGGCACTGTGCGGCTTGAGCGCGGGTTGACCTCGAGGACATATACCTGTTCCCCGACTAAAACATATTGAATGTTCAGCAGTCCGACAATGTTTAAGCCTTTTGCCATTTTCTCTGTGTATTCAACAAGTGTTTGTTTGACTTCCATTGAAAGGGTTTGCGGCGGATAAACAGCAATCGAATCGCCTGAGTGGACACCTGCCCGCTCAATATGTTCCATAATTCCCGGAATCAACACATTTTCTCCATCACAAATGGCGTCAACTTCAATTTCTTTCCCTGTTAAGTAACGGTCGATTAAGACAGGTTGTTCCGGATTTATTTTAACGGCACTTTCCATATAATGAATGAGTTCTTCTTCATGGTAAACAATTTCCATCGCCCTGCCGCCGAGGACATAGGATGGGCGAATAAGTACCGGATAGCAGATTTCTTCAGCAATTATAAGCGACTCTTCCACTGACAAGGCTGTTTTACCCAGTGGCTGTGGAATCTTTAGCTGTCCCAGTGCTTGTTCAAATTTGTTTCTGTCTTCAGCCCGGTCTAAATCCTCAAGGCTGGTTCCCAAGATTTCCACCCCATTTTCAGCAAGTTTTGCTGCTAGGTTAATCGCGGTTTGGCCGCCAAATTGAACGACAACTCCGATAGGATTTTCCAACTCGATAATGCTCATCACATCCTCAATGGTAAGCGGTTCGAAATAAAGCTTATCGGAAATACTGAAATCTGTTGAGACCGTCTCCGGATTGTTGTTAATGATAATCGCTTCGTAGCCTGCTTCCTTAATCGCTTGGACGGAATGGACAGTTGCATAATCAAACTCGATACCCTGACCAATACGGATGGGACCAGAACCGAGAACGATCACACTTTTCCTACCTGACACAATCGACTCGTTTTCCTCTTCGTAGGTGCCATAGTAATAGGGTGTTTCAGACTCAAATTCTGACGCACAGGTATCAACCATTTTATAAACAGGGATAATTCCGTAATTCTTACGTAGGTTATAGATTTCCGTTTCCGCCACTTCCCAAAGCTCGGCAATCTTTTTATCAGTAAGGCCCTTTTGTTTTGCTTCGATAAGAATTTCTTTATGTAGCGGATTGGCTGCCAGCCTAGTTTCTAGCTCAATAATTCCTTCCATCTTCTTCAAGTAAAACAAATCGATTTGGCTCCATTGATGGATGGTTTCAATGGTCGTGCCACGTTTTAACGCCTCAGCAATGTAGAACAGCCGCTCATCTCCAGCTTTACGAATGCGCTTCTCCACTAATTCGTCATCAATTTCATATGCTCCATTTAATTCAAAATGGTAGACCCCAGCTTCTAGAGAACGAATTGCTTTTAACAACGACTCTTCAAACGTCCGGCCAATTGCCATTACTTCACCGGTTGCTTTCATTTGCGTGCCAAGCGAACGGTCCCCCGATTCAAATTTATCAAACGGCCATCTTGGTATCTTTGTAACGATATAATCGAGAGCTGGTTCAAAGCTGGCGTATGTTTTTCCCGTGACTGGGTTGAGCATTTCATCAAGTGTTAGACCAACGGCGATTTTTGCTGCAAGCTTAGCAATCGGATAGCCTGTTGCTTTGGACGCGAGTGCAGAAGAACGGCTGACTCTTGGATTCACTTCGATGATATAGTAATCAAAACTATAAGGATCCAAGGCCAGCTGAACGTTACAGCCCCCTTCAATCCCAAGAGCGCGAATGATTTTGAGAGAAACATTCCGCAAAAGTTGATATTCCCTGTCGCTTAGCGTCTGGCTTGGTGCCACAACAATCGAATCACCTGTGTGGACGCCAACTGGGTCGATATTTTCCATGTTACAAACAACGATGGCATTATCATTACCGTCACGCATGACCTCATATTCAATTTCTTTAAATCCGGCGATACTCTTTTCAAGCAGGCATTGCTGAACAGGGCTGTTCTTTAAGCCGCTTGTGACGATTTCTTCAAGTTCATCAGGATTGTTACAAATCCCGCCGCCAGTTCCGCCAAGTGTATAGGCCGGGCGGACAATCACAGGGAAACCAATTTTTTTAACGAATAATTTTGCTTCAGCTAATTCGTGGATAATTTCACTGTCTGGTACGGGTTCGTTTAATTCATTCATTAAATTTCGAAACAGTTCACGATCTTCCGCTTGTTTAATAGCTGACAACTTTGTTCCAAGTATTTCAACCTCACACTCATCGAGAACTCCCGACTTGGAAAGCTCGACAGCAAGATTAAGACCGGTTTGCCCGCCGAGCGTGGCTAGCAGCGCATCAGGACGTTCCTTGCGAATGATTCTATTCACAAATTCAACGGTCAATGGTTCAATATAGACCGCATCAGCAATATCTGTATCTGTCATAATGGTTGCTGGGTTTGAGTTGATGAGAATAACACGGTATCCTTCTTCTTTTAAAGCGATACATGCCTGGGTGCCGGCATAGTCAAATTCCGCAGCCTGACCGATAACAATTGGACCGGAGCCGATTACTAATATGGAGTTTATATCTGTACGTTTAGGCATGTGCTGTGACCTCCTGTTTATGTGTTTCAATCATCGCAAGAAACTGTTCAAATAAGCCGTTTGCATCTTCTGGGCCTGGTGATGCCTCTGGATGATATTGAACAGTAAAGGCCGGAAAATCTAAATGTTTCAGTCCCTCAACTGTCCCATCGTTTAGGGCAAGATGAGTAATCGATAGTCTTGTATTTTTAAGCGAATCGGCCTCTACCGTATAGCCATGATTTTGCGAAGTGATGGCGATTTTTCCGGTTGCTAAATCCTTGACCGGATGGTTTGAACCTCGGTGGCCAAATTTCATTTTTTCAGTGTTTGCGCCGCAGGCAAGGGCAAACAATTGGTGACCAAGGCAAATTCCAAACAACGGAATAATGCCTAGTACTTCTTTGATCATATGGATCGCTTCTGGCACATCCTTTGGATCCCCAGGTCCATTCGAGAGCATAATTCCGTCAGGCCGCAATTGGAGGATTTCCTCGGCAGTTGTACGATAGGGGACAACAACGACATCACATCCGCGTAAATTTAATTCCCGTAAAATTCCGTGTTTCATTCCAAAGTCAACGAGGACAATCCTTTTCCCGCGTCCTGGACTTGGATAGGGATTTCTTGTGGATACCTGCCGTACCTGATCGATTGGGAATCTTGTTTGCCTTAATTTGCTCAATACTATATTCACATCGTTATCAATGCTGCAGATGGCTCCCTTTAATGTTCCGTACTTACGGATAATTCTCGTCAATTTCCGTGTGTCAATCCCGGCAATCAGGGGTATTTTTTTCATTTTAAAATATTCATTTAATGTAAATTCGCTTCTCCAGTTTGATGGGAAGTCGCAGGCTTCTTTGACAATAAATCCTTTCACAGCAGGATTTATCGATTCAAAATCATCGCGATTAATCCCATAATTTCCGATTAATGGATAGGTGAGTGTCACAATTTGCCCGCAATAGGATGGGTCGGAAAGAATTTCCTGGTAGCCTGTCATTCCTGTGTTAAAGACGACTTCACCGATTGTATCAACATGACTGCCAAAGCCATCACCGATAAAAACAGTGCCATCTTCTAAAATAAGCTGTGCTTTCATGCTGTAACCACTCCCTTTTCCCATACGATTTGCCCTGCAGCGATTGTCATCTCTGGCCATCCCTTACACACCCAGCCAGCGAATGGAGTGTTTTTTCCTTTCGATATAAATTCTTCCGGATTAATCAAATGTTCTTCATTTAAGTTCACGAGGACGATGTCCGCTGGTGCACCAATGTCTATTTTTCCATATGGAAGTCCAAAGGCATCCGCTGGCTTCCTCGTTAAACATGCAATTAATTGCTCTAGGGTGATAATATTGTTCATAACCAAATGTGTATATAGCAGTGGGAAGGCTGTTTCTAAGCCGACAATTCCGAATGGTGCTAATTTCATTCCCTCACTTTTTTCAGCAGCTGTATGTGGTGCATGATCGGTAGCGATAAAATCGATTGTTCCATCTAAAAGCCCTTCAATTAGGGCTTCCCTGTCTTTAGCGGCACGAAGAGGCGGATTCATTTTGTAATTTGCATCAAGAGTGGGAATATCATCTTCAGATAATAATAGATGATGCGGTGTAACCTCTGCAGTGACATGAATGCCGGCCCGTTTCGCATCTCTTACCACCCGGACAGATTCTTTTGTACTGATATGGCAGACGTGATAATGGCAGCCGGAAGCTTCAGCAAGCAAAACATCCCTCGCTATTTGGACGGACTCACAAACGGATGGAATCCCGCTTAATCCGTGATTTTTTGAGAAAGTTCCTTCGTGGACACAGCCCTTATTAATCAGTGTATCTTCTTCACAGTGAGCAACAATCGCCATATTTACACCTGCTGCTTTACGCATGGCTCTAAGCATCATCTCCGCAGACTGAACGCCGACGCCATCATCGGTAAAGGCGAATGCGCCCGCCTCTTTAAGCCCCTTAAAGTCTGTCAGTTCTCTTCCAAGCTGCCTGGTAGTAATCGCTGCATATGGCAAAACGCGGACACAAGCTGTTTCTTGAATTCGCTGCTCGATCCATTGCATTTGTTCCTTGGTGTCAGGCACAGGTCTTGTATTCGGCATGGCGGCGATTGTTGTAAAGCCACCTTTAGCCGCAGCGCGTGTTCCTGTTTCGATTGTTTCCTTTTTCTCGCCGCCTGGCTCACGGAGATGGACATGTAAATCGATAAATCCTGATGAAACCAACAATCTAGCTGCATCCACTATACGATCAACTGTAACTTCAATCTTTTTTTCTATTTTAGTAACCATCCCGTTTTCTATTAAAATATCAGCCTGTTTTTTTTCTCCATTAAATGCTATGTAATTGGCGTTCTGAATAAGAATTTTCATTACTATATCCTCCTTTAATACTTTCGATTGATCGCTTTAAAACAGCCATTCTAACATAAACACCGTTTTCCATTTGCTTAAATATTCTCGAACGTTGGCATTCTACTAGGCTATCAGCTATTTCAACATTTCGGTTAATTGGGGCAGGATGCATGATAATACTGTTTGGCTTCATTTGCTTTTCTCTTTCTATTGTGAGACCAAATTGATTATGGTACTGGGATGCTGTAAAGCTTCCCTTCTTCTGGTGTCGTTCATGTTGGACCCGAAGCAGCATGACCACATCGGACTCTTGTACGGCTTGATCAATTGGCTTAAATCGTGCTGAATTTAAACTATGAGAATCAAACCATTCTTCCGGTCCGGAAAAGATGACATCTGCCCCTAGTCTTGTTAAGGCATCGGCGTTGGACCTTGCTACCCTGCTATGACTTATGTCCCCAATGATTGCGACTTTCAAGCCCTCAAATCGACCGAACTCTTGCTGGATGGTTAATAGATCAAGGAGCGACTGTGTTGGATGATGGCCACAGCCATCTCCCCCATTAAGAATCGGAATATTAACCTTTCCAACCAACTCATCAAAATACCGATCCTGCCCGTGGCGAATGACGATTGCATTGACACCAATCGCCTCCAATGTTTTGACGGTATCGTAGAGCGTCTCCCCTTTTTGGACACTTGAGGTTTCCACTTCAAATGGAATGACCCCTAACCCCAACCTTCTTTCCGCTACTTCGAAACTGCATTTTGTTCTTGTACTGTTTTCGAAAAATAAATTGGCGGTAAACATTTGTTTATTTGGCTTCCATTCCATCCCTTCCGAAAACTTTCTTGCATCCTCAAGAATTTGATAAATTTCCTCAACCCTTAATTCGTTTGTGGTTAGTAAATGATGTAACATCCTTTTTCCCACCTTCCTCTTTTACATTAAAAAATGCACCCTGAAATCTCCATCAGGGTGCATTGAATCCAAGCATAAGCCGTCCTTATCAGACTGGTTCAAGCTTAACACCCTTATAAGCCTCTCTGGACTTAGTTAAAAGGTAACTATATTAGGCTGTTTTCCGGTTTTCGGTTGTTTCCTCTTCAAACAAATTATCACTTACTGGCTGTCTGCCAGGAAGAATCAGGTTTAACACAACACCCAAAATCGCTGCTAATGCCATCCCTTGAATTTGAATATCCTTAAATGGCAGCTTAAGAACGGCACCGCCAATTCCAATGATTAGAATAACGGATGAAATAATCAGGTTTCGTTTATCATCAAAATCAATTTTACTATCAACTAACATTCTTAAACCCGAAGAGGCGATAATTCCGAACAGCAGGATGGAGACACCGCCCATAACTGGTGTTGGTATCGTTTGGATTAACGCAGTTATTTTTCCAATAAAGCCGAAGATGACCGCTAACACTGCAGCGCCTGCCAGTACATAGACACTATACACACGGGTAATCGCTAGGACGCCGATATTTTCTCCGTAGGTTGTTTTTGGCGGGCCGCCAACCAATGCTGAGATGATTGTTGCCGTTCCGTCCCCAAGAATGGAACGATGAAGGCCTGGTTCTTTAATGTAATCACGTCCTACTACCTTGCTTAGGATTAACTGGTGGCCGATATGTTCAGATATGGTAACAACCGCAACTGGTACCATTAACCAGAAAATGTCCCATGTCATTTTCACTTTATAGCTGACAAATGGAATCACAAATTCCGGCATTTCCAGCCAATTGGCTTTCATTACTGGTCCAAAATCGACGATTCCTACCATTAGCGCGTAAAGATAACCAACGATAATTCCTGCTAAAATCGGAATAATGCTTAATATTTTTTTGGCAAAAATCGAGAAAATGATCGTTGCAGCCAGTGTGACTAGCGCCGCAGAGAAATGAAGCATACTATATTTTCCAGCGGGATTATTCATTGCCATCCCCACGGCTGTTGGTGCGACGGATAAGCCGATAACAATGATAACCGGGCCAACCACAATCGGCGGCAGCAAGTTCATAATCCAGCGATATCCCGCCTTACTGATAATTAGAGCAATAATCCCGTATACTAACCCTGCCAGGAAGGTTCCAATCATTGCCGCCCCTGGGCCGCCTGCTTCATTGAGAAGTTTTATTGGGATAATATAAGCAAATGACGATCCTAGATAGGCTGGTACTTTTCCTTTTGTTATCAATAAAAACGCTAAAGTACCAAGTCCGCTTGAAATTAGTGCAATGGCCGGACTTAAACCGACAAGGTAGGGGACTAGGATGGTTGCTCCAAACATGGAGAATAAATGCTGTATGCTTAATGTCAGCCATTGGCCTGATTTAGGAATCTCTTCTACGTCTAAGATGGGTTTGTTGTTCATTTTGATCTCCCCTACTTTATTAATTATTTAAATTTTGTATTTTTTAAATAAAAAAACCTCTTTGTCCATGAAGGCACAAAGAGGGTGTAGAAATACCGAAACAAGATTCCATCGGTAATTTCCCCTTTGTCAGCCTCACGGGACTGCTTTTAAAAGGGTTGCTATTTATTTGTCAAAAATACTTACTTGATCCACTTGATCCACTTCGGCTAACTCGACGACAATTCTTTCATCCTTTGAGGTCGGGATGTTTTTTCCGACATAATCGGCACGGATTGGAAGCTCGCGGTGACCCCGATCAACTAACACCGCCAGTTGAATAGCTGCAGGGCGTCCTTGGTCCATAAGGGCATCAAGTCCAGCCCTTACCGTTCTGCCAGTATATAACACATCATCAACGAGAATCACTTTTTTCTTGGTTATTTCTGCAGGAATATCAGACCCCTTAACTAATGGTTCTTGATTGTCCGTCTTCATCGTTAAATCATCTCGATAAAGGGTAATATCCAGCTCACCCACTGGTACTGATTTCCCCTCAATCTCTTCAATTTTAGCTGCAAGGCGTTCGGCAAGGTAAATGCCTCTTGTACGAATTCCAACAAGAATACATTCTTCAATCCCTTTATTCTTTTCAATAATTTGGTGGGCAATTCTAGTAAGGGCCCTTCCAATTGCTTGCTCATCAAGGACAAGAGCTTTTTGATCCATAAGACACCTTCTTTCTATGGAAAAGGGGCGGAGCGCCGCAATAATAAATCAGTGTATCCTATTACAGCGCAAAATATTAATTTTAACCCTGAATAAGTGAAGCGTTGCTCTGCTCACACCGCCTTTTAAAAAAAAAACCTCTCACCGATGTTGGCGAGAGGTAGACAAGTTAATTCTTCAGATTTAGGGCATAGAATGCCTATCATCTTTAACCGTTTCCTTCTCAGCCTCACGGGACTGATTTAAAGGCATATTCAACTAAAATTATCTTACGGTACTTATTGGGCTCTGTCAATGATTATTTTCGAAGCTGATCCAGTAATCGTTCAAAATCTTCAGGAAGCGGGGCTGTAAATTCTAAGTACTCTTGTGTTCTTGGATGATCAAAACCAAGCACTCCCGCATGCAGAGCTTGTCCTTCAATTTCCAAAGTCTTTTTCGGTCCATATTTTGGATCTCCAGCAAGTGGATAACCAATATATTTCATATGAACACGAATTTGGTGGGTTCTTCCTGTTTCTAATTGACACTCCACAAGGGTAAAGTCTTTAAAGCGCTCAATTACATGAAAATGGGTCACTGCATGTTTCCCATGATCAACAACTGTCATTTTTTGGCGGTCTTTCGTGTCCCTGCCAAGCGGGGCATCGATGGTTCCAAAGTCGTGTGGAATGACTCCATGGACAATCGCCCAATATTTACGCGTGACGGACTTTTTAACCAACTGATTAACGAGGCTTTCATGGGCCATATCATTTT
Source organism: Neobacillus soli NBRC 102451 (assembly GCF_001591665.1). Classification (GTDB taxonomy): domain Bacteria; phylum Bacillota; class Bacilli; order Bacillales; family Cytobacillaceae; genus Neobacillus; species Neobacillus soli. The sequence goes on along the minus strand of NZ_BCVI01000027.1, from coordinate 78,836 downwards.
TTGCAACCATTAACAAGCCAGTAGTGTCCTTATCAATACGGTGAACAATTCCTGGCCGCAACACCCCATTGATGCCTGATAAGTCCTTACAATGGGCCATTAACCCATTTACGAGTGTTCCCGTTAAATGCCCAGGAGCGGGATGAACGACCATTCCTCTTGGTTTATTGACAACCAAGACATCTTTGTCTTCAAAATAAATTTGTAAATCTAACTCTTCTGGTAACACATCCAGGTCTTCTGGATCAGGAATCGTAATTTCAATTTGATCATTCGTGCTGCATTTATAATTTGTTTTGATCTTTTGTCCGTTCACAAGGATATTACCTTCTTTAATCCATTGCTGTACTTGTGTTCGAGACCATTCTTCATCTAGACATGAGATGACCTTATCGATACGGTCTCCTTTTTCCGTTTCAAGAATGGTGTGTTCCATTTTCTCCATATGATTTCTCCTTTGTTTCTCTCTCATCCTTCAGCATTTGAATCATCAACAAAATGACACCAATCACTAAAGCTGAATCCGCAATATTAAAGACTGGAAAATTATAGCCAAAGATATACGTATGGATGAAGTCGACAACTTCCTTACGCATCAAACGGTCAATAAAATTCCCAATCGCGCCACCAAGCATAAATGCTAAAGAGACCCCTAACAGCCATTTGCCCTTTGCTGCTTTGTGGATATAATACATGATAGCGGCAATAACAATGATGGTAATAACATAAAAGAGCCACATTTGACCTTGTAAGATTCCCCATGCAGCTCCACGATTGCGGTGAGAAGTAATGTACAAAATATTATTAATGATGGTAATGCTTTCTCCTTGATGCATGTTGTTTACAATTAACCATTTTGTAATTTGATCTAATAAAATAACAAAAAGAGCGATTAAGTAATAAAGCACTAAGAAATACCTCCACATCAGCCTAGACTTACTTCTTAGAGCATTTTAGCATACTTTTTCGCGAAACGGCAATTTAACCTTACAAAAATGAGTTATCGATTGGTTTTTTGAAGTAGACTTCTAAGTATTCCGAATCCTTCATCGACTTTAGGGTAGGGATCATTTTTAATAAATCTTTCGGGAGAAATTCTCCTGAAATTTCACATTGTCCAAAATTCCCGTCCTCCATCTTTTTTAAAGCCAAATCAATATCTGCAAGTTCCTCTTCCAAAATGGTTGATAACCAATCATGCTTTTGTTTGTTTTTTAATGATTTTGCAATTTCTTCTTGTGTTTGACGGAGTTCCAAAAACAGCTTTTCCTGCAAGGCATTCATAGTTGTTACCTCCGTAATCATTTGTCTTATTATTACCGACAACTATCAACTGACACGGAAAAACATTTGACAGCCACTACAACAATTAACGGAAAAGGGAAAAATTAAAAAAAAAGAGGCCCCATGCTTTTTTTGCATGGGGCCCATTTCTTCTATGCTAGGTGTGAATAGCTTTCTTTTACCACTTCAGCACAGCGTGGGCAAAGCGTTTTATGTTCTGGATCTTGACCTACTTCTGGTGTAACAATCCAGCAGCGCTCGCAGGTTTCACCTTCGGCTTTTGTGACAACAATGGCTGAGGACTCTAATTTAAGCGCATTTTCAGGGGCATCCTCGTATGTTCCCGCCACTTCAAATCCAGAAACGATGAACAACTGCTTCATATTCTCGTCAATCGAATCTAACAGAGCTTTCGTTTTATCATTAACAAACAAGGTTACTTTTGCTGTTAACGATTTTCCAATCACCTTTTCATTTCTAGCTTCTTCTAAGGCTTTTAATACATCGTTACGAAGCTTCATGAATGAGGTCCACTTTTCTTCTAAAACTTTCGAACCTTCAAGCTCCTGATAATCCGGAAGGTTAGTCAATTGAACACTTTCCTCCGAAACTGAAGGGATAAACTTCCAAACCTCATCCGCTGTGTGCGAAAGGATTGGCGAAACCAGTTTTGTTAAAGCAAGAAGCGATTCATATAAAACGGTCTGGATGGCACGGCGCTCATGATTATCTGCTGCCTCAATATAAAGAACATCTTTTGCAAAATCAAGATAAAATGCACTTAAATCGAGGGTACAGAAATTATTGACGGCATGATAGATCCCAGCAAATTCATAGTTTTCATAGGCGTTTCGAACATATTTAATGAGCTTATTTAATTTCACCATCATAAATTGATCGACTTCTCGCAAGTCTTCGTATGCAACCATATCTGCAGCAGGATCAAAGTCTGCCAAGTTCCCTAGTAAGAAGCGGAAGGTATTACGAATTTTTCGATAGACCTCGGCGACTTGTTTAAGAATAGCATCAGATACGCGTACATCTGCTTGATAATCAACGGAAGCAACCCAAAGGCGTAAAATATCAGCTCCTAATTGATTCATTACTTTCGCAGGGACAACGACATTTCCGATTGACTTACTCATCTTCCTGCCTTCACCATCAAGCGCAAAACCGTGGCTTAAAACTCCTTTATATGGTGCTTTCCCTGTCACCGCTACAGCAGTAGATAAAGACGAGTTAAACCAGCCCCGATATTGGTCAGAACCTTCAAGATAAAGGTCTGCAGGGCGGACTAAATCATCTCTTTCAAGCAGTACAGCTTGATGAGAGGAGCCGGAATCAAACCAAACATCCATAATATCCGTTTCTTTCGTAAATGTTCCATTTGGACTGCCTGGATGTGAGAATCCTTCTGGCAGTAATTCTTTTGCCTCACGTTCAAACCAAATATTTGAACCATGTTCACGGAATAAATCAGACACATGATTGATTGTTTCATCGGTAATAATCTCTTCTCCATTTTCTGCATAGAAAACAGGGATTGGTACACCCCATACCCGTTGACGGGAAATACACCAGTCGCCGCGGTCGCGAACCATATTAAATAAGCGTGTTTCGCCCCAAGCCGGTACCCATTTTGTTTCCTTTACTGCCTCCAACAAATCATTGCGGAAGTCTTTAATGGACGCGAACCATTGAGCTGTGGCTCGGAAAATAACCGGCTTCTTTGTTCTCCAATCATGTGGATAGGAATGCGTGAAAAATGAAAGCTTTAACAATGCACCCGCCTCTTCTAATGCTTGTGCAATTGGTTTGTTTGCCGTATCGTAAAATAATCCTTCGAATCCAGGTGCTTCACTTGTCATTACGCCCTTATCATCTACAGGACAAAGGACTTCCAAGCCGTATTTTTGACCAACATAGAAGTCATCCTCCCCATGTCCTGGAGCCGTATGAACACAGCCTGTTCCAGCATCCGTTGTAACGTGATCACCTAACATGACTAAAGAATCACGTTCATATAACGGATGGGCTGCTACGAGGTTTTCTAATTCTGCCCCTTTGACCTTTTGGACAACCGAAGCATTCTCCCAGCCAATTTCCTTCGTTACTGCTTCAAGAAGGGCTTCTGCTACTAAGTACTTGTTACCATCCACTGAAACCACCACATATGTTAAGTCAGGGTGAACAGAAATACCAAGATTCGCTGGAATTGTCCATGGAGTTGTTGTCCAAATAACAATTTGTGTATCGGTATCAAGGACATTCTTACCATCTTTCACCTTAAAACCAACATAAATCGATGGTGAACGCTTATCCTGATATTCAATCTCCGCCTCAGCTAATGCTGATTCACTTGACGGGGACCAATAAACAGGCTTAAGACCTTTGTAAATATAGCCTTTTTTCGCCATTTCCCCGAATACCTTGATTTGCTGCGCTTCATATTCTGGTTTAAGCGTAATGTATGGATTTTCCCAGTCACCACGAACGCCGATCCGTTTGAATTGCGTACGTTGGTTGTCAATTTGTTCAAGCGCATATTTCGTACAAAGCTGACGAAATTCAGCGATCGTCATTTCTTTGCGTTTGACACCCTTATTAGTTAAAGCCTGTTCAATCGGAAGACCATGTGTATCCCATCCCGGCACATATGGTGCGTGGAAGCCGCTCATTGATTTATAGCGAACAATAAAGTCTTTTAAAACCTTATTAAGGGCATGCCCCATATGGATATCTCCATTGGCATATGGCGGACCATCATGCAAAACAAACATCGGGCGTCCCTTGGTGCGCTCCTGGACTTTTTTATAAATATTCATTTCTTCCCACTTCGCTTGAATATCAGGTTCTCTTTGCGGCAGGTTCCCACGCATCGGAAACTCGGTTTTTGGCATTAATAACGTATCTTTGTATTCCATATTTTTCTTCCTCCTGTTTTCCTTGCTATTGAACAGAATGACCATTTTTCCATAAAAAAAACCCGCTCATCCCAAAAATAGGGACGAGAAGGTTTTATTCCCGCGGTACCACCCTGATAGATATACGATAAAAACGTATAATCCTCTTTAACATTCGTAACGTGAATAATACGCCACAGCCTACTAGCCTTTAAAAGGAGGTTCGACCTGGAACTCGAGGGTGATTTTCCAACTTTTCAGCTTTACCAGGCTTTCACCATCCCCGGCTCGCTTCAAAAAGCTTTAGAAAAATTGTACTTTCCCTTTCATCGTCATTGTCCATTCTATACTACTTGTTAAAAAATTATATGCTAATTTTGCGTCATTCGTCAAGCCAATGAATCTTCTTCTTGATGAATTTTCAATTCAGTTGCATCGACTTCATATTCTAATAGATGGTCCCAATCATCCGTATTCAACATATCAAGCTGGGCTTCAATCAACATTTTAAACCGAGTTCTAAATACTTTCGATTGCTTCTTTAAATCTTCGATTTCAAGCGCAATCTTTCGTGCCTTAGAAAGAGATTCATTGACAATTCGGTCGGCATTTTTCTCCGCTTCTCTAATAATCAGCTTTGCTTCCTTTTGGGCAGTACGTTTTACATCTTCGCCCGCTTCCTGAGCAATGATGATGGATTTGTTAAGTGTGTCTTCAATATTCACAAAATGTCCAAGACGGTCTTTCATCTCGTTTAAGCGTTCTTCTATTTCTTTTTTCTCTCTTAGCACTAATTCATAATCCTTAATGACCTGATCGAGAAATTCGTTTACTTCATCTTCATCGTAGCCACGAAAACCCTTATTAAACTCTTTATTATGAATATCCAACGGCGTTAACGGCATGATGCCACCTCCATACAATCTCTACTTCTTTATGTATAAACAAATATTCGACAAGTTTTTCGAAAATCCTGCCTACCTTGTAATTATTTTTGCCTTCCGATGTTAATTCGCCATTTTTCTTTTTTTGTTTTTCCGTCAATCCCCATTATTTTTGCCCTGCCATGTCCTCTAATAGAAATCATATCACCAACTCCGCACTCAAATGAAGGATTTTCGATTAATGTCCAATTTACCTTCACAAGTCCCTGTTGGATATGGAGCTGTGCTTTTTGCCGGGATAAATGATGAATACCTGAAATAACAGTATCCAGACGTAAAGAGGATACTGTTATTTCATTTTCTTCCCATGATTCTTTCGCGGAAAGGGCATTTTCGTGGGCAACCTCAACTAATTTCACGCCTGCCCTGCCGATGGATTCTAGATTGCTTTTTATATAGTCACTTACTTCCTTAGCTGCGAAAAATTGAATTTCACTGTCCTTAATAAGGATATCACCAAATTTCCCCCGTGTTAGCCCTAAAGACATCAGTGTCCCTAAAACCTGCCGATGTTCGATTGTCACAAATTTTGTGGGATAATGAATTTCAAAGAGACTGATTTGAAATTCCTCAGCGGAAACTGTTAAATAATCAGGGATGATTAATGCCCTTTTTCGTTCCACATCAAGACTGCCGCCAAAAAGCTTATAATTCACATCACCATTTTCACCAATTAACAGTTTAAGAATATGCTGTTCCCTTGGATCAAGAAAATCAGTTAGTTTAGGAGTATATTGTGTCTCCACATAATTTTTCCAATGGAGAACTTGGTCGATAAATTCCCGTTCTTCCGGGCGGAAATGCTGATAAATGTTCATTTTTCAAAACACAACCCACTATCTGTATTCTTAACTAAGCCACTGATATACACTATATAGCCCCATGCTTGCACCCTTAAGAACTAAAAAGCCAACAATTGGAGAAATATCAATCATACCAAGCGGTGGAATCACTTTTCTAAATTGCTCTAAATATGGTTCACAAATTCTGGCTAAGAATTGACCAATCGATGACTCACGCGCATTAGGAAACCATGACATTAAAATGTATATAATTAACGCCCACGAATAAATCTGAATTAACTGCTGTAATAGGTTAAACACAAAAACCATTTAATTACCACCTTGTATTTTGATTATCATGGCCAGGAATAAGATCCGAAATATTCCCCGAAACTTCTACATTTTCAGGAGTACATAAAAAAATACTTAATCCAATTTTTTGAATGTCCCCGCCAATTGCATACACAGCCCCACTTAAGAAGTCGACTATTTGTCGGCCTTGTTCGCTATCAATGCTCTGCAGGTTCACCACAACCGCACGGCGGCTTTTTAAATGGTCAGCAATATCCGTTGACTCTGAGTAAGAACGCGGTTCAACTAATATAACCTTTGATGACTTTGCTGGACTCGTTGACTTTGGCACACTTTGCAAACTGACAACATTTTGGCTTTTCAGAGTTTGTTGCTTTTGTTTTACCGGTTCAACTGCTTCTATAAAATCATCATTGTTATCATCATATTCATCATCTAAAAAGAAAAATGTTTTTAATTTCGATTTAATTGTCATTATTTTCTCTCCTAACCAGCTTCACCGACAAGCGCCGTACCAATTCTTACCATAGTTGCTCCTTCTTCAATTGCAATCGAATAATCATTTGACATTCCCATCGATAACTCCGTACAAGGGGCAAAATCCCAGTTCATGTCTTGGACTTGATCACGTAGTACTCTTAATTTGCGAAAACAAGCACGAACTAAGTGTTCATCATCCGATAATGGAGCCATTGTCATTAAACCCTCAATGATAATATTCTCAAAAGAATGGAGCGATTTTATAAACACAAGCGCTTCTTCAGGTGTTAACCCGTGCTTTGATTCTTCACCAGAAACATTGACTTGGACGAGACATTTTATCTTATGTCCTGCCCGTTTATTGATTTCTTCAGCCAGTGAAATTCGGTCCAGCGAATGAATATATTCAACTTTATCAATAATATTTTTTACCTTGCGTGTCTGGAGCGTACCAATAAAATGCCAGCTGGGCTTGTCCTGTAATACCTCCCACTTTTCAAGGAGCCCCTCATCACGATTTTCGCCTAAATCAAAGATACCAGCTTCAAGCGCTTCATTTGCTCTTTCAGTACTCACATATTTCGTGACGGCAATCAATGTAACTTCTTCCGGGCTCCGATTTACTTTCATGCATGCTTCATTTATTTGCTTTCTTATTAGTTCAAGATTTGATGCTACCTTCATAAATGGTCCGCCTTCTCCTTCCAGCCAATAAAGCTTAACATTCTCCCTGCCCGCCCTTCTGCACGGCGATGGGAAAAAAACTCCTTTTTATCGCAGCTAGTACAAAATCCTGTAGATAGGATATTCCCATCCGGGACACCAGCACTCAGAAGAATTTTCCTATTTAATTCACGTAAATCTAACGAATATTGACCTTCTTTTATTAAATTATATGGTAACATTCCGCCATCTTCTAGTGTATTTTCGACTAAATCAATGACACGCTTATCAACAATATAACATTTTTCACAAATAGATGGTCCGATTACGACAAAAATTTGTTCTGGAGTAATTCCTTCTTCGCCCCACGCGGTGACCATTCGCTTGGCAATTTGCCCGACGGTTCCTTTCCAGCCGGCATGTGCTGCTCCAATCATCCTCGATTCCGGAGCAATAAAAAAAAGAGGGACACAGTCAGCGAAGCAAAGTGTTAACAGGATACCCTCTTCATTTGTATAAAAACCATCTGTACCTTTAAAGGAATCGTTATAAGAACTGGATCCTTTTCCACGATCCTCTATTGTAATCTTTTTAAGGACAGTATCATGTGTTTGTTCTGCCCCGACCCAAGCGTTTAAAGGGAACTTCAACAATTCAGAAACTGTTTCACGATTCGAACAAACATTGTCTGCAACGTCTCCAACATGAAAGCCAAGGTTAAGGGTTTCGAATTCCCCTATGCTTTTCCCGCCATTTTTGGTCGTCATCCCTGCAGTTAACCCGGGATATTGCCGCGTCCAGCTTTCAATTGTAAAAAATGACTGATTTTTTAAAACAAAGGGTTCCATTTTCTTTACCTCTTATGTTTTTCTTTTTATCAAAATTTATATCATTGGACTTTGAGTAATGTCCAGCTCCAGCGCCCTAGCGGCTAGTGTCCTTCGCTCTCCGCCCTACGATAAGTCAAGCACGGATGCGCTCCGCTCTCCGTGTTTCCTTTATCTCAGTTGGAGCGCTCCAGGCCATACGCCGCTGACCAGGGCGCTTGCGCTTTTCTAATTAGTTTACCATGAAAAGAAAAAATGGTCACCGCAAATATCAATGGTTACACCTTTGCTTCACTGGATAATCTTTCTTCACTTCCTTTATATCTTACCAAAATCACGTCCTGGCCAATTTTAATGATATTTTTCCAAGGAATCACAACATCATCATCTTTTCCAAAAAAGCCAAGCACCCTGCCGCTGCCGCTAATTACGACCGCTTCAATTTTTCCTGTCGTTAAATTAATTTCAATATCACCAATATTGCCAAGTCTCTTTCCATCAGATACATTCACAACATCTTTTATTTGAAATTCAGAAATTTTCACCATCATCACTCACTCCCGATTTCATTACTATAGTAAATATATGATGGCTCTCATCATTTTAGTAAAAATAAAATAAAGCTGTCCGGGTTGGACAGCTTTAACTTTGAATATTTTTATTCATTTGTTTTATGGCCGCTTTTTCTAGACGTGAAACCTGTGCTTGGGATATCCCGATTTCATCCGCGACTTCCATTTGTGTTTTTCCTTGAAAAAACCGTTTCCGTAATATTAATTTTTCACGTTCATTTAATCTGCGCATGCCTTCTTTTAAAGCAATTTCTTCAATCCAATGGATATCTTTACTTTTCTCATCGCTTAATTGGTCGACAACATAAATGGGATCGCCGCCATCATTATAAATCGGCTCAAATAGGGACACTGGATCCTGAATGGCATCAAGGGCAAAAACAATCTCTTCATGCGGTACTTCCAGGACCTTGGCGATTTCTTGTGCAGTCGGTTCACGAGAGGTTTCGCTCATTAACCGCTCCCTTACCTGCAGGGCCTTATAAGCAATATCCCTTAAGGATCGTGATACACGAATTGGGTTATTATCACGTAAATAACGTCGTATTTCTCCAATAATCATTGGTACGGCATAAGTGGAAAACTTTACATTTTGACCTAAGTCAAAGTTATCAATCGATTTCATTAGTCCAATACAGCCGACCTGAAACAGATCGTCAACAAACTCGCCCCTATTGTTAAACCGCTGAATGACACTTAATACGAGTCGTAAATTACCGTTGACGAGCTTTTCTCTGGCAGATATATCGCCCTCTTGCATTTGCCTGAAGAGAATTCTCATTTCTTCGTTTTTTAATACAGGAAGTTTTGCTGTGTCCACACCGCAAATTTCAACTTTATTTCGAGTCAATCCTTTTCCCTCCTCACAGGAGCTGCTGTACAAAAAACAGTATTTCCTAGGGAAGGAAAAATATGCACCTGTCCATGATGAAGGACCGTTCTAAAATGTCGAAAAATGCAATTAGGCAAGGTAGAATCTAGCGTTTTTTTTGTAGAAAAAAATTTTTCTATTTTAGGTAATCACACCATTTTATTAAATTCTTTTCTTAACCTTTTTATGATCCTTTTTTCTAATCGTGAAATGTAGGATTGCGAAATACCAAGCATGTCAGCGACATCTTTTTGGGTTTTTTCTTCACCATTTGTTAAACCGAACCGAAGCTCCATAATCTGCTTTTCACGCTCAGAAAGCTGATGCAATGCCTTTGTCAAAAGTTTCCTGTCCACGTTTGCCTCTAAGTCCTTCGTAATAATGTCATCATCCGTTCCCAAAACATCAGATAATAATAGCTCGTTCCCATCCCAATCAATGTTTAATGGTTCATCAAAGGACACTTCTGATCTTATTTTATTATTTCGTCGTAAGTACATGAGGATCTCGTTTTCAATACATCTTGATGCATATGTAGCTAGTTTAATTTTTTTCTCTGGGTTAAAAGTGTTGACGGCTTTAATTAATCCAATTGTTCCAATACTTATTAAATCCTCGATATTAATACCGGTGTTTTCAAATTTCCTAGCGATGTAAACAACGAGGCGAAGATTTCGCTCAATTAAAATCGACCTTGCTGCCTTATCACCGTCAGGCAGTTTTTTTAATAACATCTCTTCTTCATCTTTGTTCAAAGGAGGCGGTAATGCTTCGCTTCCACCAATATAATAAACTTCATCCGCTTTAAGACCCAATTTTATTAATATTTTATACCAGTAGTAGGAAAGGCGAAGTCTCCATTTTTTCATGTATGTTCCTCCTTCTAAAATATGTTTTTCTGAGTATAGTATTACTAACTCACCTTCACAGTCTCACCTTGCTGCTTGTGCCCCGTCAGCATCTTCGGATGAACAATACATTGAAAAGCATCATCAGCCGAAAGCTGCTTGGCTGTAAAGGACACCAGACCCTTTTCACATAGATATTGAGTACCGTTATGTTCGATCAATATGTTATCGGGTTTTACGGCAATAATGAGCTGATGCTCTTGTCCCACCACACGAAATGGAATTATTTTTAGCCTGCTTTGCCATTCTTCAGGAAATTCTTTATTACCCAGCAAGAATGGTTCCGGGTCTGCCGCAATCTTTCTTATTGACTCCGGGATAGTCCCCATTTGGTTTTTGATTGAGACAAACATAACAGGTAACTTTGTTAAAGGATCATAAAGTTGATTTCCGCTATCCACCAATCCTTTGAAAGTAAAGGTTTCATTATCAATATTGAGTTTTACATTAACAATTTGGTCAAATAAAATTTTGGTCATTTCCATACTTTCCACATTTTTTCTTGAGAAGTGCCATGCAACTGGAAAGCCAATCAGAACGAATAGCCAACTAATCGGATCACCAAATCCTTCGACACTGGACTTTAGAACCTTTATCGTTAACACGGAATCATATTGAATAAAATAATGGGTACCCATTATTGCCCCACCGATTAAAAATGTCGACACATAGAACGTCGTTAACGCTTTAATGAAAAAAGTCAGCCGCTTGAATCCAAAGGCTATTAACACCATCATGATTGAAAAGATAAGTTTTGAAATGGGATGACTTGAATAGACATTTAATGGTGTAAACGATAATAAAATAATCAATGAGCCAATAAATCCCCCAGCTACTATTCTCCATAATTTTATTTTTCTTTTTAGAAAAATAGCTGTTAAGTAAAGGAGAAGGCTATCAAATAACAGATTAAGAGCCCAAATCACATCTAAATAAACGGTCAAGTGAGTTTCCCCCTATTAATCGTCCAGCCCAAGTTAGCAAGGCGCTTCCTCTTTTCCTTTCTGTTTACGAAAAAGTATAACCTACTTACATAGCTGAAGTGTGTCACTTTCTGTAATCAAAAAATCAGAAATTTTCACTATTCTTGTCATATGTAAAAAGGAATTAACATAAAAAGGGCATGACCCGTATGGATCATGCCCTTTTTATGTTTATAAGAATAATTATCTTCTTCTATTTCGGTTGCGTAAGAAGGTTGGAATATCTAATGTTTCTTCTTGGGAAGTATTTGTATTGGAACTGCGAGCAGGCTCTTGATGAACTTCTTCTCGCTTTTGCTCTCTCTTTACATTATTAATTGGAGTCTTCGCCTGTCCAAATGTCGGCCTATTTACTTTAGGCTGTATTACTTCCTCATTAAAGCCAGTAGCAATGACCGTAACAATGATTTCATCCTTAAGATTCTCATTAATCACAGAACCAAAGATCATGTTTACCTCTTGGTCAGACGCCGTTGCTACGATATCAGCCGCTTCTTGAACCTCGTAAAGACTTAAATTTGAGCCTCCAGTAATATTCATAAGCACACCCTGTGCCCCATCGATGGAGGTTTCTAATAATGGTGAATTAATGGCTTTCTTTGCTGCCTCTGCTGCACGATTATCACCTGCAGCAACACCAATACCCATTAACGCAGACCCTTTATTAGACATTATCGTTTTAACATCAGCAAAATCAAGGTTAATTAATCCGGGGGTGGCAATTAAATCAGAAATCCCTTGTACCCCTTGACGGAGAACATTGTCTGCTTCACGGAAAGCTTCTAACATTGGAGTACTTTTATCAACAATTTCAAGAAGTCGGTCATTAGGAATGACAATTAGTGTATCAACCGCTTCTTTCATCGAACCGATTCCACCTGAAGCCTGATTTGAACGCTTCTTACCTTCAAATGTGAATGGCCGGGTAACAACCCCTACAGTCAATGCGCCTAAATCACGGGCAATTTGAGCGATTACTGGTGCTGCTCCAGTACCTGTTCCGCCGCCCATCCCTGCGGTCACAAATACCATATCTGCACCGCTCAGTGCCGCTTCAAGCTGTTCCTTACTTTCTTCCGCAGCCCTTTTACCAACATCTGGATTAGCTCCAGCTCCAAGACCACGGGTAAGCTTCGCACCAATCTGCATCTTAATTTCTGCTTTAGACAGATTCAATGCTTGTGCATCAGTATTAACTGCGATAAATTCAACGCCTTGAACGCCATGTTCAATCATACGGTTTACTGCATTATTACCACCGCCGCCAACTCCGATTACTTTTATTGTTGCAAGAGAATCTAAATTTGTATCAAATTCTAACATGACAATCCTCCTAATTCGCTGCTTCCTTTTCGATTATACCTATTCGAAAAAGTAACCAAGGAATTTTTTTACTTTTGATGACATCTTTTCTTCCGGATGTTTTTCTACTTTTGCCTTTGGTTGATGTTGTTTTGGCACTCTCTTTTCAACTGGCTCGGCTATCGTTGAGGAGCTAACCGTTCCACCTGGTAATCTAGCATTCTTGTAAGCATATTTAATTAAGCCGACCGCTGTTGTATATTGAGGCTCTCTCACGCCAATATAATCAGGGACAGCAATTCGTACTCGATTTTGTAAAATAACCTGGGCAAGCTCCAATACACCCTGCATATTGGCAATTCCGCCAGTTAATACATACCCGCCAGGAAGGTCGCTTAGGCCCATTCGTTTCATTTCATGTAATACTAGTTCAAAAATTTCTTCCATTCTAGCTTCAATAATATCAGAGATTTCAAGCTGATTGAATTGCTGGTGCTGGTCACTGCCGATGATTGGAACACTGAAGACTTCATCTTCTGAGGCATCATCATAGAATGCATGTCCATGTTTAATCTTTATTTTTTCGGCATCCTCTGTAGAGGTCCGTAAACCAACGGATAAATCCTTTGTGATATAGTCTCCGCCAATAGGAATTACACTGGTCTGCGTGATAAATCCTTCTTCGAAAACAGCGATCGTTGTTGACCCGCCGCCAAGATCAATTAGGGCAACACCGAGGTTTTTTTCATCCTTCGATAATGCATAATCCCCTGCAGCCAGCGGTTGTAAAACGATGTCTACAATTTCAAGACCCGCACGTTCAACACAGCGAAGTGTATTAATAATAATGGATTTAGATCCCGTAATCAATGTACCATCCATTTCTAAGCGTACACCAATCATACCTCGGGGGTCATTAATCTCATCTTTACCATCCAAGACGAATTGTTTTCGAATAACGCCAATATTCTCTCTTTCAGGAGCAATAGAGCCTGCATGAGATGCTTCAATGACACGAATGACATCCTCATTCGTAATCTCACGGTTTTGGCTGGAAACAGCAACAATACCGTGACAGTGCTGAAGCATTACATTGTTCCCTGAAATCCCGACCACGACGTCTCTTATTTCCAACCCAATCATTCTTTCTGCTTGCTCGATCGCTCTTCTAATAGAATGAACGGTGTCGTCCATGTCGACAATCGACCCTTTACGTAATCCTTCAGATTGCACGTTGCCTACACCTATTATATTTAATGAGTCTTTGCCCGAGTCATTGACCATTTCACCAATGATAACTTTTACACTGGATGTACCGATGTCAAGACTAACATATATTTCATTGCTGTTCATTCTTTGGCACCTCCTTTAGATTTCCTTAACTCGAACAACAATTAATTTTTTTGTTCAATAAAAGTAACTAGCCATATCATATAAAATTATTCGTCACAACTACATATTTCCCTTTAAAATTTTCAACTTTTTTCTAATTTTTCTTTTCTAGTTGACCATTTTGTCAATAAAATTCGACGAATTACGGCAATATTTTGAAACAACCTGACACCAAACGCAAAAACTGCCGCTAAATATAAGTCTACACCAAGATGAACACCGAGAAAAGCTAAACTTGCAGCAAGTATTATATTAAAAAAGAATCCCGAAACAAATACCTTTTCGTCATAAATATTTTGCAAGTTAGCCCTAATTCCCCCGAAAAGTGTGTCGAATGCCGCTAATACAGCAATCGACAAATAATTGGAATATTCTTCAGGAATGCGGATTTCTGTTAATAATCCTAGAATGATTCCAATGATTAATCCCACGAACGGAAGCCACATTAGGAATCGCCTCCTTCTTTTATCGGCTCCAGATAGCGGATCCGCATTGGATTATCATAGGCTGGTACCGTTATATTCGGATTTGGTGCTGAGACAGAAAGTCGTAGATTTTCGATGAAAAATTCTTCGATAGCTTTGGATACTTTCATTCGATTAGATAATTTTTCAGCACTACTAATATCATCTACGCCCACTCTAACCTCTACTGGCAAACTCTTAATTGTATGCCCATCGATTTTTGTTTCCTGATTGATATCCCGAATCACAGTCGTATTAATAATTCTTTGGCCATCAATCGCCACATATTTCGCTTCAAACATATTTAACTCATTCAGTAATCTTTTTAGGAGTTCTGGTGAAACGACCTTAGTAACAGGAGCCCCTAGCTTAATATCCTCAATTACTGGCTCAATTTGTAACGTTATTCCAGGTCCAGCTATTTCGGTCAATCCCGCTTCTATCTTTAATTCCTGTAACGTATCCCTTAATGCTTGTTCTTTGCTTTGTTTCCTTTTCGATTCATAGGCGGAGAGTTTTTCTTCATTTGAACGAATTTCACTTAATAAATTTGACTGTAGCTCCTTCTCCTTAAGAAGCGCTTCACGAAGCTGCCAAACATCTCGTGTATCACGCTCAATAGGCTTCTTCACAGTTTGGAACTGGATAGCAATCATGAACCCGACCAAGACTGCTATCAGTGTAAAACTCACATTCATTTTTTGCTTGTCCACTTTTTTCACCTAACCTTTAAATTCATCCTTCGTGGACACTTTTCCCAATTACTTAACTCCCTAATACGGGATTTAGAGTAATTTCATTATCTTTTTCTAATGTAAATACAATGTTATCGTTGACAAGCTGATCCTTAACCCCACCGGTAAGGTTTAATGAAGATGACAGGACATCCGGATCTCCAATTGCAGAAATAATAAATGGGGCGGGGTGGGGAATCCCGTCAACGGTAATTACTGGTCCATTACAAACAATATAAGATTGGCTCGTTAGTCTTTGCCCATTGATTGCCACCGCTTCAGCTCCAGAAATATATAGTTCATTCACTACTTTAAACACATGGTGTTCATGGACAAGATAGTTGTTAATATTCTTTTCTTTCGGGTCATATGCACCGTCAATAAGAGAAATCTTAACCCCTTTTCCGCTTACCTTCACCTTACCTAAAAACATCCGATATTTTTCGGCATCCTCGGCAAGATTAAGGAAAACTTGCGTTTCCTTTGATAAGTTTTTTTCATTTTTAAGAACTTTTTCTTGTTTCTTATTTAGGTCCCTTTGAAGCATACGATTGGTCTCCTCTTGTGCAATTAATTGATTTCTCAATACAAGAGTCTTTTCCCATAGCTTATCAGATACATTGGGTTTCTTTTGCTTATTTTCCATTTGTGTCAGGTGATAGGAGAACGCAATCATAAACCCCAGTACAAGGCAGACTAGGGACAAAATAACATGTTTACCCCTCACCATTATCTTCCTCAACTTTTTTGTCCTCCACTTCCGTTTCAAAAGCCTTAAAATATGAACCTACTTCTAGGTCGATAATACCTTTTTTTGCAGGGTCTAATTGGCTGATAATTGAGGGATAATGCACCATTTTTTCTGAAAAGCTTCTTAATGTGGCACTTACCTCGAAGCCATCATTCATAAATAAGGAAACATGATATTGATCGGTTTTTGTCGGAGTAAAATGAATTTCAGAGATGGAGTTTAGAATTTCACTAGGAAGCTCTTCTAACCCTTTGACCATTTCATTTAAGGCAGAACCTTCTTTGAATTCAAATAGAATCGGAAAATTCACGGGGATATTTTCAGCTTGTCTATTTTTGAGAATTTTAGCATTGTCCATTACCGGAAAGTATTTATTGTCTTGGTTAATGTAGGCAATTCGTTTATGTTCAATAACATGTATGACAATCGTGTTCGGCCATTGTATCTTCACATCTGCCTTTTTCACTTCAGATAATTGCTGCAATTTAAGGGCAACAACACTTTTCTTTACCTTCCAAATATTTGTATTATTTGAAAGGCCGCTATAATTTCGTAATTCAACCTTTGAATACACTTCATTTCCTTTAATAGTAATCGTCTTCACCTGACTTAACGGTGATTGTGAATAAGCAACAACAACAATCATTGTAAAAAATAGCAGTAGCAGGAGCACAAGACGTCTATTTGCTTTTCGTCGTCTTTGCTCCTTTAGCTTTGGAATACGGTCCTCAAGAGCAACAATTTTACCTTTTTCCATTCATTATTCCTCCACTAAAAGCAGTTGCTCGAAAATAGTAATACCAACATGTCCAAAATTCAGGTAGTGGGTGCTCGAAAAGAGAAACAACGGCACGAAAACTCATGCCGTCACTCATTTACTTTCGAGCTGCCACCTATTATATTATCAGTAATTATAACACAAAATTTGTCATTCGTAAGAAATTTCTCATAAGAAAATTTTCTATTTTCTGCCAACGATTTCAACTTCGGTTTCCATTTTTATTTCATATAAACTGTAAATGGTATCCTTTACATGTTGAATTAATGCCAGTACATCTTCTGCGCTGGCATTCCCAGCATTCACAATAAAATTCCCATGCATTTCTGAAATTTTTGCCCCGCCAATACTGAACCCCTTTAAACCAGCCACCTCTATTAACCTGCCTGCGTAATTCGGGAGCGGATTTCGGAAGATACTACCCGCACATGGAAAATTCCATGGCTGTGTATCCTTTCGATAATCCTTGTTTTTTAGCATTTGTGAAACAATGGCAGACTTTTCACCCTCACAAAGCTTGAAGGTTGCTTCCACAACAATCCCCGGGCGCTTTTTCTGTAAGACGGATGTTCTGTAGGAGAACTCCAATTCTTCGTTGGTAAGCCACTTCATTGTTCCATCATCAAATAATATGTGGGCCGCTGTTACGATTTTGCTAATATCTGACCCATGTGCACCCGCGTTCATATAAACAGCCCCACCGACAGACCCTGGGATTCCACTGGCAAACTCAAGCCCGGCCAGCCCCTTTTTGCTTATTTGTGTTGCTAAGCTTATCAGAGAATGACCGCCGCCAACAGTAATTTCTGTACCATTAATCTTAAGTTCATCGATTCCATTACTAAGCTTTATGACCGCACCTTCAATCCCTTTGTCAGAGACTAAAAGATTTGACCCCCTGCCAATCGCCCGCCAATTTAGGCGATTTTTCTTTACAACTGCCATTACCTTTTTTAAACCTTCGACTGATGAAGGTTCAATAAAAAGATCAGCAGGACCACCTATTTTGATTGTGGTGTGATGGGCTAGCGGTTCCTTTATTTTTACCTTTCCAATATTTAAATTCTGTAATTCCATTGCTATTACGTCCATAATTACCACCCTGACTTTCCAAAAATAAGTTAATTTCAGTTTATGCTGCAAATGAAATTGGGCTACTTCTGATTTCCTTTTACAAGCTGGCCCATTAATAAATAAAGTCTGCTCGCTGCATCTGGAACACCTATTTTTTTGGACTTTCGTTTCATTTCCTTTAGGTTCTCGTTATCCAAGAGAATTCGATCGATATTAGTAACAAGACTTTTACCATTCAAATCTTTTTCCAAAACCAGTTCTGCCGCTCCATGTTCACTTAACGACCTCGCGTTTTTTTCCTGATGATTATTCGTTACATAGGGACTTGGAACAAGAATGCTGGGAATTCCAAGTGATGTGATTTCTGCTAACGTTGTTGCACCTGCTCTTGAAACAACTAAATCGATGCCGGCAAGGACCTCTGGCATATTATGAATAAATGGTTTTATCACGACATTTTTTGGACTTCCAACCAACTCAGCTTCCTTTTTGACATCCTCGTAATGAACGTCGCCAGTAATATAAAGAACCTGATAGGGTTTTTCAGCCAGTTCCGACAAGGCTTTAACAACGGCTTCATTGATGGGTCTAGCACCACGGCTGCCGCCAAAGATTAACACAGCTGGCATTGTTGTACTAAGGCCCGCTGAAAGCCGGCCCTGTATTCCATCCCTGCCAATCACCTCAGAAGCCCGTGGATTTCCCGTAAAAACCACCTTTTCTGCGGGAAAGTATTCTTTCGCCTCTTCAAAACAAATGGCAATTTTATTAACATAACGGCTTAAAAATTTATTAGTTAAACCTGGGACGCTATTTTGTTCATGAATAATTGTTGGTACACGGAGCTTAGCAGCTGCATAAACAACAGGGCCACAAACATATCCTCCTGTTCCGATGACAATATCCGGCTTAAATTCTTTTAAAATTGTTTTACTATCTTTTACCCCTTTTAAAAATCGAAATACGGTTTTTACATTCTCAAAGGAAAGTTTTCTTTTAAAACCAGTAATATGGATGGATTTGAATGCAATATTTTCACGGGGAACAATTTTGCTCTCCAAACCATTCAGTGTACCTATGTATAAAAACTCCGCATCTTTGTTCTCTTTTTGAATTTCTCTAATTAGTGCGAGCGCAGGATATATATGTCCGCCAGTCCCACCGCCGCTTACGACTATTTTCATTTTTCCACCTCATTAACAATTTAACACTCAGATTGCATACCTATCTTACTATAAAAATACACGAAAAAAAGCAAATGAAAAAAGAATGTTATCTAAATGTAAAGATATGAACAAAATTATTCCTATTAAAACAAAAAAACCCTGTCATAAACAGGGTATACTTCAATATCTTGAATATCGGCTAATATTAAGGAGAACACCGATAGCCATTAACATTAAGGTCAACGAGGAGCCCCCATAGCTTAAAAATGGCAATGTAATACCCGTTACTGGCATTAATCCTGTGACAACACCGATATTAATCATTACTTGAATAGCCACCATAGCAATAATACCGACGGCAAGAAAACTTCCATATAAATCAGGAGCACCTAATGCGATGCGAATCCCTCTCCATAATAATAGCGCAAACAAGAGCAGGATGAAAGAACCACCAATGAATCCAAGTTCCTCAGAAAGAATGGCAAAGATAAAATCGGTTTGCGGTTCCGGTAAGTAAAAAAACTTTTGCCTGCTTTCGCCAAGTCCCAGCCCGAATAATCCGCCAGGACCAATTGCAAATAACGATTGAATAATTTGAAAACCACTTTTCTGGGGGTCCGACCAAGGATCTAGAAAAGAAGTGATCCGCGCAATTCGATACGGGGCGGATACAATTAAGCCGACAAACCCGGCTACTCCCAATAGTCCTAAAAAAGCAAAATGACTAATCCGTGCACCAGCAATGAAAATCATCACAACGCAGGTTCCCATCATAACTGTTCCAGTGCCTAAATCAGGTTGAAGCATGATCATTGCAAAGGCTATAAATGCAAGACCTAATGAAGGGACAAGACCTTTTCTAAAAGAAGTAATCAACTTTTGCCGTTCAGAAAGATATTTTGCCAAAAATGCGATCATCGCCAGCTTCATAAATTCTGAGGGCTGAATAGAAAATGCTCCAACACCAATCCAGCTTCTAGATCCATTTCGCTCATTTCCGATTCCGGGAATCAACACAAGAATTAATAATACAAAACAGACAATGATTATTGTCTTCGACCAAGTTCTCCACGTCCAGTAGTTGATATTCATAATAAAAAACATGGCAGCAATTCCAACTCCGGCAAAGAGGGTTTGCCTTTTGGCAAAGAAAAAGGAATCATTAAATTTATGTTCAGCCCAAATCGCACTTGCACTATAGACCATAATCAGACCGATTGCCAGCAGCGTAAATGTTACAATCATTAAAATGAAATCAGGCGTTGTTCTCTTTGTCGGCACCGCTATACACCTCAACCACGAGTTTTAGGGCTTATTATCAGAAGTATTAAGCTAATCTTCGATAATTCTCCAGCACAAGCAGCCCAGCGGCTAGTATCCTTTGCCGCTATCCGGGCGCTTCCGCATTTCGTACAAGCCCTTACTTAAGCTTATGCACCGAACTAATAAAAATGTCTCCCCTGACTTCAAAAGTTTTATATTGATCCCAGCTGGCACATGCAGGGGATAACAGAATGATGTCACCTGATTCCGAGTATTGATAAGCAGCGGGCACGGCCTTGTCAACATTATCGACACGCTCAATTATTTTTATTCCTGCTTCGGCCCCAACCCGCTCAATTTTTGGTGCTGTCTGCCCAAACGTAATCATAGCTTTTACATTTTTAAGATACGGAATGAGTTCGTCAAATTCATTGCCCCGATCCAACCCTCCTGCAAGCAGGATGATCGGTGCTTCAAAGGCAGCCAATGCCTTAATGGTTGCCAAGGAATTCGTCGCCTTTGAGTCATTATAAAATTTTCTTCCATCGATTTCAGTCACATATTGCAGGCGGTGCCTGACACCAGTAAAGGTTCGCAATACCTCTTGTATAGCACTGTTATCCACACCAGAAAGTTTTGCTGCAGCCATAGCCGATAAAATATTTTCTAGATTATGGACGCCTGGTAAGGCTATGTTTTCAATTGGCATTATCTTTTCATGATTAAAGCAAATCCAGCCATCACTAATATAAGCACCCTCAGTCATCTCTATCTTTGTGGAAAAAGGGATGATGGCAGCCTTGGAGTGACCAGCGATTTCAAATGTTTCTTTCTGATCCGCATTGACGATTAAATATTCCAGCTCTGTCTGGTTTTTTGTAATATTCGCCTTTGCTTTAATATATTCCTCTCTTGTCCCATGGTAATCCAAATGGGCTTCATAAAGGTTTGTGATAATGGCAATTTTGGGATTAAAGGTTTCGATTCCCATCAGCTGGAATGAAGATAATTCGATAACAATCGTATTGTCCTTTGTTGCTTCCTCGGCAACACCTGATGCGACCGTTCCGATATTACCGGCGATTAGCGGCTGCTTATTATCTTCTCGTAACATTTCATAGACTAATGTTGTTGTTGTTGTTTTTCCGTTTGTTCCCGTTATCGCAATAAATGGAGCTTCCGAAACCTGATAAGCAAGCTCCACTTCAGTAATTACTGGGATTCCCTTTTCAAAAGCCCCTGTGACCATCGGGTTGTTATAAGGAATCCCTGGGTTTTTTACAATCAGCTCGAACCCTTCATCAAGCAGCTCTACGGGATGATCACCACAAATTACTTTAATCCCCTGCTCTAATAACCCTTGAGCCTCTGGATTTTCTGAAAATGGCTTTTTATCGTTGACCGTAACAAATGCGCCAAGCTTATGCAGGAGCGCGGCTGCCGTTACACCGCTTTTTGCCAAACCAAGGACAAGAATTTTTTTATGACTAAAAGAGTTTATCTGCTTCAATTACAACCACACCTCAATATAGATTCCAAGTATCGCGAGTATGAGTCCAACACTCCAAAAAGTGACGACCACTCTCCATTCTGACCAGCCTGCTAATTCATAATGATGATGCAAGGGACTCATTCGGAAGATCCGTTTACCAGTCGTTTTAAAAGAAGCGACTTGTAAAATAACCGAGAGGGTCTCGATGACAAATACTCCGCCAATTATAATAAGTATAATTTCAAGCTTGGTCAGAATGGCAATAGCCGCAATCGCCCCACCAAGCGCAAGCGACCCCGTATCTCCCATAAAGACCTTAGCGGGATGGGCATTAAACACCAAGAACCCTAAGACTGCGCCAACAACAGCAACAGAGAATATCGCAATTTCCATCTGTGATTGATTCCAAGCAAGTACAGCAAATGCCCCAAAGGCAATAGCCGCTGTACCTGACAGCAAACCGTCTAGCCCATCCGTTAAGTTCACCGCATTTGAAAAGCCTACAAGCCAGAAAATGATGAAAAATACGAAAAACCAGCCTAAATCAAATGAGTAATCGGTAAATGGGAGACTAACATCGGTCGAGAATCCCTGTTTCTTATAGATTAAATAAAAGATAATTGAAATAATAATTTGACCTAATAGTTTTTGTTTTGAAGTCAATCCTAAATTTCGTTTTAAGGCAACTTTGATAAAGTCGTCTAGAAAACCAAGCAATCCAAAACCTAGTGTTACTAGTAGAAGCAAATATGTCTTGACAGTCGGTTCGGAAAACTTCCCCGTCATAACGATTGTGGTAATCACAATCGAAAACAAAATCATTACTCCGCCCATTGTCGGTGTGCCCGTTTTTTTCAGATGTGATTTCGGACCTTCTTCACGAATGCTTTGTCCAAATTTCAACCTTCTTAAGAAGGGAATAAATAGTGGAGAAAGTAAAACCGAAATAAGAAAGCCCATTATGATTGTGAAAAAGATAACTTGCTCCAGCATTTTATCCCCTCCTTTCATTAGCAATATCAGATTTATTTGTTACCTTTTTTAACATCACAGCTATATCATATGTCTCTTTATTTTTATTAAGAAGTTTTTTTTGTGTAAATTTAAAGTTAGTTATCTCCATTTTCTCGTCTGTTTCTCCATCTATTTTTTCATTATATAAATTTAACAGGTTTCTTATTGCAACTGCAGGATCATTTGTAAAAAATATTGGGAAATGGTTCGGTGTATATTGAGGGACCCTGTTTTCCTGATCCCAAATGGCTGCGATTGCTCCATTTGCAATTGCTTCTGAAAGTTCCCCGGATTCCTCAGTTAATCGAATAAACAATCCTTTGGGCTGCACAACATTTGCTTGGTCTGTAACCGTATAATACACCATATCATCCTCGATGCCCTGTCTATCCGCAAACAAACTTGCCAAGTCTTTAAACGCTAAATACATACCTATCTCCCTTCAATTGCTGCCCGAGCCACAAGCCGATCATCAAAATCGTGAACGACACTGCCAATAATTTGATAGGTTTCATGTCCCTTACCGGCAATTAGGATCACATCACCTTCTGAAGCCTGACGGATTGCCGTTTCAATCGCGGCTTTTCGATCAGGAATTAATTGGTAGGTTTGACCCGCTACCCCAGCCTCCATTTCCTTCAATATGACTAACGGATCTTCACTTCTTGGATTATCTGAAGTAAGAATAGGATTAGTCGCGTATTGGCAGGCAATTTGGGCCATTAATGGGCGCTTTGAACGGTCCCGATCCCCGCCGCAGCCAACGATGACAAAAACTTTTTTCTTTGCGAAATGCTGAATCGTTTTTAATACATTTTCTAGACTATCTGGTGTATGTGCATAGTCAACAATTACGGTGAAGTCCTGTCCTGCATTAACTAACTCAAACCGCCCCGCTACCCCTTGGACGTTTTCAATCGATTGGATGATTTCGTTAATTGCTATTCCAGAAACAAGGGAGGCTGCAATACTTGCTAATACATTATATACACTGAATTTCCCGATAAATTGCATTTGGATTGGATAGTTAACAGCGCCGACGACAAGATCAAAATTGGTACCTGAGGCAGTCATTTGAATGTTTTCCGCCTGAATATCGGCCTTCTTGTCAATCCCGTATGTAACAATATGTGCTGCTGCCGTTGACCTTCTATACATTTCTGTTGCAGAGTCATCTGCATTTAGGACGGCAAATTTTGGGTTATGATGATCAAATGTATTACCAAGCTGGGCAAACAACAAACCCTTAGCCCGTTTATATTCATCCATTGTTTTGTGATAATCTAAATGGTCTTGCGATAAATTAGTGAAAACAGCAATATCAAAATCGCACCCATGGACCCTGCCGAGGTCTAAAGCATGCGAGGAAACCTCCATGACCGCTAAATCGACACTTGCCTCTACCATTTGCTTAAAGGTCTTTTGAAGGGTCAGGCTTTCTGGTGTTGTGTTCTTCGTTTCCATCACCTTGTCAGCTATTTTTGTATACATCGTGCCAATCAGACCTGTTTTTTGACCTGCATCTGCAAATATTTTTTCAATCAAATGACTTGTAGTTGTTTTTCCGTTCGTCCCTGTAATACCAATCAAATGCAGCTTTTTCGTAGGCTGCTCGTAAAAGCTATCAGCGAGCACAGCCATCGCTCTAGTTGTGTCCTTGACAATAATGACAGGTACAGCAAGATCTAACGGACGTTCTGCAAGTATTGCAACGGCTCCATTTTTTACAGCTGATTCCGCAAAATCATGGCCATCCACTGTGTAACCTTTAATACAAATAAATAAGCTCCCTTTTTGCACCTTTCGATTATCATTATCAATCGAAGTAATTTCCGGGTTTTCCCCCTTAAAAGGAATTAATGGATGCAATGATCTTAGCAGCTTTTCAAGCTTCATTTTAACTCAAATCCTCTCATGACTGTTCATGCCCATTTACCAGTAACCATCTCATAAAGTCTTCTAACGAAAGTTCCATCTTATTTTACATTAAAATATTTCATTTTGCTATTTAGTTAGCTAAGGTTTTAAAAAATTATAGGCGGCGGAAAATATTCCGGCCGCCCTTATGATGACATCATTCACTTACTTGTTAGTCCCCTTTACCGAAGTAAAGCCAAACCTTCGAGCCCTCTTTTACTTTTGTTCCAGGCTCTGGTGACTGCCTAACAACGACATCCCCTTCACCGCTCACTTCCGCTTTTAAGTTTAGAAGCTGGTCCATAAGCTCAGTCTTTGTTAATCCTGCAAAATCAGGAAGTTTAATTAATGGAGATTCAGGATATCTTAATTCTTTTTCAATTTGACCTTTCCGTGGTTCTACCCCCATCGCATTTAGACCATCTCTCATAATACTGCCAACGATTGGGGCGGTAATGGTACCCCCAAATGCCGTAACTCCCTTTGGATTATCAACGGCCACATAAACAACAATCTGCGGATCATCTGCAGGGGCAAAGCCAATAAACGACACAATAAAGTTATTTTCTAAATATCTTCCGTTTTGCGCCTTTTGTGCCGTTCCGGTTTTACCGCCTATTCGAAAGGAATCAACAAATGCATTTCTACCAGTCCCTAGGGCAACAACACTCTCAAGCGCATGGCGAACTTCCTTCGAAGTTGCCTCAGAAATGACCCTTCTTTTTTCAACCGGAGAATTTCTCATCACAATTTCTTTTGTAACGGGGTCGATTAGCTCCTTTGCAATAAACGGTTTGTATAAATTTCCGCCATTGACTGCCGCTGACACAGCCGCTACCTGCTGGATTGGCGTAACGGATACACCCTGTCCAAAGGCCGTTGTTGCTTGTTCCACAGGGCCAACCCGGGCCAGATTAAATAATATCCCCGTTCCTTCCCCCTGCAAATCAATGCCTGTCTTTTGACCAAACCCAAAGTCCTTTATATATTTAAAAAGCTTTTCTTTGCCTAATCGCTCACCTAATTCCACAAACCCAGGGTTACAGGAGTTTTCGACCACTTCTAAAAAAGTCTCTGACCCATGGCCGCCCCTTTTCCAGCATTTTAATCTTGCACCAGCTACCTGAACATAACCTGGGTCATGAAAATGATCTTTTTCTAAATCTACTTTTTTTTCTTCCAGTGCTGCTGCGAGGGTAATGATTTTAAAGGTAGATCCCGGCTCATAGGTCGACCATACAGGAAGGTTCCGGTTATAAACCTCCTGTGGAACATTCCGGAAGTTAGCCGGATCAAAAGTCGGCCGGCTCGACATCGCTAAAATTTCACCATTATTTGGGTTCATCGCAATCGCAATAATCCCGTCAGGATTATATTTTGCCTCAGCAATATCGAGTTCTCTTTCCACGATGGTTTGTATTTTTGAATCGATGGTCAGTTTTAAATCAAGGCCGTTAGTAGGAGGCTCGTAATCATCGGCCATGCTTTTCATTCTCTGCCCTTTAGCATCCGCGTAAAATTTAACCGCTCCACGTTCACCACTTAACTCTTTATCATAAAATTGCTCTAGCCCCATCAAACCCTGGTTGTCCACCCCAGTAAACCCAAGCACATGGGAAAGATAACTCCCATTTGGATAATGTCTCTTGGAGTCTTCACCAATATAGACCCCCTTAAGACCGAGAGCTCTGATTTCTTTTGCTTTTTCATGGGAAATTTTTCTCCCTTCCTTAATCCGAACAGAAGAAGCACTTTTTGTAACCTCTCGATATGCTTTCTCTTTTGGCATATTTAACACGGTGGCCAGCTTCTCTGCCGTTGCTGCCGGATCTTTTACTTGTCTTGGAATAACATAAACAGTTGGCGCACTAATATTTGTTGCTAACGGGATCCCATTACGGTCAACAATTTGTCCGCGCTCAGGTTCAAAGGGGATATTTCGACTCCAGGAATCCCTAGCCCCTTTAGTCAGCCAATCACCAAGAACAAATTGGACATAGCCCAGCCGCACATCAATAACTATGAAGGTTAGTATTCCAATGAATAGGGCAATCATTAATCGTTTTCGGACAGTAACATTAGAAACACGCATAGTATGAACGATTCCTCCTTTTCTATCGTTCAATTTATATGCTTGTACTTTTTCACCTAGAACAATTCCGTCAAGAATGCAAAGGAAAAATCCCACCTAAATGGCGGGATTTGCGGATTAATCTTGGACCTTTTCTTCAGTTTTTTCGTTATCCACTGTTTTAGCTTTCTTTTCATCATTCCATTGTTCTTCAGGGGTTTTTAAATCAACAATGAGAAAATCCCCTTTTCTGACTATTGCCTTCGGTTTAATATTTTGCACGGTGACGTAACCTTTACCCTTTGAATTTAGTTTTAAACCAGCGAGGTTAGCAACCTTCATCACATCTCTAAGCGACCAGCCGGTCATATCCGGTGCAGTTAGTTCCCCATTTGTTTGGAGGATAACCTTCTCCCCCTTTAAAACGGTTGTCGAGGGCTCTGGGAGCTGATTGACCACTTCTGTACCGCTGCCTAGCACAACGGTTTCAATCCCTTTTGCTTTTAAACTATTTATTGTTTCGGCAACGGACTGTACTTTAAAATCAGGCAGTTTATTTACCTTAGCATTTACAATACTTGAGGGCTGGATATTTAAATATTGCAGGCTATTTTTCATTACAGGATTAAAAATAGCGGAAACAGGAAGAGCTCCTTGCCCGGTTCCATCAAGATCAGGCTGCTGGACCGCCACATAGACAATTAACTTTGGGTCATCCTTAGGCGCCATACCTAAAAATGAAAACATATAATTATCTGCTCCACTTAAATATTTTCCATTCGGTCCCGGGATATTAGCCGTCCCCGTCTTACCCGCGACACTGTAACCATCAATTTTGTATCGTCCTCCAGTCCCAGTAGGTGAGGTTACAACCGTTTCAAGAATATCACGAACTGTTTTAGCTGTTTCGGACGATATTGGGGATGAAACTACCTCTGGAGATATCTCCTTTATCGTTTTGCCTGTATCATGATTAACAATTTTCTCGACTACATGCGGCTTTACCATTTTTCCGCCATTGGCAATGGCAGTTGCTGCTTGGATTTGTTGAATCGGTGTAATCGCTGTTCCCTGCCCATAAGCGGTCGTAATTTTTTCAATCGGATAGGTATATTGAATCTTTCCTGAAGTTTCATCTGGAAGGTCAATCCCTGTTGGTTTATCGAAGCCAAATTTAGCCAAATACTTTCTAAACCTTTCAAAACCAAGCTTCTCATTGGCAATTTTCGCAAACGCAACGTTAGATGAACGCTGAACACCTTCAAGATAGGTGATTGTGCCCCATCCCGATCCATTGTGATCATGAATCGCTTGGTCCCTTTTCGTTACTCGATAAGAACCAGATTGATACTTTTCATTTGGATTGAACACCTTTTCCTGTATTGCAGCAGCAAGTGTGAAAATTTTCATCGTTGATCCGGGTTCAAACGATGTTTCAATGGCTTCATTATGCCAGCTCTTATCAATCCCTTCCCTTGTTTTCGGTTGGAAAGTCGGACGCTGCCCCATAGCTAAAATGTCTCCTGTTTTCGGGTCAGCAACAATCGCAATAATTTTTTTCGGATTATAATCCTTTACCACATTATCCATGGCATCTTCTAAAAAGGTTTGAATCTTTTTATCGATTGTCAAATAGATATCATTTCCATCTTGGACTGGGGTAACTTTTTCTTTTCCATCAGGAAGTAAATAGCCCCACGAATCACTTTCATAATTAATTTTGCCGTCTTTTCCTGTTAATTCGTCGTTATAAATTTTCTCTATCCCCATTTGTCCCACTGGTTTGAAGGTTTTATCCTTTTGCTTAATTTGATCGGTATAACCGACTAAATGAGAGGCGAAAATCCCATTTGGATAATAACGTTTGGAATCACGGTTAAACGAAATCCCAGGAAGCTTTAGGGCATCAATCTTTTTTTTCGTTTGAAAAGTAATATCTTTTCCTGCCTTGCCAAGCTCAACCTGGAACTTACCCTTTTTTATCCCCTTGGTTAAAATACTATAAATCTCTGATTCATCCAATTTAATGTACATGGAAAGCTCTTGAGCTGTTTTGCGCGGGTCTTTTACGTGGTGCGGATTTTTGGGATTGATCGTCATCTTCTTATCTAAAATGGCAATAAGCGTGTAGGCTGCCGTATCCCCGGCCACAACTTCGCCATTACGATCTAAGATATCTCCCCTTGAAGCAGAAAGGGCCCCCTGCCTGCTATATTTTTGTTGTGCCTTGGCAGCAAGTGGCTGCCCTGCAACTTCTCCAGTGATTTCGATTGAGAAATATCTGAAAAGTAATACAAAAAAGAGCAGGACGAATATCCCAAACAATATCGCTGCTCCCCCATTCATATTTGGCTGTTTTTTGTTCATCTTCCTGCAACATCCTTAACATTAGTCCCATTCCACTCAAGGCCCATTTTTTCGGCCTCTCTCTTAATGCGTTCATACGAACTTAATTCACTTACTTGAACCCGCAAATCACTATTTACCTTTTGCTGCTCATTAACCTTAGCTTCCACATTTTGAATACTTTTGTTTACCTCGTAAATTTTCGTTTGATTTGTAATAAGTTGGACGGCCCCTAAACAGACCATTCCTGCAAAGGCAACCCCAATAATTTTTTCACCTGGAGTAAGCCAGGATTTTTTTATTATTAATTGTTTTGTGCTTTGGACTGTTTGTTCTGTTTGTTCTTGTTGCTGGTACTTTCTGGCAAGACTACTCAAACTTTTCCCCTCCAGATTTGTTCTATAGTTTTTCTGCAATTCTGAGCTTTGCAGATCGGGCGCGATTATTTAGTTCAAGTTCTTCCTCTGATGGAAGAATCGGTTTACGGGAGATTAACTTTAAAATTGGTTTATACTCATCCGGAATGATCGGTAGACCATGAGGTAAATTCGGTGTTTCACTTGCTTTCTTAAAGGCTGCCTTACAAATTCTATCCTCTAAAGAATGGAATGTAATGACACTTATTCTCCCCTCTGGGTTTAACAAGTCAATTGCTTGAACTAATGATTGTTCAAACACAGCTAATTCATCATTAACAGCAATTCTGACAGCTTGAAAAACTCGCTTTGCAGGATGTCCACCTTTTCTTCTAGCTGGAGCTGGGATAGCGTCTTTAATCAACTCAACTAATTCGGAGGTCGTTTCAATTGGTTTTACTGCTCTCGCTGCTTCAATTTTTCGAGCAATTTGCTTAGAAAATTTCTCTTCCCCATAGCGGAAAAAGATCCGGACTAAGTCCTCGTAGGTCCAGTGATTAATGACATCATAAGCAGAAATATCTGCTTGATTGTCCATCCTCATGTCTAACGGGGCATCATGATGATAGCTAAAGCCTCTTTCGGGTGTATCCAATTGCGGTGAGGACACGCCAAGGTCATAAAGAACTCCATCTACCTGTGTAATACCCAGATTTTCAAGTTCCTCTTTTAAATATAAAAAATTACTTTTAACAATAGTCAGTTTTTCATGATGGGCAGATAATTTCTCTTTTGCATGAGCGATAGCTGTTTCATCTTGATCGAAGGCAATTAATTTTCCCTTTTCACTGAGTTTCGAGAGAATGACCGCACTATGTCCGGCCCCACCCAATGTACAATCCACATAGACACCATCAGGCTTAATATTCAATCCCTCCACAGCTTCCTTTAACAAAACCGTTGTATGTTCAAACATGTTGCTTCCACCTCTTTCCAATCGAACGATAAATAATAGAGTGTTATTTTAGAATAACTTCTCCATTATATATCAAAGCCAATCATATTTTCTGCAATTTCCGTAAAAGATTCTTCTGACTGTGTAAAATAGTCTTCCCAAATCTGTTTACTCCAAATTTCAATTCGATTGGAAACACCCAAAATGACACATTCTTTTTCCAACTTTGCATATTGCAATAGTGGTGCAGGAATATTTATCCTTCCTTGCTTATCAAGTTCACTCTCAGTTGCTCCTGAAAAGAAAAATCTAGTAAAAGCACGGGCATCTTTTTTTGTCAGAGGTAAGCCTTTTAACTTTTCTTCAATAAGCTCCCATTCTGAAATAGGGTAACCAAATAAACATTGATCCAATCCACGTGTGATGACAAACATGTCGCCAAGCTCATCACGGAATTTGGAGGGCACAATTAACCGGCCTTTCATATCAATGCTGTGATGGTATTCACCCATGAACATACCCATGACCCCCACTTTCTAATAAAAATGTACCACATTCCCCCACTTTCCACCACCTATTTGTTAACTATTCGTCCTAAAATCTTAATAATCCTTTTTTAACCAGCAGTTTTTTTACAAAAAAAAGAAAAAAACTCCACAGCATCTGTGGAGTTCTTCTAAATTTTCATTACCTTATGGCGGCCGTCAAACTCAAAAGCCCCTGCCATTATGTCCTCAATAAAATCCAAGCCATACTCGTTCAGATAATAAAATATATTCCAAACCCTTTCTTGTGGAAAGCCATCGGGTCTTAATGCTAGGTCCACACGGGCATATTTTTTTAACAGGACATCATGTTTCAACTTTACCGCTTCTTCTAACCTTGATTGCATAAAGCCAATCTCTTTTAGTAAATAACTTTCGTTTTTCTTTAATAATGGTAAAAGCCCGCGATCTAGCTCGGCTGTTTTTCCTTCAATTTGCTGGTACTGCTTCATTAATAATTCTTTGGCATTTGAAAACAGTTCCTCTACTTCCCTATCTTTAATCGATTCAAGGAATTTTTCTCTTTCATTTTCCGTCCCATTGCTCAAAACATCTGCTAACTTTAACTCTAATTCCAAAATATCAGTTTCAACAGAACGGTCTAGAAAGGTTATATTCAATCGCGGAACTATTGGAGGCATCTTGATTTTGAAATGCTCAAAAACGAGCTTTAGTTCTGCCCAGTAAGAAATTTCACCAGGACCTGCAATAAAGGCAATGGTTGGAAAAATCCATTCCTGCATAAGTGGACGCGTCACCACATTATTGCTTAATTTGGCAGGATTCTCCTCGGCAATCTCCACTAATTCCCCTTTTGAAAATGATAAGGTACCATCTTTCCCCACAAAACAATCATTTTCCCGATCATATTCAAGTAAAATTCGGTCATTCATTTTTTGATCATAATAGAATAGATTTGCATTGGCTTCGCTTGCTTCAATGGTGATTGGAAAACCCTTTTTTCTAATTTGCGCTTGCTGCTCCAATAACGAGAATGTTATCGAGTCATGGTGCAAAATCTGCTCCCTGAAAAATTCCTTTTGCAATTGACGAAACTCTTTATTACCGGAATCAACAATTAAAAGTCCAGAATCCTTGAATAATTCCATAATAATGTTGGCAAAGAAATCGACAAAGGTGGTTGATTTTGAAATCTGTTCTTGTGCAAACTCTAAGAGGCTGTTCGTGTGTTCTGTCTCACCGAAGTTTTCGATTAAGTTCTGCACCCATGACAGACAAATTTCCTTGTTTAAAGGAATATCGGACACCATTTTCTTCTGGTGAACTCTTTCCGGGTAGGTCCATTTATCTATCTTTTCATTAACAGGCATAAATAAATGATTCACTTCTTGGAAATCATGGTCTTCGCCGGCAATCCAAAAAACAGGAACCACCGGCACGCCAAGCTGCTGCTCTTTTTGTTCCGCTAATTTAATTATTGAAATGACTTTATGTATCGAATAAAGCGGACCTGTAAGAATCCCAGCCTGCTGTCCCCCAATGACAACAACGCTATTATTTGTCTTTAGTTTATCGATTGACTTTATAACAGCTTCAGACGTTGGAAACCGCTTCATAAAGCTCTCAATATGTTCAGCAGCTTCCACGCGGGGAAACGATCGGTTACTTAATTCAGCTAACCTTTTCATATCATCGGTTGATTCATTAAAGCGATAGTGAAAAAAAGGCTGAATTTCAGTAGTTTGTTCCAAATAATTCGAAGCAAACCGATTGGTTGCTGGTAAGGAGAGATTTAAAATCTCCATTTATGTACTTCCTTTCTGATCACCCAAATTCATTCTTTTTAGAGTATACCACTACCCGGCGGAATTAAAAAAAACTTTGCCTCAAAATTTTAGACTTAAAAAGTAAAGGTCACGGCACGGTATATTAAACCATAGAGTGTTAGGCCAAGATAGGTTATAAAAAAGACGATAAAATTAAAACGCCAAAAACCTTTGAATACTTTGTTTAGGACAATTTCTTCTTTTACCTTCCAATGGACAAGGACAAACACCATAGCAACCAAAATCATTAGTAGTATTATTAACCAAAAAAGCGATTTCCCCCAAATAGTGATTATTAAAAAGTGAACAGAAATGATAAATAAAACTGTCGTATAATCTAGTGACTTTTGAACAGATTTGCGGGTGTTTTTAGTAATTAATTTTATAGCTGAAAAGACCATGATGGATCCTAAAAACGGCAGCGTAAAGAAAATCGTTAACACACTTGATAGGATCATACTCACGAATACACCCCCTTCTCTATTTCTTTCCCTTTTATCAGATTGTAAAGGTTCTCAATCTGAGTGGCTGGTCTTTTTTGTTTATTTGCTTCTTCCAATAAAAATCCCAAAATAGCATCTATTTCAGTCAATCTATTTGCCTCAATATCCTTCAGCATAGAGGAATGATTTTCAGCTGTCTTTTTGCAAATAGTAATAATTTGTTGAAGATGGTCCTCCTGTTTTTCTAAATTCAAATTCAAAATAAAGGAGATTTCCGAAAAAAGACTTTTTAAGGCATAAAAATAAAACTGATTTGTTATCAATGCACCGTTTTTGACCCGAAGGATGGCCGTTAATGGATTAATAACTGCGTTTACAATTAATTTATTTATCAGCATTGAATAATAGTCCCGCTGGAATACCACCGGAAACTCTATTGAAACGGAAGCTGCTAATTGATGTAATAGTGTTGCATTACCATGGAAAACAGCAACATTGGTTACCCCTTCACCATTATGGCTTACCATGAATGAATTTTTCTTAAGAGCTCCATGTTCAACGGACCCGACAAAAAGATTATTTGTACGGATGTTTTCCAGAAGCTTTAGATGCCCCATTCCATTTTGTAAAAATAATAAGCTTTCAGGAACGGCAGGTAAATATTTTATTTTCTCTATAATCGCTGGAAGCTGATATTGTTTGACTGCAATGATCGTTAAATCCTCTCTTCCCCTCCACTCGGTCATTGGCAAAGCCTTTACGAATTGATATTTTAGCATTGATCCTTTTTTCAGCAAGATTCCATGTTTATTTATTTCTAAGGCCTGTTCCTCTGCTCTAGTGTAAATCGTCACGTTGAAAACCCTGCTAAGGTAGGAAGCAAATAATAATCCAATTGACCCAGCACCGATTATTCCAATTTTCATGGTAACCCCTCTTTTTATCATCGTTACAAGTATTTTATCAGATTATATAAGCCCCTAGAAAGTATGAATAACGAAAAAATCCCTTACCGAGAATATTTCGACAAGGGATTTTCTCCTATACTGGATAAACCGGATGCTTCCGGACACTGAAAGTCAATTCTTTTGTTTCATAATAGGCAAAGCGCTGAATAAGCACATCTCTTAATTCTGATGGCGCCGTAATTTCGTCGACTATCAGCTCAGATGCAAGCTTATAAATATCGATATGTTCTTTATACTCTCTATGCTTCGCTTGAACATAGGCGATTCTTTCTTTCGGATCGACAATTTCATTGATCTTATTGGAATAGACAGCATTGACAGCCGCCTCTGGGCCCATCACCGCAATTTGTGCGGTCGGTAGGGCGATGCAGCAGTCTGGCTCAAACGCAGGTCCTGCCATTGCATAAAGACCGGCACCATAAGCCTTTCTTACAATAACGGATATCTTAGGCACAGTTGCTGAGCTCATTGCGGCAATTAATTTTGCCCCATGGCGAATAATCCCGGCCCGTTCAACCTTTGTACCAATCATAAATCCAGGTACATCTGCAAGGAATAATAACGGAATATGGAAGGCATCACAAAGCTGGATAAATTTTGCGGCTTTATCAGCGGAATCAACAAATAGAACCCCGCCTTTTACCTTTGGCTGATTAGCGATAATCCCGACCGCTCTGCCATCGATTCTAGCCAAACCGGTGATTAATTCAGGTGCAAATAATTTTTTAATTTCATAAAAACTAGCATCGTCAACGAGTCTTTCAATACATTCGTACATATCAAAGGGAGCGTTTTGGTTTTCCGGAATAATCGCTTCTAGCTCGCGGCCTTCGTTTGCTGCTTTACCCTCAACCAGATTTGTTTTTTCTTTAAAGCTGGCAGGGAAATAACTGATATATTTTTTTGCTAATTCAATCGCTTCTTCTTCACTGGTGCTGAGAACATCACCGCAGCCGCTAATAGTACAGTGCATTCGGGCCCCGCCCATTTCTTCAAGCGATACCTTTTCCCCGATAACTTTTTCAGCCATTCGCGGTGAGCCAAGGTACATCGAGGCATTTTGATCGACCATAATAACAATATCGCAAAATGCCGGTATGTACGCCCCACCTGCCGCAGAAGGTCCAAACAGTATACAAATCTGAGGAATCATCCCCGACAGCT
The DNA here is from genome assembly GCF_001591665.1 of Neobacillus soli NBRC 102451. GTDB lineage: Bacteria > Bacillota > Bacilli > Bacillales > Cytobacillaceae > Neobacillus > Neobacillus soli. Next base: position 43,325 of record NZ_BCVI01000027.1, on the reverse strand, counting down.
TCACTTGGTTATGGAAGATTTTACCCGCTCCGCGACGATTAGGAAACATTTCTAATTGATCTGTAATTCTTGCCCCAGCTGAATCGACAAGATACAATAACGGAACCATCAATTTTTCCGCTGTTTCCTGAATACGGATAATCTTTTCAACTGTACGGGCTCCCCATGAACCAGCTTTTATAGTGGAATCATTGGCCATGACACATACCGTCTGCCCATTAATTTTGCCAATCGCTGTGACAACACCATCAGCTGGAAGGTCACCGGCTTGAAAATTAGCAAATTTCCCATCTTCCTCATACTTACCTTCATCAAACAATAAAGCTAAGCGGTCACGAACAAATAACTTTTTTTGCTCTTTTGCCTTTTCATGATATTTTGGCTGTCCCCCAGCTTCGATCTTTTTCCTATTTTCATTTAATTGATCATTTAATGTATTTGTTTTTGCCATTTCGCTCCCCCTCCTCTGCTATTCTAAAACAATCAATACATCGCCTTCATTGACAAAGTCGCCAATGTTAACCCGCATTTCCTGTACTGTGCCAGCGGACTCGCTTTCAATCGGAATTTCCATTTTCATAGATTCAAGCATTACCACTTCCTGACCCGGGTTAACTTTGTCACCTGATGCTACGAAAATATTTAATACCGTTCCTGCCATAGTTGCTGTAATTTCTTTCATACTTTTCTCTCTCCCTATTTCACTAAATTTTTTGTTAAAAAGCTTGTTGTATACGATCCATTTTGGAAATCATCATTTGCTAAAATATTCAAGAAAAGCGGTGCATTGGTTTTTATTCCTTCAATCTTCATTTCTTTAAAAAAGCTTTTGGCTAATTCCAATGCTTCCTTTCGTGTTTCACCTTGAAATATACACTTTGCAATCATCGGATCATAAAACGGAGTAACTGTTCCACCTTCCTCATAGCCGGAATCAATTCTCACTCCCTCTTTTTGATTCCAATGAAGAGTGGTAATTTTCCCAGGCGATGGCAAAAAGCGGACAGGGTCTTCCGCGTAAAGTCGGAATTCAATGGCATTACCTGACGAGGAAATTTCATTTTGCAGTAAAGGTAACCTCTTGCCTTGAGCCACGAGGATTTGCCATTTTACTAAATCAAGGCTCGTAATCATTTCTGTAACTGGATGCTCGACCTGCAAGCGTGTATTCATTTCAAGGAAATAAAAATTTTCATTTTCATCGACAATGAACTCAATCGTTCCAGCGTTCGTATAGTCAACAGCGTGAGCTGCTTTAACAGCTGTTTCATACATTTTATTTCGGACTGAGTCGGATAGAAATGGTGATGGTGATTCTTCGACAACCTTTTGATGTCTTCTTTGAATCGAACAATCCCTTTCAAATAGATGGACGATGTTTCCATGGTTATCCCCAAATACCTGAACTTCGATATGCCTGGCATCAGCAATATATTTTTCGATAAATACCTTATCAGAGCCGAAATAGGCCAAAGCCCTCGACTTAGTTGAAGTATAAAACTTAACGAGCGCTTGCTCATTTTCACAAAACACCATGCCAATTCCGCCACCGCCGCCGCTAGCCTTAAGCATGACGGGATAGCCAATTGCTTCCGCAAAGCCACATGCCTCTTCTATCGTTTTTAAGCCAACACTGCTTCCAGGCACTACTGGTATTCCAGCCTTTTCCATAGTATGGCGCGAAGCAATTTTATCGCCCATTAATTCAATCGTTTCAGGTTTTGGCCCGATAAATATTATTCCCTCGTTTATCGCTTGTTGGGCAAATGCGGCATTTTCTGATAAAAAGCCATATCCAGGGTGGATGGCATCCACTTTTTCACTTTTTGCTATTTCTAAAATCTTATCGCTCTGTAAATAGGATTTGTTAACAGGCGGTTCGCCTACACAAACTGCCTTTGTTGCCGCTTTCACAAATGGCATATCTTTATCAGCTTCGGAATAAATAGCAACCGTTTCAATTCCCATCTCCTGACAGGTTTTAATAATCCGAAGGGCAATTTCTCCTCGATTGGCAATTAAAATCTTTTGCACACTTTTTCCCCCTTCATACCCCTTTTCTACCTCGTTTAATATGTTTCTACATCATTCCCCGAATTTCCTGCATTTTTTGTAAACGCTTTCCGAATTTATTTGAAGAATTTTTTGTATTTTTATTATATAATGATATTAATTCGTTTTGAATAATGCAAATATTTTTCACTTCATATTATTCAAGAACAAATGAATATATACAAGATTATCAGGTTTTCATTTTTAGGAGGTAGACTATGGGAGTAAAAGTGGAAAAACTAAAGGTGAATTTTAAAACACTAGAAGAGTTTAAAAAGTTTAAAGAATATGGAATTCAAGAGCTATCAATGCTTGAGGACCTTGAAGCAAATATGGTTGATAATGATAGTGAATCACCATTTTACGGGGTTTATTTCGGGGACAAACTAGTAGCACGAATGAGTCTTTATCAAATTGATGCAAAGTTTGACCGCTATTTCTATCCGCCTCAAAACTATTTAGAATTATGGAAGCTTGAAGTATTACCTGATTATCAAGGTAAGGGGTATGGTAAAGTTCTTGTGGAGTTTGCGAAAAACTTCGGCCTGCCAATTAAGACAAACCCAAGAGTAAAATCAAGCGGATTCTGGGAAAAGATGGAGTTTGCCAATGTAGATTACGAAATGGAGCGTGACCGTGGCGAAAACCCATTCGTCTGGTATCCGGAAGGTGTCAAACCCCAGCAACATTAAGATTTTGTTACCAAATAAAGAAGCGGACAGAGTCCGCTTTTTTATTTTTCTATTCTTTCAAGATTGCCGTTTTTGTCCATTTGAAATTTTACCTTTTGTTGTTTTTCCTCATCTTGAAGGATCACCATTTTCCGGGCTCTTTCCATAATTTCGATTAAGGAACGATAATCTTCTTCAATTGCCTTTAAATTTTTAAACAATCTTTCATTTTCCGCGGCTAAATAGTATGTTTTCTTTTCCAACTCTTTGATTTTTTCAAAAGACTTCTTCTTATCCTCTTCAAAATTGGAGGTGGCTGCCGCTTTTTTATGGAGTCCCTCCAAAAAGTGAACAACAGCTGGAAACGTGATTGTATTACCTCGTTCATCAGGTGGTGACGTAACACTTTCTGCCTTAGCTTCTTCTACGAGAGGTTCCCCTGCATCAGCTGCCGGTTGTTTTTTCAATTCCTTTCTCTGCTTCTTGGCAAGCTCAATTCCCGATTTATATTGCTTTCTTACATATGAATTCCAGCGGAAGCCGCAGGCAGCTGAGGTTCGCGAAAGCTGCTTCCCTACCTCCTCAAATGCCTGCAGCTGTGTCCCGCCTTCACGGATTTGTCGTAACACAACTTCCGCAAGCAGCAAGTCTTCGTCCTGGGACCACGCATCTTGTCGAGTTGGTGACATTAAATCATCCCTCCTAGTGTTTTTATAATACATATGCATCTACTAGAAAAGATAGACTTAAACAAGCGGCGTGTTTAATCTTTATTCGCTGATTTTTTATTCATAAACGATTTTACATAGTCATGATGGGCATCACTTTCCCATAGTAATGAACAAGTTCTTACCTCTTCCTCTATTCTTTCGAATAGTTTCGTTTCCGCCCACTTTCTCGTCCATATTCTTTTATAGGACTGCAGCACCGTTAACTCATTTGTTAACAATTTCTCCAGATATGCATCACAAGACTGGAGGGGGTCATCCTCAAAGAGGGCATCGATAAATCCAGCATCTTGTAAATAATCAGCTGATTGCAGTTCTGCGTCCATTAAGAGCTTCATCGCATTAGCGGCAGGGAGTTTTTCCGCTAAAATGGAACCACCGCCCCAGCCCGTTGTAATTGCTTGCTTACCCTGTACAAATCCCGCTTTTATACCTTTTCGCGCAAGGCGGAAATCACAAGCTGAGGCAAGCTCACACCCGCCTCCAATCGCAGTTCCATTTATAAGCGCAACGGTCGGAATTGGCAGAGTAAGAAGAGAATACAGAATATTCGCCATCCTCGAAAGCATGGGATAGGCGTCTTCCTTTGTATGCAGGAGGTGAAAATCCGACAAATCTCCCCCAGAACAAAAGGCACGGTCGCCGGTTCCCGTAATAACAAGTGCTTTTATCCCAGGATCCGAGGATTTCTTCATAGCTTCCGATAACCCTTGCATAATGTCAAAATTAATAGCATTCCTTTTTTCACTTCTTTTTATCGTAAATAATAAATATCCTGACGCCCGCTTTTCAATAGTGTATGACAAACTTACACATCCTTTCATATTTTTTCAGGGCAATTTATAAGTATGTATTTTTTCTATGAAACGACAAAAGCACAAGGGTTTAAAAACCCTTGTGCTTTCTATCTTACCTTAAAATTAGTCGTTAACAACATCTTTTCCTTTGTAAGTTCCGCAAGCTTTACATACGTGATGAGTAAGTTTCATTTCACCACAGTTTGGGCAACTTACCATACCAGGAACGCTTAATTTAAAATGAGTACGACGTTTTCTTTTTGCAGTTTTAGAAGTCCTTCTAGCTGGTACAGCCATTCTTCCCACCTCCTTAAAGAGTATTAAGAAAGTAATGAAGGCCAGGAATGCTGGTTCTTCACTTTGCTTCTTAGTTTTTGTCGATTATGATTCGGAAGAAGAATTGTTTTGGTCAAAAAACTTTGCAAGTCCTGCTAGTCTTGGATCAATCTTGTTAGACTGATCATCATCACGAACAACTTCCCAATCCTTACCGGATTGCGGTGCCGCTCCTTCAGATTCTCCATCTTCGCAAAACACTTGCATCGGAACCTCAAGTAAAAGGATCTCTCGAATGAGTGGATAACAATCAATCACATCATCTTTTACCTGATAGGCTTCCTCTTCAGTTTCATAAACTGAACCTTGTAAGAGGAAAGTTTCAGTTGTTTCGACATTAATTGGCAGTTTCACATCTACTAAAGTACGAGAACAAGGAAGTATTAAATGACCTTCGATTTTTAAATGGAATGTCACTTTCGTTGAATCAATATCTCCACGACCCGTAATGTGAATGGGAGACACTTCCAGGATGGATGGATCAATTTCTTTAATCTCATCGACCCGAATCGTTTCATCAATCAAAAAATCCTTGTTTCGATATTTTTGTAATTGACCTAATGTCCATTTCAATTGAATCACCCCAAGGCAACAAAGGTAATTATAGCCTTCGATAAATTTTTTGTCAATGTTTTTTCTTTACACCTCGTCAGGTGATTTAAAAAAGAAGCAAATCGCTCATAAGTGCTGCTGATACTAGTTTAACCAGATAAGCTTTTTGCAAACATCTTGATTATCATAACATATAATTTGATTGGTTTCCTTACAAATTTGCTATAATGGTAATAGTTTTATTTTTAAGGAGGCACACATGAAAGCTGTTGGCTTAATCGTTGAATACAACCCTTTTCATAATGGACATGCCTATCATCTCGAGACCTCGAAGGAAGCAGCGCAGGCAGATGTGGTCATCGCAGTCATGAGCGGGAATTTTTTGCAAAGGGGCGAACCTGCACTTGTTTCCAAATGGTATCGCACGAAGATGGCATTGCTAAATGGCGTTGACATTGTTTTTGAACTTCCCTATAGCTTTGCTACTCAGAAGGCAGAGACCTTTGCCAATGGGGCCGTGTCAATATTAGATGCTGCAGGCTGCGACTCTTTATGCTTTGGAAGTGAAAGTGGCGATATTTCTACTTTTTTTCAAACGATTGATTTCTTAGAAGAACAACAACGGCCATTTGATGAAAATATCAAACGATTCCTGAAAACCGGTGTCAGTTATCCAAAAGCTTTAGCACTCTCCTTTCAACAATTATCCGATTCAGAAAAATTCTTGGACCTAGCGATGCCGAATAATATTCTTGGCTTCCAATACATAAAAGCAATTAAACAACAAAAGAGCACGGTCAAACCAATGACAGTCCCACGCAAAAATGCAGACTATCACGATGAACATTTTGCCTCTGAAACGATTGCCAGTGCAACGAGTATCCGAAAGGCCATTTTCTCGACGGAGGATGGTAAAACGGGAATTGACCAATTTGTACCAGAGCCGACCAAACAATTGTTAAAAGAATATTTACAACATTATCATGTGTTTCACCAATGGGAAAATTATTGGGGCTTCCTTCAATTTCGGTTAATCCACAGCAGTCCTAACGAGCTTCGGGAAATTTACGAGGTGGAGGAAGGACTTGAAAACCGATTGCTGGCTGCAGCCTCAGAAGCTGATAGCTTTCAAGAGTTTATGCAGAAAATAAAAAGTAAACGTTATACATGGACTCGGCTGCAGCGATTATGTGTTCATATCTTAACGAATGCTAAAAAAACGGAAATGAATCGTAATCTGGAAAAGGCCTCTTATTTAAGACTTTTAGGTATGACAACAAAGGGGAAAGAATATTTGAATAAGCGGAAAAAGGATTTCAGCCTTCCCCTCATTTCAAAACTGTCTTCCTTTAAGGAGGGTGAGATTTTACTGGACGTAAAAGCAGCTCGTGTATATTCTCTTGGTGTTCCCACTCATTTAAAAAAGGAAATGATTAAGCAGGAATTTCAGCAGCCGCCGATTTTTATTAAGTAAAAAGATGATGCGATTTAACGCACCATCTTTCTTTTTATTTATTCGGCAGCTTCTCTAAATAACTTACACCGTCTTCAAAGGTATCAATTGGAACAATCTTCATTTTTGTCTTAATATCACGAGCTGTCTTTACTGCAGCCCGATAGTTGGAATCCTTGGCTCCTTTTTCGTTAGGGGCCAAAAAGATTTCTGCACCAGCCTTGTCAGCTGCGACAATCTTCTGTTCAATCCCACCGATAGGTCCAACCGTACCATCAACTTCTATCGTCCCCGTCCCGGCTATTTGGTACCCTTTTGTTAAATCAACACTTGTTAACTGGTTGTAGATTTCCAATGAAAACATAAATCCAGCAGACGGCCCGCCGATTTCATCCGTCCGAACCTTTACCTTTGGATCAACAATAATTTCTTTATCGTCCACTAAGGATATTCCGATTCCTATCTTTTTAGGATCTTCTTTAAAGGGCTTTAGAGTTAGTGTAACCGTATTCGTACTCTTATTTCTTAAATAGGTTAATGTAACCTTATCCCCAGCTTGTTTTTTGCCAACGTAATCAATGAATTTTTCCGAGGAAGGTAATTGCTGCCCATCCACTTTAAAAATTCGATCGCCTGCTTGAAGCTTCCCATCAGCAGGCATAGTTGGAATCACCTGCATGACGTAGATTCCATTATATTGGTAATGAACAGGTAATCCAGCATGGCGGTAGGCAACCTCGATTGCATTTTGTTTCGACCCTGCCATCAGGTGAAGCTGTCTAACATTATATTCTTCCTCTGTTTCTTTTTTATATAAAATCATATCTAATGGATAAATTTCTTCATATTTTCGTATCTTTGCCTCCAAATAGGAGTAGATATTCGCTCTTCCCATTCTCACTGTTGTAAGCATAAAGTTTCCTTCATCTTTATATCCGTCTTCAACTGTAACGATTGGCCCAAGTTCTTTTGCCATTCCTGGCTTTGATACATAATATGGCAAGGTATAAAACATCCCGCCAATCAATAACAAAGCAATTAATAGGGCGGAACCAAAATATATTTTTTTGCGCATCACTCAAGTTACCCCTTCCACTGTTCAATAACTGTTTCAATTTGCTTAAGATGTCTATTTGTTTCCTCGACACCAATATTGATAATTTCTTCAATATTCGTAAAAGCTCGAGAACTATAATTTTCAACAGGAGGCCGAATCATCACGTCGGCAGTAATCTCCCTGCTGTTGACGATTTCCGTTTGCATAATGTCAATGCTTTGCATGATGACATCATAAATAGAACTAATTTCTGCATTTCGTTTCACCATTGAAACATCGACCGCAATAACAATATCTGCGCCCATTTCTTTCGCGACAGATACTGGAACACGGTCAGTTACACCACCATCGATAAGGATTCTTCCCATATATTTTTCCGGCACAAAAATCCCCGGAATTGAGATGCTTGCTCTAACGGCTTCTGCGACTGGCCCTTGCTTGAAAATGACTTTTTCACCTGTCAATAGGTCAGTCGCGACAATTCCTATAGGGATGGATAGATCCTCAATATTTTTCCCATGGGTAAAAACCCTTATAAAATCCTTCACTTTCTTACCTGAGATAAAACCCATTTTCGGAACAGTAAAATCTAAAAAGTATTTCCTTTTAAATGCAGTTGATAATTTATATAAGCGATCCAAGTCAATGCCCGCCCCATAAAAACTACCCACTAGTGCCCCCATGCTGCTGCCGGCTATTAGATGAATCGGAATACCAGCATCACTTAATGCTTTAATAACACCTAAATGAGCAAACCCGCGGGCACCGCCCGAACCAAGTGCCAAACCTATTTTAGGGTGCTCCATAACAGCGCAGACCTCCTATTAATAAATGAACCAGAACCTTGTGTCTTGTTCAATCTTATGGTCTAAATTAACGTTCTATGAGTATATTTGTGTTATATGAGGACAAGTAGAGTAGCCGAAACTAGACAGGGTATTAGTAAGATTCAAAAGATAATTTCTATTTTATCATTCAACTATTTAAATTGCACAATTTGAGCAAACTCATCGGAAGGAGGCCTCTTCGTTGTTTCGGTCAAAACTAAAAACACTCTTTTTATCTATATCCGTCACTATTTTAGCAGCCTCCCTTATTTCTTTTCCCAAAGAATCATTAGATGCCTCTACTCGAGGTCTTGAGATGTGGTGGGAAATTGTTTTTCCTTCCCTGTTACCTTTTTTTATTGTTTCTGAAATGTTAATTGGCTTCGGGGTTGTTACCTTTATTGGTGTACTATTGGAACCGCTTATGAGGCCGCTGTTTAAGGTGCCTGGGGTAGGCGGATTTGTTTGGGCAATGGGAATGGCCTCCGGATTTCCTGCCGGAGCAAAATTCACGGCAAGATTACGCCAAGAAGGCCACTTAACACAAATTGAGGCAGAAAGGCTTGTTTCTTTTACCAATTCCTCTAATCCATTATTTATCTTTGGAGCAGTGGCAGTAGGCTTTTTCCATAATCCTCAACTAGGGATTCTCCTTGCAATGGCCCATTATTTCGGGAATATTTGTGTCGGCATATTCATGCGCTTTTATGGAAATGAAACAAACGATAAAAAAACGGAACAAAGAAAAAGGTTCAAAATTCGTGCTGCCCTATCGGCTCTGCACCAAACAAGGATCAGAGACAATAGGCCCATCGGCAAACTCCTTGGTGATGCCGTTAATTCCTCGATTCAAACATTATTAATGGTTGGGGGATTCATTATTCTTTTTTCTGTAGTGAACAAAATTCTTTTTCATTTACATATTACCGCTGGTCTTGCAAAAGTCGTAGAAACGCTATTCTCCTCCATAACGTTTCCTGAAATGCTTAGTATTCCATTGATTTCCGGGTTATTTGAAATTACCTTAGGAAGTGATCTGACTAGTCAGGTCACAAATGCCTCTCTTATGCAAAAAGCAATGATTACCAGCTTCATTCTGGCTTTTAGCGGTTTCAGTGTCCAAGCACAGGTTGCCAGCATTCTTGCGCAAACAGATATCAGGTTTAAGCCCTTTTTTATGGCAAGAATCATTCACGGTGTTTTTGCGAGTTTTTTTGCGCTCATTTTGTGGAAACCAATTTATGTACGATTTCATAGTAAGGAGGAGCCCTCTAACGCATTGCCGGTTGGTTTCTTTGAAGACGGGTCATGGGCAAATCATCTTTACCATCAAATGATTGAGGTTGGACCAATCATCACAATCCTCTCGCTCTTCTTGTATGCACTTATCTTGTTTTCTCGCTTAAAAAGGAGCTAAGCACAAATGCCTAGCTCCTTTTAACTGTGTTATCTTTTGAACTTCTGCTTCAATTCTTTTTCAACAATGGGCGGGACGAGTGTTGAGATGTTCCCATTGTATTTAGCTACTTCTTTCACAATGCTGGAGCTTAGAAAAGAATATTGGTTGTTGGTCATGATAAAAAAAGTTTCGATTTCTTCATTGAGGACCCTGTTCATCGAAGTAATCTGCATTTCATATTCGAAATCCGACACAGCGCGTAAGCCGCGTAAAATAGCATTGGCGTTTACGGCCTTCGCATAATCAACAAGAAGGCCTGAATGTTCATCCACTTTCACATTTGGAAGATCCTTCGTTACCTCTTTAATCAAATGAATGCGCTCTTCAACAGTGAATAACGGATTTTTTGCTGAATTGTTCATGACACTTACATAGACCATATCAAATACCTTGGCGCCTCTTCTAATGATATCTAAGTGACCATATGTAATTGGATCAAAACTCCCAGGACAAACGGCTATACCAGCCAAAGAATACTCCCCCTTATTGCTCGCTGCCACATGAATAAATCGTTACAGCAATCATCCCATACTTTTCATGTTTCATTTGCGAAAACCGACCGACTGCTTGCGGTAGTTCTATATCAAAACTATGCTCACAGACAATGAGTCCATCGAGTTTCACCAAACCCAGTTTATCCATCTTTTCCATTAAGTGAACAAGCTGCTGTTTTTTATAGGGCGGGTCCAAAAAAACATAATCGAAGGCAATTTCTCTTTTAATTAAAGGTTTAATTGCCCGATCTGCATCATTACGATAGACCTCCGCTTTCTCCTCAAATCTACATGCCGATAGATTCTCAAAAATCGTTTGAATCGCTTTTGGTTCACGGTCAATAAAAATCACCTTGTCCAACCCTCTGCTAAGCGCCTCCAAACCTAATCCCCCGCTGCCAGCAAACAGATCCAAACCCAGCCCGCCATCGAAATACGGTCCTATCATATTAAATAAAGCTTCTTTCACCTTATCTGTTGTCGGCCTGGTTGAATTCCCCGGAACCGCTTTTAATGGTCTTCCCTTACAACTGCCGGAAACCACTCTCATTACAATATCACCACATTTTTGTCAGAAATCAATTTTCTTTATCCATCCTATCATAAATGACAAAATGCAGACAAATCAATAATAAGTTTCTTTAGATATTATGCAATATTTACAGCAAGATTGGAAAATTTATTTAAAACACGTATAAGCTTTTGGGTTGTGGAAATAATGTAATTAACAACATCAATTCGAGGATGTTGTTGCCAACCGCGGAGAAGACTTACGTTTCCCCATAAGTTCTTCCTCCGGTTTCTCCTCTCCCTTTGCCTTCTATCCTTTATGAGGATGTGGAAGGACCCTGCAGAAAATTCTGCAGGGTTTTTTTTATTTTTACTTTTTTCAAAAGATCGTACAAAGTGAACCATTACAATAATAAAAGGTGCGGGCCGTTTAATTAAGCCCACACCTTTTATTTAAATACCCATTTTATAATCATATTCCTTCGCTTTATCTGGTGCTGAATTCTCAAATTCCATTCTTAAGAATGGCTTATACGAAGGTTCTACTTTTTTTACAAAGGAAAAGGAATTTAACTTTTCCATAATTCCTTCTACTTCTTCTTGATTACAATATAAAACCACATATTTCAACTTTTTGGAGACGTAATGTACATTTCCGAAGCGCCTTAGCATTTTAGCTTGTTTTAATGAGTAAAGCCAAACAACCAATCCTTGTCTTTGAACAAACATACTTTTTTCCCCTTCAACAAAACCAGCATTTTACATAATTCTAGCATATTTAAACGTTTTATTTCAATTCAATCTTTGCTATTTTTCACAGCTGATTGACTTTTCAGCCGCAGCCGCAGCTGCCTCCGCTCCCACAGCCGGCACCGTGGCTGGATTTCGTTTCGAAAAACTGGTTGCCTGTTGGCACCTTTATATGTTCAGAGACTGCACCGCCTACGATGATGCTAATTGCATCTAAAAGGTCTTGCAAATCATTTTCTACTAATTTAAACTCAGCCACGAGCGGATCCAAGTCCATTTCCCTTTTATACTCGCGGATTTGAGTCATAACCCTTTTATAATCGGGATGGTATTTACCGAATCGCTGCGCCTCATCATATAATTCCTTTAGGCTGACAAATCGGTTTATTTTCCGCTGTGCCTCCCGGTTATTTTGTAATTTATATAAACAAATCTGATATTGTTCAGCAATATCAGATTCTAAAACCATCTTTGCTAACTCCTCAGCATGTTCCAATAATTCAATTCTCTCTAATGTAGCAAGCACTTTACGCCCACCTCCAAAAACATTTTAACATGAAAGCGTAAGTAATGCGAAAATTTCCTTTTATCTAGGGATATTTACCATAAATTCATTAGCTAATCCGTACGGTTCATCTTTTAAGTCGACAACTACTATTTTTACCTTATGGCTGCCCTGCGAAAGACCTTTAATAATTAATGCTGCTGAGGTAACCTCTGTACTTTTTTCTCCATCAATAAAAACAACCAACTTACCGATTTTTTGCTTTGTTTGATCTGATTCACGGAAGCTTATCCCTGTAACGATACACTCAATGAATAGATTATTTCCTTTTATTTCATGTTGAACATATAGCGAAGGAATTGCTTTTGAATTATCATATCCAGAAAGGATTCCAAACAATAAAATGCTGAGGACTAAGTGCGGAAGACGCTTTTTCATTCCAATCACTCCTTCTTTGCTTGTATTGTTCACCTCCTTTTTATTTTTTAGTCTAATAAAATTACGACAAAAAAAGGCCGCAGCAATATTGATGCAGCCTTTGTTAATTTTGGGTTTTCATCGTCTGAAACATCTGATACATCATTGATGCCATTTGAACACTATTGGTAAACTTATCAACTTTATCAGGAATCGTCTTTTTATAATAGCGGAGGGACTCAATTTCAAGTGACTGCAAATCATAGGGATTTCTTGATAATTTTCGATACCAGATAGGCTGGTCTCTAAGAAATTGCTTTAAATCCTTTTGTCGCTCTATATATTCAAGTACATCTCTTCGCATTTGTTTTATAGTTCCTTTCCCTTCTTAGTCTTTTCTAAACATAAATGGATTTTTTGGACCTTCTGGCGCCTTTACTTGACCCGCACCAGCATTAGTTCCTTGAAATTGTGAAATAACACCTTGAATGGCTCCTAGTGCCTGACTTAAGTTATTTATATGATTTTGCATTTGATTTGGGTCCATCTTTTTAACCATTCCCATTATATTGGCCATCCAATCACTCTTGGACTCGGTGTTTGTTTCTGCTTCCGTACTATTATCAGTTCCAATTGTCTCCCAGCGTTTATCCTCTTCGCCTAATAAGTACCAATCCTCATATAATTCCTGCCAGGTAGCCTTTCCTTTCCGTACCTCTTGAATAACTTTTGGATTGCTTTTAACAAATTCTTTAAACTTTATCACGGAAGGGTGTAATTTTTTTTGCGTCATTTTTCTCACCTCTGCCCATATTACTGCCAATAATACAATATGTAAGGAAACTATAAAGGTGAAAATCTAAAGCAAAGGAAAATATTTAATAATTTGCTTGTTAGTGATAAGATAACTTTGATAAAGAAATGAAAGAGGTCAATAGTATGCAAAATGAGTTGCGGCAATTATTAGAAACATACATGGAAATTGGTACAGAAGCAGACTTAGATGCCCTTGCCTACCTTTTAGAAGGGGCTGGACGAAAGCTTCAGGGCAAAAATAGTACCTTTGTTGACGGAATCCTTCACATGGAGAGAAAATTGGACAAAAATTCTTGTGAGATCACGATTCCCGCTCATCCTATTATTTATAATAATCTAAATATAGCCCATGGCGGGGTAACCGCTACTGTCCTTGACACCGCGATGGGGACCTTGGCAAATTATCTTCTCCCTGAGGGTCGTGGAGCTGTAACCAATCAACTGAATATCCATTATATAGCTCCTGGAACAGGGGAAGCAATCCGCTGTAAAGCTGAAGTCGTTCATCAAGGAAGTAAAACAATGGTCATTTCAGGTGAAGCGTATCGAAGTGACGGTAAGAAAATTGCTTACGCGACAGGAACATTTTTTATAATAAATAAATAAAAGGTGGAGGAGTTTGATCAGCTATGGTCACCGCCATTGTCATTCCAATCATCTGCCTTTACTTTTTTTGGCTTACAAGAAAAGAGATGAAGGAGCAGGATGCAAAATGGCATGCAGCTAGTAAAGTAAGACATGAAGCCGTTTTAACAGGTGAAATTAAAAATATTATCGAAGAAAAACAACGTTTTTATTATCACCGTTACATATATGTCATAACGTTACAACTACAGACATCAACAAAATTTATTACAGCAAAACAGGTAACCCCTATCACTAAAACTTTCGAAAAGGATATTTTTACTGCAGGGAACATAATTCGTGTCTACGGCAGCTGGGAAGGCAGCAAATTTTTATTTAGTGATTATGAAATTGAAAAAAGGTGACGAACTGCCCTGCTCGTCACCTTTTTTCATTGCTCTATTTTTTGAATAAAGTTTTGCGTATAGTACTTTTGATAGACCCCTACACCAAGATGCGAAAAGTCCTCGTTTAAAAGTGCCTCGCGGTGGCTTTTACTATTAAGCCATCCCTCAACAACCGCAGGTCCATCGGTATAATTTGCCGCAATATTCTCTCCGGCAGCCTGGTAGACGACTTTGGCCGTTTTTAATCGTTCGGCAAGGTCGCCAAATTTCTTAGATATATGGGAAAAATCATTGCTATCAGACATATCTTTGCTATGCTCAAACGCAGCTTTAGCTGTATCCTCATCCCATAATAATGGCTCTAGTTTATTTCGAACCCGTATAACATTTGTTAGATCAAATATCTCCTGTTGTGTGCCTGCTTCAACTTCTTTCCAAAAATCTTCACTAGGAGCAGTTGCTTCGATTAGGGCCCCACTATAAACAAGCTCATATGGGCGTTGTTTAATTAATGTTTCAGCGTTCAGAAACCGTACACTTGAAAGGTTACCTGTAAACTTATCTATGTAGAGCTGGACGTAAATATCACCTAATTGAACCATTGGCCGAAGATTTAGATCGGTATCTGTCAATTCAAAGCGATAGGAACTACCCTTATATTCAAGGTTTATATTCGTATCAATGAATTGCGAATTAAAAATTTCCTCGACAGGCTGACCTATTTCAAAAGGTGCTACATCCAGGTTTCCTCCAATGGCATAAATTGTCACTACACGTTTATTTTCTACGCCCACCTGTAGATAGCTCTTATAATTCTGGTTATATATATACCACTGATAGCCATACAATGACTCGTCAATTCGCACAGGCAATCCCATTTCTTTTTCTAAAACAGATACGTTTTTTCCAATCAATAAAGCCAATCCTTCTTTCGGTTTCTCCGAACTAATTTTTTCACTTGGCTTGATGTCAGGATTTTGTGGTAAGCTTTGTTTCATTTCTAAAGTATTATTATTCTTAATCAGACCATTATTTTCATTATTATCGTTTATATTAATATAAAAACCAATCGTTAAGAAAACAGCTGAAAGGATAAGAATTCTAATTAGTGTTCGCAGAGGCATTCACCCTCTCTATTACTTTTTCTATCATTATATGTATAGATTACATAATTATATCATCTATATATTACGAATGGTAATAGCCATTATCGAATATATCTATAAGTTAACCTTAAATAAATAAAACAGGTACAAATGGCACCTGTTTTGTCAAAGTATTCTTTTTTACAATCATTTTAATGCTGCACCCCGTTATAGTTCTGCTCAGAAATTTCCGTCAGCGCTTCTTTGGCCTGGTCATCTGTTAATTCACGAATAGCAAAATCCCCCAGCGATACAATTCCTATTAACTCACCATTCTCAACCACAGGCAGTCGACGAATTTGATGTTCAGCCATTAACTTCGCTGCCTCCTTGCTAGTGGTATCTGGAGAAACGGTAATAAGGTCATGACTCATAATATCCTCGACTTTTGATGAACCGGGGTGTTTTTCAGCAACACCTCTGATAACAATATCTCTGTCGGTTATCATCCCGACTAGTTTATCCTTATCAATAATCGGGATGGCCCCAACATTTAATTCTTTCATTTTTAATGCAACCTCAAACACATTATCCAATAGTGTACAGCTCTCTACCTTATCAGTCATTATATCCCGGATTTTTTCCATCTTTTCTTGCCCCCAAATTTTTTTTAGTATCTGTTAACATTACTATAGGATTTCCGTTTGATAATGTTTTATTCGTTGAATGTATTCGTTGCAAGTTGAAACATTTTCAACTATTATTAAATTGAATTATACATGCTGTAATACCGAAATAGGAAACATAGGGGTCATGGCATTTTTTTAGGAGGAATTAAGTATGAAATTTGAGAATACGGAAATCGAGAAATTAAAAGCAGACTTAAACCGTTTAGATGAAGTCATGCTTGACCATGGTTTAGTTCGCGAGGGGCAATGGGACTACGAACGTGTTACATACGATCGCAAGTTTGAATTAAAAGAAGGGGTATTTTACCTTCGTATTTTCGGGTTTGCCACTGAAGGTGATGTTGGTGCTAATAATGCGACAATTCAACTAATGACACCGGCGCTAGGTAAACATTATTATCCTCATGGTGTTGAGTATGGCGAAGACGAACACTTTCCAACTTCACTAGTGAATTCATGTAAAAAAATTCTAGATCAAGTAAAAGCAGAAGTTAGCAAGTTCGCATTATAAGCACTAAAAAGACGCATGGGGACATGCGTCTTTTTCATGTACTATTATGATTAAAGCCCTAAAATGGCTTTAATCAACGATGTTGTCTCCCCGCCACGATAAAACACATATAACAATAGATAAACAGCAACCCCTGTAATCGCCGTGAGGAACCAAATGATACTAGTTACCGGGCCGAGCTTACGATGGATCGAAAGTTTACTCTTATAGCCTGTCAAGATTGAAACAAGCCCGAATACGGCTCCAATCGTTGCCAGCGTAATATGAAAAACTAAAAATATCGTGTAGTAAATCTTAATATTATCAGGGCCTCCAAAGGAAGTATTCCCTATAAAGATGGTTCTAGAAGCATAAATAATAAAAAAGGTAAGCGCAAAAATGGCAGCAAAAAACATTGTTTTTTTATGTGCTTCTATCTTTCGTTGTTTTATTTGCCACCATCCAATTGCCACAGTAACCGCACTTAAAACAATAAACGAAGTACTGATTGTTGGTAATATCGGTAAGGAATTCATTCGCAATGCCTCTCTTTTCTTATATTCTATAATAATAGTAGTGTAACTAATCTTATTTTTCAACGATTAACTATAATTAGGCTTTTTAAAAAAATAATCTCCCAGGCTTATGGGAGATTATTTGATCAGTGATGAATTTAATGATTGTTTCATTTCCCGTTCAGCATCAGCTTGATCACGACGGTACCATTCAAAGAAAACATGTCCAAGGATAAGACCATAGATGATTTCTTGAATAATTTTCATTAATACTCCACCAAGCTGCTGGTCATGTAATAATGACATCGAACTAAAAAGCTGCGGACCACTCAAATTTAAGCTGTCGAAGTTAGCACTCCCTACACACAAACTCATGACATTCCCCCATACATGCGGGTCAGAATAGGTTGCATAAATAGGAGTATCTGCAAAAATAATAAGTGCACAAGCAGGGGTTAACAAAATTCCGTCGGCAAATACATAGCCGACCTTTTTTAGACCATTTAATGTCTGATGTTCTGGCACCTGATTAATTAAAGGCCACCACATAAAAATCGCAACAACAAACAAAAGGATCGAATATCCTGCATGTAACCAAACATTTTGCATGACGTGATCGAAAATCATTGGAATATGATAAAACGAAAATAAACCGTTAAATATGATCAATGCAATCAGCGGTTTTGTTAAAACCTTAAATAATGAATTAATAACACCAACAGTGAAAACTTTTCTCCAAAACCAGTCAGGTATACTTAGAATAAAAATAGGTGGAATGACTAAAACCAATGCAGCCATTTGAATCATATGGACCCAAAACATAAGATGAGCTAATAAATCGACTGGAGATCCTTTAATTATATAAAGAAGGACCATCGATAATAAAAACAAAGCTCCTTGTTTTTTTGTTAATGGCTCCCCATCTGAAAAAAAGTCCCTGTATTTTGTTGTAAGGACAAAGAACCCTACTGTTAATGCAATTAAAATTAGTAAAAAGTACGGGCTCCAAAGTGCTTTAAAACCAAAAATATCTAATGTAAGCACCGCAAATCACCTCAATGAATTGAAAGAATATTTGATTATATTATACCCTTGGCCATAACGTGAAGCAAAGAAATGAATCTTCCCTCTATTTTTATCTCCTAAAAAAGAAAATCGGCGTAAAGCCGATTTTTCTTTTTATTGCTATGTTACCACCAGATAATGGTTGAAAAGGCGAGAACGGTCACTAATCCAACGAACAAGCCTGAAAAAAGGAAAAGCGATGGAGCTTCATGGCCTTTATGACTCATATGCATGAAATAATATAGCTGAAAAATAACTTGGACGACAGCTAAAAGCATGATGAATGGAACAGTAAACCATGCGGTAAATCCTTTCATTGCAACTGCCGCAAAAGCAACTAATGTCAAGAAAATCATCAATGAGAATGAAACAACCTGATATCTCATTTCTTCTGCATTTTTTTTACGGCGATATTCAATGTCTACACTTGGGTTACCTGAACTTAATTGTTGATTTGATGTCATCAGTTTATCCCACCATTCCCATTAAATATACTACTGTAAAGATGAACACCCAGACAACGTCGATAAAGTGCCAATAAAGGCTTGCTACATAAAACTTGGGTGCATTGTAAAGATTTAATCCACGTTTCGAATTGCGAATCATTATTGTAAGGATCCACATTAGTCCAAAGGCAACGTGTGCACCATGAAAACCAACGAGTGTATAGAAGGCTGATCCAAAAGCACTGCTGGTAAATGTATGGTGAAACTTATGCACATAGTGATTAAACTCATAAACCTCCAGACCCAAGAATCCGGCACCTAACAAGACAGTAAGACCTAACCAGACCATCATCTTTTTGAAGGCAAAGTTCTTCATGTGGTACATGGCATACACACTTGTTAACGAGCTCGTTAATAACAGCATCGTTGCCACAAAGGTTAGCGGCAGCTCAAACAAATCCTTTGCCAGCGCATGTGATGTACTTGGAACTTTATCCTTCAATGCAAGGTAGGTGGCAAAGAGAGAGGCAAAGAGAACTGTCTCTCCCCCTAAGAATAACCAAAAACCTAAAAATTTATTTTTTGCTTCAAGTGTAGATTTTTCGGGCGCAGCAGGCCATGTTTCATACGTCATTTTTTCTTCAGTATGCATTATGCCTTAACCCCCTTTTCATCATCATCAATTAAATCTTCTTTATGAATATGGAATCCATGATCGTCTTTTACAGAACGCATAAACATCGAACCAAATGTAACAAGTAATCCGAAAATCATTAATGGTAATGCCCATGGTTCCTTATCGACATGGTACATTGCACCAAAAGCCGCAATGAATAGACCTAGGGACATCATAAATGGTAAGAAAGATGAATTTGGCATATGGATGTCACCAAGCGGTTCAGCAGGTGTCATCCCCTTTTTACCGTCCATTTTTTCTAACCAATATGCATCCAAACCACGTACAAGTGGAAGCTGTTTAAAGTTGTAGAACGGTGGTGGAGAAGGGATTGACCATTCAAGTGTTCTTCCATCCCCCCATGGATCATTTCCTACTTTAACATTTTTCACAGAGGTAATAATGATGTTTAGTAACATTACTATTACTGCTACTCCCATAAAAGCAGCACCAACTGAACTAACCATGTTTGAAGCACTTAAACCTTGACCTGGAAGGTAAGTAAAAACGCGTCGCGGCATGCCCCATAGTCCTAAAAAGTGCTGGATAAAGAATGTTAAATGGAATCCGATAAAGAACAACCAGAAAGTGATTTTACCTAAAACTTCATTCAACATTGTTCCAAACATTTTTGGCCAATATAGATGTGTTCCTGCGAAGACTGCAAATACGACACCACCCACAATTACATAATGAAAGTGAGCAACAACAAAATAAGTATCATGATATTGATAGTCAGCGGCAGCGGAGGCAAGCATTACTCCTGTTACCCCACCAGCAAGAAATGATGGAATAAACGCCAGTGCCCAATGCATCGGAGTAGTAAATTTTACACTTCCTCCCCACATTGTTAACAGCCAGTTAAAAATTTTAATTCCGGTCGGGACCCCAATTGCCATTGTAGCAACTGCGAAAATGGCATTAGCGACAGGACCTAACCCCGTTGTAAACATATGGTGAGCCCATACCATGAAACCTAAGAAACCGATTAATACAGTGGCAAACACCATGGATGAGTAGCCAAATAAACGTTTTCTTGAGAAAATCGGGAAAATTTCCGAGAAAATTCCGAATGCTGGAAGTATTAAAATATATACTTCTGGGTGACCGAAAATCCAGAAAAGATGTTCCCAAATAACGGTGTTACCTCCCATTGATACTTCAAAGAAATTTGCACCGAAAAGTCGATCAAACATCATTAATACAAGACCAACTGTTAACGGAGGAAACGCAAATAAAATAAGTGCTGAAGTTACAAACGTTGTCCAAGTAAACAACGGCATCCTCATATACGTCATTCCAGGAGCACGCATATTAATGATGGTAACTAAGAAGTTAATTCCACCGATTAGCGTTCCAATACCGGATATCTGTAATCCAAGGAGATAGAAGTCAACCCCATGTCCTTTGGAAGCTATTGCTAGTGATGCGTAGGAAGTCCAACCTGCATCAGGTGCACCACCTAAGAACCATGATAGGTTAAGGAACACCCCTCCGAAGAAGAATAACCAAAATCCTAACGCATTAACAAATGGAAAAGCTACGTCACGAGCCCCAATTTGTAATGGCATGACGGCATTCATAAAGGCAAACACGAGCGGCATCGCCGCAAGGAAAATCATCGTTGTCCCGTGCATTGTTATTATTTCATTAAATAATCCGGCACTAACAAAATCATTGTTTGGCACTGCAAGCTGAATGCGGATAAAAATTGCTTCTAGTCCGCCAACTAAAAAGAAAAATCCACCTGCAATAAGATATAGGATGGCGATTTTTTTATGATCGACAGTTGTTAAAAAGTCCCATAAAGTCGCACCAAATCCCTTTTTTTGAGAATAAGTACTCACACTTTTACCTCCCTTTCAACCAATTCCCCTTTTATTCCTGAACCTTTAAGCCCATCAAATATTCTGCTAACGCATCAAGCTGTTCATCAGTCATTTTCGGGTATTTACCAGTCATTAGATTACCTGGTTTATATGTTTCTGGATTACTAATCCATTTTTTCAAATTTTTCTTATCATGATCTAAAATACCAGCAATTCGGGCTCTGTCACCAAAGTTTGTTAAGTTCGGTGCAATCCGCGCTGAATCCGGCATGTTGTTAGCAGGTGTTACTGCATGACAGCCAATACAACTTTTATTAAAAATTTCCTGCCCCTGGGCTGCAACTGCACCTTCAGCTTTTATAGGATCTTTAACACCTTGCATCGCTGTGACCCAAGAATCAAATTTGTCGCGGCTTATTGCTTTTACTTTAAAGTCCATCAAAGCGTGGGATGGACCACAAAGCTCAGCACACTTTCCATAGAAAAGATTTCCCGCATCATTTGCTCGTTTGTCGTCAAACTCTAACCAGAATTTATTAATATTTTCCGTGTTCGTATCTAATTTTCCACCAACAGCCGGAATCCAGAAGGAATGTTTGACATCCAAGGATTTTAAATTAAAATAAACCTTTTCATTCGTTGGAACGACTAATTCTTGACCTGTTACAATCTTCTGACCAGGATACTCAAAATCCCACCAATATAAATGGGAACGAACGTTAATAACAATTGCCTTAGAATTTTTCTTATCCACTGCTGAAACATCTGCAAGTTTAAACGTTGCTGACACGGTTGGAACTGCAAGAATCAACAGTAAAAGAATTGGAACTACAGTCCAAATAATTTCCAATTTATGACTTCCTTCTACTTGTTTTGGAATCTTGTCATCCTTTCTTCTAAACCGGACCAATATCAAAACGAAAATGATCACTACAATAACAATTACCCCAACCATGATTAAAGTACTTAACTTCATTAAATCATATTGCATGTCTGCAACTTCACCGGCTGGCTTTAACGTGGAAAGGAACGGTTCGCCACATCCGGATAGTACAAGCGCTAAAACCGCAAATAACGAGATTAGCCGCCACTTTGCAAGCCTTTTCATAGCTTAATCAAACCCCACTTTCATAAATGATTTCTAAAAATTTTGTTTGGTCAAAGAAGTATGTAGAATGATTCTTTCTTCAGGAAAGAATCGGTTGCAAAACTAAACTAATGTAACTATAACCATCGCTACAAAAATAATAGTTAAATATTGCAAGGAGTAAACAAACATTAGTTTTGCCCACTTTATGTCATCTTTGATCCTATATCCATAAATCCCTAACGCAAGCCAGCCGATATTTAACACGGTCGCAAGAATTAGAAATGGGATTCCTAATTTGGTAAGAAATAATGGGATAGGCAGAAGTGCAGCCACCCAAATTACTATATGAATCTTTGTTGTTTTAAAGCCCTTTACAACAGGGAGCATCGGGACTCCAGCTGCTCTGTATTCTTTAACTCTCCTCATTGCAAGGGCATAAAAATGCGGTGGTTGCCAGACAAACATGAGGACAAACAACGCCCATGCCATCATGTCGAGATTAGCATCAACTGCTGCCCAGCCGATTAGCGGCGGTACAGCTCCCGAGACGCTCCCAATAATTGTATTAGAAACCAATTGCCGCTTGGACCACAACGTATAGAGGAAAACATAACTAAAAACTCCAAGCAGTCCGATTACTGTTGCAGTTATGGTAGTAAAGAATAAAAACAGTGTTCCCAGACCAATAAGGAAAATACCTAATGCAAGAACTTTTACTGGAAGCACTTTTCCTGTTACTGTTGGTCTCGCTTTTGTTCTTTCCATTAAATGATCAATGTCACGATCCACATAATTGTTTATGGCACATGACCCTGCAATAATCAGGGAAGAACCAGCTACTGTAAAAAACACGATATCTAAATTACTTAGAAAGCTTTGACCTGTAAAATGGAGCGCAAGCCATAACCCTGTAAAAGTAGTAATAAGATTGGAATTAACGATCCCAATTTTGATAAGGGCCATAAGGTCTTTCCATGCAGAGGTCTTTTCCATAGCAGCTTGCAGGCTCGGAGCACCATTGTCTATGGCAGCTTCTCCGTAAGCCTTAGTGTTAGTCATATTATTTCCTCCTAATCCTTACTAACAAATATTCACCAATTAAGGGATATCGATACTATATTATTTTATGGCAACCATTTATGTAAGCGAAATTTTTAGGTGACACAGCAAATTGGTTTTATAAATATTCCTTATGGAATAATTTAACAAAATAAAAAAACAGTGATATCTAAAACACTTTCTCTGTATATTAAATCACACTTTATGATATTTTTGTGAACTTTTTTTGAATAATTTTTGACTAATTTGTGACGATACAATTTTATTAATTAAAAACGATACAAATTTCAACTATTTATGTCTTCTGTACTATAAAACAGGTTAATGACTATCAAAAAGACTAGGGATTAAAGCTTGAGTTTAAGGTTAATTTATATTACTTTTAAAAAGTAATAATTCTAAATAAAAAACTCCTATCTATATTTCTAACAGACTCCTTCTGAAGTTTCAAGTGTTTTCACTATAATAATAGTGAATTTTTTTTGTTATTCAGACGATGCAATTATTAAAAAAAATAATCTAAAAATCTATGTTCTATTTCTGTTCTTTTTCTTTCTTTTTCGTTATGATAGGTAGGGACTTTTATAATTAAGTATTTTTCATCATTATATTGTCAGGAATATCCAATGACAAATTATTGAATTTTTAAGAGGTGAATTTCTTTGCGACGTTCTTTGAAGTGGTTGGCGGTTGCAACTACAATCGGAATGATATTTATTTTACTTGGCGGTGCTTTAGTTACCAAGACCGGGTCCGGGATGGGCTGCGGAAGAACTTGGCCCTTATGCCATGGTAAATTTCTTCCGTTGGAAATAACTCCAGAATTGGCTATTGAGCTGGCACACAGACTTGTTTCCGGAGTAGTTGGGATCATGGTTTTAGTTTTATCCGTTTGGACATGGAAGGCAATTGGCCATATTAGAGAAACAAAGTTTCTTTCCTTTCTTTCTTTTTTCTTTTTACTATTACAAGCCTTAATCGGTGCTGCTGCCGTAAAATGGGGGCAGTCTAGTTTTGTACTAGCATTGCATTTTGGTATTTCACTTATTTCCTTTTCAGCTGTATTATTGTTGACATTGCTTATTTTTGAGATTGATAAAAAATTTGAAGCAGCAAAACTTTTTATCGATAAGCGGATGGGCTTCCATATTATTGGAGTGTCGATTTATAGTTATCTTGTTGTATATACAGGCGCATTAGTGCGCCATACGAAGTCTAGTCTGGCATGTCGAGATTGGCCTTTATGCTTAAATGATGCTCCCTCCCTTCCTACTAACCTGTATGAATGGGTGCAAATGGGTCATCGAACAGCCGCAGGCCTAATCTTTATCTGGATTGCTTATATTTTTTATTTAACTATTCGTTACTACAAAGACCAAAAGGTCCTATATTGGGGCTGGATGATCTCCTTTATTTTAGTTTGCTTACAAGTAATAGCCGGAGCTTTGATTATCTTTAGCAGACTCAATCTGTATATCGCTCTCCTTCACGCCTTATTCATTACCTGTTTGTTTGGTGTATTAAGTTATTTTCTTCTGTTATATTCAAGGTCTAAACGGAATTATCATTAAAAGAAGCTGCCGGAATTTCCGGCAGCTTCTTTTATTAGGCCTTAGTTAGTTCGAGCAAAAGGTCACCCGTTTGAATGGCATCTCCATTAGAAACATAGATGTCCTTTACAATTCCTGAGAAAGGGGCTTGAACCGTAGTTTCCATTTTCATCGCTTCAGTAATCATTAAATGATCGCCCCGTTCCACCTTTTCACCCTTTTCAACAACAACCTTGACCACAGTCCCCGGCATCGATGCTGAGAGATGACTTTCATCCTTTGGATTTGCTTTCACCCTTGATAAGACTGTTGATTTAATACTCTCATCTTTAATGAATATTTCACGCGGCTGGCCGTTTAATTCAAAATAGACAACCCTCGTACCATCGGCTTGGGGATGTCCGATTGAAACGAGCTTTACAATCAGTGTTTTACCCGTTTCAATTTCTACTTCTATTTCTTCACCTAGCCGCATTCCATAAAGAAATGTTGGCGTATCCAAGACCGAGATAGTTCCAAATTGCTCATCGGTTTTAATATAATCCAGAAATACCTTCGGATATAAAGCATAGGAAATGACTTCTAAAGGGGTGATATGCCTGCCAAGTTCCTTAGATAGTTCTTGTTTCAGTTTTTCAAAATCAACCGGTTCGAGCAATTCACCTGGGCGTACTTCCAATGGTTTCTTCCCTTTTAAGATAACCTTTTGCAGGTCCTCAGGAAACCCACCATATGGTTTACCCAGCGAGCCCTCAAATAATTCAACAACTGAATCAGGGAAATCCAGCACTAGACCATTTAAGAGAATATCTTGCTCCGATAATTCATTTTGAACCATATAAAGGGCCATATCGCCAACTACCTTTGAAGAAGGTGTTACTTTTACAATATCACCAAACATTTTATTCACACGTGAATACATGTCTTTCACTTCATCCCAATTTTCGCCTAGGCCGACAGCTTTTGCCTGCTGTTGTAAATTGCTGTATTGGCCTCCCGGCATTTCATGCTGGTACACTTCTGAATGTGGCGACAAAATGCCACTTTCAAAATCCTGATAATATTTGCGGACATCCTCCCAATAATAGGAAAGCTTTTCAAGTGCTGAAATGTTTACATTCGGTTTCCGCACTGTCCCTTCAAGTGCATAATATAACGAATTTGTACTAGGCTGCGAAGTTAGACCTGCCATCGAACTTAACGCAACATCGACAATATCAACCCCGCCATCAATCGCCCTAGCGTAAGTTAACAGCCCATTTCCACTTGTATCATGCGTGTGCAGATGTATCGGGATATCAACCGTTTCCTTTAACGCTGAAACAAGTCTGTATGCTGCCTCCGGCTTGAGTAAACCAGCCATATCCTTTATCCCTAAAATATGGGCACCTTGCAGTTCAAGCTCTTTAGCAAGATTTTTATAATAGTCCAGATTATATTTTGTTCTTGTCAGGTCTAAAATGTCACCTGTATAACAAATGGATGCTTCAGCAATTTTACCGGTTTGTCGTACTGCATCTATCGCGACTTCCATTCCTTTTATCCAATTTAGGCTATCGAAAATGCGAAAAACATCAATACCGTTCGCTGCAGATTGTTCAACAAATTCACGGATTAAATTATCTGGATAGTTTTTATATCCAACCGCATTTGCACCACGAATTAACATTTGGAACAGAACATTCGGAATTTTTTTGCGAAGCGTTACCAACCGGTCCCAGGGATCCTCTTTTAAGAAACGGTATGCGACATCAAAGGTAGCTCCGCCCCACATCTCAAAAGAGAATAATTCCGGCAAAAGTTTAGCTGAGGGCTCAGCAATATGAACGATATCCGTCGTTCGCATCCTAGTCGCCAATAATGATTGATGGGCATCCCTAAAAGTTGTATCAGTTAATAATACCTGCTCCTGATTCTTCACCCACTTCACAAGTCCTTCTGGGCCAAACTTGTCTAAGATCTGCTTTGTTCCATCCTTAAAGGGCAAATCAAAGGGTACAGTTGGAATTCTTGGCTTCGTAAAAACAGGTCTTTTCTTCTTTTCAATTCCCGGGAAGCCATTTACAGTTACTGTGCCAATATAGGATAACATTTTTGTTCCACGGTCTTTACTTGCAGGGAAGATGAACAACTCCGGTGTTGTATCAATGAATGATGTATCATATTCCCCATTTCTAAACTTTTCATGTTTCACGACATTTTCTAGAAACGGTATATTGGTTTTAATTCCTCTAATCCTGAATTCCTGTAAATTTCGTACCATTTTAGAAGCAGCTTGTTCAAAGGTTAACGCCCATGTCGAAAGCTTCACCAATAAAGAGTCATAGAAAGGAGTAATCACCGCGCCTTGAAAACCATTTCCAGCATCAAGCCGCACACCAAAGCCGCCACCTGAGCGATAGGCCATAATTTTTCCGGTATCAGGCATAAAATTATTAAGTGGGTCCTCTGTTGTCACACGTGACTGAATCGCAAAACCATTGAGCTGAATTTTTTCTTGTTCAGGGATTCTAATAATCGGTCCATGTAAATCATGCCCCTCGGACACCAAAACTTGTGTTTGAACAATATCAACACCTGTAACCATTTCTGTCACAGTATGCTCCACCTGAACACGCGGATTAACTTCGATAAAATAAAAGTCATTTCCCGTGACAAGAAACTCTACTGTACCAGCATTCAGGTAATCAACATTTTTCATCAATTTTACAGCAGCATCACAAATTCGTTGACGTAATTCCGTAGAAATCGACACGCTTGGTGCAACCTCAACTACCTTTTGATGACGTCTTTGGACGGAACAATCGCGATCAAATAAATGAACTATATTCCCCTGCTTGTCGCCAATGATTTGAACTTCAATATGCTTCGGCTTTTCAATTAATTTCTCCAAATATACTTCATCATTACCAAAAGCTGCTTTCGCTTCTGATTTCGCTCGTTCAAAGGCTTCTGTGACTTCTTCTTGGCTTTTGACAATTCTCATCCCGCGTCCACCGCCGCCAAGCGATGCCTTAATGATAATTGGGTAACCGCAAACCGCCGCAAATTCTTCCACTTCTGTTACATTATTTACAGGCCCCGCGCTGCCTGGTATGACAGGAATCCCGGCCAATTCCGCCTGCTTCCTTGCTTTCACCTTATCACCAAACATATCAAGGTGGGTAGATTTGGGACCAATAAAAATAATCCCTTCTTCTTCACAACGCATCGCAAAATGAATATTTTCTGACAAAAAACCATAACCAGGATGGATGGCATTTGCACCGCTTTTTTTGGCAATGTCAATGATTCCATCAATATCCAAATAAGCTTCAATCGGTTTTTTACCCGCTCCCACTAAATAAGCTTCATCGGCTTTATAACGATGGTAGGCGCCAGAATCCTCTTTTGAATAAATAGCAACTGTTCGAATATTCAGCTCTGTACAAGCACGAAAAACCCTTATTGCAATTTCCCCTCGATTTGCAACTAACACTTTCTTTATCTGTCTTGTCACCAAAAGCACCCCATAATCTATGTATTTTTTAAAAAACGCAAGGGCTTGATGAGCCCCAGCGTTTTGATTAAATATAGAAAACCTTACCGTTTCGATGCTGCACTTTCTTATTTATCTTTTCTTGTTTATTTTTATATTTATTTTCATATTTTACGAACATGGATATGTTAACAAGAATTCCTGCAGAGATGGCTAACATTAATAATGAAGACCCCCCATAGCTAATAAATGGAAGAGGAACACCTGTAAGAGGTATAATCCCGGAAACACCTCCCAAATTGATAAATGCCTGGATACCGATCATACTCGAAACCCCAATCGCAAGTAAGCTTCCAAAAGGATCCTTGCATCGCAATCCAATATAGAGCCCCCTTAAAACAATATATGTAAGTGTTAAAATTACAAAGCCTACTCCCCACATACCTAACTCTTCGGCAATTATGGCCATAATGAAATCCGTATGCGATTCCGGTAAATAACCAAGTTTCTGGACACTTTTGCCTAATCCTAATCCATTGACACCGCCTGAACCAATCGCAATATATGAATTCGCCAGTTGGAAACCGGTTTTTTGCACATCTGCAAATGGATCACTTACAGCTGTTACCCGCCCCATCCGTTTTTCAGTAAAAATTTTATCCTGAAAAACTAAAATAAATGGCAGAATAATAATCGCCCCAATTAAAATAAGTTTAATAATATTTTTAATATTCATTCCCGATGAAAAAATGATTGTTGCCCCTATTAAAGCGATAATAATGGCCGTACCATAGTCGGGTTCCATAGCAATAAATGAACAGACAATAATTAAATACGCTAATGGGGGAAGAACTCCTTGATTAAATTGATTAATATATGTCTGTTTTTTCGCGTAAACAGCAGCTAAATAAATGATTACACAAAGCTTGACAAACTCAGATGGTTGTAGTTTTAATGGACCAATTTGATACCAGCTTTGCGCGTTACCGGCTATCTTCCCAAAAATCAGAAGCCCCAAAAGCCCTAAAACCGATAAAAAAACCATTGGCAATAAAAACTTTGTGCTCTTCATTATTTTATAAGGGAATAAAGCAGTTAATAGGAAAAACACTAATGAACCTAACATAAATAATTTTTGCTTTTGGTAGAAATGATCTGCTTCAACGCCATACCTTGGTGAAACGGCCCAAGCCATACTGGAACTATAAACCATCACTAAACCAAAAGCACATAAAAGGGCAATCGCGATGATTAATGAATAATCATAAGACTTTATTATTTTTTTTATCATTTTATTCTTCCTCATCTTTTAAAAAATTGATTTGATAGAACTATTATAATAGAAAATGAGATATATTACTTGAGGAAAAGCTACTGGAATGTATTTTTTTGATAAAGAATATTCAGATAATTAATGATAAAAAAAACTAATAAAAAACTCAAACAATTCATTGTCATTGTTTGAGTTTTATGATGATTATTTTCTTAGAGAGGCATCATGAAGCGATGATAATTCTCTTTCTAATTTTCCAATAATCGCTTTCCCATCCTTACCATCTATTAAGCCTAATCGAACAGCAAAATCTATTTCTCTTGACAGACCAAACATTTGTGTATCCAATACCTCTTCATACAGAGGGCATTGAGGCATCGTGAGATTGTCCATTTGCACTTTGATCAGCTTTAATATCTTTTCAGCGTCAGCCTGTAATATGGCATATGCTTTTTCCTGGTGATTCATGATCATTTCAGACGCCAACATTGATCCCCCCAATTCAGAGCGATAATTCAACTTATCTATAAATTTTACCGTTTACAAAGGAAAAATGCAAGAGCAATGAAGGAGATTACCAAAAGGAATCTCTTTTATGACATTCTCCCTAAAAAAAGATATACTTAATTCTGTTAGACTTTAGGGGGTATGGAAGATGGAAAATATCATTATCATATCAGGAAAAGTGAAATATACAATTACGCTCGATCCAAGTGTCTGGATTTTTGATGACCGCCGCATTGATTTAACTACTTATTTTTCAACGGAGAAAAAGAATACAGATTCTTTAGAGGACTATACTAAGGCTGTTTCTAAGCATTGGGACCGTGAAATTATGGAAGGGGCTATTTATCCGCCAACATTAAAAACAGAAAAAAAGTTTGAGAAAGAAAAAGTATTGACTGGATCCTTCGGAATTCCTTTAAAGCCCTTTTTATTAAATTCAGAGCCAGCCGGCGACGCACACACGTTTGTCATTCATAGCAGGGATGGCGAATATGAGTTTCCACTAAATGAGGCATTTGATCTAATCATGGGGTTTTCCAATAAAGGCAAACCATTATCCTCAGATGGACCCATTCATATCTATTTAGCTGATGGCTCCAATCAAGGAAATCCTATTAAAAATGTAATTAGCTTTAGCATAAAATAGAACGGGTGCCTATCGGCCCCCGTTTTATTTTATGATTATTTAAAGTAAATCCGCCGCCAACAGCGCCAATCCTGACCTCTCCCCTTTTAAAAGTTTAACATGGCCGGAAATGACCTGATCCTTGAATCTTTCCACAACATAGGTTAAGCCGTTGTTATAGGCATCAAGATATGGATGGTCAATCTGTTCCGGGTCGCCCATCAGAACAATTTTACTTCCTTCTCCGACACGGGTTAATATGGTTTTCACTTCGTGTTTTGTTAAATTTTGCGCTTCATCAATGATAATAAACTGCTTCGGTAAACTTCTGCCGCGAATATACGTTAATGCCTCCACCTCGATTGAGCTCATGCCAGCAAGGATCGCATCAAGTTCCCCCGGTTTTTTTGTATTGAAAAGATATTCCAAGTTATCAAAGATTGGCTGCATCCATGGTCTTAATTTCTCCTGCTTTTCTCCTGGCAGAAACCCTAGGTCTTTACCCACAGGTACAATCGGCCTAGCTACTAAAAGCTTTTTATAGTCTCTGAAATCCTCCGTTTGCATTAACCCAGATGCAAGAGTAAGCAGCGTTTTCCCTGTGCCCGCTTTCCCTGTTAAGGTAACAAGATGAATATCCTTACGTAACAATAATTCGATTGCCATTGTCTGCTGCACATTCCTAGAGTGGATTCCCCAAACATGTTCTTGATTTAATGCTAATTTCTTTACCTTTTTACTTGTTTTATCCACCATCCCAATCGCTGATGCTGAACCACCGAGGACATCTTTCATGATCAGGAACTGGTTTGGATAAAAAGGGTGGTTTGCAAGCTCAGATAGGTGTAACTCCCCTTTTTCATAAAAGCGGCCTAATAATTCAATTGGCAGAAGTACTTCAAAAAAGCCAGTGTATATATGGTCTATTTCGACGACGCGATCATTTAAAAAATCTTCGGCATCTAAACCGATCGCATCTGCCTTTACCCGAAGAAGAGCGTCCTTACTTACCAGAATGACTGGCATACCATTTTCCTTCGTTTGTTCCTCTAAGTATAAATTTTTAGCTACCGCTAGAATGCGGTTATCATTTGTTTTTTCAATAAAAATATCCTGAAGCTCATGAAATGACCGATGATTTAATTCAATTCTGATTGTCCCCCCATTTTCAAGCGGGATTTTTTCATGAAGTTTCCCTGATGCCCTTAGGCCATCAATTAATCTGGATACATGTCTTGCATTTCTCCCGACTTCATCCATGTATCTTTTCTTTGAGTCCACTTCTTCAAGAACGACTGCAGGAATAACAACCTCATTATCTTCAAAAGAGAAAATGGAATACGGGTCTTGTAACAAGACATTTGTATCTAACACGTATATTTTACTCAAAGCGACGCCTCCTGCTTCACTTGTTGTCTGGCTCAAATAAACCTTTTGCTAGATTGGACTTTGGTAAAATATATGTGAATCAGAATAAAGATAGAAGGAATTCCACACAATAAATGTAAATAAGCCATTTAACCTGGTGAAAAAATAGTTTTGTTCCATTTGTTTTTGAAGCATTTCGGAGGTGGATTATATATGCAGAGGATTTTAATGATTGCGGCGATATGTTTCATCATTGGCGGATGCAGTACAAAAAAGGAGATTGCCAATAATAATAACGACTCCTTCGTTAAAGTAAAAAACAGTTACATTGAAAGTGTTGACCGCAAATCGGGGCAGGAAATATCCAAACGACTAGTTATGCTGGCAACAAGTATCCCAAATGTTAATGATGCAACTGCCGTTGTTTTAGGAAGATATGCAATCGTAGGTATTGATGTGAATGCTAAAATTGACCGTTCCCAGGTTGGGTCAATTAAATATTCTGTAGCAGAAAGCTTAAAAAAAGATCCATATGGTGCAAACGCAGTGGTGATTGCTGATGCTGATACAACTCAGCGATTAAAAGAAATACAAACAGATATAAAAAACGGCCGCCCTATAAAAGGGATTATGGAGGAGCTTTCGGATGTCGCTGGTCGATTAATGCCTGAGATACCGGGAGATCTAATTACACCGAGCCCGAAAAACGCTCCAGAAAAGCCCGATAAAAAACTTCCTGACAAAGAAAAAGAAAAGTTGAAAAAGGAACAAAACGACCAATCGAATCATCATAAATAAAAACAAAAGGCGCAAGCGCCCGTTTAGCGACGTATGGACTGGAGCGCCCTGACTGAGATAAAGGAAACACGGAGCTATAGTCGATTCGATGTTGACTTATCGTAGGGAGGGGAGCGAAGTACACTAGTCGCTGGGCGCTGGAGCCGGATTCAGAAAACTATTTCAAAGTTATCCACATTTAATTATTTTATAATTCCCTAAAAAATGAAAAAAGCTTAGGACTTCTAAGCTTTTTTCATTGCATCCATCACTTGATTATCTAGCTTTTGAGCTGCATTTTTATCATATGTTTTATCATATTGAACTTCAGAAATAATTTTAGATCCGTAAAACATGACATCCCTTACTTCTTTAATGGCTACCTCCACTAAGGCAAGCTTTAATGGGACTTCCTTAAGCCTTTCTTCTTTTACATTTGCTTCTCCTTGAATTGAATATGTAGATTCATTCGCAATTAAATTGATAACAGCTTGATTATTATTTTTTATATTTTCTAGAATTCTGGAACGATTATCCACTGCAAAATAGATTGTACTGTCATTCTTAGCTAATACCCAGGAAATCGCGCTAATATTTGGCCCCC
The DNA here is from genome assembly GCF_001591665.1 of Neobacillus soli NBRC 102451. Lineage (GTDB taxonomy): Bacteria > Bacillota > Bacilli > Bacillales > Cytobacillaceae > Neobacillus > Neobacillus soli. The sequence goes on along the minus strand of NZ_BCVI01000027.1, from coordinate 9,804 downwards.
CTGTTTCATGATCGACGGTTGCCAACGTCACGAACCGCTCTTTTTGTAGTTCCTCATACAAAGGCATTATTAACTTTGGTTCCACTTGATTTGCCATCTTTACAACCCCTTTATTTATTCCTTCACCCTGTTTTAAAAAACAGATATTCTCATATTACTACTATCCCATATATTCATCAACCTAAACGGAATTGATTTACCTTCAAGTGTTCTGTCATGATATACTATAGTATAAACATCGGATATAAGAAATAGTTGAAGAGGTGCATGAATGAGAGTAAAATGTGTGATTTGCGATAAAATTGAAGCGATAGAAGATGAATCAGTAGCAGCTAAGCGTCTTCGCAATCGCCCCATCCATACATATATGTGTAAAGATTGCAGCACGAGAATTACTGATAAAACAAACGCAAGAATAGAAACTGGTAATTTCCGGCTGTATCGTGCAAAATCTGAGGAAGACGATTGGTAAAAAAGAAAAGCTCCAGCGATCGTCAGTCGCTGTAGCTGGACAAAAAAAAGACCCTCTTGTGAAATCCATTTCGGATTTCACAAGAGGGTTTTTTAATCCTCAATCGGGTAGTTCTGATACCTTTCTGGTTCTTGATTGATTTGGTCAAGCATAATATCAATTAATTCACGAGGATAACGCGTCTTTTTTGTTTCCTCGCCTTGCTGATAATTAACATAGTACATGACATCATCTGTTGTTATCTCGATATTAGAAAGGTGATGGTCTTTAGTTAATATCTCTTCAAAAAGGTCCTTCGTGTCTCTCGCCGCTGTGTCGTCAGGACGAGCATCGCATACAACTTTTATTGTAAGCCAATTATATAGTGCATCCTGTAAGGATTTCATAAGAGGGGCCCCCCGTTATTTTGCTTCAGTCTGCTGCTTTTTCGATTGGTGTAAGCGGATTTTATAGATAATCAATAAAAGTGCAGCGCCCGCTAGTCCTTCCGCGATAGGCAAGGCATAAGAAAAAATAAGCAAGATAAAGCACCCAATTAAAAGGCAGATATATATTACTGCGTTTTTCAAAAGAGGCAGTTTCTTAGCAAAGCCTAACCTATAGACAATAACTGTCAAAACGACAATAAATAAATATTGGATTAAGACACCAGTATTTACATCGCTTTGTGATACAGGAGAATTACCTGCAACAAGCTCAATAAAAAATCTTAAACTCGGGGAGAAGGCTTTTAAATCTTCCACAGCGTGCACCTCTTAACTTAACTCATTTCAGCATACTTTTTCTTTTTAGCTGATTTTTCACGTTCATTTTTATCAAGAATTTTCTTACGTAGACGAATCGATTCCGGTGTAACCTCACAATATTCGTCATCATTTAAATATTCTAATGACTCTTCCAATGTCATGATGCGTGGCTTTTTAATAACCGATGTTTGGTCTTTGTTCGCGGACCGAACATTCGTTGCCTGCTTCATTTTGGTAATATTAACGGTGATGTCATTTTCGCGAGTGTTTTCGCCAACAATCATCCCCTCATAAATTTCCGTACCCGGTTCAACAAAAATCGTGCCGCGGTCTTCTACTTGCATTATACCATAAGTGGACGCTTTTCCAGATTCCATTGATACAAGTACACCTTGGTGTCTTCCGCCAACCTGACCAGCCAGCATAGGCTGATAACTGTCAAAGGTGTGATTAATAATTCCATACCCGCGTGTCATTGTTAAGAATTCGGTTGTGTATCCAATTAAGCCGCGTGCTGGTACATTAAAGATTAAGCGGACTTGACCTGATCCATTATTAATCATATCAATCATTTCGCCTTTTCTCGCACCGATTGACTCCATAACGGAACCAGTATGTTCCTCAGGAACATCAATTTGAACTCTTTCAACAGGCTCAGAACGAACTCCGTCAATTACTTTAACGATTACTTCAGGTTTAGAAACTTGAAGCTCATAGCCCTCACGGCGCATGTTTTCAATCAAAATTGACAAATGAAGTTCACCGCGGCCGGAAACAATCCAAGCATCCGGTGAATCAGTGTTATCAACTCGTAAGCTTACATCGGTTTGCAATTGGGAACGCAGTCTTTCTTCAATCTTTCTTGAGGTTAAATATTTACCCTCTCTGCCTGCAAAAGGACTGTTGTTTACGACAAAAGTCATTTGTAATGTTGGTTCGTCGATTCGTAAAACTGGTAATGCTTCTTGATGTTCTGTTGGGCAAACTGTTTCGCCGACATTTATATCTTCCATACCGGAAACAGCAATTAAGTCGCCTGCTTTTGCTTCTTGAACTTCCTGCCGTTTTAGACCAAAGAAACCAAAGATCTTGGTGACGCGGAATTGTTTTACACTGCCATCCAATTTCATTAATGCGACTTGTTGACCTACATGCATCGTTCCGCGGAAAACACGTCCAATCCCAATTCTGCCCACATAATCGTTATAATCAAGAAGAGCTACCTGGAATTGCAATGGTTCTTCGTGATTATCAATAGGTGCAGGGATGTATTCCACAATTGCCTCATACAATGATTGCATGTTTTCATCTTGCTTTTCGGGATTTGTACTTGCTGTACCGTTTATACCTGAAGCGTAGATTACTGGAAATTCAAGCTGATCTTCCGATGCATCAAGTTCAATAAATAAATCAATGACTTCATCCACTACTTCGGCAGGTCTAGCAAAATCACGGTCAATTTTATTGACAACGACAATTGGAGTGATTTTTTGCTCCAAAGCCTTCTTAAGCACAAAACGAGTTTGCGGCATACAGCCTTCATAAGCGTCGACCACAAGCAGAACACCATCAACCATTTTCATGATTCGTTCTACTTCACCGCCAAAGTCTGCGTGTCCTGGTGTATCCAAAATATTAATTCTTGTATCTTTATATTGAATCGCGGTATTCTTCGCAAGGATGGTTATTCCGCGTTCTCTTTCTAAATCACCTGAGTCCATCGCACGTTCTTCCACGTGCTCATTGGAACGAAACGTTCCAGATTGTTTTAACAATTGGTCTACCAACGTCGTTTTTCCATGGTCAACGTGGGCAATGATCGCAATATTACGAATATCATTTCTTATTTTCAACAATTCCACTCCTACCTATATTCATAAAAATAAAAAGCTATTTATAGTTTCCCATTTACAACTAAAACATTATACCATAAATAAAGTGGAAACCTAAAGGCATTTTAATGTAGAATAAAAAATATATCCATCATAAGCTCAATCTAGTCTGTTTTATCATAAAAAAAGGGGTATGAAAAAAATGAATAAAGTGAAATGGCCGCTGCTCGTTTATGCGATCCTTGCTGCAGCAAGTATAATAGGCATTGGGATTGCCATCAGCGAAAGAAGCTTAATAGGTGCAATTGGCTGTATTATCGCAATTGTAGTGATCATGGGGATGGGTTTTACAACAAAAAGAAAAATGCGTGAAAATGGTCAACTCTAAAAAGAAGCCTTGCAGGCTTCTTTTTGTTTACCATTTACCGTCTTTTAAATAATCCTTCATTATTGTTTGATGCAAGCCAGGTTTTGCGACAAATAAAGAATTTTGAGTAAGAAAATTAAGCTTTTCACCTCTCAAATTTGTAACAAGACCACCCAACTCTTCAACAATGATAGTCCCGGCAGCAAAATCCCATGGTGATAATCGCATGGAAAGATATGCATCTACTCTTCCTGTAGCGACGAATACCATTTCAAGTGCCGCACTTCCATACGATCTTGTTCCTCTTGCATCTTTAACCAGAGGAATCATTAATTTATGATCAATCCGATGGTTTTCCATTACCCATGTTGCATTAAGAGCAATGATTGATTCCTTCACCGTTGTTTCTTTTAGCGCTGGGATAGGCTTTTCATTTATAAACGCACCGTTTCCACAGCTGGCGTGATACAACTCGTCATGAACAACATCATAAATGAGTCCTATTTTTCCCACTCCATTTTCATACACACCAAGTGAAATGGCAAAGTTCCTTTGTTGATGGATAAAATTCATCGTTCCATCAATCGGATCAATCATCCAAACAATCCCATCAAGGCTGACTAGTTTATCCCCAAACCCTTCTTCGCCCATAATTTTGTGTTCCGGATAAACCTCTCTAATTTTCCTTATAAAAAATTGCTCAATATCTTTGTCAATATTTGTAACAAGATCATTAGGGTTCGTTTTCGATTGAATAGTTAATATTTCATCAAAAGATAACCGGATTTTATTTCCTGCCTCTTGAACCCATTGCTTTGCTTGGGCATAAATATGATCCCAGTTCATGATTTTCCTCCAATTATCAGTTTTATTTCTTGGCACAATTTCAATATATGTAGTATGAGCATGATAAATTAATTGATGTACCTATAGCTTAATCAAATTAAATGAACACATCAACTTTTAATAGACAATAATAAACGAACCCCCCTCTCTTTTTGCTGGAGTTCGTTTTAAAAAAGTTCATAATCTATTCTCTTTCGATTCATTTCTGCATGTGTCCCCTTCGATAAAGAAATGCGTTTAGCATTTATAGTAAGTATTTCTGCAACTAATAAATGGCATTCATTTTATCAAAGAGCCTTTAACCGTAATAACTCTTGGCGAATTTTTTCTAATTTTAGTTTGCACTCTTTCATTTTCTTCTCATTCTTTTCCTCAATCGCTTCAAATAATGTAGCTAGTTCATAATCCATTTCCAATCTTAATACTGCTGTCCTTTCTTTCTCGCCTGCTTTTTTAAGTGAGGTATTCATCAATTGTTTCACGCTTCTCCTCCCCTTCCTTCCATTTTATTCTAACTTTTCAGATTATTTTTTACTGTATAATATGAGTCATTGAGATATGTTGCAACAAATATGTGCTTTAACCTAGAAAAGCATTTTATTACATGTCTCCATTCGCATATGCTACAATTGATGACAAATGTTTTGTTGGGGGTTAACACGATGGGTTTTACCGGATTTACAAATGAAGATTTTGATGTGTTTCAAATAGATGGTTTAGAGGAAAGAATGGAGGCGCTTAAGGAGACAATTCGTCCAAAATTGGAGGCTTTAGGGGAATATTTCGCCCCTGCGCTAACCACTTTAACGGGTGACGAAATGTTTATCCATGTTGCCAAGCATGCAAGACGTACAATCAATCCTCCCAAGGATACTTGGGTTGCATTTGCCAATAATCCGCGCGGCTATAAAATGCTCCCTCATTTTCAAATTGGTTTATGGAACACCCATTTATTTATTTGGTTTGCTGTCATTTATGAAGCCCCTCAAAAAGAGGCAATTGGGGCAAGGTTAGCAAAAAAATTAACCAAAATTCATAAAGAAATCCCAAAAGATTTTGTTTGGTCTGTGGATCATATGAAGCCTGAAACCGTTATGCACGGTAAACAGTCCAGAGATAAATTAAAAACCAACCTTGACCGCCTTCAAACCGTTAAGAAAGCTGAATTATTATGTGGGTATACTATTGACAGAGAAAAAGCCGTTCAAATGGGTTCTGATGGAGTAATACAACAAATCGAAGAGGTATTTAAAATAGTCGCACCATTATATAAAATTGCACTAAACATGAAATAATAAAAAGCTCCCTTTTTTTCGGGAGCTTTTTATTATTTCATTCTAATTTTGTCACCATCTAAAGCCTCTTTCGCCTTTTTAATCGTCCGATATGAAGAATAGCCGCTCATTTCTTCAAATTCACCGCAAATGGTCTTTTCTTCCGCTTTGCTTGGAACAATTTCTTTAAAGCGGCGGTACGCACTCATTACTTGTTCACGTTCAATTCCCTTTTCATATGCCTTCTCAATCATTTCAAAAAAAGCAATCACATCGACTATTTCATCGGTGCTCCAACGGTAATCAATTGGGTACTGGTACTCCATGACTTCACCTACTTCTAAATTAACCTTTAGAGAATCATACCGTTAATTTCCCCATTTTGCACGAATTTGCTGCGCTTCATTAATCATTCGTTCAAATAGTCCTTTAACCGTTGGGATATCGTTGATCAATCCCATCACTTGTCCTGCCCAGGCAAAGCCCTCTTCAGCAGCTCCGTCATATATGTAGCGTTTGTTCGCCCTTCCACTAATAAAATCCTTTAGCTGTTCATAATCACCCTGGTTCTTCTCAATTTCCAAGATTTTTTCGGTCCAGCTGTTTGCAAGAGCTCTAGCAGGAGTACCAAGCGCTTTCTTTATGACCACCGTGCCGGCTTCAGTTCCCTCGACCAGCGTCTTTTTATATAATTCACTTGCATGAACGCATTCTTTTGTTGCAATAAATCTAGTCCCCATTTCAATCCCTTCAGCCCCTAAACTAAGCGCTGCCATGAGTCCTCTGCCGTCACCAATACCCCCTGAAGCAATAACCGGAATGGAAACAGCATCCACTACTTGGGGAATTAATACCATTGTGCCGACATCATCACGGCCAAGATGTCCTCCCCCTTCCTGCCCGACAACCATGACAGCATCAGCACCGAGCTCCTCCGCCTTCACAGCCTGTCTTCTTGCTGCAACAAGAACAAGCTTTTTAATGGGGGTTCCTTTTAGTTGCTCAAAAATCGGGGCTGGATTTCCTCCTGTCATCGACACAACAGGCACTTGTTCATCAATTGCCACCTGTAAAAAATCAGCAAACGGCCTGCCTTGCTGTCCAATCGCAAAATTAACTCCGAAAGGTTTGTTCGTCAGCTGTTTCACCTTACGTATTTCTTCCCGCAACTGATTCGGTTTACCTAAAGACATCGCCGTAATTTGACCAAGACCTCCTGCGTTTGATACGGCTGCTGCCAATTCAGAATAAGCTAAATAAGCTAAACCTCCTTGAATAATTGGAAAACGGATATTTAATATTTCGGTCACACGTGTTTGCCAATTCAATTTAATTCCTCCCCGATAGTTTATATTTGATATTTCGTTCTTAAAGGGTAATTTTCCTGCCTTATTGAGAAACTAACCTAAACCATAAAAAAAGAGTCATTGTAATTATATAAATTTCTATGCAACGAAAGGGAAAAGTGCTATAATTCCTTTGTTTTATGTCCGTTATAGACGAAAATTCAAGAGTATTTTTAAATAAGAGGTGTGATTATAAATTGTCTCAGAATGAAACACCGTTATTTAGCGGTTTACTAGCGCATGCAAAAAAGAACCCAATTCAATTCCATATTCCAGGTCATAAAAAAGGTGCTGGTATTGATCCGGAATTTCGAAGCTTTATTGGTGATAATGCCCTGTCCATCGACTTAATCAATATTGGACCTTTGGATGATCTCCATCAGCCAAAGGGGATTATTAAGCAAGCCCAGGATTTAGCAGCAGAAGCCTTTGGTGCTGACCGAACCTTCTTTTCTGTCCAAGGTACAAGTGGGGCGATAATCGCGATGGTGATGGCTGTATGTGGACCAGGCGAAAAAATCATCGTCCCTAGAAATGTCCATAAATCAGTTATGTCCGCGATTGTCTTTTCAGGATCCATTCCCGTGTTTATTCATCCGGAAATCGATAAGGAATTAGGAATTTCCCATGGGATTACGAACGAAGCAGTCGAAAGAGCACTGGAGCAGCACCCAGATGCGAAAGGTGTTTTAGTGATTAATCCTACTTATTTTGGCATCTCTGCAGATTTGAAGAAGATTGTAGAAATTGCTCATTCTTATCATGTTCCAGTCCTGGTAGATGAAGCCCATGGTGTCCATATCCATTTTCATGATAAGCTCCCGCTTTCCGCTATGCAGGCAGGTGCGGATATGGCAGCAACCAGCGTTCACAAACTAGGCGGATCAATGACCCAAAGCTCTATTCTAAATGTGAAAGAAGGACTAGTATCTGCGAAACGGGTCCAATCAATCCTAAGCATGCTGACAACAACCTCTACCTCATATTTATTGCTGGCTTCCCTTGATGTGGCCCGTAAGCAATTAGCCACAAAGGGCCGGGATTTAATTGATAGAACAATTAAATTAGCAGAATCTATTCGCAAAAGAATCAATGAAATTGATCATATCCACTGTATAGGTGAAGAAATTTTAGGTTCGAAAGCTACATTTGATTACGACCCAACTAAGCTTATTATTTCTGTAAAAGAATTAGGTTTAACCGGTTATGAAGTAGAAAAATGGCTTAGAGAAAGGCATAATATCGAAGTGGAATTATCTGACTTGTATAATATCCTTTGTATCATTACATTTGGGGATACCGAGCATGAGGCCGCCATATTAGTAAATGCCTTAAAAGAGCTGGCGGACGAATGTGAGCATCGTAAAGAAAAGATTGAACCTGTGGAGGTTCTTCTTCCAGAAATCCCACTGCTGGCTTTAACACCTAGGGATGCCTTTTATTCGGAAACAGAAGTGATTCCATTTGAAGAATCTGAAGGAAGAATTATTGCCGAATTTATTATGGTATACCCCCCTGGTATCCCAATTTTTATCCCTGGCGAAATTATTACCAAGGAAAACCTTCATTACATCAGGAAAAACCTTGAAGCTGGCTTACCTGTTCAAGGTCCGGAAGACGATGAAATCAAAACCATCCACGTTATTAAAGAGTACAAGGCAATTAAATAAAACAAAAATACAGGATTCCGTTCGCGGAATCCTGTTTCTATATTTAAAAGTTAATGTTCAAATACTTATACTTCTTCGTCACTATGATGGTCGCCGCAACAATTACATTTCGAATAAAGCACCGTAACTTTTTCATCTTCAAAATGTTCAATCGTAGAGTTACACGTTTGGCATACTAAAGTACCCATTGTTCAATCCCCCAATTCATAAATTGAATGACCATTAAATGAAAGCGTTTAAAATAACCTTAAGACTATAATAATATATCACATTTAAAATTACAAGCCCAATCTGTATGTCACATTTAAAAATTTTTCACTAAAAAAGGCCCCTTTCTGGCCTTTTCATTAACCATTATTCATATTGAGTGACAAAAGGAATGGACGGAAGTGTTTCGCTGAAAAACTCGGCTAAATCTGAAGCCTGCTGTTTATCAGGGATACGGAATACGGTTTGAAGGTAATCAATGTCTTCAATTTCTTTGGGATCAAGGAGTGTGGAACGGCCAGTTTGCATGCAGACAACAAGAGGTTTTCCAAAAAATAGGTTCGTGTAAATAATTCCGAAATCATAACGGGTATGTTCCGTTGTAAAGCCAACAAACCTCACTTTCGCATTTTCATGCTCATCATAGAGCTTATCAAATAATTCCATAAGGCTCCTCCCTTTTATAAAATATTTAGAATATTATTATAATTCATTTTTATAAAAAGAACAAGAAAACAGGACTTTTTATTTTTCGTAAGAGTTGTCATAAGATTTTATTCAATGCTAGAATAAAGGAGCATACATTAATGAACTAATGGGGGGGAATGATGATGGCTATAAACGCATATGTTAAGCTTGTGCCTTCATCTGCAAAACAAACAGTATCAATAGAAGAGGTAAAGGAATTATTTCGTTATTATAAAAATATTACTGCAAAAACCGGTGAACAATTGGATTGGCATTTTGGAGCTTCTGCCTTTCCGTATGAAATAAAAGAAACGGAAGAAGGAAAAGGAAAGTGGTTTTATTTACACTCAGACCATGAACGCTATAATGCTATTTTATTAGGTGTTGATAAGGAAACAATCCGAAGTGAGGATGGCACAGAAAGAGAGCAAGAATACATACAAGTCACACTCCCAGAACAATCAACCTACGGCGATAAAGGCAAAGCAAATGAATTTTGCAAATTTCTAGCTAAGAAACTCCAAGGCGAACTTCACCTTTTTAATGAAAGAATCATGTACTATTACCCTAGAAAAT
>NZ_BCVI01000026.1 GCF_001591665.1 Neobacillus soli NBRC 102451 | reverse complement strand
ACAATTCTCAAGTCGAAAATTATATACTTTCTTACCTTTTAAAAAAGCTCCCTGAGGGGCTTTTTTTAGTGGATAAACAGGACCATAGTATAATGGATCGAAGTATAAATAACAAGGCTTAGAGCAGTGATAAAAAGCGTTTTTTGGACCGATTTTGTCACCTGGTTTCCAATATAAAATGCTAAATAAAAGAAAACAAAAAACATAATGACTTTATAGAATAATTGATCATGCTTTGATAGCCATTCTATAAATGTATAGCCGCTCCAAATGATAAATTGCAGCATGATAACAATATAGACCCTCATAAATTTATCACCACTCAAAAGACATTCATTTCTTTTTTCGGATAGTTAGTATTGTTAGTATATGTACTAAGATCGATAGATATTTTTTTATTTATTGAAAGGATGAAATTATTTTTGTCAATTGAAAAAGGTCCTTTTCGTTTTATCAACGAAAAGGACCTTTTTCAAATTATTTAATGATATGAATTGGGCTGCCAAGTGCAACTTCGGCCGCTTCCATGGTAATTTCACCAAGTGTTGGATGGGCATGAATCGTCATGGCAAGGTCCTCAGCAGTCATTCCTGCTTCAATCGCAAGGCCTAGCTCTGCAATCATATCTGATGCGCTTGTACCGGCAATTTGTGCTCCAACCACAAGGCCATCCTCTTTACGAGTAATTAATTTCAGGAAGCCATCCCCGCTATCCAGTGACAAGGCACGACCATTGGCTGCAAATGGGAATTTAGAGGCATTTACCTCAATGCCTTCTTCTTTAGCCTGCGCTTCTGTATATCCCACTGAAGCTAACTCGGGTTCAGAAAAGACAACCGCAGGAATTCCTAAATAATCAATTATAGATGCATGACCGGCAATAGCCTCTGCAGCAATTTTAGCCTCATATGATGCCTTATGGGCTAATTGAGGACCGGCAACAACATCACCAATAGCGTAGATGTTGCTGACATTAGTACGGCATTGTTTGTCGATTTCAATAATCCCGCGGTCACTCAACTGAACACCCGCTTGTTCTAAGCCCATTTCATCGGTGTTAGGGCGGCGTCCTACCATGACAAAAACGTAATCAGCTTCGATTTTCTTCTCTTCGCCTTTCGTTTCGAAGGTGACAACCACACCGTTTTCAGTCTCTTCTACACCCTTAGCAAAGGCTTTGGTATAGAATTCTGCCCCTTTTTTCTTCATGCTGCGCTTAACAAGGGCAGCCATTTGCTTATCAAATACGCCAAGACCTAATATTTCATCTGCACCTTCTAAAATAGTTACTTGGCTGCCAAAGTTAGCGTATGCTCCGCCAAGTTCGATTCCGATCACACCGCCGCCAATAACAACGATTTTTTTAGGAATTTCAGTTAAGTTAAGTGCTCCAGTAGAATTAAGAACACGTTTTGAATATTTAAAGGCTGGTAATTCGATTGGACGGGATCCAGTCGCAACTATTGCATTTTTAAAAGTATAGGTTTGAGCTGAGTGTTCATCCATTACTCGTAGTGTATTGGCATCCACAAAGTACGCTTCACCGCGAACAATGTTGACTTTATTCCCTTTTAATAAGCCTTCAACACCGCCAGTTAATTTTTTCACGACTCCAGCTTTAAATTCTTGCACCTTTGAAAAATCAACTTTTACATTATCCGCAGTAATTCCAAAGACTTCAGAATGCAGCGCGGTTTCGTAACGGTGGCCGGCTGAGATCAATGCTTTGGAAGGAATACAGCCTACATTTAAACATACGCCGCCAACATATTCTTTTTCAACAATTGTTACCTTTTGTCCCAACTGTGCTGCACGAATCGCCGCAACATATCCCCCGGGACCTGCACCGATGACTATAGTATCTGTTTCTATTGGGAAATCTCCAACAACCATAATAGTTAAGCCTCCATTAACAATAGTTCTGGATCGTTTAATAAACGTTTAATATGGTTCAATGCATTTTGTGCTGTCGCACCGTCTATCATACGGTGGTCAAAACTTAATGAAAGAGCTAATACTGGTGCGGCAACAATTTCTCCATCCCTTACTATTGGCTTTTCTGCAATTCTGCCGACACCCAAAATGGCTACTTCAGGGTGATTAATGACTGGAGTAAACCACTGGCCGCCTGCAGAACCAATGTTTGAAATCGTGCATGAAGCACCTTTCATTTCGTTAGGAGCAAGTTTTCCTTCTCGTGCTTTACCTGCTAATTCATTAATTTCATTGGAAATTGAGAAAACCGACTTACGGTCAGCATCTTTCACCACTGGTACCAACAAGCCTTTTTCCGTATCCGCTGCAATACCAATATTGTAATAATGCTTATGAATGATTTCACTTGTTGCATCATCAAGTGAGGTATTTAACGCTGGGAACTCTCTCAATGCACTTGTTAATGCTTTTACGATGTAAGGCAAGAAAGTAAGCTTAATGCCCTTGGCAGCAGCTACTTCTTTAAATTTCTTACGATGGGTAACAAGTTTTGTTACGTCAATTTCATCCATTAGAGTTACATGTGGAGCAGTATGTTTGGAATTAACCATTGCCTTCGCAATCGCTTTGCGAATGCCGCTCATTTTCTCACGCGTTTCAGGATATTCGCCTTGCGGTATTGGTTGAACAGCAGCCTGTGGTGCTTCAACCTTAACTTCTTCAGATACTGCTGCAGTAACCTGTTGTGTTGGAGTTGCTGTACCACCATTCATGAAGGCATCAATATCTTCCTTCATAATTCGGCCATTTTTACCTGTTCCTGCAACTTGCGTTATTTCTACACCTTTATCACGTGCATATTTCCTAACAGAGGGCATCGCCACAATACGACGATTTGGATCTACTTCTACTTTTGGCTGTGTTGCCGCAGCAGCTGGTGCCTTCTCTTGTGCTGCTTCCTGTTTAACTTCCGGCGCTGGAGCTTTTTCAGCTTGTACCGGCTCTTCATCACCATGATCGCCTTTAAATTGCAAATTCTCATATCCTGGTGCATCAAAGGTAACAAGGACCTGTCCAACCGTTGCAACAGTTCCTTCACCAATTAATATTTCAATAACTGATCCTTCTACTGGGGAAGGAATTTCAACTACTGCTTTATCATTTTGTATTTCACAAAGTACATCATCTTCCTGGATTTTATCGCCTGGCTTAATGAACCATTTGACAATTTCCCCTTCATGAATACCCTCACCGATGTCAGGCATTTTAAATTGAAATGACACAGAGATTCATCTCCTATTTCACATGTATTTTAGCCAACTTTGCTAAGATGAAAGAAGGAAAAAGATTATCCTTTTTCCTAAATACAGTCTAGCTTCAGCGCCAAGTGAAAGGCACTATAGAATTACTAGAATGTTAATACCTTTTTAGCTGTTTCGATTATATCTTTATAGTTAGGAAGCCAAACAGATTCGGCTTGAGAGAATGGATAAATCGTATCCGCTGCCGTAACGCGCAGTACTGGTGCTTCTAAGCTTAAAATGGCACGATCGTTAATTTCGGCTACGACGTTAGCAGCAACACCTGCTTGTTTTTGTGCCTCCTGTACAACCATTGCACGACCCGTTTTTTCTACTGAGGCAATAATGGTTTCGATATCAAGTGGACTAATTGTCCGTAAATCAACCACTTCTACAGAATAGCCCTCTTTTTCAAGCTCTTCAGCAGCTTTCAATGATTCATGAACCATCGCACCATAAGTAATAATTGATAAATCTTTGCCTTCACGTTTCACATCAGCTTTACCAAGAGGAATGGTATACTCTTCTTCAGGTACTTCCTGACGGAAAGCACGGTATAATTTCAAATGCTCAAGGAATACAACTGGATCGTTATCGCGAATCGAAGAGAGCAATAAACCTTTTGCATCATATGGTGTTGACGGAACAACAACCTTAAGTCCTGGAGTTTGTGCCATTAACCCTTCTAAGCTATCTGAATGAAGTTCAGGGGTGTGAACCCCGCCCCCGAATGGAGAACGGACCGTTATCGGCATATTATAGCGGCCGCCTGAACGATAGCGCATACGAGACATTTGTCCCGCAATGGAATCCATAACTTCAAACACAAATCCAAAAAATTGAATTTCAGGTATAGGACGGAATCCTGTTAAAGCAAGACCGATGGATAAGCCGCCAATTCCCGATTCAGCAAGGGGTGTATCAAATACTCGTTCTTCTCCAAATTCTTTATGAAGACCTTCGGTTGCACGGAATACACCGCCATTGACACCAACGTCTTCCCCAAAAACGAGTGTTTTTGGATCGTTGCGCAACTCAGTTCTTAGTGCATCAGTGATTGCTTGGATCATTGTCATTTGAGCCATGACTTACTTCGACTCCTTTGCTTTATATATTTCAAATTGTTCTTTTAAATTAGCAGGCATTTCTTCAAACATATGAGACATGAGGTCAGTAACCTTTTGTTTAGGAGCCCCGTCCGCTTTTTTGATTGCCTCTTTAATATCTTCTTTTGCTTTTTCGATTACTCCGTTTTCCTTCTCCTCACTCCAAAGTCCCTTTTTCTCAAGGAATTTACGGAAGCGAACAAGCGGGTCTTTCTTTTCCCATTCGTTATCTAAGTCAGAGGTACGGTAACGAGTTGGATCATCTCCAGCCATCGTGTGCGGACCATAGCGGTATGTCAACGTCTCAATTAACGTTGGTCCTTCTCCATTTATTGCACGAACGCGGGCATCATGTGTTGCTGCATAAACCGCCAACGGATCCATTCCATCAACTTGAATACCAGGGATACCGGCTGCTACTGCCTTTTGTGCCATTGTTTTTGCTGCAGATTGTTTATCAACAGGAGTTGAAATCGCAAAACGGTTATTTGGGACAACGAAAATCGCCGGAGCTTTAAATGCACCTGCAAAGTTGATTCCTTCGTAGAAATCTCCTTGTGACGTTCCACCGTCACCCGTATAGGTAATGGCAACAGATTTTGACCCGTTCTTTTTCATTCCGAGGGCAACACCAGCAGCTTGAACATACTGGGCACCAATAATGATTTGTGGTGAAATCACATTTACTCCTTCAGGAATTTGATTTCCTTGGAAGTGTCCGCGAGAGAATAAGAAGGCTTGATATAATGGCAGGCCATGCCAAATCATTTGTGGTACATCACGGTATCCTGGCAGAATAAAGTCTTCCTTTTCAAGCGCAAACTGGGATGCTAATTGGGATGCCTCTTGTCCAGCTGTTGGAGCATAAAATCCAAGACGTCCTTGACGATTTAAAGAGATAGAACGTTGGTCAAGAATGCGCGTATAGACCATACGTCGCATTAATTCCTGAAGTTGTTCATCTGTTAAGTCTGGCATTGCTTCTGCGTTTACAACCTCGCCTTCTTCATTAAGAATTTGAAGCGTTTGGAATTGATCTTCTACAGCATTGAGTGCTTTCGTCACATCAAGCTGGGCGTTCTGAGTTTTAGAAGCCATATTGGTCACCTATCCTTTCAATACAGAGCTTAATATTAAAAAATAAAATCCACTTAATTAGATTACCCAAAAAACATACGAATAAAAGCCAGATGGACTAAGGCATCCATTTAATTAACTTTCATTCTACCAGTATCTTATTCTGTATCACTTTTTTATGTAACATCAATGATACAATTAATGAGTACGTATACGATTTTACATCATTCATTTTCGTACGTCAAATACTATGAGTCATAATTTTTCACCATAAACACATTACAAATACAGAAGAATTAATAATCCTCTGTACCATCTTTTTTCACTATCTGTTATATAAAATTTAATCTTTTTTTTATTTGTTATAATATAGAAAAAAATCGACTGACTCAGTCGATTTTTTAACTAGACCATTATTTATTCATTTTAAGTCCAGCTTTTTTATAAAAAGACAGCTTCTGATCATTATATTTTTCCGTAAGCTTATTAAACTTTTCGTTTTCCTCAAAAACCTTTTTATACGATTCATTTAGTTTTTCGACTTGTGCCTCAAGGTTATCAAGGGGGAGATTTTTATTCTTAAACATCCCATATAGTTCTTTGTCAGCTGTTATTGCCTCAGAATATTCTTTGACTAATACCTCATGTGCACGATATCTTTCCATCATGGTATCATACAGCTCCTGAACCAATTTTGCTAAGGCAGGATCATCCAACTCACCAATTAACTCTGCGGCTTTCTTAAATTCCTTTTCAGATTCCTTTATGCTTTTTGTTTCTTTTTCGATATGCTCTTTTCTATCATCGGCCAATGAAATGGCTTCATCGGCAAGCTTTACGATTTGGTCATATTCTTTCATGCCAAGTTCAATGATCTGATCATATATTTCTTTTTCCTTCTTTTCCAATGAAACAAGCGGATCCTGTTGTTCTTCAAATCCTTTTTCCGATGCTACTACCTTTTCTAACACATCATACATCTTTTCAACTGGCGTCTTTTGTTTAGAGCAGCCCGCAAAGATAATAACAATAGCTAAAACGAGTAATATAAAATGACTTTTGCCTTTCAACGATAGACCCCCTAACTAATTTTCATCTCTTACTATATCGATACTGAGATTGTTTGACAATATACAATAGTTAAAAACGTTACCTGCGTGGAGGGTTCCACCAATCAAATGTTAACTTTTTATTCAATCTCTGTTAGACTATTTATTATTATTAATTTTAGTAAAAAGTACAGAGGTGAGTGGGATAATGTTAACAATGGAGGATATCATTCGAGATGGCCATCCTACACTTAGAAATGTGGCTGCAGAAGTAAGCATGCCACCCTCAGAAGAGGATAAACAAATACTAGCCAGCCTGTTAGAATACGTAATCAATAGTCAAAATGTCGAAATGGCTGAGCAATATAGCCTGCGCGCGGGAATCGGCTTAGCTGCCCCGCAAATTAATGTGGCGAAGCGAATGATCGCTGTTCATCTTACTGACGAAAAAGGCATTCTTTATAGCTATGCATTATTTAATCCGAAAATCATCAGTCATTCTGTTGAAAAGGCTTATCTCCAATCAGGGGAAGGCTGTCTATCAGTGGATGAGGCCTTTCCAGGTTACGTCCTAAGACATGCTAGAATTACTGTAAAGGGAATAAATCTAGATGGCGAGGAAGTTAAACTCCGCTTAAAAGGCCTTGCCTCCATTTGCTTCCAACATGAAATTGATCATTTAAATGGTGTTATGTTTTATGATTATATCGATAAGAAAGACCCATATAAACTGATCGAAGACGCGATAGCGATTGAACGATAAAGAACCGGCCCTTTTATTAGGCCGGTTCTTTCTATATAAGATTTAGTTCTTTTAATCCGTTCCAGATCCCATCTTCTGAAACATCTGATGTAATGAAATCGGCAAGTGCCTTGGCTTCTGGAACAGCATTTCCCATTGCAACTCCTGTTCCGACCTCCCTTAACATTTCCAAATCATTTAACCCATCACCGAAGGCATATACATCCTTAAGCTTAAAACCTAACCGTTCAATCATCTTATTTATACCTTCTGCTTTCGAACCGCCAGCAGGTAAAATATCGACACTATATCGATGCCATCTAATAAAATCAAATCCCGGGTACCTGGTTTTATATGATTTTTCCGTTTGTTCTTCACAAAACAGTAAGGTTTGATACATTTTTCGATTCATATAAAAGGATGCGTCTTCTTCTGGATGGGGAAAATTTAGGCTACCCATGCCCATTTCTATAAACGGGTGGTTTGGGACCGAAGCTTTCATTGTTTTCTCATTCATAAAAATTAACGGATGTTTGTTTTCCTTTGCATCCCTAGAAAGTCTATGAAGCTCAGCTTCATTTAAAGGATTCTCATAAATAACTTCATTTTCAAATACAACAAATTGCCCGTTAAAACTAACAAAGGAGTCAATCTCAAGCTCTAAGCGTAAGCTTTCAAACATAAAGGGTGCCCTGCCAGTCGCAATCGCAACAAAAACGCCGTTATCCTTTAATAATTTTAGAGCTTTTTTTGTGCTGGCAGGAAGACTTTTTTCATGATCAAGTAATGTCCCATCTATATCAAAAAACACAATTTTTTTCATGTACGATAACTCCTTTTCGTTGAATCCTTTAAAAACAGTAAACTTTATAATAATAAATGTCAATTTGTTAATAGCCATAGGAATTCCATGTTTAACCAAGAAAGAATCAGCGTTTTCATCATATAATAATAAAAAAACCCTTATTTAAAAAATAATTTCAATTATCTCCCATTGGCGGCTTTACATTGGACAAGGTTGGTATAAAATAAGAAGTAAGGAGATGATCCACTATGTTAAAGAAGCTAAGAAAAAAGCTTTTAAAACAGTGGAAAGATTTACTGAGAAAGAAAACCATTGCCTGACTTTTTTGAGCCCTTCAAACTTGCGAAGGGCTCCTTCATTATTGTAAATTGATAATCAATGATTCTTTTTTACATACTTTTCATGATTAGTCTTAGGAATTCTAAAGAAAATAAATGAAAAAGATGAAAATGTTTTATATAATAGAAAAAGTTATGTGCAAAGTTAGGAGCGATATTGGAATGGTATTTAAAGTATATTACCAAGAAAGCATCAAAGAAGTCCCGGTCAGAGAGAAAACAAAAACATTATTTATTGAAGGTGAATCGGTAAGAGAAGTCCGCGCAAAAATTGGCGATCGTGGATTTAATGTTGAGTTTGTACAGGAAGTAAAAGGAGCATTTTTAGAATATGAAAAACAAAACGAAGACTTTACAGTATTGGAGAATTGATAATTTATGAAATTTGTTAAGAATGATCAAACTGCAGTTTTTGCCCTTGGCGGTTTAGGTGAAATTGGCAAGAACACCTATGCAGTTCAGTTCCAGGATGAAATTATTTTAATCGATGCCGGTATAAAATTCCCGGAGGATGAGTTATTAGGTATTGATTATGTTATTCCTGATTACACTTACCTTGTTAAAAATGAAGAAAAGATAAAAGGATTATTTGTTACCCATGGTCATGAAGATCACATTGGCGGTATCCCCTATTTATTACGCGAAATTAATATTCCGGTCTATGGCGGAAAATTAGCACTCGCATTAATAAAAAATAAATTAGAAGAGCATGGTCTTTTAAGGAATACTAAATTGATTGAAATTAAAGAGGATGATGTGATTAAATTCCGGAAAACATCTGTTACTTTTTTCCGAACTACACATAGTATTCCTGATTCCTACGGAATCGTGGTTAAAACTCCACCGGGACAAGTTGTCCATACAGGCGATTTCAAATTTGATTTTACCCCTGTGGGCGAGCCTGCAAACTTAACCAAAATGGCTGAGATTGGTAAAGAAGGGGTCTTATGTTTGCTTTCTGACAGCACGAACAGTGAAATACCTGATTTCACGATGTCAGAGCGGCGCGTTGGAGAAAGTATCGATGATATTTTCCGGAAAGTACCTGGTCGAATCATCTTTGCGACATTTGCTTCTAATATCCACAGACTGCAGCAAGTAGTAGAGGCTGCAGTAGTATACGGGAGAAAAGTAGCCGTTTTTGGCCGGAGCATGGAAGCAGCCATTAATATCGGACTCGATTTGGGTTATATTAACGCACCTAAAGAGACTTTTATAGAGGCCAATCAAATTAATCGACTGCCTGCGGATAAGGTCACGATTCTATGTACCGGAAGCCAAGGCGAACCCATGGCCGCTCTGTCGAGAATTGCCAATGGTACACACAGACAAATTCAAATCATCCCTGGAGATACGGTCGTATTTTCATCCTCGCCAATACCGGGGAACACGATTAGTGTTAGTAGAACGATTAATATGCTGTACCGAGCTGGTGCCGATGTAATTCATGGTAAGTTAAGTAACATCCATACTTCCGGGCACGGCGGACAAGAAGAGCAAAAACTTATGCTTCGCTTAATTAAGCCTAAATTCTTTATGCCAATCCACGGTGAATACCGGATGCAGAGAATGCACGCGAAGCTTGCAGTCGATTGCGGAGTAGAGGAACAAAATTGCTTTATTATGGATAACGGCGAAGTGTTAGCTCTTTCCGATGATACGGCACAGGTTGCTGGAAAGATTCCATCCGGTTCTGTTTATATTGATGGCAGTGGCGTAGGCGACATCGGAAACATTGTCTTAAGGGACCGAAGAATCCTTTCAGAAGAAGGCTTAGTGGTTGTTGTTGTGAGCATTAATATGAAAGAATTTAAAATTGCCTCAGGGCCAGACCTGATTTCCCGAGGATTTGTTTATATGAGAGAATCCGGTGATTTAATCAACGATGCCCAAAATCTGATAACCAAGCATTTAAATAAGGTCATGGAGCGGAAGACAAGCCAATGGTCCGAAATCAAAAATGAGATTACTGATACATTAGCTCCTTTCCTTTACGAAAAAACCAAGCGCCGACCAATGATTTTGCCGATTATCATGGAAGTATAATAAGAAAAGCGGAAGCGCCCTTAGGGGCGCTTCCGCTTTTCTTATTCTAAAACCTTTTTTTCAAATCGATCGATGTCAATATCGTTTCCAATCACAATCAGTACATCATTAACATAAATAGTTTCTTTTGCTTGTGGAGAAACGATGATTTCTTCTCCCCTTTTAATGGCAACTATATTTAAACCATATTTCTTGCGGATATCCAAATCGATGATGGTATGACCGCTAAGTCTTCCATTTGCCACAATTTCAACAATACTATGCTCATCCGAAAGCTCTAGGTAGTCGACCACATTACTTGATGCCATGTTAGTAGCAATCCGTTTCCCCATATCTCTTTCAGGGTGAACAACGTGGTCTGCGCCGATTTTCCGAAGAACTTTTTCGTGATAATCATTTTGGGCCTTGGCCGTAACGCAGGCCACCCCTAATTCTTTAAGAATCAAGGTTGTTAATATACTTGCTTGAATATCATCGCCAATCGCAACAATGACATGGTCAAAATTACGAATCCCCAAGCTTTTTAATACATTCTCATCCGTTGTATCACCAACAACCGCATGAGAGGCAATCATGGCAAATTCATTTACACGTTCTTCATCTACATCAATACCCAAAACTTCCATTCCTTCATCAGTTAACGTCCGACAAATACTTCCGCCGAAACGGCCAAGCCCAATGACTGCATAACTTTTCTTCACCAATAATTCCCCCAGCTACATCAATTATCTAATATGCCATTAATTTTACCATCCTTTATCCTATTTATATATAGAGAGATATCACCAATTAATCCTGGCCGCTTCTGCCTTTTCTCTTTTTAAAATATAGAAAACCCAGGAATACAAAAATAGCTAACATGATAAGAAGTGGCAGGTTTCCAATAATAAAGACAACTAATCCCGATAAACCTGCCAACAACATATTTGTGCTTTTCATAAACTGTTTTTTCGTTTTCTCCCAAGTATTTAGTTTATCTTTATCAAGGTTCGGCACAATGACTTTATTTTCGTAAAGGGTAATATTCACAGTCGAAAGAGAGGTTTGATTCTCTAAAAATTTCATTTTTCCTTCGATGGTCTCAATTTCTTCTTGAACCAACGCTAAATCGGATGAAATTTTTAATAAATCCTCTGTTTTAACTGCCCCCTTCATAAAGCTAATAAGCCGTTCCTCGACCACCCTTTTAGACTTTAGTCTTGCCTTAAGGTCGACATATTCTTCAGTAACATCCTGCCCGGTAAGGTTCCTTTGCAGGACCTCAGCTGCCTGCCCTTCGGCATCATGTAAAAAGGACTGAAAATGCTTTTGAGGGATTCTAATTTTAATGGTCCCGCTTACCTGTTCTTTACCCTCTTTGACCACATTTGATTCGGCAATATAGCCGCCATATTTCACCACACTCTCTTCCAGACTACGGACAGTTTGTTCAAATTTCTTCACTCTAAGATGCAGATCAGCTTGATAGATCACCATTTGATTTGGTACTTCAATTTTCGAATTTCCTGTGGTTTTCTCAGCCTTCGCTTTCTCACCAGTGAAGTTAGCTTTTTCACCATCGCTGGACCGGGCTGAATCCATTGCCAAATTGCTGCTATCACTCATTTTCGCGCTTTCATCTTTACTGCTTGCACTGCACCCGGCTAAGCAAATCATCAAAGTAACCAAAAAACATGGAAGCCATTTTAGCTTACTCAATCGCACGACACCCCTTTTTCTCTAATTGTAAAGGACAGAAAAAAACACTTACTTACCAATACCGACGATTAAAAAGAGGCAAGGTTACAAATAGATAAGGGAAATTAGTTCGCATGGGGAGAAAACAAAAAACAGCCCTCACAAGGGCTGCTTTATGTTTATTCGGCCTTTAACATCTGAAATTGTGTTTTCACTAAGTCATAATAGGAACCTTTCTTTTCCATTAACTCCAAGTGATTGCCTTTTTCGATGATTTGTCCAGACCCTAGCACAATAATTTGTTCTGCTTCTCTGATTGTTGAAAGACGATGGGCAATGATAATAGCTGTTCTATCTATTAGTAACGTTTTTAACGCTGTTTGAATTTGCATTTCCGTCTCCGTATCAATACTGGCAGTCGCTTCATCAAGGATTAAAATCCTTGGGTTCGAAAGCATCGCTCTTGCGAAAGAGAGAAGCTGCCTTTCTCCGACAGATAAAATATTTCCACGTTCCTCAACTTCTGTGTGATAGCCATTGGATAATCCCTCGATAAAGTGATGTGCCCCCACAGCTTTGGCAGCTTGAACGACTTCCTCATCGGTTGCATCTGGC
The DNA here is from genome assembly GCF_001591665.1 of Neobacillus soli NBRC 102451. Lineage (GTDB taxonomy): Bacteria > Bacillota > Bacilli > Bacillales > Cytobacillaceae > Neobacillus > Neobacillus soli. The sequence continues at coordinate 10,953 of NZ_BCVI01000026.1, read as the reverse complement.
CGGCCAAAGCGAATATTTTCAATAATCGTTCCCGAAAAAATAAAGGTATCCTGGAGGACGACACTAATTTGCTGCCTTAAGCTTTTTAATGAAATGTCCCGTAAATTATGTCCGTCAATCTTAATCGTGCCGGCAGTTGGGTCATAAAAGCGCGAAATTAGATTCGCAATCGTTGTTTTTCCTGAACCTGTGTGACCGACGAGGGCAGCTGTCTGCCCTGCTTTAATTTCTAGATCAACGCCACTTAAGGCAATCCGGCTGTCATCATAGGAGAAAACAACTTTTTCAAACTGAATAAGCCCCTTAATTTCACCAATATCGATAGCCGTGTCTTTCTCCGAAACAATCGGTTTTTCATCTAAGAATTCAAAAATTCGTTCCGAGGAAGCCATTCCCATTAACAGTTGATTATAAACCTGCCCCAGCCGTGAGATTGGCTCCCAAAACATGCCAAGGTAAAAAGCGAAAGAGACAAATACACCGATGGTAATTGAATCATTTTGAATCAGATGGGCCCCATACCAGATAAGCACCGCTGTTCCCACGGCATTAGTTATTTCAACAAGGGGTCGAAACATTGCATTCTTTTTCGATGCCATTCTCCAGCTTTCAAAATTTTCGTGATTAACCCCATCGAAGAAGGCCATATTTTCCTTCTCTTGTGTGAAGGATTGCGTCACCCGGATCCCTTGAATACTTTCGTTTAAATGCGAATTTAACTTGGATTGCTTTAAACGGACCAATTGCCAGGAGCGCCGTATGTTCCGCCTTAAACTAGTGGATATAAAGAACATAATCGGCAGCATAATCATAATTGCCAGAGTAAGGGACGGACTAAGGGAAAATAGAACGGCAAACACACCAATAAGTAGTAAGGAATCCATCAGAGAATTGATGACTCCATTCGTAAATAATTCCTGTAATGAATTGATGTCATTCATAATCCTGACTAAAATTGACCCAGCTGACCGTTGATCGAAAAAGCGGTGTGAGAGATTCTGCACATGGGTAAACAAGTGCTTTCTAATATCATAAATAACACCTTGACCGAGTTCATTCATCCAGCGAATACGATAAATATTTGCAATATACGAGATAACATATAACACAGCAATGATTGCAATAAGCATGGTTAAAAGCTTTGTATCCTTGTTTCCAATCGCTTTATCGAGTGTATATACTCCAATCAAAATAGGGATGATTAACCGCACCGCTGTTGTAATGAGGACCATTAGAATGGATAATGGCAATAATCTTTTCTGATAAGGCTTTAAATAGCGAAACAGCCTTGTCATTTGCGCCCAGTTAAAAGGCTTATCGATCACTTGATCGATTGAATAGTGAAACCTCTTTAACGCATTAGCATGAGCCTTTTTTTCGTTCATATGTACAGCCTCCCCTTTTAACCAGTCTTTGACGTCATTACTGCCTGCTGGTCTTTATATTGAATCGCATAAATTCGTTGATAAGGACCGTTGTTCTCAATTAGTGCATCATGGATTCCTCGTTCCACAATCCGGCCATTCTCGAGAACGAGAATTTCATCCGCATGCTTCAGTGAAGAGATTCGGTGGGCGATAATGAACGTAGTCCGCCCCTTCATTACTTCCCTTAAAGCCTTTTGGATGTTTAATTCTGTTTCCATATCAACAGCACTTGTCGCGTCGTCTAAGATCAAAATACTAGGATTGACACAAATGGCGCGGGCAATAGCAATCCTTTGCTTCTGACCGCCAGATAAGCCCATACCTCGTTCTCCAAGAACTGTTTCGTAGCCTCTCGGTAATTCCATTATAAAATCGTGTGCCTGGGCTCGTTTCGCTGCATCAACGATTTGATCCATTGTAGCCTCAGGGCAGCCATAAGAGATATTTTCTTTTATCGTTGTTGAAAATAAGAAAGATTCTTGTAGTACCAAACCAATGCTGCTTCTTAACGAATGTAGTGAATATTGGTTTACTGGTTTACCATTAATGAAAACTTCGCCTGTGCTAGGTTCATAGAATCTTGTTATTAATTGGGTGATGCTTGTTTTGCCTGAACCCGTGGAGCCAATTAACCCGATAACGCTGCCCGGTGTGGCGTGAAAGGAAATATCATAAAGAGCCGCTTTCGACTCCGCTTCATAACGAAGTGTTACATTTTTAAATTCCACTTCACCGCTGAAACGTTCTGGTTTATTGGAAGTGAGCAGATTTACGATTTCATTATCTGCTTCCAATACTTCCAGCAAACGCTCCCCAGAGGCTTTAGCCTGAGAAAATAAATTAACGACAAAGCCTAGATTCACAATTGGCCAAATGATATACCAAACCAAACTATAAAAGGCGACAAGCTCTCCAGGCTTTAATGAGCCATCCATGACCAGGTATCCACCAAATGCCAAAAGTAAAACGACACTAATATTCCCTAATAGTTCCATTAAAGGAAAGTACTTAGCCCAAATACCTGAAGTATGAATATTTTGCTGCTTGTAATCTCCATTTGAGTTGTTAAACTTTCCTATTTCAAAGTTTTCCCTTGATAAGGACTTTACCGTGTTAATACCGCTAATACTTTCCTGAACCTTGGTGTTTAATTGTCCAAACGATTTACGAATGCCCCTAAAGGCGGGATGGACGGCACGGTCAAATTTATAGACCACTACCGCTAAGAATGGAAGTGTCGCTAACGTAACCAACGTCAATGGCACCGAATAATAAAACATGACGGAGAAACTAATCGCAATCAGTAGAACGAATCTTACTAATTCAGCAAAACCAAACGATAGAAAAAAGCGAAACCCTTCCACGTCAGCGGTTAATCTTGACATTAAGTCGCCCGTTTTTGCATTATCATAATACTTGAACGGTAAATACTGAAGCTTTTCGTATAAGGAGTTCCGCATTTTATAAACGGTAGTAATCCCGAATAAATCTCCTGTATATTGATTGATATAGGTTGCAATCCCCTTCACGGCCATCAAGGCGATGAACCCTAAGGCCAAATAGGGAATCCAGTTATATTTCCCCTTCAGCACCACCTCATCAATGGTAAGCTGCAATATGATCGGATAGACAACCGTAATCGCTGTTACCAATAATAGAAAGACCATTGAGAAAACAAAGTATTTTTTAAAAGGCCAGTAGTAAGGCTTTAGTTTTTTGAAAGTCTCCACATTTCCGCTCCCCTTTCCTTACATTTTAAATTTTTAGAATTTACACGTAATACTAAATATATCGGGTTTCGAAGTAATTTTCTACCTTTTTGAACTCAATTTTCCAAAAAATAAAAAGACTGTTCGTTGCTAGCAACGAACAGCCTTTTCTTGGTGCTTCCTATTCTGTTTTTTCCAACTCATCTAAAACACGATTGACACGCTTCTCCAGCATTTTCATGCCGCTTCCGCCCGCCTGGAAATGACGAAGCTTGCCTTCACGATCAAATACGTAATAGGCAGGAACATATTGATTCTCAAATGCTTCTGTTAATTTATGATCGCTGTCCACAAAGATGGGCTGGCTGATTCCATGTTCAGCTGCCACTTGCTTAATTTCTTCCAAGTTCAAATCATTTTCGGATCTTGGCATATGAACAGCTACCACATTTAATTTGTCTTTAAAATCATCACGGAATTGATTCACTTGCGGCATTGCTTCCTTACATAAATGACAGCTAATCGACCAAAAATGAATCAATGTTGGTTTGTCACCAATTAAATCACCCTTTGTGAATTCACCGTTTAACCATTCGGTTGCACCGGTTAATTCCGGCATAGGTTCACGTAATTTCATCGTTAATCCCCCTTTTAAAAAAGACCTAACACTATAAAAGGTTAGGTCTATCTTGTTAAAAATTATACGTTCAATGTAGCTTGTCCAGGCTTCCAGTTTGCAGGGCAAAGGCCGCCAGTTTGTAAGGCTTGAAGCACACGTAACGTTTCATCCACGTCACGGCCGATGTTGTTGTGGTTAACAACAGAGTACATCATTTCACCTTCAGGGTTGATGATGAATAAACCACGAAGTGCAATGCCTTCTTCTTCAATTAAAACTCCATAATCACGAGCAACCACATGGTTAGTATCTGCTGCTAATGGATAGTTTAAATCGCCAAGGCCGTTTTCCTTGCGGTCAGTTTTAATCCATGCAAGATGAGTATGGATGGTGTCAGTTGAAGCACCAATGACCACTGCATCTAGATCATCAAACTCTTCATAACGATCGGACATGGCTGTAATCTCCGTTGGACATACAAATGTAAAGTCCATTGGATAGAAGAACAATACTGTCCATTTATCATTTTTCATATTCTCTTCAAGACTAACTTTTTTAAATTCCTTGTTCGGCATAACCGCATCCATTTCAAAGCGTGGAGCTTGCTTACCAACCATACGTTCTGGCATTTTAAATCCCTCCAAATAAATTCATTAAATGAGTATCTAAGAAATTCTCATTTACTATCCTTTGACAATTCTCATTATAGGACAATTCTACTTTTGAGTCAATATTAAATTATAATTAATTTAAATAAATACTTATTATTAACTACAATCTAATTTTACCCTTCTTCAGTTTTGCCCTTTTTAGCTAAGAATAATCGACAATATGTATCAATATTCCCTTTATTTACTATAATTTTAACATGATTCACTTCTAAGAACCAAATAAAACGTCTTTTGTTTTAATTATTATTTCCTTTATAGGCAATATAGCTTGTCATCACTTTAACAGCGACTTCAATCGCCGCTTCATTTGGATTTAGTTTGGCATGATGTAAACCAAACGATGATTCGACACCCAGCCAAAACATCAACCCGGGAATTTCCTTAAGCATATACCCAAAATCTTCCCCAGTCATCGCTTCTTTACATTCAATCACTTTTACATCTGTCTGCTGTTGGACATACTCCATAAACTCTTTTGTGATTGATTCTGTGTTATATACTTGATGGTACATCGAACCATAATCAATGACTGCCTCACATTCAAAACCTGCCTCAATTCCTTTAACAAGTGCCTCGATGCGATGCTTAACCTTCTTCATCGATTCAGGTGATAATGTCCGAATAGTTCCCTCAAGCCTTGCTCTTTCAGCAATAATATTTTGCACGGTTCCCCCAGTAATTTTCCCGATTGTAATAACAGCACTATCTAGTGGGTCTACGTTCCTTGAGATTACCGTCTGGAGCTGATTAACAAGCGTGCAGGCTGCGACCACCATATCATTCGTTTGGTGAGGGTAGGCGGCATGTCCTCCTTGACCCTTCAAATCAATGAACAACTCAGAGGTATTAGCAAATAATAATCCTTCCTTTAAGGCGATCGTACCTACAGGATACTCCGGTGCAATATGTAGGGCGAGAATCATATCCGGCTTCCATTCCTGCATAAAGTCAGATTTCAGCATTGGTTCTGCCCCGCCAGGACCTTCCTCAGCAGGTTGAAAAACAAACAAGAGATCGTCATTGATTTGATTTTGAACAAAATGGGTCAACACGCCAAGGGCAATGCTCATATGGAAATCATGGCCGCAGGCATGCATCTTATCATCATGTGCAGAAGAAAAAGGAAACCCCGTTTCTTCACTAATCGGCAGACCATCAATATCGGTTCTGTATCCAATCGTTTTTTGCGGTTTCAGACCATGAACTTTAACAAATAAGCCGGTCTTCCACTTTTTAATCGTGATACGTTCTTGAGGCAACGACTGCAGGTAGGAAATTAAATAGGCCTGCGTCTTTATTTCTTGGAACCCGAGTTCAGGAATTTGATGAAGGTCACGGCGGATTTTAATTAATGGGTTCATCTCTACTACCTCACTTCTCCTATAGAAGAAGCGTGGAAAAGATTCCACGCTTCTTCTTGTTTTTTATAACTGACGAAGCTCTTGCATGATCTCCGTTTTTGATTTCGTCTTTTCGTCAATATCTTTAATTTTTCTTGCCGGCATTCCTGCGACGACAGTATAAGGAGCTACATCTTGAGTTACTACTGCACCAGCAGCAACCACTGACCCTGTTCCCACTCTTACTCCCTCAAGAACTACAGCGTTCGCACCAATCAAAACATCATCTTCAATGATGACAGGCTGTGCGGATGGCGGTTCAATCACGCCAGCTAAAACGGTTCCAGCCCCAATGTGGCAGTTTTTCCCGACAGTTGCTCTGCCGCCAAGGACAGCCCCCATATCAATCATTGTTTTATCGCCAATAACTGCGCCAATATTGATCACAGCGCCCATCATAATAACGGCATTATCCCCTATTTCCACTTGGTCCCGGATAATGACACCTGGCTCAATTCGGGCATTAATAGGTTTTGTATCCAATAATGGAATAGCTGAATTGCGGCGGTCATTCTCAACCACAAAGTCTTCAATTTTTGCTTTGTTCGCTTCTAAAACGGTATTGATTTCAGACCATTCGCCAAAGATGACGCCCGTATTCCCATTAATAAAGGCCTTAGCGTCACTGCCAAAATCAATTCCTGCTAATTCGCCCTTTAAATACACCTTTACTGGAGTGGATTTTTTGCTATTTTGAATAAAAGAGATAATTTCATTTGCATTCATCATTTTATTTTATGCCCCCTATGCTGTACTAAAAAATACTTTAACAAACAAAAGAAATGAAAACAAGAAAAACAACCTTACAGTTCTGAAGATTCAGCGATATGTTCCTTCACTAGTTCAACAAAGGCCTGAACTTGCTTTAATTGAAAGGCGGACTCATATCCCAACAGCCAAGTATCACGCTTCAGCGGCTCATTATTTTCATCGACAAGCGGTATTTTGAATATATCCCGTTCGGCTTTTGTTAAGGTAATTGCCGGCAAGATAGCATAGCCAATTCCATTAAAGGCCATCTGCTTGCAGGTCTCAATTTGGTCGACCACCACTGTTCGCTTCGGTGAAGTTTTAAAGTTGCGCATCCACCAATCTTGAATCTCTTGATAGTAATTCGAGTCACTTTTAAATTGAATGAAAGGACGGTCTGTATCTAATACTTGCTCAGGTTTAGTAATTTCACGGTCAACTAAATAGAGCGGGTCATTAAAAAGATGGACCTTAACACCCTTCCAATCAGGTGTGCCCCGAATGATTCCAATATGTACTTGGTCATCATATAAGCAATTGAGGATTTCGCTGCTCCAACCCGTTACAAGAGAAATTTTTGCCTGTGGATATTTATCAATAAATTTCTTTAAAACTTGCGGTAACCAATTTTGACCCACGATGGAAGCGACCGCAATTTTCAAAGTGCCTGACACTCCGGATTGAAGGGAATGGATGGTTTCGCGAACCTTTTCCTCTTTTTTTAGCATTTCATTAACAAATTGGACAACATGTTCTCCAGCAGGTGTAAGAGACAGCCCTTTTTGGGAGCGAATAAATAATTTCGTTCCCCAGTCTTTTTCAATTGTTTGTAAGCGCTGCGAAAGTGCGGGTTGTGAAACAAACAATCGTTCCGATGCTTTCCGCATATTCATTTCCTGGGCTAACACAGATAATAATTGAAATTCCGATATCGAGGACATGGCCATCCCGCCTTTCAAAAAAGCTCCAGGTTAAATTACACAGAACTTGATCTTTTTCAATATAATCTTTAAACAAATAGAGCCCCCATTTAGGGGGCTATGGAATCTATCACTCGGTTTAAATCTTTTTACAGTATTTATTTAGTTGATTTAATAATGTACTTCTTGGCAAAATCCCTTCAAAAAAACCATCTTCCGTCTCCACACAAAGAAATGGATGGTTAACAAGTAACTCAAGGCATTTATTAATCGAAGCGGAAATTTTCACTCGTGGAATGGAACTATTCATGACTTCTTCCACACGTTTCTTCTCAAGTTGTTCAAATTCAATTCTTTCTAGTCCAAGAATGGAATCCATAATTATTGGTGTACTAATTAGCCCATGCAGTTTGTAATGCGGGTCTAATACAGGTATTGCAGTATAGCCACTTTTTGTTAAAACTAGCAATGCATGTTCGAGATTGTTTCCGATTTGCACATGTGCTACACGTTCTGAAGGTATCAATAAGTCATGCATGGTTAGCTTTAAAAATTCCCCACCGGGAAGACTGATCATCGCCGAAAACTCCTCAATATTTGTTTTTCCACAGATACATTCTAACATAGTTTTCGGTTGACCGTGTTAATTTTAATACTGTTCTTCTTTGAAAAGGAAAGGAACCATTATGGTTCCTATTGGATTAAATCAAAGATTTCAATTGTAATCATATCAATATTATCAAATTGATACCGTTTTGGCTTTTCCTTCTCATTATATATTTCTAACTCAAATGTCTCCGTTTTTGGATGAAATGTTACCTGACATTTTTTTTCACCATTTACTTCGAAATAGCGTTGTGCGGGCTCACCACTATTTGATTGTTCCTGAAGGTTTTTTAACCTCGTTAATATACCTTGAAGCTGTGACATCGGCTTCGTCTCCTTTCAAACCAAACAAACTGTCTACATTTATATTTCTCATTTGTCATATTTCTATTCGAATCGAAAATTTTCATAATCTTCCATTCGAATTTTTTATATGCCCATATAAAAGAATAAAATAACATAGTCCATTTGTCCAAGCAAAAATAAAAAAAGTGATTGATTTTTTTTTAATATGGTTTTAAAAAGGCAGTTTCTGTTCAAAAAAGTTTATTAGCCGTGAGTTACAATGTTCATTCCTATAATAATTGATCATGTTCGAATAAATATTGATAGGGTATATCGATAAATAAATAATCTTCCCCATTGATGGGAAATGAAAAGGTTCGTATTGTTTCCCCTGTTTCTATATCACAATACAGGTCAGATAATATCCCCTTTTGTTCATGGCGCATTTTTATAATGTTTTCCAAAAAATAAGGACGCCAGCTCCAATTTTTTTGGATATAATCTGATTGGATGCTCCATCCATCTTTTCCTCTAAAAATATTGGCAGATTTTTGAAAGCCATCCTCATCACAAACATATATCCGAAAAACAATCTGATCCATTTTTTTTATTAAAGCTTGGAAGAGATCGTGGTATCCCGCACTTTTGTTTTTAATCACTATTTCTTGAACACTATTTTGAAAATATTCTGCGGTAGTATAAACAGCCTCTAATTTTCTCTTTTCGTAGGCAATAAAGTCATGAAACTTTTCCTGTAAGCGATGCTTTAATAAGTCTCGTTGTATAAATTCGGCAGTGGGTGGATGTAAATAGAACCCTTGATAATAGCGGCCGCCATTTTTCCAGGCGAACTGAAGCTGATAGCTCATCTCAATATTTTCAAATAAAAGTGTTGCACCTATTTTCCTAGCCAAAAGCGACAAAGTAAACAAGACATCGTTGAAGTTCACGCCCGTTGCTGTCGATTTCAAGGCCTGCAAGTTGATTTTTAATATATCTGGTTCAAGTTGCCCAATACGTTCAAAATAATGGCTATCACTATCAATGCTTGCAATCGCAATTTTAATTCCATATGTCCGATAATATTGTAATAAGTGGTCAAATTGATTTAAATCACCGCTATAATTCCGGGCGGAAATTTCTAGGACAATCCGCCTTAGACTTAACCCTTTCTTTTCATAGGCTAAAAGTTCTTGTAAGAAAGGCTCGCCATGTCCATACATTAATAACTCAGCGTTTCGATTCAAAAAAATGAAAATATCCTCTTCAAGTCCCAAAGCCTTTTCAAGTGCTTTATTTACTAATAATAAATCCACTTCAAACTTATATTCATCAGGTATTTGATCATCCTGAAAGAATGGCCCAAGGCTAATAACTGTACCTTCTGTCTTATATCTCCCCAGCACCTCATAAGCAATTACACGTTGTTCATCGGCACTAAAAATCGGTTGAAAATACGGAAAAACATTTTCAAGATCCGATAGGATTTCCAAAGCATCCATCTAAGTACCTCCAAAATTTTTCTTATAATACCATACGCTTATTTACGGCTACTTGTTCTTTTCCAAAAGGATACCATTATAGAGGCTAAGAAACAATCAAACAATATAGACTAGTTCTTCACACTAAGGAGGATAAATTTTTGAAAAACCTTTGCTTATTGGCCTCCATCCTTCCAATGTTTGGCTTTAATCATTTCGGCGAGGATACAATGACAAGCTCAAAACGAATAATTAACCAGCCTCTTTCATCGTTTACCGTGGAAGAGAAGAGAGAAAGTCTTTCCTCGGTTACTTTAAAAGAGACACCATACACATTAAAGAATCTAAAGGATGAACTTTTTAAAATCAAAATAAAAGCTGGTAAACGTAATTCGGCAAGTTTTCCACAAAAAAGGGATTCTGCCATGCTAAATGTTGTATTAATCAATCAGAACCCAGAACTGAGGTACGGGTGTGAAGTGACAAGTCTTGCAATGGTCCTTCAATACGCAGGGGTTAAAACAAATAAAATGGACCTCTATCATTCCATTCAAAAGGACCCTGACCCCATCATTCGTTCGCCTAAGGGTGATATTTTACATTGGGGAAATCCTGCTGATGGATTCGTCGGAGACATGACTGGAAGAAGAGCAGGTTATGCTGTTTTTGATATTCCAATGATTGCTTTAATTAACCAAAAGCTCCCGGGAAGAGCGCTTAATTTAACAAAACAGCCGTTTGAACGGATATTAGAGCATGTTTCATCCGGGCACCCAGTGGTTGTATGGACCACCGGCGATTATCGCCTTCCTGACCGCCCTGAAGGATGGTATCATGGGAAAAAGTACATCAAGACTCCCCTTGATTTACATGCAGTTGTTTTGGTTGGTTACGATGCCAAGTATGTTTACTTAAATGATCCACTTTCTGGAAGAAGGCAAGTGCGAGTAAGCAAAGAACAATTTATTTCTTCATGGAAAGCACTCCAAAGCCGGGCAGTAAGTTATAATTAAGAACAAAAAGCGCAAGCGCCCGTTTAGCGGCGTATGGACTGGAGCGCTTTGACTGAGATAAAGGAAACACGG
>NZ_BCVI01000025.1 GCF_001591665.1 Neobacillus soli NBRC 102451 | reverse complement strand
GGGCGCTGGAGCTGGATTCAGATAACTAATTCAAAGTTATCCACACTAAATTATTTTATAATTTCGCTATACAGTAAAAAAGCAGCCTAGGCTGCTTTTTTTTAAGAATGTTTTTCATTTTTATGAATAATAACTTACAAATAACCTTTTCACTTGCAAAATAAGCTATTTTTAAAGAAAATACAAAAGGACTCTTCTATTAAGAGAAGGTAAATAACAAATAGGCTGGTAGAAAAAATGGCTAAAAAACAGACGAGGAGATCATTTCTGAAACGTTCAATTGGTTCATTTCTTACTGTTCTGGGTTTGAGTTCGGGGGGCCTCCTTTATGCCAATCGAATTGAGCCCTCACTGCTTGAAATCAAACAGCAGCAAATCAAACATTCATTAATTCCTAGAAGCTTTGATGGACTCAAAATTGTGCAATTTAGTGATACCCACCTTGGTTTTCAATACACTCTTAACCAATTTAAAAAGTTAGTTGATACAATCAATGAGATAAAGCCAGAACTCATTTTTTTCACTGGCGACTTGATGGACGAGCCGAATAAATATATGGAACTTAATAAACTGGCAGCCATTTTAACAGAATTACAGGCTCCACTTGGGAAGTTTTGCGTCTTTGGTAACCATGACCATGGCGGCTATGGATCTGAAATTTACAGGAATATCATGGAAACAACTAATTTTACCGTCTTGTTGAATGAGTCAACACCGATTAAAGTAAAGAATGGCGGCAGCATTTATCTACTCGGAATTGATGATGCCATGTTGGGGAAACCCGATTTGCCATTAGCTTTGAAAAAAGTGCCGAATAATAAGTTTTCTATTTTATTATCACATGCACCCGATCTTGCTGATGCGGCTTCACACTTTCCAATCCATTGGCAACTCAGCGGACATAGCCACGGTGGACAGGTTAAAATACCATTCATAGGGGCACTTGTTAAACCCCCATTTGCCGAAATTTATCCCGAAGGATTATATACAATCGGTGCAGAAAAGCCATTATCACTTTATGTAAACAGAGGAATTGGTACAACTAGACTCCCCTTTCGGTTTATGGCAAAACCTGAGTTAACTGTCTTTACTTTAAAGTCAGAGAGCTGACATACTAAAGAAAATCCTTATCTGCTGATAAGGATTTTCTTTAGTAGCGGGGTTTGCCCCAAGCAGTATTTTTCACTAAGAATTGCTTTTCAAGTTCAGAGGAAGAAATGGGTTTTGAAAAGTAATAGCCTTGAATTTTATGACAATTTGCATTTGCAAGAAATTCAACTTGCTGCTTATTTTCTACTCCCTCGGCAACTACTTCGAGTCCAAGACTTTTTCCCAAGTGTATAATCGCTGAGGTAATCGCAGCATCCTTTTCTTCCTTAAGAATATCCCTGATAAAGGACTGGTCAATTTTTAAGACATCAATAGGAAACTGTTTTAAATAACTTAAAGACGAGTATCCTGTCCCAAAATCGTCGACTGAGATAGAGATACCCAGCTCTTTCACTTTCTTTAGAATTGGAATGGTTTCTTTCATATCATGCATGGCCCCTTCTGTAATTTCAATACCTAAAGAAGACGCCCGTATCTGATATTTTTCAATCATCGACTGAATGAAGGGAACTAGGTTTGGATGTTGAAATTGCTTAGGTGAAATGTTAATTGCCACACGAATATCGTTGAATCCCATATCATTCCAAGCACTGATTTGTCGACAAGCTGTTTCAATTACCCAATACCCTATTGAAATAATTAACCCTGTATCCTCTGCCAAGGGAATAAACACGCTCGGTGAAATTTCACCGAATTCTGTATCATCCCAGCGAAGCAATGCCTCAAAGCTTTTCGCTTTGCCAGTGGCAACGTCAATTTGCGGTTGGTAAAATAAAGAAAGTTCATCTTGTTCTATGGCCTTTCTTAGGTGTGTTTCCAACGTTACAACATTAGTAAAAACAGAATTCATGTCGGTCCGATAAAATTGATAATGGGCTTTCCCTCTTTCCTTTACCCGAAAAAGTGCTTCATCCGCATTCTTGATGAGCATTTCAGCATCTTTCCCGTCCATTGGGTACATGCTTATGCCAACACTTGGTGAAATATAATACTCCTGTGAATTAAAATAAAAGGATTGTGAGAAGGCAGAAAATACCTTTCTCACAAAAGGAGCAGTGGCCTGCCGGTTAGTATTATGAAGTAAAATAGTGAACTCATCCCCACCAGTTCGATAGATTTAGCATTTTTCATTTTGAAACTGTAATAGACGCTCAGCAACTCTTTTTAATATTTCGTCCCCCGCTAAATGTCCAAGTGTATCATTCAAATATTTAAACCGGTCTAAATCAATTGAGATTAACGCAAATTCTTGTATTTTCTTTGAAAGTGAATAGATATGTACATTTAGATGCTCAAGCATTGCCCGTCTGTTTAATAAGCCCGTCAATTGATCATGAAAAGCCATAAACTTAATCATTTCCATATTTTTTGCCTGCTCTGATAAATCCTTAAAAATAACATAAACGCCTTTTATTTCTTCATAGATAACAATTGGGACTGTTTTTATATGGACAATTAATCGATGCCCTTTACGATGGATAATTTTACAATCTAAAGATTCAAGGGCATAACCAGAATAAGTTTTTTCCAATAATGCTTTAAATTTTTCTAAGTCATGATCATTGATTAAATCATAGATGGACCTATTGGATATTTGCTTTTCTGAATATCCTGTTAACAGTGACGAAGCAGGATTCGCTTCCAAGATTTTGCCCTCTGGGCTAATCGTAAAAATTGCATCTAGGTTATTGTTGATAATCGAGCGATATCTTTGCTCACTTTCAATAATCCTATTTTTTTCAATCGACCATTCCGTTATATCTCTAGTAACTGCAACGACATAGCTAATCATATTATTCTCATTAAAAACGGGAGTTAATATCGTTTCTCCATAGATTATCTTTCCATCGTCAAAATAGAATTGATCTTCAAACATAACAATCTTTCTTCTTTTTAACAATTCTTCATATTCATTCTGAAGATTATTAGCAAATCCATCAGGCAGGGCTTCTAGAAGAGTTTTTCCGATGGCATCGATTGTAAGGTTCGCTTTCCACATTCCTGACTCATTGACAAATAAATAGCGAAAATGAGGTCCCTTTTCCACCTTCATTACAAAAGCCATATCTTGAACATGCTGAAAAATGATATCAAAAATGATTTTTTGTATTTTCGCACTGGGTTTGCCCGATTCTAATTCTTTGGTTAAACTATTTAAATGATCCATTAAATCATCCTTCAAATTAAGAAAAAAATTCTTTTTTCACAATAATGTTTTTACATTCTTATATTTCTATTTTACAATGAAATTAACTGAAAGGAAGTAATTTATTGAAAATAATGATTATTTAACTAAGTTTTTTATTATTCTTTCATAGTATTTGATTAGGAATACATCCTAACCCTTCTTTTTTATAAAGGAATTGTAATAATTACTTTTCACATTGCTCAAAAAGATGGTCCTCAGTATTCCTATTTTTATAAAAAAAAGGTATAATATAATTGTTTTAAAAGACTGAAAGGAGAACAGATGTTGAGTCAAAATCAGAAATATCCTCTAACCAATGTTAATCTAACCATCGATAACCTCGCACAAGCTATCTTTATCGTGAATCGTCATGCAAAAACAGCAACAAATCCCAAATTATTGTACAAATTGAAACAAGAATCATTAAAAAAATTGATTGAAGAGGGCAAAGCAAAAAAAGTGGGCCTCCATTTTTCTGAAAATCCAAGAAATAGCCGTCAACAATCCGATGTATTAGTTGAATGTGGAAGATACACCTTCCATATTCCTCCTACAAAAGCAGATTTTCTTGAGCTTCCACATCTGGGCAAATTGGATGGACTTGTAAGAAATCCAAAGGCAGTGCTTTCACTTAATTCTGCAAAGGGATTATTACAATTATATACCGGGATCTCCGACGGTGAGCAGCCACCACTGAATCCAAGAAAAAACCAACGTGCCTATCAAAAACCTGTTTTCAAAAAATTAGGCGAGCGATACTCGTAAAAAATTGCCCAAAAAGGCCAGGATTAATTCCTGGCTTTTTTGGGCTAATATTTTGATGCATGCATTCCAGCAAAGTAGGCAACACTCTCGTTTATGCTGGCAACAAAAATTGATCCAATTGTATCATCAAACAAAATCCTCTACTCTAATTCATAAAAGTTTTTTAGACTATGCCATATTTTCGCAACATCTTCTTGATATTTTTGTGAACATCATCACAAACGGATAGACTCTTTTAAGAATCAGACTTACAATACAGTCATAAGCAGTACAGAATAATCAAATGTATGAAACTATAAAAGAGGTGCTTAAGCTATGAGAGGAACAGCGATTCTTTTTCAGGAACAGAATGTTACGTTTATTGAAGATATTGAACATGCCCTATACAAAGAAATTAATGATCAATGCGGCTCCGAGCATTGCAGCTGCAAACTTGATAAAAAAGTGGTTGATTTTGGTCCAGTGTCTCCTGTTTACTGGCATGAGGATGAAGTTGACTGGGATTATGGTTATTAATAATACTCTTTAATTTGATATATACTCCATTCCCCCCAAAAAACGGTCTGAGAAAAACTCAGAACCGTTTTTTACTTTATTTATATCATTGAATTTATCCTCCATAGTAGAACCTTAGAGTAGAAATAGTCTATAATCATTATATTCTAACCGTCAGATTACTCATAAAGTGGAAGGATGAACTTTTATTGGAGCATTTAATTAATCAAAACGTAAAAAATATTGAAATCTCTGGAATCAGAAAGTTTTTCAATATGGTTTCTCATATAGATGACCTGATTTCGTTTACGATTGGACAGCCGGATTTCCCTACCCCAGAGCATGTGAAAACAGCAGGTATTGATGCGATTAAGAAGGATTTCACCTCTTATACGCACAATGCCGGTACAATTGAATTAAGGAAAGCGGCTTGTGATTTTGTTGAAAAGAAATATGGCTTGACCTATAATCCGGAAACAGAAATGATTGTGACGGTAGGGGCTAGTGAGGCTATAGATATTGCCTTTCGGACAATCCTAACTGAAGGAACGGAGGTTATTTTACCTGGACCCGTTTACCCTGGTTATGAACCAATTATACGGATGATGGGGGCTGTCCCCATCAAAGTCGATATTAGAAAAAACAAATTCCGTTTTACTTTGGAAATGATTAAACCATTTATCACAGAAAAAACCCGTTGCATTGTACTACCTTACCCATCAAATCCGACCGGTGTAAGCCTAACGGAATCGGAGTTAAAAGAAATTGCCAGCTATCTAGAAGATAAGCAAATATTTATCCTAGCTGATGAAATTTACAGCGAACTCACCTATGTTCAAGAACATAAATCAATCGCTAGCTTTCTTAAGGAAAAGACCATTGTGATTAACGGGTTATCCAAATCCCATTCGATGACTGGCTGGAGGATTGGCTTTTTATTTGCCCCAGAAAGCATTACTAAGCATATTCTAAAAGTCCACCAATATAATGTTTCCTGTGCAAATTCGATTGCACAAAAAGCGGCCCTAGAGGCGTTAACTGTAGGAATTGATGACGCCCTTGCCATGAAAAGGGAATATTTAGCGAGAAGAGACTACGTTTTTACTCGTTTAGACGCAATGGGATTTGATGTGATCATGCCGGATGGTGCATTTTATTTCTTTGTCAAAATTCCAGACACCATACCATTAAACAGCTTGGACTTTGCCCTTAACCTTGTTCATGAAACAAAGGTAGCTGTTGTTCCGGGCAGTGCCTTTTCTGAGTATGGAGAAGGATACTTCCGTTTATCCTTTGCATGTTCGATGGAAACGCTTGAAATAGGCCTCAATCGGATGGAACAATATTTAAGGATATGGGAATAATTTCAAAAAATACCCTCACATTTAAGTGAGGGTATTTGTTTTATTGACCTTTATATTTTCCATCATTCTTTGGTGCCTTTTCCTTTTTAGCCTTTTCTTTATGAGCTTGATTTGCAGCAGCTGAACCCATCTCTTGGGCAAATTCTTCATTTACCTTGGCAGAATCAAATCCCTGTTTGTTTTTTTGTTTAGCTCCGTTCTTTTTCGTTCGTTTGGCCATCAAATATTCCTCCTGTTCACAAGAATTAATCATAGTTTCTTGAAAATAGGAAGAATTTATTCATTGTCTATTTAGCTTTTCCAATATTTATAAAGGGCTTGTGTGCCACTATTTTCCTCGCCTTTTTCAGCTAGTTGTATGTATAAAGATTTCGCTAGCGCCAAACCTGGTGCATCCATTCCCATTCGCTCTGCCTCGTCTAAAGCAATTTTCATATCCTTAATAAAATGCTTAATGTAAAAACCAGGTTCAAAATTCCCGTTTAACATTCTTGGTGCAAGATTGCTTAATGACCAGCTGCCAGCCGCTCCCGTAGTAATACTTTTTAGAACAATTTCAGGATCAAGCCCCGCCTTTTCGGCGTAAATAATAGCCTCACAAACACCAATCATATTAGAGGCAATCGCAATCTGATTACACATTTTTGTATGTTGACCTGCTCCCGGTTTACCTTGGTAAACAATGTTGGTTCCAAGCTGCTCTAATATTGGGCGAATCTCTTCATATGCTTTCTGTTCACCACCAACCATAATTGAAAGCTTGGCTTCTTTTGCCCCTACGTCTCCCCCTGAAACCGGAGCATCGATTGCTTGAATCCCTCTTTTTTTCGCCTGTTCGTATATTTTCACAGCAAGGGATGGTGCAGAAGTGGTCATATCAATAAGATAACTTCCTTCCCTACCGTTTTGAATTAACCCATTTTCACCAAAATACACTTCCTCTACATCCGTTGGATAGCCGACCATAGTGAAACTAACCGTTGCCCTTTCTGCTACTTCTCTCGGTGTATCTGCCCACTCAGCCCCCTTCCTTAATAAATCTGCTGCCTTTTCCTTTGTTCTGGAATAAACAACTATTGTGTAGCCGGCATTTAATAAATGCTCTGCCATACTTTTTCCCATTACACCAGTCCCTATAAAACCAATTACCGTTTTTTCATGAGTAAGCAAAATCATCTTTCCTTCCCTTTTTATTTCCTTTAATTTTAGCATTCAAATTTTGTTTTTAGGAGCTTTTTGCACAAAAAAAACCGGAACGTCTCCTGCGTTCCGGTCCTTGTGCTCCATCTCCAAATTTATGCACATTTAAATGTTGTCCTATAACTGTAAAAGTTAAACACGTTTTATAACTCTGAAGAAAAGTTTGTTAAATATACACGGCCAAATACTTCCTTGTTGTTAAATACCTCAATCGAAACTGCCTGGTCCCTCTCAATCATGTTCTTAAGCTCTTGAATATGTAAATCTTTTATTAAGGGGATGGGTTCCATAAAAATAAATTTTTCGCTTTTTCCTTTTACCTCTAAATATTCACCGTTTAGTACTTGTTCTTCTCCATACACAATTTCCCGTTTACCAATTGCAGCGGCTAACTTATCATCATGGATGGTGACTTTCACTTTATATAGTTGATGTCCTTCTAAAATTTCACTATTAATCCGAAAGCGAAATTGGAGTTCATTATTTTTTGTTAGCAGGGCGTCCGCATAGTGGTTAACAATTAACTCATTTGAAAACAAAAGACCGCATCCAGTTAAAAAAGAAGAACAAAAAAACCCAAAGACCAAAACAATCATGATTCGAATATTTCTTCCCATTTATAACACTCCCTCATATTTTTACCATAGCCAAAAAACATAGGTAATAAACGTTAAGAAACGACCATCGAGGAAAATGAAATTCGTAAACTTATATGGCTTTTATCATACCACCGTCTACGAGAAATGAACTGCCCGTCATATAAGAATTGGCAGCTGAAAGAAGAAAAACCGCAAAGTTCGCAAATTCCTCCGGAGTTCCGTACCTTTTTAGCGGTATACCGGCTTTAACTTGTAATTCGATTTCCTCCCTGTCTATGCCCTGCCTGTCCGCATTCACTTGGTCTAAATGCTTTACACGGTCAGTAGCTATACGTCCAGGTGCAATCGTATTTATTAGGATATTATATGGGGCCAGCTCAGTGGCCAGCGTTTTTGAAAGTCCGACTATACCGGTTCGGAATGTATTTGAAAGAACCAAACCTGGAATGGGTTCTTTTATTGAAGAGGAGGCGATATTTAGAATCTTCCCACCCTCGTGTTTTAAATAGGGCAATGCAGCGCGGGTCATTCGTACGTAAGACAATAAATTCAGTTCAAATGAGTCCTGCCACTCTTCATCCGTCAACTCTTCAAACGAACCCGCTGGAGGACCGCCTGCGTTATTGACAAGCATGTCGATTCCGCCAAATGTTTCCACCGTCAGATTTACAAGCCGTTTAATGTCCTCTGCATTAGTAATATCCGTTTTTTGATAGGCTGCTTTTCCTAAACCGATTGATTCAAGGTAACAAGCTTTTTGTTTTAGCTTCTCCACTTCCCGGCCGGAAATCATAACATTAGCGCCTTCCCTCACAAGTCGTTCAGCGATTGCAAACCCTAATCCCTGGCTTGATGCAGCCACAAGAGCGGTTTTACCATGTAAATTCAATTCCATATCTTGGCACGCCTCCTTTTTTGCATCTACTTTTAGTATACAGGATTACTAGAGGAAATACTTGGGATATGTCCAGAAAAAAATTGACCGACATCCCTGTCGGCCAATTTTTATATATATTATTAATTTCGAGTTATTGCCGAATTCACTGCATCGACCACCTGGGTGGTCGTTTGCATATTTAATGCTTTTTGTGCAAGCATCTCCATATCGGATTTTTTCAAATTCTTAATGAGTGAGCGAGCTCTTAATATGGAAGTCGCACTCATCGAGAATTCATCAAGACCAAGACCCAGCAGGATTGGAACCGCTGTTTCGTCACCTGCCATTTCACCGCACATCCCGGCCCACTTACCTTCCGCATGGGCTGCATCGATGACCATTTTAACTAATCTTAAAATGGACGGATTATACGGCTGATACAAATAAGATACACGTTGGTTCATGCGGTCGGCAGCCATCGTATATTGAATCAAATCATTTGTACCGATACTAAAGAAGTCAACTTCTTTGGCAAATTGGTCAGCCAAAACTGCGGTAGAAGGAATCTCCACCATAATCCCCAGTTCAATTTTGTCAGCCACTTTTTGACCTTCAGTTTGAAGCTTCTGTTTTTCTTCCTCTAGAATCGCTTTTGCGGCACGGAATTCATCTAAAGTTGCAATCATTGGAAACATAATTTTTAAATTCCCATAGCTGCTTGCCCGTAAAAGTGCGCGCAGCTGGGTACGGAAGATGTCCTGTTCTTCTAAACATAAACGAATCGCCCGGAAGCCTAAGAATGGATTCATTTCCTTTGGTAAATCTAAGTATGGCAGCTCTTTATCCCCGCCAATATCCAATGTACGCACAACAACCGGTTTTCCAGTCATTCCTTCTAATACAGCCTTGTAGGATTCAAACTGTTCTTCTTCTGTTGGCAGCTGATCTCTGCCCATATAAAGGAACTCTGTTCTATACAGACCTACACCCTCGCCGCCATTTTCAATCACTCCTTTTAAATCCTTAGGAGTGCCAATATTAGCGGCTAATTCAACGTGATGGTTATCAGCGGAAATCGTAGCTTCATTGACCAATTTTGCCCATTCTGCTTTTTGAGCTTCATAATCTTCGTGAACTTTACGATATTGTTCAACTTGTTCAGGAGTTGGGTTAATATGTACTTCTCCTTTAAGCCCATCAACAACAACTAAATCACCATTGTTAATAGCCTCTGTTGCCGTCTTTGTACCAACTA
Source organism: Neobacillus soli NBRC 102451 (assembly GCF_001591665.1). Lineage (GTDB taxonomy): Bacteria > Bacillota > Bacilli > Bacillales > Cytobacillaceae > Neobacillus > Neobacillus soli. The sequence goes on along the minus strand of NZ_BCVI01000025.1, from coordinate 78,906 downwards.
CTGCCGGAATTTCCATCGAACGAGCCATAATTGCTGAGTGGGAAGTACGTCCACCAATATTTGTGGTAAAGCCTTTTACAAATTGACGGTTTAATTGTGCTGTATCGGACGGAGTTAAATCCTCAGCCACAATGATTACTTCTTCAGCGATCATGCTTGGGTTAACTAATTGAACACCTAACAAGTGAGCTAGCACACGCTTCGTTACATCGCGAATATCGGCAGCACGTTCTTTCATATAATCATTATCCATTTGCTCAAACATCATAATAAACATGTCAGCAGTTTCTTTTAGTGCAGACTCTGCATTCATTTTTTCAGACTGAATTTTATCTTCAATAGGTCCATTTAATTCTGGGTCAGTTAGGACAAGGAGATGTGCTTCAAAAATCGCTGCTTTATCTGCTCCAAGATCTACCTTTGCCCGGTCACGAATGGCTCCAAGTTCTGATTTTGACTTTTTCATAGCATTTCGGAAACGATCCACTTCTGCAGCAGCATCTTCAATTGTCATCTTTTCAAAAGATAAATCTGGCTCAACGAGACGGTATGCTTTTGCAATTGCAATCCCGTTCGATGCAGCGATTCCATGTAAAAATGTCATTATTCAGCCAAACCTTCTTTTTTCAATGTTTCTTCTAATGCATTTAATGCATCATTTGCATCGTTACCTTCAGCAGAAATCTTAATCTCAGCCCCTTGGCCAATACCTAAGGACATTACACCCATAATTGATTTTAAATTAACTTTTTTACTCTTATATTCTAAGTTAATCTCAGAATCAAATCGGCTTGCTGTTTGTACTAATAATGTTGCTGGTCTTGCGTGAATACCCGTTTCATCGATAACCTTAAATTGCTTTTCTGCCATGCCTAATCAAACTCCTTTAATATTTAAATAAAAAATTATGCCTGCTTCATTAAAAATAAACATTTCATGGGATTTAGTCAACTAAATCAATCTTTAACTATGGAATCAAAAATCAATCCTTTTTCGCTTATTTTTTCCAAAAGGAAAACAAACATGCATTGCTTTTTAAGCTAATGAGGTTGTTATTTATACATTTGCTAGAATAGCATTTTCATCATTTTCATACAACTAATAACCTCAAAATCAGACATCGTTCACAAAACTGTCAAAGTCGCTCAATAACGCTCAAAGTAATTTTTAAATTTTTCTCCCCTTATAAATTTCTTTTAATTGCTTCTTTATGTGATGAATTTCCGTTTTAAGATGAATTTGTTCCAGATTTGAGGAGATAATGCCTCCATATCGAACCTTTTCATAGATTTCATTTGATTCGGGGGTGGCCTTTATTCCAAGCCGTTGCCACCATTCTTCAAGTGTTTCAAAAGGGAAACGGCCTAATTTTAATTTATGAGCAAACCTTTCTAAATTAAATATTTCTCTTCTGATTAAATCTTCCGGGGGTTTTCCTCTCCTTGGCAAATTTGAAAATTGATTGGGTCCAAAACCACCCTTGGAAATTTCCACCAAAGAAGATGAATTCGCCGCTAATGGTTGCGAGTTAAATTTCTTTTTATAAAACAGGTAAATAATAAAGCCTACTGCACCCAGGAGGAGGAGAATATATAAGATATTTTCTGTCATTCCATATGATTGATCCTGGTATTTCTCCGCTTCGCCCAGCCCATTACTTCCTTGCAGGTTTGATTTCTTCCCCTCATTCTGCGACTTATTAAGAAGATATTGAAGGAAATTAAGAAGAGGTTCCGTGGCTTTTGTAAACAACAGTGCAAACAATTGCAAGATAGAAAAGAAAGAAAATTGAATATACTTCAGTAATAATGTACTTACTAGGCCAATGGCAGCAAGACAAGCAAAAATTTTAATAAAGTAAAAGGCGAACCTTGATTTATCTACTTGAATTGAATTCCACTTACTAAAAAAATTTCCAAAGAGCACTAATAATAGTTGAGAAATTAGAAGATAGATAATTTCTCTTTGAAAGGGATAGTGAATCATCGCTGAATAGACAATGGCGACCACACCGATTATAAAGGCTAATAGCAGCAAAATCGATTCAGAATGATCTAAAGAATCATCATACAAGGAGATTCCCCGCCACAAGACAAACATACCTAGGGCCGCACCAAAAAAAAGCGGCAACCCAGCTTGGTGACAAACTGCAAGAAGCAACGGTAAAACTGTTACAAAATAAAGCACTTTCCCTTTATCGCGAAATTTTGCAAGCAGAATGGTAAAAAGAACAATACTGCCGATACACAAGGCAACCACTAAGAACACGGGAGGAAGCTCCTTTTTACTAATATAGAATAAAAATAGAAAAAGAATACCGACAATCAATTCCAATATAAAATGAAAGGTAACAGCCACAAGACGATTAATCATGACAGTACCCTTCTTTCCTGTGGAAACTCCAATACACATAATAAACCATGACCCTGATCAATTTTTAGATCTAACAATCTGGCACCTTTCTTGGACACGTTTTGAAGCATGTGATTGGTGTCTCCCGTCCTAATCCCGGCATGGATGAAAAAGGGCTGGGCCGCTATGTGCCGATTAAAGAATGAAAGCATAAGATCATAAGGTACACTCGTATTTTGCGTACTTATCGAAGCAAGTGTTTCCAATACCTTTTGCAAATGCTCTTTCCCTTCCCCTTTTGGCAAATATAGAAAGGGAGTACTACCTGCTGTTCGCACGTTAATGCATAATGAATAAGGGATTTGCTTATTAAATGCGTAATATGCAATCTCTGTAATACAACTAATCATCTTTTCAAGACCGCTTGTGATCGAATGACCATCAGAGACATTTAGTGCAATATTTAAGCCCTTTTCAGAAATTTTTTCATAAATTTTCGTTTGCAATGCTTGTTTTCTAGCGCTGGCCTTCCAATTTATTCGGTTGAAACTATCAGACGGAACATAGTCTCTTGTTCCTAATGGTCCAAGCCGGTCTTCATATACCGAAAAAGGGACAGCATTTTCCCCTTGAAGAATTGAAATCTGTTCCTTTAATCCTTTTACAGGAATGGGCTGGGGATAGACAACAGCTTGCTGCTTTAGGTAATACCTAGATTCTAAGACAGTTTCTCCAAAACCTAAAAGGCTGGGGACATGATATTCGAGCTTGCGTATTTTGGAAATCCCTCTCATTTTTGCTGAAAAAGGAATAATAATTTGTTTTGTTTGCTTACTGTAAATTGAAAATGGAATTGCAATCTCATTCAGCAAGGAAAGACTTGATGATGGTTTCTCACCCTCTGGACCAACAAAGTGGTCATAGTAAACTTTTAGCTCCCCTTTTAAAATCGGATAACCTTCGTTACGAAAAATAAGTGTCCATTTTCCTTTATCATCAACAAAAAGGCGGCTTTTTTCATTCACATTTTCAAAATAAAGCTGATTTCCTGCTTTTTTTAAATAAAACTGATTACTAATGACAATGGTAAGGAAAAAGCAGGCAAGGAACAGTACTAATTTGGAATTAATGTATAGGCTTACAATAATCAGCAGAATTGCTAAGCCACTAATACCCGGAATCTTTCGATCATCTACCGAATATTTGTTCCAATTCATCCATTTGCCCCCGCTTCCACCGGGACAGGTATAGAGTTAAGGATTTCTTCGATAATGGTTTCTGGTGTTTTCGTTAGTGATCCTTCTATAGAGAGAAAAATTCGGTGTCCCAGAACATAGGGGGCCACAGCTTTCACATCTTCAGGGGTAACATATGTCCGGTCATTCAGAAAAGCTTTTCCTTGCGAAGCTCTCATCAGCGCTAATGTCCCCCTTGGACTAACGCCAAGTTCAATACCATTATGGTCACGCGTCTTTCTTACAATCGTTAACAGATAATCTTCTAGATCCGATGAAATGTGAATTTTTTCAATGGATGCCTTTAGTTGTTCAATTTCCGAAATGGAAAATACTTGTGTAATCGTGTTTGTCTTTTTCTCCCTGCGGTGAATTTGCATAATTCTTATTTCATCCTCGTAACTAGGGTACCCTACTTCTATTTTAATAAAAAATCGGTCCATTTGCGCAACGGGTAGTGAAAAGGTCCCTTGCTGTGATTCAACTGGATTTTGTGTCGCAATGACCATAAAAGGCTCTTCTAAAGATACGGTTATTCCATCAATCGTTACCTGCCTCTCTTCCATTACCTCTAATAAACTTGACTGGGTCCTCGGTGTAGCCCGGTTAATTTCATCTGCTAAGACAATGTTCGCCATGATCGGTCCCGGCCGCAATTCAAACTCCTGAACCTTTGGATTAAAAAACTGTATCCCGGTTACATCACTTGGAAGTACATCGGGTGTAAATTGGATTCGTGAAAATTTCCCGCCAATGGCAGTGGCAAAGCTTTTTGCAAGCATTGTTTTTCCAGTTCCAGGTACGCTTTCTAGCAAAATATGTCCATTAAATAATAATGAGATGGCCATTAATTCCACTTCCATGTCCTTTCCGACAATTACCTTACTAATCTCCCGCTTTAATTTATCAATTTTTTCTGATAACACCGTTTCCTCATCCCCCTAGAAGCTATATGTATTATTTTAGTCTTTCTATATTTTATCAAATTTTTGAATCTTTCCAAATCATTCCTGTATATAAAAAAAGAGAACTCGTAACTGTTGAGTTCCCCAGCGAAATTGATTAGCTTCTTGCCTCTTTTAGGTATTGATATAAAACATCCCCACCCCGTTGGCCAATTCCACGAAAATGCTTAAAATCTTCCCTTCTTACTAGAACCTGACGAAATTCCATAAATTCATCTTTCTTAACGTAATACTCTGATAGTTCCCCTGACATTAGTCGATTTAAAATTTCAGTTATCATCTCTTCCTTCAAACGAATGCACCACCTTTACTGTATTTATTTATATTACCATCCTTTCCCCCAGTCAAATTTCATTAATCTGCATATTTTATTTTTGAAAACGGTTTCTAGTCTTTAAGGAGCATTTTCGGAATAGAATGAATGAATCAGCAATAATTAACCAAATTGTCAAATAAAAGCCTTTACGAAATTGGTAAAGTAGTGCAAACTGGTATTTATATCGATTTATTTATAGTTTTTAAGGTAAAGGAGAGAGACTAATTGAAAATAGCAGAAGTAGGAAATATCATTGAATTCCGTGGTGGATTGCAAGGGATTGTTGAAAAGGTAAATGAAAATTCTGTAATAGTCGACCTAACATATATGGATAATTACCGTGATTTAGAATTAGATCAGCGAACAGTTGTAAATCATAAAAACTATAAAGTAGTAAAAGAGGGCTCAATTAATTAATAGAATGCTAGAAAAGGCAGTCGAATAGTGGCTGCCTTTTCTTTTTTGCTAATTGGTATATTCTTGGTCCAATTTAGAAAAAATGATTTATTTAGGAGGGTCTTTTTCCAATAGCGAATTATTATTGGCCTTTTCCTGTTTCTTTTGTAAGCTGCTTAAACGATTTCACTTTACCATGGGGATTTTGATCTTGTTTCCTAACAGTCCATTCCCGTTCTTGTTCACTCCTGGATTTGCTCATATGTTTCACTCCTTTCCATTTTATTTTTTCTATAATTTATTTTTTTATCAAAGGAAAGAGTGAAAATGATAAGGTAAACATTTCCTTCTGAAAAATTTTATTGATTCCTAAAGGAGCCTGCTCAAAATGAAAAAACGCTTTCCAGACCTTCGCCTTCTATTTGGATTGATTATTGCCCATCTGCTTATATTTTTTTCATTCCATGATAAAGCGATATTTTGGTATATCTTTACCGGATCTGTGCTGGTCTTAATCGTCTACGCAATGTTCCAAGGAGAGGTTGATGATGAGGCATCATTAATCCACTACATCTTTCTAGGAGCGGTATCCGGATTTTTATTATATTTTGTCTTTTGGCTTGGCTTTCAAGCAATCGGCATGCTTCACCTGCCATTTGATAAAGGTGTTAAAAAACTATATAAATGGTATGCTCCTTCGTTATTTTGGCAATACATTGCCCTTGTGTTGGTTGCCGCACCCGGAGAGGAACTTTTCTGGCGCGGGTTTATTCAAAAAAGAATATTGAAATATTTTCGACCGACAGCTGGTATCTTTGCCGCTTCGCTGCTGTACGCGTCTGTCCATATTTATTCAGGTTCCTTTTTATTAGTTTTTTCCGCATTTATTTCTGGCTTTGTCTGGGGTTTACTTTATTTTTTGAAAAAAAGTATGCCGCTTGTTATTGTTTCCCATATCATTTTTGACATTATGATTTTTATCATATTGCCCTTTTAATAGAAAATGCAGCTGCTCACCCTGAACAGCTGCATTTTTCTATTTTCTTTCATTGGGAGTAAATGGCTTCATCCATAGTAAAATAAAGAATATCATACAGATATATCCAAATAAGGGATATAAATAAGAGAGCAGCGTACTGTAATTCACAAGACTAATGAGGTAGGAAACTGCAAAAATGAAAGTAACCGACAACATGGTAGGCACGGGAAAATACTGTTTTAACTGACGATCCAACCCAAAGACATTTCCAATCACTGAGGTGAAGATCTCCCCATAAATAACAAGAACAAAAATCCAATAAAAAAAAGGGGCTAAGTTCTTCATAATAATTGCCATCGGAATATCATATAGTTCTAAGTTTGGGAGCATGATTAACGTGGAGTGACCCGCAATTAAAATAAGGGTTAAAGCCGCACCACCGATGATTCCTCCCCATTTGATTGTCCAATCATCTTTAACCTCTGTGGCAATCGGTACCAACACTGCTTGGGCTAAACCCAGATTTAAGGCTGCATAGGAAAAAGGGGCAACAACACTTTTCCAGCCATCCTCAGCATGCGGAATAAATAATAACTGGTCTAAAAAATTCGGTATTTGAATAGAAAAATACATTAAAATTAAACTAAAACAAATCATCAACGGGACAACGAAGGTATTGACAGCAAAAAGGCCTTTTGTCCCAATTAGCATGACAATAAACGAAAGGAAAATCGTCAAAAATACACCGACAGTCTTAGGTAAACCTAATTGTTCCTCAAAAATAGCCCCTGCCCCCGCAAGCATCACAGCACTTACCCCAAGAAGCATAAAAAGCATAAAAATATTGATGATTCGGCTTGGCCATTTCCCAAATAAATACTCATTAAATTCTTGATATGATTTTGCATCTATATGGGCAGCCATCCTCATTAGCTTTGAACCTAAAACAATAAAGAGGTATCCGCTCATTAATATACTAATAAAGCCAAAGAATCCAAATCGCGAAAAAAATTCTACGATTTCTTTTCCCGTGGCGAACCCTGCCCCTACAACAGTCCCAACATAGACCGCTGCAATTTGAAAGGCTGCTGTCCAATTCCGTTTCACATCATCTCCCCCCTTATCATCAATATATGACGAATGGGGCAAACAAAGACGAGCTTTTTTCTTGATTAGAAAGTATTACCATAAACAAAAAACTTGAAAGTCAAAAAAGGTCAGAGTATACTACATTCATAAGGTCAAATATAGTCAAAGTCAAACATTATTTATGTTTGCAAAAATAAGGAGGTTTTTAACTTATGCTTTGTCAACAATGTAATGAAAAACAAGCAAACATTCAATTAAATATGAATATTAATGGGCAGCGTAAGGAAATAAAACTCTGCCATGAATGCTATGCAAACGAAAAACAAACTCTAGGAGCAAACTTTGGTCCGAATCTGAATTCGTTCTCAAACTTTCCATTTGAAAATCTATTTCTTGCTAAAAACTTTCCACAAGATCACAATAGCAATCGCCACCAAGCGCAAACTGATGGAAGAAAATCCGCACCAGAAGGCTTTATCGACCAATTCGGCCGAAACTTGAGCACCATGGCAAAGGCTGGTCTGATTGATCCAGTAATTGGGCGTGATGAAGAAATCAAACGCGTGATTGAAATTCTGAACAGAAGAAACAAAAACAATCCGGTATTAATCGGTGAACCAGGTGTTGGGAAAACGGCTATTGCAGAAGGTCTTGCAATGAAAATTGCTGACAGCGATGTCCCAAGCAAGTTACGCAATAAAGAAGTTTATTTATTAGACGTTGCTTCCCTCGTTGCCAATACCGGTATTCGCGGTCAATTTGAGGAACGGATGAAGCAATTGATTTCCGAATTACAGGAACGAAAAAATATTATTCTTTTCATCGATGAAATTCACCTGCTTGTTGGTGCAGGTTCTGCCGAGGGATCAATGGATGCAGGCAACATGTTAAAACCAGCCCTCGCACGCGGTGAGTTACAGGTTGTTGGTGCAACAACCTTAAAGGAATACCGTCAAATTGAAAAAGATTCCGCATTAGAACGCCGCTTCCAGCCCGTTCACGTTCATGAACCATCAGGAGAGGCTGCAATTGAAATCTTAAAAGGAATCCAAAAGAAATATGAGGATTACCATGAAGTGAATTTTTCGGAGGAAGCAATCCTTGCTTGTGTTCAATTATCACAGCGCTATATTCAAGACCGATTCTTACCGGACAAAGCGATCGACCTACTTGATGAAGCAGGTTCGAAATTAAATCTAGCCTCTGATTATTAAGAATAATGAACAAATTGAGAACCGCTTACGAGAACTTTCTGCAGCAAAGGAAGAGGCACTAAAGAGCGAGCAGTACGAAGAGGCGGCAAAGCTTCGGGATGAGGAGGCAAAACTTGAAAAAGCACTAAATAATGAATTTAACTCCGAAAGGCCTATTGTAACTGTTTCCCATATACAAGAAATCATTGAACAAAAAACAGGCATTCCTGTAGGTAAACTCCAACAGGATGAACAGCATAAAATGAAAGCCTTAGAAACCAATCTTAATAAAAAGGTGATTGGTCAAGAAAAAGCTGTAAAGAAAGTCGCAAAAGCGATTAGACGCAGCCGTGCCGGTTTAAAATCAAAGAATCGTCCAATTGGTTCCTTCTTATTTGTGGGCCCTACCGGTGTCGGAAAAACGGAGCTGACTAAAACACTTGCCGAAGAACTATTTGGCTCAAAAGATGCAATGATTCGTCTTGATATGAGCGAATATATGGAAAAACATAGCGTTTCCAAATTAATTGGCTCACCCCCTGGTTATATTGGCCATGATGAGGCAGGACAGCTTACCGAACGAGTACGCAGAAATCCATATAGCATTATTTTATTAGACGAAATTGAAAAAGCACACCCTGATGTTCAGCACATGTTCCTGCAAATTCTTGAAGACGGACGCCTCACTGACAGCCAGGGAAGAATGGTTAGCTTTAAGGATACGGTTATTATTATGACAAGCAACGCAGGCATTTCCCATAAAACCGTTCATGTTGGATTTGGCACTACAGAAGTGATTGAAGAAGCAAGTATTCTCGATTCACTTGGCAGCTTCTTTAAGCCGGAATTTTTGAATCGTTTTGATGGTATCATTGAATTTAACATACTCGACAAAGAAAACATTTTGACCATTGTCGATTTAATGATTAACGAATTACAAGAAACAATAATCGAGCAAAACATGGAATTAACCATCACAACAGAAGCAAAAGAAAAATTAGCTGCACTTGGCTGGCACCCTTCATTTGGGGCACGTCCTCTTCGAAGGATTATCCAGGAACAGCTTGAAGATAAAATCGCAGATTTTATTTTAGAAAAGCCTGAAACAAAAAAATTAGCCGTACTTGTTGAAAATAATGAGTTGAAAGTTGTTTCAGAAACAGTCGAGGTTAAATAGCCAAAAAAGCGAAGCCATAGCTTCGCTTTTTTTACTTGCTATAATTTTTTATCTTCAACAGAATTAAGCCAGCCTTCAATTTCCCCTATCACCGACTCGACACAGCCATTTTCAAAGGGAGAAATTAAATTTGCAGCCTTGACAAGTTTGGTGAATGACATGCTGCCGCCAAGCTTACAAAGCTTTACGTAATCCGCCCAAGCCTCTTCTTGATTCTCCCTTGACCGCTTCCAGAATTGGAAAGCACAAATTTGTGCAAGTGTATAATCAATATAATAAAACGGTGAATTAAAAATATGACCTTGACGCTGCCAAAAGCCGCCGTTTTCTAAATACTCATTGCCATCATAGTCTTTATGCGGCAAATATTTTTTCTCAATTTCTCGCCACTGCTGCTTCCGTTCTTTTGGTGTAGCGGTTGGGTTTTCATAAACCCAGTGCTGAAATTCATCCACTGAAACCCCATAAGGAAGGAATAATAACGCATTACTTAAGTGGGAAAACTTGTATTTATCGGTATCTTCCTTAAAGAATAGTTCCATCCATGGCCATGTATAGAATTCCATGCTCATTGAGTGAATCTCACATGCTTCATAGGTTGGCCAATAATATTCCGGAATTTCAAAATGACGGCTGGAATACACCTGGAAGGCATGGCCAGCTTCGTGTGTCAACACATCAATATCGCCTGAGGTTCCGTTGAAATTGGAAAAAATAAACGGAGCTTTTTGGTTCTCAATATACGTGCAATAGCCTCCGCCAGCTTTCCCCTTTTTGGCGACCAGATCCATCAAGTTGTTTTCCTGCATAAAACTAAAAAATACCCCTGTCTCTTTTGAAAGGTCTTCATACATCTTTTGCCCGTTTTCAATAATCCATTCTGGACTTCCTTTTGGAATAGCATTCCCAGTCTGAAAATTGAAGCCTTCATCATAATACTTTAATTGATCCAGGCCGATTCTTTCTTGTTGACGTGCTTTTAATTTTGTTGCAATCGGAACAATAAATTCCTTCACCTGCCCACGGAAATTTGCCACCATTTCTGCATTGTAATCGGTCCTCATCATACGATAATAGCCAAGCTCGACAAAGTTTTTATAGCCTAATGTTTGGGCAATCTCTGTTCTTACTTTAACAAGATCATCATAAATGCGGTCAAGTTCCGCTTCATGTTCAGCGAAGAAACCAAATTTTGCTTCACTAGCTTGCTTACGTATATCCCTCTCAGTCGATTCTATGAACGGATCGATTTGCGCAAGTGTCCGCTCCTCCCCTTGAAAGTTTATTTTAGCTGCAGCAAGCAATTTTGTATATTCCGTTGACAAGCGATTTTCCTTTTGAAGTAATGGAACAATTTCTGGTTTAAATGTCTTTAGCTGGCCTTCGGCAAGGGCGAAAAGCTGTGTTCCCCACTTTTCTTCCAGTTCATTGCGGAATTTTGAATCAACAAGAGCTTGATAATACCTGGTTACTAGACCTTCAATCTCTGGCTGGATTTCATCTGTGTAATCTTGTTCTTCCTTGTAAAACTCGTCGTTTGTATCAATCGAATGACGAATATAACAGAGATTGAACATCGTACCAAGATCATTTCTAAGATTATTAATTTCATCCATTGCTTCACTTTGTTCTTCTACAGAAACAGCATTTTTAAATTTTTCAAGTATAGCATCAAAGTTAGCAGTTATTTCTTGTAAATTTGGACGTACGTATGTATAGTTTTCAAAGCTCATTCAGCTATCCCCTTTTTTAAAAATCTTTTTAATATTCCAATCTCTCTTATTATATACTATCCCCTTACATTCTTTACAATAAAAAAAATACGACCGATGGCCGTATTAAAATTTCCCTGCTGGCAAACCTAATTTTTTCAGAAGGTCAATCGCTTCCGTTTTCTCTGTATCTGTGAGGCTCGACATTAGCTTATCAATCTGCGCGGCATGTTCTGGAAAAATGTCCTGAATAAACTTTTTCCCATCTTCCGTAATTTGTGCAAAGGTGACACGACGATCTTTTGGACAGGCGATTCTTTTCAACATCCCTTTTTGTTCAAGCTTGTCGACCACGTACGTAATGCTGCCGCTGGCAAGCAATATTTTCCCGCCAATTTGCTGCATTGGCTGGTCACCCTTATGATAGAGAAGCTCTAAAACAGCAAACTCAGTCGGGTTTAAACCATTAGCTTGAATCACTTTATTTACATGCTCATTGATTGCTTTATAGGCCCTTGAAAGGACTATATAAAGCTTTAATGATTTTGCTAATGAATCATTTTCCATATTAAAAACATCCTTTTAAGTTTAGTTAATACCATAACCGCGTAAGAAAATTCTATTCTTAAAATTATCTCGATTTCAAGGTTATTATAAAAAACTTTTTAATTGTTGTCAATTTTCCTTTTAAAAGCAGGAATATTACAATAAAGAGTGGAACAAATGTATAATAGGAACGTTTATTATCAAAAGAATTGATTGAGGGCCAGACATGAAGATTCGCACAAGGAATTTTAATATTTATCTTATTATCGTTATACTGCCTATTCTCATTTTAAGTGTATATTTTTTCTATGGTATTTTAAAAGAAAATGATATCGCTAGAAAAAGTGATGCCCGATGGGTCGCATCGATTTATCAAAAAGACTGGGATCAATTCATTAGTGAAACGATGACTAGCTTAAAAATTCTTTCGCTGTCAACAAAAGAAAATATAGACTCTCCAGAAAAAATGGAACCATTGCTAATACAAATAAACCAAAAAGACCCCCGCTACGGTGGACTTTATTTGCTCAACCAAAAGGGAAAATTGTTAACTGGTTCTGCTCCATTAAGAAATGATGAGGATTTTACTAAACTTGCTTTCATTCAAGAGGTACTCAAAACCAAAGATACCATTATTTCTAATCATGAAGAAATTCTTAAAAACAACCAAAGGATAATTGGATTAGCTGTACCTGTTCTAGATGAAAACCGCGGGTTAATGGCTATTCTTGTTGCTGATTTGCGCATCGATTATATGAGGAATTTAATGAAGGTACTTACTCCCGAAACAAAACTTTATGTAGTAAATGGTGGAAAAAACCCCATTCTAGAAATGAATGTAAGTAACGAAGAAATGAGAGACGAAACACAATGGATCACTTCACCAATGGACCGACTGCCGTGGAGTATAAAAGTAAAAGTTGCGGATCGTGACTATAAAGAAATAGGAAAAGCATTTTGCCAAACACTATTTGTCATTCTTGTCATCGCACATGTTCTCTATTTACTCCTTGAATATATATTACTAAGAAAACATACGCGTACAGAAAGACGGCAAAATGAAGTACAGAAGCTCGAGTTAGTAGGTACCTTGGCTGCCAGCACAGCCCATGAAATACGTAATCCTTTAACAGGCGTGAAAGGATTAATTCAGCTTCTTAGTGAAAAGTATACGGATTCCGAGGACCGTTATTATTTCGATATCATAGACTCTGAACTGAAACGGATCAATGAAATTGTAAGCGAGTTTCTGATTCTTGGTAAACCGACTGCACAAATAACAAATAGTGTGAATATTGCCGGGACGCTTCAAGAATTAAAACCCCTGATTGTATCAGAAGGTAATTCACATAATGTGGAATGCATTTGGCAGCTTCCGACTGAACCCGTAATCGTTCAATGTATAAAAGACCAGATGAAACAGGTGATTTTAAATCTCACAAAAAATGCCTTCGAATCGTTTGAAAACGTGGGTACGTTGGAAATTAAGCTTCATACCCTTGATGGTTTTTGCAGTCTTGAAATTAGCGACAATGGCAAGGGAATGCCTGCAGATGAATTAGAAAAAATATTTCTTCCTTTCTATACCTCAAAAGATACGGGGACAGGTCTAGGCCTGGTCATTTGTAAACGGATTATTAATTCTTTTGGCGGAAGCATAAATATTCACAGCAAAGAAGCGATTGGTACAACAGTAGAAATCACATTGCCGCTTGCAAAAGAAACACGGGACCATTAACAGGTCTCGTGTTTCTTTTTATTCAACATTCACGATTGCTTTTTTTCGAATAATTCTTTGCCGAATTTCATTCAATAACAGGTCCAAACTCTCGTTCCTATCCTCTGGTGCAATCTTTTTATGGAGAACAGCGTAAAGGGTGATGTCTCTAAGTTTTAGAAAAAGCGGTAAATGCTCCCGCCAATTTTCCGGTACGATATTACACTCTTCATAACCGTTAATAAAGTGAGAAAGAAAATTGCGTGCAAACTCTGATTTCTCCTTTTCACCAGCTTTAGGAAAACCGTAAAAAATCGAATAATAAAGCGGGATAGCAATATCGGATGCAAACCAATGATAACTGCAATCATCAAAGTCAAACACATATACTGTCTGACCATCATAAAAGAAGTTTCCAGAATGGATATCCGTATGAATTAGCCCAAAATGATCGGTGCCTTGAGGAAGCTCCCATAATTCCTTTATTAAGTCATAGGTATTCTCAATAATTTCCGGCTCATCCGGAAAATATTCTTTAACCGCTAGCAATTCCTCCTCATGCCAAAATGGACGTAATTCCATCCCTTTTTTTGGATGGTAACCCTTAGTTACTGCATGCATCCGTCCGGTAGCTTTTCCCCAAGCATGAAACAATTGCTCATTGTATAGGTCAGAATTAACTTTTACTGGTGCGCCCTCAACCTTTGAATATAGACAAGCATAAAAGAACGTTCCATCAGAAGTCCCTGCTTCCTCAATTAATTGTTTATTTGAAGAAAGGAAGACCTTCGGGCATTGAACAATGTTTTGATTCAAGTAATTCATCCAATCAAGTTCTGCTTCTATTTCAGACTTTTTTCGATGGGAACTATGGGTAATCCTTAAAACCAGCGGCGCGTCATTACGATACACTTCAAATACATAATTCTCAAAGTCCCCCAACTTTTTCACTTGTGATTCTAACTGAAAACCTTCTAGAAAACCATTTAAGATTTCTTGGGTAAATAATACCTCCACTGATTTTTCCATACTTCCCCCCTAAAAACCAATTTTTCTTTTCCATTATAATTTAAATATTTCGAAATTAGAATTAAATATTTCTTATTTTTGTATTTTGGTAGTAAAATATGGATAGAAAAATATTTAGCAATTTTTATAAAGAAAGGATTACTTATGAATCAACAAGCTGTTTTACCTGCCAAGGCTCCTAAGGCCTCCGAATCAACCATGTTTAAAATCCTGTTTATCATCGGGCTATGCCATTTATTAAATGATGCCATTCAAGCTGTAGTACCAGCAATGTTTCCTATTTTAGAAAAGTCTATGGGCTTAAGTTTCACTCAGCTAGGCGTCATTGCCTTTTCCCTAAATATGGTTTCATCCGTTATGCAGCCAATGGTCGGAATGTTAACAGACAAAAAACCAATGCCGTTTGCACTACCAATTGGCCTTACATTTACTTTATTTGGGATTCTTGGGTTAGGGTTTGCTTCAAATTTTGGAATGATTGTCTTGTCTGTCCTATTCATTGGGCTTGGTTCGGCAGTGTTTCATCCTGAAGGCTCAAGGGTTGCTTATATGGCTGCTGGAAACAGAAGAGGACTTGCACAATCGATTTATCAAGTGGGGGGCAATACAGGCCAGGCATTAGCCCCATTGATTACCGCACTAATTTTGGTCCCTCTCGGTCAAATAGGTGCCTCCTGGTTTACCATCGTTGCCGCGCTTGCAGTCATTTTATTAATTTATATTGCAAATTGGTATAAACAGAGATTAATAACTTTTCCAAGGCCTGTTAGAAATAAGAATACTGGTACAGGAAAAAAAGAAGGGTTATCCAAAGAGGTAAAAAATACTTTAGGATTGATACTATTACTAATCTTTGCAAGAACTTGGTATACCTCTGGCATCACCAATTTTTATACCTTTTTTGCTATCAAAGAATATGGACTTACGATTAAAGAATCTCAGATCTTCTTATTTGCATTTTTAGTATCCGGAGCAATCGGCACCTTTTTTGGCGGACCGCTTTCAGACCGATTTGGCAAAAAAAATATCATTTCCTTTTCGATGTTAGCGACTGTGCCTTTTTCAATTCTCATACCCTATGTTCCGCCAACCGCGGCCTTTGTCTTCCTTATTCTTACCGGATTTATTTTAATGACTAGTTTTTCTGTAACTGTCGTCTATGCACAGGAATTAGTCCCGGGAAAGATTGGAACGATGTCTGGTTTGACCGTTGGCCTTGCGTTTGGAATGGGGGCAATCGGTTCTGTAGGACTGGGGTCCATAGCTGACTGGATTGGGTTACAGACAATGATAACCTGGCTTGGGGTCCTGCCATTGCTTGGTTTAATCGCTTTTCTCCTTCCTTCTGATCAAAAGGTTTGGGAATGGAATGGTTTGAAATAAAATAAGGATGGGCCTAGAGGGCCATCCTTATTTTATTTCTTGAATTCTATGATATAATTCCGCCTTTTCTTCATCAGTAAGCATTCTTTCTGCCATTGGGAATAGCACATTTTCCTCTTTTGAGAAATGTTCAGTTAAGATAAAATATGCTTCCTGAATTAATTCAGCTAATTTTTTCTTCTCTTCAGTTGAAGTTTGGTTTCCCTCCGCCTTTTCTAGGAAACCCTTTATATTTAATTTTGCCTGATCATGCTCATATTCCATAACAGCAATCGGCCCAGAAGTTGTCCCGATATAAACACCCATCATCGGAAAAAGGACACCCTCTTCTCTTTCCGAATGCGGATCAAGCGCTGCCTTAAATTCTTTTACCATTGCAATTAATTCTAGAAAATAATCTTCAACATCTCTTTCTTGATCAATTTTTTGCGTTAAGCCGTACATTCCTTCTAATTGTTCTAATAAAAGGGGATGCTCACTTTTTAATTGCTTTAATCCTACACTTAATTCAGCTTGGGGCATACCCCCAATGGCGCTCATGCAGCTACTCATCGTCATTCACCTCTGTATTTTCTTTGCCTCAAGTATAAGAGCAGCCACTTTTTTATGTAGTGACTGAAGTCACATTTACGTACAAATGTTTTGAATATCTTAATTTTGTCAATTTAATGAAAACACTTAAATTAATTTAAAAATTTTAACATTTATCACACAAAAAGTGCTTAATTGTTTCATATAATATAGATAAACCTATTAGGGAGGGCAAAAAAATATGAAAACTCCAAATTATCACGACTTTTATCAAAAAGCACTAATACCGATTGGTTTAAATGACAGAATGTCCCTACAGGAATCTGATGCTTTCTACCCCGGCTCACCCTCGACACATTGGCTCATTGCTGTGGAAGGGGTGCAGCTTTCACAGCCAAAGATTTACTTTCATTGGAAAGTGAGTATTTATCCAGCTGATTGTGAAGGTGATTTCAATTGGAAAAAGCCTTATTATTGTTCACCAAATATGGAATTAATCGATCAAGCAAACGCATTTGCTTCTTCATTAGTTGCATCCAGCAAAAAAGACGAACTTTCCTCAGTAAGTCTATTAGAGAAAATAAGCTAATCCACTAAATACCTACCCTCTGCTTCACCTTCTTTTCACCCTCACTTGTGAAAAAACCTACATATAGTGATATTAAAAAAAGTGCTGTAGTCATTGCAACAGCACTTTTTTTTTTATGCTAATCTGAAGACAATCCCATGTCCGCCTTTAGGATATTCCCATTTGATGTTTTGGTATGGGCAGCCAATCCGGCAGCTTCCACATTCATGGCAGCCTTCATAGCCTACCTGCATGCGTGTTCCTTCCCACTTATACACCTCAGCGGGGCAAAATACTGTGCAAATTTTATCTGGACATTGTGTCATGCACACGTCATGATCGAGAACGGTCAAATGAGATTTTGTATCACACTTAAAACGGAGAAGATACTGTTTTTCTTCGATATTCTTCGTTGACATTATTTCACCGCCTTCCATGCGCGATAAAGACTTTTCGGAATCAAATCCTGATATACCGGTGTTTTTTCGGCTCTTTTGTGTGAATGGTCACAATTTTGGTCACGAACCTCAAAACTTCTCCACAATCTCGTCTAATTTATTGGCGACTTCTTGCTGCATGCTTGGCAAAACATGGCTATAGATATCAAGTGTAATTCCAATTCGAGCATGACCTAGTCGTTCAGAAATAATTTTAGGATTGATATTTTGTCCGATTAACATGGTGGCATGAGTATGACGCAAATCATGGAACCGAATCACTGGAAGCCCCACTTTTTTTGCATCTTTTTTAAAACCCCTTAAAAGATTAGTTGATTGAACCGGACGACCGTGTCTTGTACAAATGACCAAATCATTATCTTCAAAATTACTTCCATATTTTAATTTATTCTCAAGCACTGTTTTTCTTTCCATTTTTAACTGAGTGATTAAACGGTTTGGTATTGAAATGGTTCTTGTGCCTGATTTTGTTTTTGTATTGATTCGCAATTCTTTTCCGTCATGGGATAATGTTTGCCTTATATAGATAAGCTTGTTTTCAAAATCAATATCTTTCCATCTTAAGCCTAAGATTTCGCCTTGACGCATTCCGCAAAGAATTGCCAGCAAATAAGCTGTAAAATATTTACTTGGTCTTTTGACACCCAATACATGCTTTATAAAATAATTAATTTGTTTTAAATCCCATACGTTCATTTCCGACTTTTTGATTTTTGGCAGATCCACAAGATAAACCGGATTTTCTTTTATTACCTTTAATTTCACAGCTCTTTTGAAGGCAACTTTCAATACGTCGAATATTTTATGAATAGTGCTATTTTCAAGATCCGTTTCTTCCAATAAACCATTTAAAAAATTCTGCAAAAAAATTGGAGTTATCTCATACATTTTAACGGCTGCCATTTTCGGAGAAATATAAATATTGTAAAATGCTAATTGGTTGTTATAAGTCGTTCGTTCAACGGATGACTTTCTTTCTTTGAACCAAATTGTAAAAAAATCACCAACAGTTAATTTTTGAGGTTCAAAAAATGTTCCCTCGTTTAATTCATTTAAAATTTTGGTTATTGCTTTTTCCGCGTCTTGTTTTGATGGGAAGCCTCTTTTCTTTTTTTGTTTCCTGTTTCCAGTTCCAGGGTCTTTTCCGATATCGACAACAATATCCCATTTCCCCGTTTGTTTATTTCTTTTGATACTTCCTTTCACAGTTCTTCCTCCCAGAAAACTGCAAAAGGTTCCTATGTTTCTTTTATTATATTTAAAAAATGATTTGTAAACCAGTGATTTGTTTAAAGTTTCTGATGACAGGTAATACTGACTTTGATATAGTAAAACCATAGGGAGGATTGAAAATGGATTTATTCGGTGGTTGGTTAAAGCAGAAACGAAAAGAAAAAAAATTATCAGGACGAAAACTTGCTGAAAAAATTGGTATGAGTCCTAGTTATGTCGCTCAATTAGAAATTGGACACATTAAACTTCCCAGTGAGGAAGTCGGAAGAAGATTTATGGAAGTTTTAGAAGTTGAAAATTCCGAAGAGATACTTACTAGATTTGGTATAAAAGAAAACGAAGATAGTTCGAAAAATTCTTCTGAAATAGATGAGGATATTGAAAGACAAAAGACTTTCAAAGCTATACTACGGGATTTGGATTATATGGAATTGGATCAATTAGAGGCATTATTTATTGTTATGAATAAATACCGTGATATTTTGGTAAATATTGCGAAGCTTGAAAAAGTCAATCAATACTCAAACAAAAATAATCCTGTAAATGCCTTAAGGGAATATACAGAATTTCTAACAGAAAAATATAAAAAAGAAGATGAATAATAAAAAACGCCTTTCTCAGCGTTTTTTTTATTTAGTGTGGGGTAATCTGATTTATTTAACTTTTAGAAGTTTTAAAACGATTTATTTGTGGTTATACCTATAAATTTGTGTATCTTTTCATAATTTTGTTTCTAATTGCTTAAATACTAAGAATTGCGAAATGGTTAATATAAACATCTTACTGGTGAATTATGAATCTGGAGATAAACTTCGGAAAAGAAAAGAGCATTTTTAACCCTCCATTACACATTTAACACAAATAATAAATACTCCTTTATATCTGCCATGTTAAATTTTTCTTGTGGAAAAGAACTGCATTTTCATATCATATTTGAAAACCGACTCCTTTTTGAAGCCGGTTTACCTTAATTCAAAGTTTTTCATACATCTTGATTTCAATCTTGGCATTAAAACTATAGCCGATATTTTCAATAATTTCTTTTATGGTTTCATCCTGTATTTTTGAATAAATCCGATTTAAAGTTAAGGCATTATTTGTCGCATATTCAGCCCATTCTTTTTCAGTTGAATAAGGAATGTCTCTGAAATAAAAAGTGTCAATATCCTCGACCATATCGTGTTCTTCTATTAAATTTCTTAATGGTTGAATATAGCCGATACACTTTAATGCTGCTTTTGCTCTGTACTTTTGATGAGCAGTTTTGAAAGATAATTTCACTTTGAGTATTTTCTCTCTCCGCATGCTCAACATATTTTTTGGTCGATATACCATCAAGTTAATGTCATGGTAAGAAACAAGGTTTTTTTCAATAATCTTCTTTTCATCGGATATCCTGTTGTAGTCAAACTTAATACCTAGAATTTGCAAAATTTGTTTGGTGGCACTTGGACCACTTCCACCGTAACCACAGGTAGCACCACTAAACCAAAATTCTTTTTCATTTTCGTCATCCCTTAAAATTAGGGTGTAATTCCTATTTTGGCTTTCCCTTTTTCCATCATAAACATATACATCAGGAACATTTCTATAAACTTCCGGTATATCTTCGTCGTTAAAATATACTTCAAAACTAGTAATATTATCAATAAACTCAAGATTTGCTTTAATATACTTAACAGTGCTATGAGGATCAGCACAGTATCGTATTATTTCCATATAAATTCACCCCTATATAGTTTTTCTTTTTAATGGTATGAATAACGTATTGCAAATAGTACATACGAAACGAATCATATTTACCTGCAATAATGAATAAAATTAACCAGTATATTTTTTGGGGAGATGTTGGTTTATGAGTGATTTATTACATTTTTCAAGAAAAATTGGTGATGAATGGACAGTACAAGATTGCGAAAGAATTAAGGAATTTATTCCAAAATATCGTGCGAGATGTAGTTTTAAGTCAAAAGCTGCAGCAGCTAACGACATAATTACTATGCTTAGGGGAATATATCCTGACTATTCTCCGGATAAAAGGAATGATAACGCACTGAAAGCAAGAATTGAATTGTTGGACAAGGTATTAGCAGGTGAAGTAGACGAAAGAAAGTTAATGAGTTATGATGAGGAGTTTTATGGCAAATTGCCACGTGATTCAATTTATTAACAATAATTTCACAGGAATTGGGTCTGCGTAAAATCTTGTGTAAGTAATATTCGACAATCTTCGCAAGGCAAGAAGTATTAGGTATAGAACAAAGGCTAGCCGTTAAAAATAATAAAGGCTTTTACCATAAAACAGGATAGGGCAATGCAGAAGTGCAAACCGAGCGGTTTTATGGCTTTTACACTAAAACGGACGGATTTATGCTGTCCGTTTTTTTGTGTCCGTTTTAGGGAAAACTAAAGCGATAAACTTCAGGGGTTTGGGGACAGAGTCCCCAATTATGATGTTTGGTTCAAGATCTCAAGCTGGCTCAAAATCATGTCCCAATTACGGTATCGTATTGTCCACTTTTTCGTAATATTTTGAGCTGCCAAATAAAGCATTTTCCTTAAGCTATCATCATTAGGAAAGATAGATTTTGTCTTTGTTACTTTTCTAAATTGTCGGTGAAGCCCTTCTATAATATTCGTAGTATATATTATTTTCCTAATTTCCTGCGGATATGCGAAAAAAGTAGCTAAAATATCCCAATTTTCTTCCCATGACTTAATCGCAGAAGGGTATTCTTTGCCCCATTTTTCTTTAAATTCAAAGAGCCTTTCTAACGCAGTTTCTTCATTGATTGAAGTATATATTTTTTTCAAATCAGCGACAAACTCTTTCAGATGTTTATAAGAAACATATTTGGTACTTGAACGGATCTGGTGAATGATACAGCGTTGTATACCGGCAAAAGGATACACGGCTTGAATGGCTTCTCTAAACCCTGATAATCCATCCACACAGAATAGATTTACAGTTTTGACTCCTCGCGTTTTCAAATCGTTTAACACACCTAACCAGAACTTACTGCTTTCATTTCCTCCAACCCAAATGCCTAATATTTCTTTATATCCTTCATTGTTAATCCCCAAAACAACGTAGGCTGCTTTCGAGACAATTTGGTGATTATCACGAATTTTATAATGTATGGCATCCATGAAAATAAAAGGATAATAGGCTTCAAGCGGACGGCTCTGCCACTCATTTACTTGTGGCATAACTTTTTCACTAATCTTACTAACTAACTCCGAAGAAATCTCAACATTATAGAGATCCTTTACTTGTTCCTGGATATCTCTAGTAGACATACCGTGAGCGTATAGAGACAATATTTTTTCTTCCAGACCATCCACATTTCTTTGGTATTTGTCTAAAATTTGGGGCTCGTACGAGCCCTTTCTGTCACGTGGAACAGTAACTTCTACTTCACCAAATTGTGTTTTTAATTTCCGTTTTGTAGAGCCATTACGGTAATTACTTGGTTCATCACTCCGGCGTTGATGTTTTTCATAACCAAGCTGTTCATCCATTTCACATTGAAGAACTTCTTCCAAAATATCAGAAAACATCTCTTTAATGGTTTCCATGATTTGATTTGTACTTGTGAATTTCTGTTCCTTTACAATTTCTTTGATTAATTCTTTAGGTATTTTCATGTCGAAAAATCCTCCTTAGCAAAAATTATTTATCCTAATTCTCGCCAAGGAGGATTGATTTCAAACTTATTTACACAACTTTTTCCGCACTGTCCAGGAATTTAAACATCTCCAAACTGTGATCTGTATACAATTATTCATTGAATCTGTCTTATTATTTTGTTGATATTTATAAAAAGGACATCTAAATAGTAACGGGTTCTGTTACCTGTCACAAAACCTTAAATCCTTTAATACCACGATTTGCACTGTAATATGTTATTGTTTTTAGTAAACTAATGGTATTTCAATTATAATATCCTAGTTCAATTGAACTAGGATATTTCTTTTCTAATATTCCATTTGCACATTAAAGTAAAGTAACCGTTCGTCTAAGTTAAATCCTTAACAACACAGCCTTTTATGTAAATTTCAATCGACTTAGTTGTTTATGGTCATAAATAGATAATTTAATTTCTTTGTCTTTTGAGAAGTTCCATTATTTATAATCAATGCGGATTTCGTCCAACCCAATAGAATAGGAATTTTTTTTAACTCGTACATAGATTTTTTTACCTTTATTATGCTTTAAAAGATACTGTATTAATTTCGCTGAAATTCTTGACATATTATTATACATTAGAATTTTATCTTTCATATCAACCTTTATTGTTTTATTTAAATCGAACATAAATACTTTAAAAATAAGGCTTGATGGGGTTGTTCCATAAGTATAGACATAACTTCCATTCCATCCACCATATTTAGGATTATTTTCATATTTATACTGCATATATTTTGGAATTCCCTGAATAAGCTCCTGCATTCTTATACCGTCTTCTGTGTATACATCTACAATCCTACCTCGTAATAATTTCATTTTTACTGCTCCTTATCTGTTTTAAGATAAGGAAATTATATTGCAGTATGCCATGAACTTTCCACGACAAAAAGTCATAAAAACATGTCGTCACTCTTCATCTTCTATGAAATCATTTGTAATAGCAGAGTCAATTTTTAAGCGAATAGTTGCTTCAGTTATTAAAGGAAATATTTCTGTCTTTAAGACTGTAGAATACAGATCTAGAATTTCGAGTTTATAGTGATATTCCAAATCATCTACATTTTTAAAAATCAATTGTGTAGTCCCTACTATTTCATGGACCTTTAAGTAATATTTATAATTAAAGTATGCATCCCACATGAACAGTAATTCTTCAACTACATCTTCATTAGGAGCAAATGACTTTATATAAGGTACACCAGATGTGTATGCCTCTTTAATGTCCTCAAAATCCAACTCGTTGATTCGTTTATCAGATAACTTTTCATAGTATTTAAGCCCATTTGCAATACCAATTAATGTAGCCTTAAAGATCGGTTGCAGATCAGCTATAATATTATAGTGTCCTTTGTCATCTTTCAAAGCCTTTTTATATAACTCATCTTCTTCTTTATTTTTAGCTTTTGCAGTAATAAATTTATTGAACTTCCTTTGCATACTTCTAACATCATAATGAATTATCTTTTCTTCAATTAATTCTTCTATTAGTATAGTAATCGATTTAACTTCATTCATTAAATTCATCCTAAGTATTTTTTTTAACACTTTTTTTAAAACTGCGACTAAACTAGTCTCCTACTTCGTATTTAACAAACTCAATTTTCTTGTCCTTTAAGTTTGGATTTGCTTTAAAACCAGCTTTTGTCCATGAATAAGCCTGTGTGTGTTGTGATGCACTATCCCACCATGCCAAATATTTTGATGCGGATGGTGGAAGAGTAAACCCAAGCACATCTTCCACTTCTTTATAAGTCATTACTAAACGATTGGAATCCTTTGATTTTAAAAATTGATATAGTGGTTCGTATTTGCTGCCTCTTGTATTCACCTTTTTTTATCTCCATTAAATTTAATTTTTTATTAAGTCACAACAATTTTACCATAATAATACAAATAGTTTTCAAAAAACCTAAATCATTAGTGCAACTGACCAGGCTTCACAATTATGTAAAAATATTAGCGTTTATACAGTTTCTGTAAAGGATCTAAAGACCAATCCCTCCGGCTGCATTATCATCAAACAGATTAGCCTTCTTTATATAACGTTGTAACGAATCTGTCCGTTTATGCCTAGTTTGTTTCATAATTTGATGTTCAGCCTTTCCCGCTTTTGCAGCTGTGGAACAAAAACCACTCCTTAGACTATGTGCACCATATTTTTCGGGATTAAGCCCGGCTTTTTCACAACATTTCTTTACAATCAAACGAACTGACTGTGGTGTTAGTCCTCCCAGAATATTTCCATGACGATCTATTCTTCTAAACAATTTACCTTCTGTAATACCTGATACTGATAACCAATCTTCTAAACTTCGTACTGGACAGGTTAATGGATTACTTCCATATGGGAGAGCAACCTCCTGTCCTTCTCCTTTTTGATCGGTTTTACTTTTATTTAAGTGGAGTATTATTCCATCTCTTGTTTTTGAGATGTCTTTAGTTGTTAATCCAGTTAATTCGCTACGTCTTAACGCCCCAGCCCAGCAAATGATTAGTAATGCCCTATTCCGAACACCAATTAAATGATTCTGTGGAATCGCTTGAATAATTTGCCGAAGTTCATCTAGCCAAAGCGCATCTTTCCCTTCTTCTTTAATCCCAATTTTTCGTTGAATACCATCCCAGACTCCTCTTACAAGAGCTGATTTGGTGGGGCTTGGTTGACCGGCGGTTTCATGTCGCTGGGAGATAGCTGTCATTTTTCTTTTAATTGAGGATGCTTTAAGTGTTTTCCCTAAAAATGTAATGTAATAGACAATAGTCTCCGGACTAGCCGGAATGTCATGCAACCCATTCTTTTCACACCATTCGGAAAATTGCTCCCAATCTGTTCGATAAGCATATTTTGTGTTTTCAGATTTAGAGTTTTCTAAATGTCTTTTTGCCTCTTCCTGAAGAACAAGTATTTCCTTTGAAAGTGCATTTCCACTTTTATTGTTAATTTCCAAATTCATATTTTTCCTCCTCTCGCTAGCTATCTATAATGCGGTTTATGGATAGTTAAAAACACTATAATTGAATTCAGAAAAATTGTTAATAATCCTTCAAAAATATTTTCTATGTTTATCGATTGTTAAAAATGATTAGAATTAAATTTCCAACAAAAAGTTTCAATTAACCTAATTGGACAAGCGGGAACATTTGTTCTAAAATAATAATGGTGATTAATTTCCTATTTAAACCTTAACTAGACTCTATTTAAACCTTTCTGTATAATTACAGAATGACCTTATTTAAATTTTGTCGAAATGTGTATCTTGGCTGTACTGTAAATTCAGTCTTTCCGGTACACCTTTTTATTTTTTTACACATTTGAGAGGTTGTGAGTTTTTGAGATACATTGGCTCTAAAGAAAGATTATTAGATTTTATTGAAGGTTTTATTAATGAAAAGGTTGAAAGTGTTCAAAATCCTACATTTGCAGATTTATTTTGTGGAACTGCTGTAGTTTCAAAACATTTCAAACAAAGGGGATTTAATGTTATCGCTAATGATTTATTAACCACCTGTACAATATGGGCAAAAGCAGCATTAACAGATCTAGAAAATATCCCTTTTGAAAGATTATTTGATTCGGATGAAATAAACCAAAATATGGATTATAGTAATCTGCTTATTGCAGATAATTATGATTTAGTTCTTAATCACTTAAATAAGATTACTCCCAAAAAGGGATTTATTTACCGAGAATACACTCTTGAAGGAACTAGGGATTCAGCCTTTCAAAGAATGTACTTTACAGAGGAAAATGCTTGTAAAATCGATGCAATACGACACCAAATTGGAATTTGGAAAGATAATAATTTTATAACCGAAGATGAGGAAGCTTTACTACTTGCAAGTCTTTTAAATGCAGTAAATAAAGTAGCTAATATAGCAGGAACATACGGTGCCTTTTTGAAAGAATGGGATAAAAGAGCGTTTAATCCTTTAAATTTAGAAAGAATGGCTGTTGAATGTACTTCATCTCCACGGTTAAATCATGAAGTTTATCAAATGGACGTCCTTGAGCTCGCTCCTAATATTCAAGCAGATGTTGTATACCTGGATCCCCCTTATAATTTTAGGCAATATGGTGCCTATTATCATATACTAGAAACTATAGCAATTGGTGACTCTCCGTTTATAGATGGAAAAACAGGGTTAAGACCATGGAAGGATAAAAAATCCGATTTTTGCTATTCTGATAAGGCAGCAAGTGCTTTAACCCAATTAGTAAATAACTTGGATTGCAAGCATATTTTCCTAAGTTATAACGCAGATGGGGTACTACAACATGAAGAAATCCTTGAAATACTCAGTTCAAAAGGAAATGTCGATTTTATAGATGTTAATTTTCAGCGATACAAGAGTAATAACGGAGGAACAGGGGTAAAAAAAGTTAAGGAGAGACTATACTATGTCGGAAGCTAATTCAAACGAAAAAAAAATCGAACAAAATAGAGAAGTAGAAGATTTCCAAGGTAATAGTGAGCTTGAAGCAACACCAATTGTAAAAATAAAGAAACGAACGGGCAAACGAACAAAAAAACAAATTGGGGAAGAAACCGGTCAAGAAGCTATTGAAGAGAAAACAAGTGAAAAAAATAATGAAGTAACAAGTGAACAATCAGACATACCTTTTTGGAGAACAGAAAAGAGTAAAGGTAGGAAAAAAAAGCCAATAGGCGTCAATGGAATTGATATGGGGGAACGGGGAGTTTATGATAAGAGAAATAAGCTAAACGATTTGACTGGTAGGGAGTGGACATTTTTCTTAAATAGCGTTTTAGTACAAGCTTACCCCCCAACAATAAGAGAGGGTGTTGGTTTTAATCTGAGGAAGATACACCCCTCGCCAAAGCCACCGCAACTTATGAAAGAAATTATATCCTTTTTTACAAAAAGAGATCAGTGGATACTTGATCCATTTGTAGGAGTAGGTGGAAGTTTATTGGGCGGATCTCTTTGTGATAGTCCAAGACATGGTGTTGGTATCGATTTAAATGCACAGTATCTTGAAGCTTATAAACAAGTTTGCCAAACTGATAATTTACCAACCGAGCTAACAATTCATGGGGATGCTGAAGAAACCCTTAGGAATGGACACCCTTATTTAAATAGGCAATTTCAATTAATAATAACTGACCCGCCTTACGCCGATATGATGACAAAGAAAAAAACAGGACAAAAGCAGAAATTTTACGGTAAGACTGATCCAACTCCTTATACAAATGATGAAAATGATTTAGGAAACCTAGGATATAATGAATTCTTAGATAAATTCCGGGACATTATGGAGTTAGCTGTAGGAAGACTTGAAGTTGGAAAATATGCGGTTGTTTTTTGTAAAGACTTTCAACCAAAACCAGGCGCGCCAAACTTGCTTCATGCAGACATAATAAATTCTCTAAGTACAATTCCTGGTTTAGTTTATAGAGGAGTAAAAATATGGTACGATCAAGCGAATGATTTATTCCCGTTTGGCTACCCATATGCATATGTAATGCATCAAATGCATCAGTATATATTAATTTTCCGAAAAGAAGCATGATAAAAAAGCACCTTTTAGGTGCTTTTTCTATTTAAGTTATTAATGAATTTTTTGATAAAGTTTTTAATATTTTCACGTTGAACATCTAAACTAGAATCAACTGTATTAGATGGATAAAGTGGAAATGCACCAACCGATGGGACAATTTGCGCATTTTCACTCCACAATTCGATATCCTTCTCCTGGCTTGGAAGCACAACATAAGACCCTAATACACCTCTAATAGCATCCTTATATGCATGCATTGTAAGTAAATCAACTCTTTTTGCCTTCCTGACTTCTTTTTCTTCTTCGTTTTCTAAATCATCATCTTCTTCACCTACAACAAGGATATCGTTTAAGCTTTTGAATTTATATTTTGCATCAAATGCTATAGAACCTAATAATTGTTTATTCCGGAAAACATTCACCAAGAAATCAGGATCCATCCTCATTGAATAAGAAGTTAAACTTTTTTTACCCTTCACATGCTTAATTACCTTCTGGTAATTTAATTCAATGATATATGAGTGATAAGGCACAGATATTTTTTCAAAAAATCTTTTTCCTTTACCAAATACAATTTGGGGTGGACTTAATGAAAGACTCTTTATAATATTAATTAGCTCGATAAAAACCCAAATTTCATAGATATCATATACGGGCTTTACTTGTTTATTAAATAGCATTTCATATAATGAATCCCATTCCAATGCTCCTTTTGCCTGGAAATCTTGATAAAGTTTAAACATTCCATTGTAACCCTGCACCCTCCGAAGTGTAAGGTTACCAGTTTCTATATAGGGCTCTAACACCACATCATGAAACATAGGATGGGAAAGCATTTGTGCAATTTCTGAATACATTCTTTTTGAATCTATGAACATAAGGGTATTTTCATCACTTATCCTAATGATCTCATTGAGAATACTTAGCAAATAATTTAACCAAAATTTTAAAAATCTATTTTCACTTGTGTCATAAGTTAGAATTTGCTTATTATCCTCAACCTCTTGAGGTAGCATCCCTCTTAATGCCGGTATACGTGCAGCCCCGATATTTGCTCTAACAAGATTTTGAGGATTTTGAATAATAGACATTATTGTTCTATTGTTAAAATTACTTACGTTTCCTATGCTTACTTTCCTGTACTCTCTATCAAGCGCAGTTTTAGGATTCTGTAAAATTACATTCCAAAAATCAGGAATATATTCTTTCTCCATAGCCGCTTTTATAAAAAAATAATCCTCTAATAAATTATTTGAAATATCTGTTTCCTTTTTATTAGGCAAGCTGCTTATAGATTTATCAGACCATAGAATATTAGAACTTTTGGCAATGATTTCATCTACCATATATTTATAATCTGAAAAATAGCTTAATTTTGCTGCTCTAATCTCAACAGGTAGTATAACAATTGGGTCTTCATTAGAGTAAATAGAAATCGAATCTATTCCAACATTTGATTTCCAATTGAGGAAAACGAATGAGAAATTGTCCTTGTTTACTATCTCACCAGAAATAGGTGATTGAGAATAATTTGTAGTTTTAGGCATAATAATTAAATCACTACAAGTCCCATGGTCAATTTCCATTTTATATCTTGTATGCTCAAGGAATTTAATATCTTGCAACAAATCTGAGTGGTTATATATAATCGGAGCCTTTGTTAATAAATTCATATCATTAGATTTAAAACCAAATAATTTAACGTCAATATTATCATAATTGATTAACACTTCTTCTAAAGATGCTAAATTGCTACCGGAATGTGTAATTGTTACCTTTAATGAGTTTGAGGATAACTCCAATTTATTTACAATTAAAGCCTCATCCATTAAATAAAACTCCCATAGTTTGTTTCAATCAAAGAACTTAATACTCGATAAATCCTTTCCGCTGATCTTGGGAATCGAAATTTACTGTTATCAAATTCCATATTCTCCAAACCTTTGAAGTCATTAACAACTGTTTCTGCTTTAATTTCATCATAATGAACCTCTTTAAAATCCTTATGACAAAAATAAAGTAAATTAATAAGTAATTTTTCCATTTGTCTTCTTTGTCCATGTAACCTAGGAAGAACTTTCATAAGAATAGAAGCATCAATAAAATAGAGTAGTAATTCCTCAACGTAAGGTATACCACTGTTGTTTGCAAGGTCTACTCCATTGTATATAAAAGTCAATAAATTATTTGTTGTACGATAACTAAAGCGAAATTGTGTATTCTCCAGTAAACCCCAAACATGTTTTATTGCATTTTGAAGAACTATTTGATCAATGGTTGCATCTGTTAATATATCTTTAATGGTTTTAGTGAAATAAAATCCTCTAGCATAAGTAAAATCATCAACAGAAAATAATAAATGATCATAATATGAGTTTGCACCCACATGATGAGTCCCTGTAATAATGTTTGATAAATAATCTTTAATTGGAGCACCATTCATTTCAATTACATTAGCCCTATCAATAACTTTAGGGCTAAACCTATATGTCGTTTCATCAATATTTACAGTGCCAATTATATATAGGTTAGGTGGAATCGTAATTTTTTCTGGAACATAATAGATTCTATCACCAGTAGTTAAAATATTTACATATTTATCATCTGGTAATCTTCTCATTTCATTTAGCGCTTGTTCTTTCTCTGTGTCTGTAGAAAATTGTTTTGTTAACAATCTTTCACCTGACTTGTGTAATTCAATATATTCACTTTCAATTTTTCCAGTAATCGGAGAAAACTTTCTACTTTCGATTGCGCTAAGAAAATCAGAAAAGTAGTATTCAGCCTTAGCTAGGTTCATCTCGTCCAAAATTAAAAAAAATGGTTCAGTTGGTTCATTATGGGCATCTAATATCAGTTCTATTGCAGGTGTAGAACTATAGATACCCAATAGAGGATTATTATAGCCTAAGAGTCCTTTATTATCTAACCAATCAGAGCGAACAGAAACGAACCGGTACTTATGTGGTTCCAACAAAGGTGGTGGAGGTGCCGGTACCGGCGGGGTAACAGTATGTGTTGCAATAGACATATATTCTACGAAAGATTGTCCTAGCTTCGTTTTCCCACTTCCTGAGATACCAGTAAAAATAACCATGGGGTTTGTTTTTAGTGCAAGGTATAAATCAATAACATGCTGTTGGTCAAATAAAAGACCAGTATTTTTTATGTAATCTTGTAACTTCATGTTTTAGTATTTCCTCCTAATAATTATGTACATTATATATACCCACTTGATTTAAGTAGTTAATGAATTGATCATATGTAAAAAAGTAACTATACGGATAGTATATTCTTAAAGGTCCAATACCAGTTAATTCTACTCTCATGACAGTTGGAAGTATCATCATTGAGGCTGGAAAGTAAATTCTCCTTTCAATACTTCTAGATTTATAACCCTTTATTCGACGTAAAACTGGGTCTAATCCTTGTTCTGTGGGTCCTAAAGATGCGATAAGTGTATCTATTTCATTGTCTGTCAATAAAGCAAACTCCTCAATTTTTTCATTTGGTAAACTAAAAAATTTTTTTAATGCTTTTGGAAACGGAATCAGGTGCTCTGATAAAGATAATATTTTATTACTTGTAGGTGAGTTATTAAATATCGTTTTCCCCTTTGCATGTGGAATACTATTTAAAAGAATATGTAAATTCTTTACTCTGTTAAAATGGGCGTTAATAGTTATTGGATTACTTGCCTGGCTGAGTGCTCGATAAAGCCAAAATTCTTTAGCAAAATCTGATGGATGATGTGTATCAATGTAATGAATAAAATCTCTTCCAATTGTATTTATTGTATTTCCATCATCTGATAAACCATAAACTCCTCTTAAATCAACCCAGTTCTGTCCCCTAGAAAGTGGTAAACCTGCTAAAGCTGTTCTAACTTTACCTGCAGCTGCTTTAGTATCCCTCATACTAGTTTCAGTTAAGTGAAATCTATATTCATGTAATTGTGGTAGCCTTAGTGTTGCTAAATCATAGTCAGAAAATATATATCTTAGTTCTGCTAAAGGTAATGGCATTTATATTCTCCTTAGCTAAAATTTTACAGTAGACCTTTTTTCCTATATTACCATATAGTAGAATAACTAAAAATATAAATTTATCTCAAACTCATTTTTCCATAGCGGTTGTTGTATCGATTTTTTCATGAAGAGAAATAAATTCTATTTCTCTTACATTAAAATCCTCCACAAGCTCCTCCAAATACATTAAACTGCGTCTGATACGATCGTGCTTGAATACAACAATCTCATCGCCCGGTCGAGTATATTTAAGCAGCTCGTTTAATTGCGGGCGGTCTTTTTTAATTCCCGATACTGTTCTTTAAATTATTTTCAACTTTTTACCCCTGCAGCCTTTAGCGTTTTATTTGCATCAGCATATCCTGATCATCAGTTGAAACCCTTGCATATCCTAATTTCATATTTTTCTCCATTTTGTCCGAATAAGGGTAAATATAAATTCTTACGGACAATTTATTTTTCGCATCGTTTTTCGTACATTTTTTTAAAAATAAGTTCAAAAATTAGCCATTTTAAATTGTTTGAAAATATATCAATTAAACGGTCGTTTTCCGTAAATTTTAATTATTAAATTTCATATCCAAAAAACCTTGCTAACTAATGTATTTATTTCCCTTTTCAATAGACCCGCAGTTCCAAGTTTGGTAATCTATCCCTTGGAGGTGAATAAAATGGATAAAAAACAGCAAATGATCAGTGAATTAAAAGAAATTATTAAAGACGACATTACATTTAGTGGTAAACAAATCCCGAAAGCTTCACACCGCTTTTGGGAAGAACTTGAAAATTCTCCTTTAAAAGATGTTGAAGAGTTCTATAAATCTTTTATGGAAAATCGTAATAAATAATTGTTTAACCCTCAATACAAAGATAAAGATACAAAAAAGGAATAGCCTAAGGTTATTCCTTCAGTTAAAATCGCAAGTATTCGACCCCCTATTTCTACTTATTTTTTCAAAAAATTTTATTATCCCCCTACTAATGCCAATAGTCTTAACTTTGGATGAGTTAGTAGAGCTTTTCGTAATTCCTCGTAATCCATATCAATATTCCCTGGATGTAAAACTTCACTTATTTCCCACCCATCTCTTGTCAGAACGAAAACATCACATTCAATACTGTTGATTTTTACTCTTAATATCGCATCGGCAAAATTATGGGAACTAGAAATAAATGGTACACCTTCTTTATCTGGTTCAACAATAAAATATGGATCATCAATCTTCATCTCTTCTACACTCCTCGTATGATGAATGATGTCTTTCGATTTCGTTTATATTTAATTTAGATGGTCTTTAGGATTTGATATATTTAAAAATAAAAAATTCTCCATGGAGAGTTAACCATAAAAATAAACCCACCACTATTTACAATTTTTGTTTGCTTGTCAACCAAATTTACATTATTTCTTGATTTGGTAGTTATGACTTCACAATTCCTCTAAAGAAGTAGTCAGTATTCGGTACGAGAATGTGATATCAATTATGAATACAGCACTTTTTTCACTATTTTAACAACATATTATTTTATATTTTTAAAAGGATGGTAAATATGAAATTAAAAAGAGGTGTAAATTATAATTGACTTTGTAAGAAAGGAAGAAATTGCTTTAACAAGTCCAAAGTTTTAGGCATCTTAAACATGGTTATTGAAGACGATTTATACAATAAGCTGATGATTGTTGTGGATCTAATTAATCTAGTTGCAAGCCTCGATGAAATGAAAGATAAGGTTGAACGAATTGAACCTAATATCAAAAAATAAAATGTATAAAGTTGGTTTCCATTGCGAAGGTACTATTCTCTATAAATAAAATAATATTGTCAGCATTTATCGGATAGTTTAAGCCTGTTCATCTTAGTTAAATTTGGATAAGCCCCAATAATTACCGCTGTTCTTTGTAACGAGATAACATTTAAAATACTATTTACCTAATCCAATGGAATAATCCTAATTTTTCCACCTTCTAAATAAAATATTTATCAAACCTTCAAATTCGGTTTTACCTGAACAATTTAGTCCAGAACTCACGCCAGCCATGTTTTGCAAGTTTAATTTTTTTTTCGTCCTTGCTAAATGAAAAGTCGACCTTTACACCTTCATTTGAGTTATCCTTAAAAACTATCTTGTCGTGTTCATCATGCATAAAATATTCCTTATCTCCTAGCTTAAGTTTTCCGAACAATTTGGTCATCCCAATCCCCCATTAATTGCCTCCCGTTAAATAATGAAGACGTAATTTTGGATGGCTTAGCAGCTTCAGCCTCAAATCTTCTTTATCATATTCTGTACCTAATGGACTTAATACTCCTATGATTTTCCAATCATCTTTTACCGATAAATATATTTCACACACATTCCCATCAATTGTTACACTAACAATCGAATCAGCAGTTGAAGATCCGGTTACCGCAAATGGAGTTCCTTCAACTGGTTCAATAATAAAATGTGGATTTTCAATTTTCATTACAACACCTCTTACTTGAGGATAACCAATTTTTAAAAGTTTACACCTAAATCAATGAGACCAGCGCCAACCTTCTGACTTCTTTTATTCAAATATCCGTTCAGCCCTAATACTTAAGTAGCCCAATAATAAAATTTCATTATATTTATGTATTTCTAAAGCGTTATGGAGGGTTAAAAAATTCAGATTTAACCCTCCATAACGCTTTAACAAATAAACTATTATATCCTCCCGAACAATTGTTTTCCAAATAACATTAACATTTTTATGGTTGGTCCTCCTTTTCAATTTTTTTAAACAGATTAATATTTTTTCATTTACATTAGGAAGGGGTTTCACAGGAATTTCCCACAATAAGTATTTGGAATATATATCAAATTCCTATTCAACTTAGGGAGGTTAGTACAGTAAGCAAAGCTTTACAAATATGTGTAAATTTTTACAATTTATTCAGTATTTTTTAAATAGAAGGACCTAAAAGTTAAATAAATATATTAAGACAAATAAATCTCGATAGATAAAGCCTGTATCATTGATTACCACGAAACATTGATACAGGCTGTTTTTTAACTTTTTATTGAACTTCGCAACGATTAGTTTAACAAAAGACCACTAGTTAATCTGTTTAATTCGTGTTGAAAAGGAAATCCCCAAAAATGAATTTAAAAATGCTATTTTATTATAGTGATTCCTTCTTTTCAACAAATCTGTCGGGTTAGTCCTAGAAGCATGCGGAACGAAAGGAACTATTATAACACTTTATTAACCCTACTATATTTAATGTATTTTTAAGCCAAATTCAATAACTTTTAAAATTTGTGAAAGTTGTTGGTTTTGGGGTACTTTCCTACAATCATTTAACCGTGTTTGTATGTAATCTTGATGAGAAAAAAGAAAACTATTTTTATTCAATTGAGTGGTCCAGTATTCCAAAATAAACGGTAGTATGTTATTATTATACAACTTTCCCAGTCCTATATATCGACCTTCTATAAATTGCTCAAACGCTTTATAAATTTTTAAGGCATCAGCTGGCAAAGCAACTAAAGTCGCACCTATATAACATAAAAATTGCAGACTACGTTGGTTGTGAAATTTACTTAAATTAATAAATTGATTGAAAGTTAAATCTTCAGAAAAAATGGTTCCTATTGTTTCGGCTAAGGAATTCCAAAATTTTGGTATCGGAGATATGATTTGCATTTGTTTACAGGTACTAATTAACTGCTCTGATAACTCAGTAACTTCTGAAGATGAATTATACTTAGCTTTTAATAGTGTTAATACTGCTGGAATTACCGCTAATTCAGCTGCACGTTCCTCTATCATTGCCCAAGCCATATCCGAACGTAAACCGATAACTAATTCCGCGTTGGCATCATATTCCTTTCCTCGGTTACGTAATTCAAACATTGTTTCAGTTTCTATAGCAATATCAAGAGAAAGCGAAAAATTATTTATGCGGATCAAATAATCAATTGCCTGTGTTCCAAGTAAACTAATGCCTCTTATATTTCCCCTTTCAAGAGCTATATCAAAACTTTTTACTATCCATTTTTCTGCTTCGTCTATAAACCCAAGCGCCTCTGCAGCCATACTTAAATGGGCAGCTAAAAACCAATCATTGGATGGATCATATATATTTACCAGTAATGGATGATGAACAATAAAAAATCCCCTAGTTGGTGCTGCATACTCTTCTCCACCTCTTATTCCAGCAGGCGGTTTTCCTGTTGCAATCATTGACGACAAGAACCCAGAAACATGTCCAAAAGCAACAAAAAGAATTTTCCAGGCATCTTTATTTTTATCAGCCTCTAATAATCGAAGTACCATTTCTTCGTAATAAGGATAAATCCTATTAATTTCCCCTGCCATCCATAGAGCAACCATATGTTCGCCTAATGCCTTTACCATTAGTTCATCTTGATTAATGTTATTTTGTTTTGAAATCTCCAAGGCATGTTGAGTAAAAAATATAGCATGTTGTGGGCTCCCGTCACCGAAAGCTTTACTTAGCTCAATATAACAAAATATCCTTTCAGTAGGATATTCTGTGATTTCGGATTTAAGTGCTTCAGTAAGGTTTGTAATTGCGTCAGAGTATCTACTTTTAAAAACAAATTGTTTACCCAAAATACCTTGAATAAGAAAACGAACGACTGGTTCATTTGGATAAAATTTTATCGATTCCTCAGCTAATAAAGTTGCAGCTTTTAAATCGTCTTTGTATTCAGCTAAAACAATAATTTGGGCTCTTACTGCACAAGCCCATAATAGTGTTAAACCTAATTCATTTGAAACATGTTTAACCTTCTCCAGTACATTTATTACCTGATTCCATTCCCGATCATTTTCACCTTTGTTTAATTCATCAAGCCATATTTGGTCACAAATTTTCATACAACATTCCGGAGCAATTTCACTTTTGGAGGCGACTTCCAATAGTCTCCCAGGAATACTGCTAATCATTTCCAACCAGTCGATAATATCGTGAGAAGATTTTAAAAGAACCCCTGCTATCCAGATAATTGTAACTGGGTGCACACTTAATTCACCAAGATCATTTTCTGATTGCGAATTTGGTTGATAAAACCCACTTAATCCCTTTATTAAAAATTTTGTTGCCTTTAGGGGATCTTTATCTACATAATAATTGGCTAGATATAAGGAAATAAACTTTGCCGTTGAATCTGTATTTCCTATTTGTTCAATCATTTCTTCTAATTCTTTGATTAAATGGTTTACATCCTTTTCCATTTTTATTAAGACCATTATCTGTTTTGTTCGTAAGAGCATCTTAGAATGTAAATCCATTTGTTCAGGAAGGGGTGCACTGTACCACATTAAACTAAATCCCCACTCATCAGAATACGCTTTGTTTACCTCAAGTTGATCGAGACTAGAAATTAAAGTCATCGCAGCTTCTTTATATGCTTCTGCAGAAACAAAATGGTGTATAGCTTTTGCACCTTCAATTGGATGAATATATCTTTTTTGGATGATGCCTTTTCCCAAAATAAAATGTGTGTTTTTCTTAGTTTCTGCCTGTAGATTTAATGGACCAATTGTATAAAGGAGTGGTGATACTAGATAAGTTGTCGCTGTATCATTCTGAATCCATAAACCCTTTGCCTTATTAATTTTTTCAAACGGAGCACCAATTATTGGTGATATTTGACTTATCTCTTGTACCTCGTGCATACTAAAGGAACC
The DNA here is from genome assembly GCF_001591665.1 of Neobacillus soli NBRC 102451. Taxonomy (GTDB): domain Bacteria; phylum Bacillota; class Bacilli; order Bacillales; family Cytobacillaceae; genus Neobacillus; species Neobacillus soli. The sequence goes on along the minus strand of NZ_BCVI01000025.1, from coordinate 41,104 downwards.
TTTGACTAAGGTTAACCGATACAGTAATTCTCTGGTACTTTCATCTTCCAATTTATTTATTAGCTCATTTTGAATTAAATCATTTAACCCTTGTCTATACTCTCCTTGAAAGAGTGCCTGCAGATTATCATTATCTAAGCTCCACCGTCTTTCCTGTAAGTATCTTGTAGCTGCAGTCAAGAGAACAGGATGCCTTTCAGTCAAAGCTATCAGTAAACCTATAAACTTTTCGTTATCTACTAAAATTTGAGGAGCACCATATAAAATTAACATATTCTTAATTTCGTCTATTGTAAAATTTGGTACCTCATGATTTCCAATAATCCCATTTGGAACGTCTTGGATAAGTGTTATAGGTAAAGGATAAGCGCTAGTGGATAAAACCTTTAATCCCTTTTCGTGAAAAGCTCTTACCAGTATTTTTAAATGCTCATCTAAAGGACTTGCTCCATTTAATCGTGGAACATCATCCAAAATTATCAGGGAGTTTCTGGGAAGAGTGGCACTTACATCTTTATACCAATCGTTCCAATCAGACTTTGGAGTTTTACCTGATAAAGCAACGAGAATATCATCTATACGTAATGCAGCTTGCTTAGGGTTTAAATCACGTAATCGAATCCAGGCTATACATTCCTCTACTTCATTAGCAATAAGCATTGCTAAGTTCGTTTTTCCACTACCCAGGTTTCCATAAATAGCACACCAAGTATGTTGTTGTAACTTTTCAACAAATAACTTAACAGACTCACTTCGAGGTATTACATTATCCAATATAGGAACATTTAGTTCCGGTCGTTGAACAGACCGATCAATCGTAGCCTGAAATCCAACCTCCGTTTTTAATTTTTCAATTTCATCATCAAACTTGGAAAACTGTTCCACATGGAATTGAACTTTATTTTCAAGGTCATGTACTCTTAAATCAAGTATTTTCCATATTTCATGAAGATTATTTAATAGTTGAATATCGTTTTTATCGATGAAATTCATTTCTTTTTGCGCAAATAGTTCTTCCTTGGAAAGCTTTTTAATTCCCGGTTGTGATAATTTCTTAAAAACGTGAAGGAATAACTTCCGATAAAGTTTACCCCCTTCCTCCAGATTAGTAACAATATGTAAATCCACCAATTTTTTTTGTATTTTTTCTTCAAGCCTTTGAAAAGGTGTATTACTTGAGCTCCATTCGAAATTTTTTATAAACTTCATTAATACTTCATCATTCGACTTTTTAATAAATTTTATCCAGTTATTCCACAAAGTAACCCCAATCGCACTCGGACGAGAAGTCAACTTTAAAAATTCACGAATATTTTTCAGTCTTTCTGTAATTTTATTCTCTTTTTCAGTTCCAGTCCGCAATTTTTCCCAAACAGAAATTCCAGCTACTTTATCATGAAATAGAGCCGGTCTCTCCGTACTTATTTTTGCGTTTGTTATAAAACGAAATACCAGCTTTTTTCCCGTATTATACTGTAAGTGGTCGTAAAAGGAAACCATCGCTTCAATTGCTTCAGATGACCGTAATGTAATATTTTTATCCCGGTGTTTAATTTGTTCTAAAATCCTATTTCTCTGAGCACCCGTACTTGTAATCGCCTCCGAAACAATATCAACGTCCTCACCGCGCTCTAATTCAAGAAGGTCGTTATCTTTTAAATCAATCCATCGATCAATTGTTAAATCCACTTGATAAACATAGCCGCGTATAGTCGCCCAAGCATCTCGATCACGCACTGTCTTAAAGGAATCCATATCTTTTACCTCATTTCCTTTGGACATTGAAACAAAGGAATTTAATTTTTTTAATAATGCCAATATAGTCATACTCCATAATTTTCACAAAAAACCCGCCGTATCGTCACTAAATATAAAGATTCTTGCTATTTAATTTTACCATAAAAAACCATAGCCCTTATTGAGAATCATACCACCTATGTAAAATTTTTAGAGGCGTTTTTATTAGAATATATGTTTTTTTCTATTTAATATAAGAATCACTTAAAAATTGTATTTGGTAATTAAAAAATGCTGTTGATGGCAGTAGCTTTTATGAATTTTAAAAAAGCTAAATACGCAAATAGTACATAAATTCAAATTGTGCAATGAAACAGAATGCTCTCGTTCAACGAGCATTTTTTTTTGTAATTAAAGGATTTTGCAAAATTACGATAAAAATGATTTATAAACTATTTATAATAAATTTAATAACTTTTAGGAGGTAATTAAAATGGGTAAATCCATTACGATATTATCAACCAAAGGCGGTGTAGGTAAATCAACACTCACACGTTACTTAGCTATGTCATTAAATAATTTGGGTTTTAGTACATGTATCATCGATTTGTGTCAAAACAGTTCAATAGCTACCGGATTCTTACAAAACAGAAATTCATTTCAAAAGACGGCATTTGATTATTTAACAGGTACAGCACAGCCAAGTGAAGTGCTTCACCAATTTAACGAGACAGAAATATATTACATACCTTCGAATGAAACAATAGATGATTTCGAAAAGTGGGCGGTGAAAAACATTTCACCGGCGAAACGATTAAATTGTATTGCTTCAAAAACAAAAGTGCTGAAAAACAAGTTTGATTTTGTATTATTTGACACCCACCCATCTGAGAATTCCGACATAGTTGGTTACGCAATCGCTGCAAGTGATTTTTGTTTAATTCCTATGGAAATACATGTTGACTCAAAAGAAGCAGCAAAAAGAAGTGCTGAAATTGTAGAAGAATTCAAAGAAGATTTCCATGTTGATTATGCAATTGTGCCGAATAAAGTGTCCACAAGAAACGGGAAAATTATTCGGCAACTCAATGAAATAAAACAAGAATTCATTTTAAGTGGGTTCGAAGAAAGTAACTTTTTTTCCCCTATTCGCTTCTCGGACGTTGTTTCAACTTCTTTAAATGAAGGAAAGCTTTTATCCGAAATGGATAATAAATACGCGAAGGAGACAATGAATGATTTCAAAAGGGTCACAGAAGAATTGATCGCGAAATTGGACCAATTACACTAAAAAAAAGGAGATGAAACAGTTGGGTAAATTTGATGATTTAGACGCATTAGATAAAGAAATAAAAAATGTAATAGAGGAAAACCAAAATAATATCGTTTCAAAAAGAAGGAGTGTCCTTGAACGCCTTAAAACAGAAGAAAAAAAGGCAAGAGGACCCAAAAAGAAAATGGAAACGAAATTAGAAACATTTAATTTGGATTTAGGAATCCTTGATGTGCTTAATCAATATTGTAATGAAGAAATGATTCCAAAATCACAGCTTGTCCGCCAGGTTCTTCGGAAATATTTTAAAGAATTAGGAAAGATTTAGTACATAGTTTATAAATAATTATTAAACTTTTTATTAATTATTTTATAATAGTTTGTAAATTATTAATTAATAAAGACTCTGCTAATAATATCATTCCAAATTGCCCTCTTACATTCTAATTCATTCAAACTTTTTGTAATAAACTGCCTTCCTTGATCATAAAGTAGTATTTAGGAGGATGGAAAGATGTCAAAAAATAGTTTGGTAATTAATTTATTAGAAGATTATATTTCAAACCGAATTCATCACTACGAGAATGGTACAGAAAACGGTTTTCGAAAGGGCTGCATTTTCGCCTACCAAGATATTTTAAGCATTATAAAGTCATGCACCCGAGAAAAAGCCGGTTGAAAGAGCGCCGTTTTGGCGCTTGAACATAATCAATTATGTTGATTGTAAAACTCATTAAATCTCTTTTGTAGCGTATCGGGTGCGATTGCTGAAATTACAACAAAACCGTCTCTTGTAACTATTACCGCCTTGCTCATATCCGTATTACTTGGGATGAGAGGTGAGAATCGTTGGCGCAATACTATTTAAATGACGAAACAAGAAAAGAATTGCAATCAATCGGCGAAAGTGTTTGAAGTTTTTAGTTACAACTTATCAATAACTCAGAATTAAAAAATGCAATTTTACGGCAGCAAGAAATTAGTCAATCCATCGGGGCTATGATGAGCAGCGTTTCTCTTCAGATGATCAGTCCACTAAGTCAAATTTCCGACGCAATTACTGTTTACCGGGAACAAATCAGCAACATTAATCAAATTGCTGCAAGCTTCTGGAATCACCGAAATACTTCAACGTGTTTCTGGACAAATGAGAATGCTTGATTTCACAAGAATCAATCTTGACCCTCCAGTGGTTGTATTATGCATACATTTCACGTTTGGAAAAGCTTTTGTTATCGGTTGTTGCGAAATAATTAGATTTATAATTTTCTTCTGCTTCATACCATCTATCTTTATAAAATATGTAATATTTTCCGTTATCAACTAATACATCATTATCCTTAGCAAAGAATATGTTTAAATCCCTTTTCCCTTCAATAAAATCATTTTCACCAAATGCAATATCAATTAAATTTGAATATAGGTTCTTTTTCATTCTTTAACCCTCCATGATAAAATTTAATCTGATTCTATTATGTTCAGATAGTGCTTTTATATCATCCGGATGAACGCTTCTATCTACTCTTGTCTCAAAAACATTATCGTTATTAACGATAAATTCTGTTATACCAATTTCTCTATTGTCAGTAAAGATTCCCACTGCAACCGAGTATTCCCCATTGTTTGCAATAACCAAGATCAATTCCCCATCTTCTGAATTCCCTTTACTTACTTCCAAAATTTCGTATGTATTGAGAATGTGCCAAGCAAACTGTAATACTTCCATTTTTTAAACCTCCATAGATTTTTATTGAAACAAGCAGGAATTACCCTGCTTGTTTTGTAAAATAATCAATAAGCGATGATACTTTTGATTGTTCTAATTCTTCAAAGCTGTTTACATTGCACTGTTTTTTAAGACCAGCTTCCACCACTTTTGGATCCTGACCCTTTTTTTTAGCAAACTCCTTAATTACGACATATAGTTTTCCAACTTGGTTTTTATTTGCTTTTTGTGTACTAGTTGCAGCCGGTGCGCTTTTTTGTTGTAGTAGTTGTAGTGAAGTTGATGATTCATCACTATTTGGTAAATCCTCTCCTGCAAATATGTAAAGACCAAGACCATGAAGTGCAATTGCTTTTACTAAACAGCGCTGGATACTTGTGTTAATATCAAATGATGTTGGATTATCAATTGGCTTGTTGAAATTGTTTAATACCGGGTGAATTTGTGAGTGTGTAATCCCACTTACGGTTACAGCAACTTCAACAAAATATCCAACTTCTGTCTTAATGTAAGGCATTCCATTATGCCGAATGACTTCCCATGTTGCGTCTGGATGATTTTTTTTCAATGTATCTACTGCCCATGCCCAAGATAAATAGCTGAATTTCCCTTTTTTCTCAATATGGTCGTTTACGTTAATGTCCGCTAATTTTTCATAATAATTTTTTTGTTCGTTACTCATTTTAAATTCCCCCTTATTTTTTTAGAAAAATTTTATTTCTGTTCCATTCGTTGTATCTGGAGAGTTAAATTTGTCCAGCAATTTTTTTACATTTGAAAACCGCTAAATAATTCATCAAGTGTCGTTTCTCCGCTCTCTACCACTGGCTTGTCCATTACTGCACCAAATTTTCTCCTTTCTTGTTCTTCAAGAGATGGAAGGGCAAAAGAGCCAATTCTTTCTTTTTCCTTATCGTATCGGAATGCCCCATTTTCAAAAGTAAAACCTTTTGTACCTTTTCTATTTTTTGAAACATCAATATACGTTTTGTCGATGTCTTCCGGCTCGTGTTTTTTCTCATTTTTTCCTTTACCTTCTGCTCCGCCTTCATGTTTTGTATGTAGAGTGATGAAGGTAGAACAATCATCGTTGATGTCCGTACACCATTTTGGCTTTGCGTTTTTTGGATTTTTATAACCGGAATCATTGGAGAGCTGCGATAACCAAATGAGTGCTGTTGTCCGGTATTTTGCTAAAATATCCTTTGTAAGATTGGTAAGGCGCATGAGCTGCTCTGATTTGGTTTCTTTTGCTTTTGGATTTGACCGAACATTCTGTATATTATCTATATAGATGATGTCATAAATCTGTTCCTTAACGACTTCTTCAAGAAATGTCAGAATTTGATTCACATGATAAATGCCTGATTTCACATCAACTCGTCCACCAAAATACGCTTTTAATAAACGCTGTGCTTCTGCTTTTTGTTTTTCGAAATCATCCGGATTTTGATATTTGATGTTTTCAAATTCCGAATAGGATTTACCACCGAGTGTCCCAAGCATTTTTTCAATGATTTCAAACTCTGATTGTTCGAGTGTTAAATAAAGTACCCGATAATGATTAAATCCTTGAAGTGCACTCTGTTGTGTACAAAAGGTTGTTTTACCACTGCCCGGGAATGCACTAACAACGTGTGAAACTGAACGAAAGTACCCGCCATTTAAAATATCAGTATCAAAGTCTAGTATTTTACCATTTAACATCATTCCATTCATAAACGATGGAATTCTTCCTGATGTTTCGATACTTTCTTGTTTTAGCTCTCCCCATATTTCTTCAGCAGATTTTAAACCATGTTTTTCTTTAATTTTTTTTATTTCATCGCTCATTATTATCGCCCCTTATTGAAACCGGTTTTTAAGCCGATTTACGATTTCTGATTCTTTATTTTCACGAAAACCATCTCTTTTTTTAAATCCATACGTTAAAATATTTTTGCCTTCTCCGCTGTTTCCGAAAAGTCTTGAATGAAGGCGTGGGTCCAATTCTTTATATACATTTTCGATTGGATTGTTTTTACCAAGGTTTGTTGTAATAATGAGAAGCCCATTGAATTCATCCAGCAGTGTTCGTAGGAAATTTCTAATTTCTGATTTACGCTTGTCCTCTTCACCGGTTCTGCTATTATTCGGAATATCAAGTTCCTCTCACATATCATCAATGAGAAGAACTTTTGAAAGTGCCACTTTTTCTGATATTTCTTCCATATAGGACTGGTTGTATAAATTTTTCTTCTGGTTGTAAACCAAATCCTTTATAGAAATGAAAAGGAATCTATCATACTTCATTTCAACTGGTGTCAGATCCATCGTGCCAAGAATCTCCCAAGCAACAGTTGTAGCCCATTGTGTTTTACCGGATTCAGGAATGCCTTTTAAAATAATCCTGACACCATCATTTATAAATTTTTCTTTATTTTCGATGATGAATTCCATCTCTTTTAAATAATTGACCGTTTCTTTCTCATATTTTAATGAATTAGTATAAAAATCAATGTTGTATGTTTCTAATTGATTTTTGAGCCGTTTATGTTCGTTTTTTGCACCACTCCACTCATAGAAGAACTCCATGAACTCCTGGTGCTTACATTCACAGCGACCCATAAAAATACCGTTTATTTCAATTGCCCCACCTGAGCAATGTTCATTATATTTGCACACGTTTTATCCCCCTTAAAAGTCGTCAAATCCGCCGACATTTGATTTTGGAATTTGTTTTGGCTTGTCCACATAATAGGTTTTTGTTCCTGTCGGTCTTTTTGATTCAGCCTGCTGTTTAATTTCACTAATGTGCTCTATTAGTAATTTTCTCCAATCTAATAAGCTTTGAAACATATTTAACTTATTGATTCCTTTTGCAACATACACTGGCATATATTCCCCAACTAAATTATCGATAAGACATAATTCTTCTTTCGTCGGAATGCGATTTGTTTTATTGAGATAAATAAGCAATGGTTTTGCAAAATTATGTCCTGAACCAGCTTTACCGTTCCACTCGTTTAATACCGAAATCTTATATAAGAATTCTGTTAAACTATTATTACTTTGAAGAAGCTGCATTGTTTTTGGAGTTAATGAATAAGTGATACCTTTTGCTGTTGCTCCAAAATTATTTGCTTTAATAATAATTTCGTTAATCATAGCCTGGTGATCAGTTATATTGTTTTTCTCTTTTAAAGATGGAGAATGCTTCGCATTCTCAGCGTTTTTTGTTGAAGTTCGAGAATCATTTGCTATAATAGAATTATGATAATTTAGTAACGGGTTTGAATTTGATGAAGTTGCCGCTTCATCATTTTTTTTGTTTTCAGGAATTTCATTTAAATCAATGTCGATACTTATATCTTTTATATTAGTTAAATCATTTATTTGTAATAAATCATTATTAGTAGTCATTGATATTCCACTTTGTGACTTTTCCACATCTGGAAATTCCACATCTGGATTTTCCACTTCTGGTTTCATTTTTTTCTGAGTGTTTCTTCTCTTTTTAGCTTTCTTATTTTCAATCTTTTTTAATTGCTCTTCATAAAATTCAATAGAATAATATGGATTTTCATTTGGCGATTCATAAACAAGTGTTTCCCAGTGTTCAATTTTACCTTCCTCATTTTTTACCGGTTGAATTTGAATATAACCGTATAGTTTTAATTCATCCATTCCCGATGTAATCGCACTTTCTCCATCTGTCTTTCTTTTTACCAAATCACTTTGATACACTTTCCAATCATCGGGTTTGGATAATATATAGACAAGAATCGCAGTTGCCTTCCAAGATAATCTTTCATCATTTATAAAGCCTTTATTTAACATAACGTAAGGATTTTCTTTATTTTTTACTTTTCGAATAATCTTTTTATCCGTCATCAATTACCTCTCCCATTGTTTTCAGTGATTAATTTTGTAATGTATTCTTCTATTATGGATTGGACAGTTTTTTCATTTTCGGCAGCATATATCTTTAATTGCTTGAGTAATTCATTTGAAATATGCGCTCTAATCTGCGGCAATTCATTTTTATATTTTTTCTTCATGTTTGCCCCCCCTTTACTATTTGCTATTTTGTTAAATGGCTGAAATTTAATACAAAGTTATTTAACATAACTTCGATTTGCAAATCATTTTTATTTGATTTGTATATATTGATTTGTATTTATAGTATAATAAATTGTCTTACCCCTTCGCAAGACATTATGAAAGATTTTTTTAATAATTTTTTAACCTCATATAACTCTGCTTCGTTAGAATAGTAAATCAACCCTTTTACGCCTTACAATTTCCTGGATTTCCTTTAATAATGGAATATCTGCATTTAGTTTTAAGAATTCTTCTACAGCATCTCGGAATTCTTTTCTATTTGCAGTTACTCGATCATCCCCGATGAAATACATAGTTTCTTCGTCAACAACAATGCAGTACGGTGCTTCATCAATTGATACATTGATATGGTAATATGTCAAAAAGCCATCTATATCATCAAAATTATAGTGTTTGGAAAATCCTATAATATCATAATTCATTTTTACCATCCCTTACTTTTTTATGTAGCTCCGGATCTATAAGGTACCTCGAAGTCCGGGGCAACTGATTTCCTATTTATCAAACAAAAAATTCATTCTTATTCGTCCTATTTCAGCTTGAATTTCTTTTGCAATAGGATTGTCAAACTTCATTTTCTTGAATTCATCCAACATATTTTGGACTAATTTTTTATTGTTGCCAATATCCAGTGGCTTTTTATTTAAATCGTAAAGATACAAAGCACCATTTTTTGGTACTAAACAAACTTCATAAATATTTAATATATCCAACATTTGAAAAGTATAAAATTCTTCAAATCCACCATTAACATCACATGAATACTGCTTTGAAAACCCCCATATTTTTGTCTCGGTGATAAACTTAATAAGTGTATCCTCGTTGTTTTCAATATCCTCGTGAAGCTCTCCTTCACAATAGACATCTTCAAGATACATCTCATAGTCGTACGTTGCTGTATACATTTTACCTTTGTATGGAAATTTAACTTCGTTACTCATATTTTATCCTCCTCTTTTTTCCTTTATAAGGTATGGAGGGTTAAACTGTCAAGGGTGTGGAGGGTTAAAAAGGTCAGTAGAAATGTTTTGGTGAGGCTAAAATGAACTCTTTTTTTGGTAACAAAAAAAATGGGAAGATTTTTTACTTCCCACTTTTACAAATAGGCGATACCCACAATTGTTCCCCAATTTTTTAGAATTAATTGTTTTTCTTCTTTTGCGATATTTGCTGCTTCTTCAGCATATTTATCCTTAAATTCCTTAAGACGGTCTTTTTGTTCTTCTTTTGGTAAGCTTAAATATTCCTTATCGTTTTTAATTAAATGATATAACAGAACTTTCTTTTTTATAATGGATTCAATTAATTTATCCTTTGGATTTCCATCATCATCCATAAGTTTGTCCAGTCTTTTGATAAAAATAGCTCTTCTTTTACCGTAAATGTCCTGTTTCTTTTTTCCGGTCATTTTATGCACTTTTTCTCTTCTTATTGCTGATGCTTCAATCGCATAACGAACAATATATAAATGTTTGGGTATTGCTTTTCCTTCTTTATCTAAATATGCACCACATCTTTTTAAACTATATGGCATTTTATATTCCCCCTTTATTAATGAAAATGGATATTCCAACTTAATACAAATTTAACGTTTTTTACTACGTTGATATATTTATTATATCACACAAATCACTATATAATAATCATAAAGTTAATATATTCTAAAATTAACTTTCTCTTTTATTTTTCTTTCCTTTTATTCCTCAAACTCCTATAACTAATATTTTATTAAAATATTTTTAATTAAAATAGGTCGAGAAATAATCCTCGACCCTTTTGCAATTCCTTATTTATTTCCCAATTCAATATTTCGTTCTACTACATCAATTTCCAACTGGAATTTACCTATTCTGTCCAAATGGTATTGCTCTATCTGAAATCGAATATTATTATTATCTTCGAATATTTTTTCTAAGTAGTGCTCTTCAGTCCACTGTTTAAAATTCTCTTGAAAATATGCTAATTTTCCATTATTCTTTGGACGACAATCATTATGCGCCATTTGGACCATTTTTTCTCGTTTTCTTATTTCTTCCACCTTTTTAAATGCTGATTGGTTTATAATAAGATGCTTTTCTGTTTCTTTACCTAAATTAGTTAGCTTCAATTCAAAAATCCCCTTTATTATTACTGATTTTTGTTAAGCTCTTATACATTATAGTGGGGATTTGGAATGTTGGGTAAAATTGGGAATTAATATCCCCTTTTGTTTGCTTTAATTTTTTGTAAATAACCGGATTTCATCTTTCGGTAGAGATCATCTGGTGCTTTTCCTTTAATAACGCTTCGCAGTTAGAACGTCCCTAATTTTGTTTACTTCTGCTATACCTGGTTTTCCTCATGTAACCTGATTTAAGTATCTTATGTAATTCATCTTCCTTTGGATTTCCTTTAATTACCATCGCTATATATTCTTTCGTTGCCCCAAGAAATTTAAAATTTTCGGCAGTTTTTTTCATACTGTTTGTAAGTGCATAATCTTTGATAATCATTCGATCTAAGGTGTCCGTTTGATACGATTCGACTAGAGATACATAGTGTTGAAGTCTTTTTGCCTCTTCTTTTGCCTTTTTATAGGTAATTAATTGGGTCATTATATAACCTCCTCCTTAATTCGAACAAATTCGACAGGTAGTGCAAATTACCTGTTGACAATTTAGTGAACAATTAGGATTCAGTCACTGATTTTATAAGAGTATAAACAATACATTTACTTCAAAATAAAAACAATCGGTGGCAAATTCTGTGAATCTAATAATAAAAAATTTATTGTACTACATTAGTACGTGCTAAAAAAACTATTGAAAGAGGGAGAATAATTTGTTTCAAAGGATGAAATTTGTGAAAGAATTAAAGAGACGTAAAAAAATTGCAGGGAGCAGGGATAAAATGAAATTTACACAAACATGGCAAGAAATTGAGGCGGATTGGAAAGAAGAAGCACCTAGAACATACGAGGAATTCCAGGAAATGAAAAAGATATTAATCGTTGATAAAGTAAGAATTAGAGAAATCGGAACAGAAACTATTCTAGACTATTATAGCGAGTTTGCTACTTTTGTAGAAAGAAAAAGAATAAATGTCATATTCACTCTTAAAAATAGACCAGAAAAATATCGATTTACTGCTCATTACGAGCCTATTGTAGGAAAATGGGTCACGATAGATACTGAACCGATTCATCTAAGTAAAGAATGCTGCCTTTGCGAAAAACATGAATATACCAAAGCCGGAAAAAATAAGGTTTGTCGATCTATTCATATAGAGGGGCTTCGTTACGTACTAGATCAAGTAATAAAACATCCATCAGCACGATTGGAATTGTTGTTTGGCTAAATAGAATAAAAGTGTACCGTACACTTTTTAAATGGGTGGGAAATTGCAAAGTAAGTAAAAAAGTAAATACATCATTAAAAAATGGAACTCTGGTAAAAAACATACCGGAACTATTTAGCATTAAAATTGACCAAGCCAAACGATTGTCGCGTTTAAATAACATGATTGAAGAATCGCTTTCAATAGGCTAATAAATTTAGGATTTAAAATTTTTGTATTAAACGATTTAATTAAAAATAAGGATTAGGAAGGCTTTGAAGAGATTTTAAGCAGCATGACGGGGGATATTTCACATGGAGATCTAAAACTCATGCCCTACATTGGAAGAAAAACGGGACTGTTTAAAAGAATTTCAAGGCTCTATTGCCGTGAGAAAAAGCATTCTGGAAAGACAGGAAAAAGAAGCGGAATTAAAAGTATAAGAGCTTCGGAATAAGATTGAAGAACAAATTAATTTCTTATCAAAATACAAAGTAAATACACGTGATTAAGAGTTAAACACCCTAAATTCTAATACCCTAAATTCTAATACCTTAAAATAATCGAAGAATATTAAAATACTAATGTATAAATTTATAAGTATTTGCCCATGATAAGAATATCAACCGTTAAGGAGGCAAAGATAATGACATATGAAGAGGGTAAATTACTAAGAGAAGCTTGGAAAGAAAATGGCAATCAACCTTGTAATCATGATTTTATTGACCGGGAGTACATGTACGGTGGTGCTCATAGTGATTATATTTGTACAACTTGTGGCGAATGTCATTTCAATAAAGAAGAATTTCATAAAGATAAGTAAGTCATCGGGATAGTATTTTCCCCATATAAATTATTGCGATTTTAAATTTAATTTAATTTTATCAGGCGATTTTTTTGTTTGGATATTTATTGAGGAATAAATTGCACACTAAACTAAATGACCCTATGAAGCATATTTTAGCACACCTTTTGGACCTTATCTGCTACCCAACAGACAAATGCTAATTGGTGTGCTAATGAATAAGTTAATTTGTTTACAAAAATCGTGGATAGATCGTTATATATCAATAAAAAAGGTAGCACGAATTGTACTCATGATTGTGCTGTTTTTTCAAACTTTGTACATCAAAACCGAACCGGTTGCAAAAAAGCAGCATGTTCATACTCTTAAATTAAAATAAATACAACATCATTTCTGGTTAGTTTATTTAAAGGGATATTGCCAATTTTCTTATTTTTGCATATTTCATCGTAACGATGTTCTAGTTTTTCCATAAATGCTCCAAACTCATTTAATGTGTTTCCGGTATATAAATGAAGTATGTTTTGGCAGTATGTTTATTAATATTTATGAAACATTACTCATTCCAGAATTGTATAAATACTTATATTTATACATAAATAACGAGCAGTGCTTATTCTATTAACGGGGCAGTTTAGCTCAACAAGGAAATGCATCGCCTCCGTTGGGTCATCTGAGAGCTCCTAATAACTTCATTAAACTTTTTGAAGTCCCTTCAATTTCCAGTATTGCTTGTTTATTAAAAGCGATTACAATGGAAGATGAAGTAACAGGAAATGGCGTTTGGAATTTTTATATATTTAAGCCTCGCAGCAAGACTTCACTGGTCAGCGGATTATAACGGAGGCATTAGATTAATTTAGGAGAGAAATTAAAGTGAATGACAAGATTATGGAAACACCCCTTCCAGAACTATACTCAAAACTTGCGGTATCCCCCTTGTATATTATTCAACTGATATTTTGTATTGGCTACTTAATTTTCACACGAAAAGACAAAGGCATCTTTACATTTATATTTAAAATTTATTGTATTTTTATTATTGTTAATTATCTCGTCGCACTTTATTTTCGGTTTTTTCACTAACGGGTGCAAGAGTTAAACAAATGGGCAGCTTTGGCAGCTTTTTCTTGTTGTGCTAACGATGCAGTTTAGTGAAAGAATATCCGAAGAAAAAAGCACCCTTTTTACAAAGGATGCGTGCATTTTGTTATTTCGTTTGGTTTTAACCTTCTTTTTTTAAAATCAATAGCCTCCCACTCTACGGTTTTCTCATTACTAAACGTGATTGTCACTAAATCGTGTGGGGGGCTGTGAGCATCTTCAAATGTTGTTACCTGTACGGTGACATTAAATAAGTAAGTGCCTATTGGCAACTTTTTAATTTGGACTATTTTACCACAGTAATTTTGTTTGATTTCGCCATATTGCTTCTTCAATTCCTGTTGAATTGAGGGATAAAGTAAAATGAAAATCAAGTCATCACGCAACTGTACATCATTTTTAGTTACGGTTTCAGCTTTTACAGGTGAATAAGAGAAAAGGGTTAAGCAGGCAATTAATATGTAAAGGCTTTTTCTCAAAAAAATCCTCCATTCCAAGTTTCTCTTATAATTAACAATTAAGGAAATTCTTATTAAGCTAACGGGTGCGATGCTTCAATAACGAAGGATCGCTTTTTTCTTCTTCAAGTAACTGGGCAGGTTTGTTGAAGAAGGAAAACATTAAAATGGTTTTGAAAGAACATACTTAAACAAACGTGGCAGCTTATTTAAATCAAACGATGACGTTTCTTGCAATTCATAAGGTAAATCATATGTCTCTATGTGAGTGTGTTCAATCAACTCAACTTTAGGACCAAAAGAGATTCGATAAGTAATGCGGTCCTTTCCAATTGAAACGTTGTGTCCCGTAGTAGGCTCTATTTCAAATGTAATAACTAATATAAAGCCACGAAAGTGTTGGACTCTCTTGGTTTGGATAATTTTGATTTTCCAGGGAGTAATCCCTGGAGTATTTGGACCGTAATAGTTTTCCAGCACTTCTCTAATATTCGGAGTTAACATAATCATAAGCATATCCTGTAACCGAAGTTCTTCGGAATCTTGAGTTGGTTCACTTGCTGAAGCCAATTTTATTTGGAAGAGTGTAACAAGAACAACAGATAGTATAAAAGCAATTAGCATCTTTTTCATTCTTTTCATACACCTCTTTACGACTTTATCTATTCAATTGTAGTGTTACCGTTTCTAAATAAGGTATGTGCTTCTTGAACTAACGAGGTGCGTTTCTACAATAAGTGGAGACGCATTTTTCTTATTGAAGTAACGGGCAGTTTAGTTGAACAGCGATATGGGGTTTTGTGGTAAAATAGTAGACGGTAGGTGCCATCTTCATCTTTCTAGGAAAGTGGGATGGGCTATCGTTTAGATTAGGAGGTAGAGGTTTTGGAGAGTTTGATATTCATCGGACTTCCGATAGTTATTATTGCTTTTGCAATAGCTTTATTTTGGGCGGCTGGATTACCGAAGATTAAAAGCAAAAAGTTATCATTTGTTATGATTGGGTTAGGATTAAATGTAATAACCACTCCATTGGCTTTATTTATTGGTGTAATGGCAACAGACTCCCCGACCAGCACTACAAATAATTTTTGGGCAGGATTTCTCTTCATTCAGGGAATACCACTCCTTATACTAATAATTGGAATCTTAAAATGGTTTATTGACAGAGGAAAAAATATATGAGAATAAATGAAGTTTAAAAAAGACAAGTTTGTGAAGAAATGTACTTAAACTATAGGGTAGCTTTAGTTCAAGAACCGTATCAAATAATTAATCGAAAATATGCAAGTTTTTATTCATTTTTTGCATATTTTCGGTTTTTCTCATTACTGCCAGTAACAGCATTTTTTAATTGCCAATTACATTAATGTAATGCTTTTATCTATCCTAAGTTTTCTAACTCCATTATAAATATCACGAAATCCCTCTTTTCCGATTATTTGGATATTTTTCCTTCTTCAAATAAATTATTTAATCGTTCTGATTTGAATTGATTTATAACTTCTTTCCTTAGCATTTCATACGATTCATCTAATATTGAAATTTAATACTGATTCACATTCTCGATAAGCAGCTCCAGTGACACAAGCGCCTATTGGAGGATTACCCGGTACATCATAATAATGTCGTAAAACATCTGTTAAAACCAATTCTTGATGTTTATCTGTATATATCCATTCAAGTGTATAGTATTATTCTTCATTGTATTGATTTGTTTAATAAGAACCTATCGCACCAAGACCTGTATACCTTGAATGACAATAAAAAGCCTCCAGCTCCCACGTATAATCATCAAATTTCATTTCATTACCCCATGAAGACTACTTTATGAGGCAATGGACCAAAAATTGAATTAAATTAACGTTAATAACCTTATATTCGGATGGTTCATAAGCTTTTCAATAAAATCCGGTTCAAATTTTGAAAGCCAGCCAATATCATTTAATTTTGCTCTATATTCAAAAATGTGCCAACTTTGCTGATACTTTTTTAAAAACAACATGAATTTAGCGTCCTTGTATATAAAAGATGCCATAATTACCCCATCCGTTTCATCTGCTTTTACAGAATGAATATCATCAAAATAGACATTGATTTTGTTTTCATGCGGATCTTTAATATTCGGGTGATTTACGATTTCGTTTACACTTTCTCTTTCTAACTCTTCATTTGTATGAATATCAACTATCTTCCATATTGAGTTTTCTTTTTTTAAATATCCGTTAAGTGTTTTCCCCCATCGCCTAAAAACTAAAAAGATACCTTTATAACTCTCGCTAATAATTTCTAAATGTTCAAATTCCAATAAATTCCCTCCTACATAAAAAACACGACTATGCCTCGAGCCGTGTTTCGATGAAATCTGTTAAAAAATAAACATAAGCAAACAAATCTATAAAACTATAAATATGACTTTTGGGAATAGTGATTTTGTACAACAAGCGAATTTTCATCCGGATGATTTGATTAAATTGTTTTTCTTGCTCTTTAGATAAAATCTCTTTCGGTTTTAAATTGAGTGTTTTTTCATCGATAGAAATTTTCGAATTCACTTCTCTTAGTGTATCAAAAACCAAATCCCAGACGTCTTCATAATCAAATGCCATTTCTATTACCTCCATAACTACTATTATAGTAAGTTATTGGATAAATTATTCCATATCTTACAAACAAGTAAAAACCGTCCATCATTAGATGAACGGTCAATTCCATAGGAATCCTTTTGCAGTAATATTTTGTTGGTCACAGATTGGTCACAAGCCAAGCCGAAAATGTCTAAAAATCAAGCACTTGAACGGTCACGGACTGGTCACAAAAAACTAAGCTAAGCGGAACACAATTCCATGACCGCCCTTTGGGTATTCCCATTTAATATTTTGATAGGGGCATCCAATTCGGCAGCTGCCACATTCATGACAGCCCTCATAGCCAACTTGCATTCTTGTACCTTCCCATTTATATACCTCTGCCGGGCAGAATACTGTACATATTTTATCGGGACATTGGGTCATACATACATCATGATCGAGGATCGTCAAATGGGACTTCGTATCACACTTAAACCTGAGGAGGTACTGTTTTTCCTCGATATTTTTCGTTGACATTATTTCACCGCCTTCCACGCACGATAAATATCTTGCAATACTCGAATCGTTCCTCTTTCCGAAGTCACACTTTTCATAATCTGTTTCTGCTTTTCTCGTTTTGGTGTACCATCTACGGTGAAGAATTTACTCATTGCTTTATTCATCATTGGAACATACTCATTAAAGTATTGCGGATATTTTTCAAACGTATGTGCCGCATCTTTGTATTTCTCTAAATCTTTCATAATAAAACTGCTATTAAGTGCTTCGCGGTAACTATTTAAACTTGATTCACTGAAATCTCCGCGACTATGGGCCTGCACAACAGCTTCAGCAGCCATTTTTCCTGATGACATTGCCATATTCGAACCTTCACGATGAATGGCATTGACAAGCTGGGCAGCATCTCCAACGACAATTACACCATTCCCAGCTACCTTCGGGACGGAACGGTAGCCACCTTCAGGAATAAGATGAGCCAGATACTCCGCCGATTCCCCACCCGCAATCATTGGCTTGACCATCGGGTGAGTCTTGAGATAATCTAGGAGTTCGTACGGTTTTATTTTAGCTTTAATCATACTCGACAGCGTTGTACCAACCCCAATGTTTAAGCTTTCTTTATTCGTGTATACAAATGCTGTTCCAAGGTTCCCCTTTGTTGAATCTCCAAAAATCTCAATCGTACACCCCTGGTTATCTTCAAGGTTAAAGCGGTCATTAATTTTTTCTTTTGGCAGGTTAATAACTTCCATGACCGTCAAGGCCACTTCATCAGGACGAAATTCCTTATGGAAGCCTAACTGCTTCGAAAGGAGTGAGTTTACCCCATCTGCAAGGACAACGACATCTGCATAAACCTCGCCATCTGGACGATCAGTACGAACACCGACCACCTTGCCATTTTCAACAATACATTCCGTTACTACCGTTTCATTAATGAGAAGTGCACCGGCTTCGACTGCCTTTTTGGCAAACCACTGGTCAAACTGCGCCCTTAGCACTGTAAAGTTATTATATGGTTCAACCGCCCATTCAAGACCTTTGTACCCAAATTGAACGACAGATTCCTTATCCATCATCCAGAAGCGCTGCTCAATGACCGGTCTCTCGAGCGGTGCTTCCTTCCAAAATTCAGGAACTAATTCTTCCATTTGTTTGCGGTACAAAACCCCGCCCATTACGTTTTTGGCGCCTGGATATTCGCCTCTTTCAATAAGCAACACGTTAAGTCCATTTTTCGCACAGGTGAGGGCACATGAGGTGCCTGCTGGACCTGCCCCGACGACGATTACATCAAATTTTTCAGACATAGCTTATTTCACCGCCCTTTTCAATCCTAAGCTGCTTAAATTGCTCGATTAGTTTTGGGATGATTTCCATAGCGTCTCCTACAATTCCGTATGTTGCAACATCAAATATTGGTGCATCCGGGTCCTTATTAATGGCGATAATTAAATCCGAATTCTTCATGCCAACGACATGCTGAATGGCTCCTGATAACGCGACAGCAAAGTAAATTTTTGGTGTCACTGTTTCACCAGTTTGGCCAATTTGAAGATGGTGCGGGAGCCATCCTGCTTCGACCACATCACGTGTACCTCCAACGGATGCTCCGATAGTTTCAGCCAGATCATAAAGGATTTGGAAGTTTTGCACATCCCCCATTCCTTTTCCCCCGCAGATAATTACATGGGCCTCGGCCAAATTGGCTTTTTTTGTTACGTCATTCACAATTTGGAGCACTTTTGTGCGCATATCCTCTTCTTGCAATGATATTTTTTCTTCAATCACCTTTCCGGTTCTGCCGTATTCCGGTTCTAATGCTTTCATTACTTTTGGTCGAACGGTCGCCATTTGCGGACGATGCTTTTTACAAAGGATTGTCGCCATAATATTTCCGCCAAATGCTGGCCGGCTCGCTTCTAGCAATCTATTATCAACATCCACATCCAGCATTGTAGTATCCGCTGTTAAACCCGTATTCAAATCGGTTGCAACGGCACTTGCCAAGTCTTTTCCATTCGGGGTTGCACCATACAGGATGATTTCCGGTTTATATTTTTGTGCAAGCAGCATGACACCCTGCATATACGATTCCGTTCGATAATTTTTTAACACGGGATGATCAATCAAAAATACTTCATCTGCACCATAAGAAATGACTTGATTCGCTAATGGCTTTATTTCAGAACCTAATAAAAATCCTGCTAACGGAACTTGTAGTTTATCAGCTAACTTTCTGCCGGCACCGAGCAGCTCTAAAGAAACGCCTTCAATTTTACTACCGTTTTGTTCGATGAATATCCAGACCCCACGATAATCGTCTAGATTCATGTAAATCCCTCCCTACGACAAAAGATTCTTTATTATTTAGATGACTGTAGTGTAAACAGGTCCTTTTTCTCCTTCAAGACTTCCATGAGCTGGCCAACTTGCCCATCAGCAGAACCCTCTAATCTTTTCCCGCCTTCCGGCCGTGGAGGTGTAAACATCTTACCAACGATTGTTGGAGAACCTTTTAGTCCAAGCTGAGTACGTTCCACATTTTCAAGATCACTTACCGCCCAAATAACAGGTTCGTATCTTGCAGCTTGAATCATGTTTGTCATTGGCGAATATTCGATATCATTAATTTCCTTTTCAACCGTTAACAAACATGGCAGTTCCGATTGAATTAATTCATAGCCGTTGGTTAATTTCCTTTTAATTAAAACCGTGTTTTCCTTCAAATTGACTTCAGAAACTTCAATTACATTTGTTACAGGGGGGATATCCATTCTTCTTGCAATTCCTGGTCCAACCTGTCCTGTATCACCATCGATGGCATGTTTCCCGCAGATAACCATGTCCACTTGGAGCTCTTTGTTGATTCTTTCTAATGCTTTAGATAAAGCGTAGCTAGTTGCAAGTGTGTCCGCTCCTGCAAAGGCACGGTCAGATATTAGATAGCCTCTATCTGCACCTATTTCAATGCTCTTCTTAATAACAGCAGTTGCTTGCGGCGGTCCCATTGACAACACCGAAATCGTACCACCAGTTTTTTCCTTGATTTTTACGGCCTCTTGAACAGCATGGGCATCGTAAGGGTTTAAGATAGCTGGCGCACTTCGGCGGTCGAGTGTGTTTGTTTTAGGATTAATTTTGATGATTTTTGTATCGGGTACTTGTTTGACACATACGACAATGTGCATGTAGGATTTTCCCTCCTCCATATGATCTAAGAATATTGAAAGCGTTTGCCTTCGCGGGTTTAAAAAATGCCTTTATTAACGATATATGAATCGTAAATTAAGCATAGTACCAAATAATGATAGTTTTCTTTTTTTCTTTCTAATTAAATCTAAACCTAGAATAAAGTTGAAGGAAATACTAGTTGCGGTAAAAGATATGAAGTTGAATCGTGATGTTAATTTTCAAGTATAATGGTACTAATATAACTATAAGAAATATTGAGATATAAACAATGATAAAAATCACAGTTGCTGTCTAATCTTGTAGATATTCGGTAATTATGATTGGATTAATTGTGATAAGAAAGGTTGCTGGTGATTGAGAAGGTTAATTCTGGATAAATTCCTAAGGAATTTTCTGTTGGCGGTCGCTGCGCCTTCAAGGAGGGAAACACTAGAAAATTTGTACCTGGAAATTGGTTTTTACAATATACAGGAAGGTCTTCTTGTCGCTTTATTTTAAATAACTGTAATTAAGAAAAGGAAGACCTTCATTAAACCAAGTTTATCCGAGCAATTGAAATCGGATTTTACATTAATACTTTTGGCCAAATCATAATCATTTGTTTAAAAGCAAATTTCACTTCCTCATTTGGCCTAGAAGCTTGTCCTAAAACCCTTTGATATTTATTTATTAATTCATCTAGTTCTTGGCTGTATTTTATCGTTTCTCCGCTTGTGAAACCCAGTGTATTCGCACTGTTAATCATTAATTCCCTTTTGACCTTTATTTCTTCAATCATATCAGATGGATTATTACTATACGTGTACAATGTTATCCCCCTACTCATTACACTCTTACTGTAAACCACTAAAAAAGTAGACTACTTGATGAATTATGACAAGTATTTATATAAAAGTAAATACATTCGCAAAAGAAGACAAAACTTCCTATTTCTTTTGTTTTTCGACAACTTTTTTAATTCATTTCTTGTTTTTACGACAAAAAACCCAATAAAAAAACTGGCTTTGATCTGACCCCAAAAAGTTGGACACAATATTAAGCTACTTTCTCGGCGGTGAGAATCCTGTATTGAACAGGACTCTTGCCACCGAGTTTTTGTTTGATACGACTGTAATTATAATAATGTATCCATCTCTTGATAGAGGAAACTAATTCTTCACAGGTCTGATACCTGTATAGGTGGACCGTTTCGCTCTTAAGAAGATGAAAGAAGCTCTCCATTGCTGCGTTATCAAGGCAGGTGGCTTTCCGGGACATACTCTGGAATACTCGATGTTTCTTCAGTTCACGAACCCATTGCTGATTCTGATATTGGAATCCCTGATCGGTGTGGACCGTAGTCCGATAAGGCAGATCCGGCAAGTTGTCCAACGCCTCCTGCAAAGGCTTCAAGGCAAACTCCACTGTCGGATGTAGGCTCAAATTGAAGGAGAGGATTTCCCCTGAAAACAGATCCATCATAGGTTCTAGATACACACGGTGCTCCATGGACTGATCCCCCCAACGCAATTCGGTGACGTCCGCAGTCAGTTTCTGATAAGGTCTGTCAGTCATAAACCTGCGGTTCAGGCGATTCGGCGCAATGGTTCCTACAGTACCTTTATTCGAATTGTACTTACGTGTCTTCTTTCCGTAGGCAGTAGATTGCAGATTCTCCTCTTGCATGATTCTTTGCACTCTTTTATGATTCACATCAAACCCTTGGTTTTGCAGCTCCAAAGTGACACGGCGGTAGCCATAGGCAGGATTTTCTTCCTTGATTCTCTTTATTTCCTCTAGGGTGGCTTTCTCACCGGGATTTTCTTCATCATGAAGATGGTAATAATACACGCTCTTGGGTAATTTCGTAACCTCCAAGATTTCTGATAAGAGATAGGTTTGCCTTAACTCAGTGACTATTTGCGTTTGCTTTTGTCGGTATCCTTTGGTTCCTGAATTAAGGCCTTCATTTTTTTTAGGTATTCATTCTCTATCCGCAATAGCCGATTTTCCCGTTGCACTATTTCTAGTTCTGTAGGCGCCTGCTTCTTTGATTGCTTGGTATCCTTGGATTTCCTCTCCATCTTTTCGGAACGTCCTCTCTCACGAAACAACGCTCCTACGCCTTCTTTAGCGAATTTCTTTTCCCAGGTCCACACTGTACTTGCGGTAGAAATATTAAAATGAAGGCACGTCTCGTTTAAGGAAGCATTGTTGCTTTTCTTCCATTCTAATACTCCGAGTTTGAAGTTACCATCATAAACGATTTCAGGCGATCGAACGTTGAAGGCTTCAACACCATATTTCTCGTATCGGTGGACCCAGTTGAGTATTGTGGAGTAATCCTTTATGCCATATTTTTTGGCTAACGTGTCGGTCCCTATCGAGCTAGTCAGATAGTCTATAACTACTTTTTCTCTAAATTCACTTGAAAATTTGACCATAAAAATACCCCCAAAGTTGGACTTTCTTGTGTCCAACTTTGGGGGTTCACATCACTTGCAGAATAGCTGCAGCCAGTTTTTTTATTATGAATTCACTTCTTCTTTTTCGTAAATTGGTACCCAGCCTTCCGTTGTGACAAAGATCCTAACGGCAACAACTTTCCGATCTTCTTCAAGCGTAAAATAGTGCCTTGTATTTTCTGGTACGGAGATTAAATCACCGGGATTGAGATGGACCTCGAAAAACTCACTATCCTTGCCTTGAATCACAAATACACCATGCCCGCTTACAATAAAACGGACTTCATCATCTGTGTGATGGTGCTCATTTTTAAAGTTTGTAAGCAGGACGTCTAGATTAGGGGTATTATCAGATAATGAGATGACATCTTGAGCCTTGTAGCCTCTTCTGGCAGAGACATCTGCAATTTCTTTCGAAAATGTACTAAGAATTTCTTCTTTTTCCTTATCACTCAAAAGATACTTTTCATTGAGCGATGCTGGAAGTTTGCTAATATCCCAATTTTCATAAATGACTTCCTGTGACTCTAGGAAGCTTGCTACTTCCTCTTGTTCGTGGATTTGCTCTTCCTTATTTTGAAATGTAACATATGCCATTTTTTATCTCTCCTTAATTATATCTACTTTTAACTTTGATAATGCTCCAGCACCGGCGGCTAGTAGACTTCGCTAAACGGTCGCTTCCGCTTTTCTTATACTAAACAACCTTAAATAATTGATATGGTTTGTGTTCTAGCAAACGTAATTGGTAGCGAAATAGAAATTCCGAGGCTTCAAGGACTTTCTTTGCCTCAAAGGCATTCCTGCCCCATACTGTAATACCATGATTTCGAATCAAAACGGCACCAGTATCACCTAAGACATGTTCAGAAAACTTATTGGCTAGTGTTGGGATATGGGCATAATTTTGAATAATCGGCAATTTTAAAACCGCATCCTCTTCCCACATACCAAAGGCCTTGATCAACTCCTGGCCTTTAAAGGTAACCTCACCATTGTCACCATAAACCTCAGAGATGACGTTATTATCAATCGTATGGACATGGAGGCTGCAGCCTGCATTGGTCCTGCGGTATATTTCCACATGAAGCAGCGTTTCAGCTGACGGCTTCAAATGAGTTTCCTCAACTGCACTCCCATATTCATCGACAAGCAAAAAATCTTCGTCTGTCCGCTTGCGCTTATCCTTTCCACTTGCTGTCACCAAAAATTGAAGCGGATGGTCACTTACTTTGATTGCAAGGTTTCCGCTTGTTCCCATAAACCAATCACGCTCGGCCAGCTCATCCTTTACATCCGCTAATTCTGTCCATCTATCATTTAGCATGTTAACTCACCCACCTCAATTCTTTTCTTTATTTCCCCAATACAATCAAAAAACGTTGCAAATCCTTGATGGTTTATACCCCATTCCACACATTTTTCCTCCAGCAAATCTCTTGCTAAAACAAAGTCGGCATGCTTGGCGGCTTCAAGATCAGTTACCGAGTCGCCAATGACAATTTTAAAGCTGGCTTCATATTGATTCAGTTTCCTAATAATGCTCGGCTTACAGCAGCCGCAATCATTTTTACACAACGAATCACATTCATACGGCCAAAGAATCTTAATTGTTTCTCCTGAAAAATCAGATTCATTACAATAGATTCCATTAAACGGGGCATAATCCGCCAAAATGGGTTTAACAAAAAAGTCGATTCCCCCGCTTACGATATAGAGAGGAATTCCCTCCATGCGCGTAAATTCGACAAATTCTTTGAAACCTGGGCGGATTTTTGCGTTTTTAATAGCAAACGCAGTAATATCGTCCTTTAAGTTAGTAGGCAGTAAGGAAAATAATCTTCCCACTCCCTCATTGATGGAAATCTGCTGGGAAAGAATTTGATCCTTGAGTTTTAACCACTCTGGTGGGGCAAACTTTTCCATCAGGGCAATGATGTTATCACTCTCCGTTACAGTACCATCAAAGTCACAAAAAATTACAATTTTTGTCATTTATACTATCACCTCAGCATTGCCCCATAGCTGGAGTGCCTTTTTTAGCTCTGGGAACTGTTCAGCACCCTCAACAAGCATCTTCCCTTGGAGATTGGTTTCAATCGCCTGCCGGAAGGCACGACCGCCGCCACGAGCTCCTTCTGGATGTCCATGAATCCCTCCGCCTGCGTTGATGACAGAATCAATCCCAAAATCACGAATCAACAATGGAACCAACCCTGGATGAATTCCCGCCGATGGAACAGGAAATGACTTTTTAAAGATATCTTCTTTTGTTAACGCACCGGCAATCGCGAGTGCAGAGGGTTTATCTAATGCCACTGTTCCATAAGGAGATGGGAACAATGACAAATCAGCTCCGACATAGCGGAGGAGCTTCCCGAGTAACAAGGAATGGGAAAAGCCATATTCAAGGGAGGAGGTGAAGGCACCGCTGACAGCCGGGTGAGCCATAAGCGGTAAAGCAATTTCCTCGTCTTCTCTTAATTCCTGGAGAATATCTAAGCCATAGGAAAATACATTAAACAATAATAAATCTGCTCCAAGCTCAGCAGCCTTCCTGGCCTTATCCCTTAGCTGTGATGTTCTGCCAGTTAGGTTTACTGCGTATAAGGTCCGGTGTCCTGTCTGTTCCTGTACTTCTTGTAAAACTTGTTTTCCGGCCACAATTCTTTTTTCAAACGGTGTTAGCTCATTTTCAAAAAGGATTTCATCATCCTTCACAAAATCAACACCGCCAAGGGCTTGCTGCTTTAACTGCTGCGCTAAGAAGGTGATGTCTTTACCTAACACTCCTTTAAAAATGCTCATCAGAAGTGGTCTGTTATAGACGTTTAATTTCTCTCGAAGACCGTCCATTCCATATTTTGGTCCTGGAAACTGACTCTTTAATACATCATCAAACTGCAAATCTAGTAATTTTATTTTTCCATCCAATGAAAGTTTTCCAAAGACAGTGGTTAAGATGGCAGGTAAATCATTCGAAAAATTGAGCGTTGGATAGGCAATTCGTATAAGTGATTGATCCTCTTTTTCAGACGTTAACCCCTCAATCGAAACCACCCTGCCCTTATGCTTGCGTAATTGGCTTTGCTCTAATTCAGGCAGGTTTGTCCATGAACCAACCGTTAATCCAAGGGCAATTTCCTCAGCCTTTTTTTCAGGATTTTTTTCATCATGTAGTAAATATGTAGCTATTAATTCAGACATTCTGTCACTTCCTCACCTGTAAAATGCAAATAAACCTCTTCGAATAAGAAGAGGTTAGTATTCCTTACTAACACCTTCTTATCTGTCAGCACCTAGGCTGCAAGAATTAGCACCGTGCTTAAAACTAGTTTAAGTCGGTTGCCGGGCTTCATCGGGCTTTTCCCTCCGCCTGCTCTTGATAAGAAAACGATCGTATTTATTCACTTTTTCAGAATTGTCCAGCTCCAGCGCCCAGCGGCTAGTGGACTTCGCTCTTTTCCCTACGATAAGTCAAGCACGGATGCGCTCCGCTCTCCGTGTTTCCTTTATCTCAGTCGAAGCGCTCCAGTCTATACGCCGCTTAACGGGCGCTTGCGCTTTTCTAAGTTATTAAACTTTATTTTGGATTATCCCAAGAAAAGAATAAATTGTCAACCTATTTTTTAAAAATTTCTAAACAACTAATTCTTCTGACAGCTTCCACTAACCGTTCCTCAGATGATAATAATCCCACACGGACATAACCCTCACCAAATTCTCCAAAACCAATACCCGGCGCTGCCATTATATGTGCTTTTTCAAGGAGAATATTCGAAAATTCCTCCGATGAAAGCCTGTCTGGTACCTTTAGCCAAGCAAAGAATGAACCTTTTGGGGCCGTGACATTCCAGCCAATTGAACGAAGACCATCAATTAAAACATTTCTTCTCCGTTCATAAAGCTCGTTTAATTCCTTCACACAATTCTGCGGGCCAGTCAGTGCTTCTGCTGCAGCCTCCTGCACAGCCCCGAACAAACTAACATACAGATGGTCCTGAAGTAGTTCAATCGCCGAAATCACGCTTTCATTTCCTACAGCAAAGCCAACTCGCCAGCCGGCCATATTATAGGTCTTGGACAGTGTATAAATTTCTATCCCCACATCTTTTGCTCCATCTACCTGCAAGAAGCTCAATGGTTTTTCACCATCAAAGCCAATGGCTCCATAGGCAAAATCATGGACTATACTAATATCATTTTCACTGGCTAGCTTAACTGTTTCCTCAAAAAATTCTTGTGTAGCCGTAGCCCCAGTCGGATTATTAGGATAATTGAGGAACATTAATTTCGCCTTTGATAAAACTTCAGGAGAAAGTTCGTGAAAATCGGGCAAAAAATTATTTTGCTCTCTTAATGGCATCGTAACCATTTCCGCTTTTGCAAGGGCGACTCCAGACCAATAATCTGGATAGCCTGGATCAGGAACGAGAATGGTATCACCTGGATTTAACAAGCACTGGGGAATTTCGACCAATCCTGCTTTCCCGCCAAATAAAATGGCCACTTCTTTAGCCGGGTCAATGGTTACCCCATATTCTCTTAAGTAAAAATCTGCAGCTGCCTGTTTTAAGTACCCATATCCCTGAAATGGCGAGTATTTGTGATTCAGTGGATTAGCTGCCGCTTCCTGCAGCTTGGCAACAATATGTGCCGGTGTTGGCTGATCCGGATTGCCTTGACCTAAATTTATGACGTCATGTCCTTCGGCAATATATTCGCCGACCTTCTTAACGAGCCCGGCAAAAAATTGCTTCGGAAGACTATTTAAAAGTTCTGATGGCGGAAATTGCTTCATCATTCTCACCTGCTTTATTCTTTTTCGTATTTTGGGAATTTCTAATCACAAATGATATAACTTAAATAACAGCATGTAAAGGAAAAATTCCTAATGGGGGGAAGATTCGTGTAATTGAAAATTTCTTGCTTACAAATAGATATCGCCTTTGGTGACCCATCCAAAAACCAAGAAGTAAACTGTTTTTGAAAATCGAAAACCATGGTTTTATAAATAATCTTTCAAAAAATATTGACACTTTTCTTTTAATACTGTTATAGTGTTTATCAGATTAAAAGAAACTGAAAATTATATTTACTCTTATCACGAGCTGGCTGAGGGATTTGGCCCTTTGAAGCCCAGCAACCGACCTTAAATCCATTGTGAAATGGGGCGCAAGTATTTGCGCATGGCACGGTGCTAATTCCAACAGAAGGATATTCTTTCTGAGAGATAAGAGGTGCGATAGACATAGTCTTCAAGCCTCTTTCAGATGAGAAAGAGGCTTTTTTAGTGCTTTTGGGCACAATCCAAGCCTCTATACCAAGGAGGAAAAGAAAAGTAATGACTCTACTAAAACAAACATCTTACCAACCGTTAACCGAAGCAGCTGCCATTCAGCTAGCCTTAAGTTTAAATATTTTTACTGAAAATGCAGAATTAGTCTGCAAGGAGATTGGTGATGGCAATCTCAATCTTGTTTTTCACCTTGTGGACGAACAAGCCGGAAAGGGACTTATCATTAAACAAGCACTTCCCTATGCAAAGGTTGTTGGTGAAAGCTGGCCATTAACGCTAAAAAGAGCAAAGTTCGAAGCAGATGCCTTAAAGATTTTTGGACAAATTGCACCTGCTTATGTGCCAGAAGTATATTTCACTGATGATATACTTGCTATAACTGTAATGGAGGACCTATCCCATCTTTTGATTGCTAGAACAGGAGTTATTAAAGGGGAAACCTACCCGCTTCTTTCTAAACATTTGGGTGAATATCTGGCGAAAACTTTATTTTTTACGTCTGATTATGGTTTAGGTCTATCTGCAAAAAAAGAACAGGTGCAAAAGTTTATCAATCCGGAGCTTTGCAAGATCACAGAGGATTTAATTTTCACAGATCCATATTTTGATGCGGAGACAAATGAATTCGAGGATGGCTTACGCGCGGAAGTTGATGCCCTTTGGCAGGATGAAGAGCTGAAGTTTCATGTAAATGTCTTGAAAAGAAGCTTTTTAACGGAAGCAGAAGTCCTCTTGCACGGTGACTTGCATACTGGAAGTGTTTTTGCCAATAATGAGGAAACAAAGATCATCGATCCTGAGTTTGCGTTCTACGGCCCTGCTGGATTTGATATTGGCCAAGTCATTGCGAATCTACTTTTCCAGGTAATTGTTAACGAGTCAAAACGTGATTTATTTATCAATCATATTGAAACGGTCTGGATTGTTTTTGAAGACCAATATACCCACTTATGGAACACAGAAAATAAAGAAATATTAGCAAAAACCTCGACATTCTTAAACTACCAGCTTTCAAAATTCTTTGAGGACGCCCTTGGCTTTGCTGGCTGTGAATTAATTAGAAGGACAATTGGACTCGCACATGTTGCAGATTTGGACGGTATTGAAGATGAGCATAAAAGACTAGCTGCCAAGCGTAAAACGCTGGAACTAGGGGAAGTCCTTATTAAACAACGAAAAGAAATTAACAACCTCCCCTCTTTCATCTTCAAAGTAAAGGGTGTATTGTAACATGGGAAAAAGCAATCCAGATTGGATTGCTTTTTTATTCAGGTTTATCCCACATTTCCTCTGGGTTTAGTTCATATATACCATTTTCGCGGTACATGTAATGATTAATAATAAACTCCCGGCGAATGGTAGCGTAATCTTCATGAAATTGTTTGATATACTCGTTTAATACTTTTTCCTCATACTTTTCACCTATCTTCAACCCACGAATCATACGCTCAAACACCATTAATTTCTTCTTTCTTTGCGCAGGAATATTTTTCAGTTTCCCTTCTTTTGTAAAAAAATTCTCATAAACTTTTTGTCGTACTAAACTAGTTTCCACCATCTCATCCAACTCCTTTCCTCCTTTTTCTATTAACCGGGTTAGCACATGAGCCTGCTGCTTAATCATCGCTGTGTTTAAATAAAAATAAATTGTATTTTTATCTCTTCTTTCATAAACCACATGGATATCCCGTAACTTTTTCAAGTGATGTGAAATGGTAGGGGCAGTTAAGCCAAGCTTTCCCGCAATCGCCTGCCCATGTAAAGGCCCATTTGCTAGAATCGCAACAATTCTCACCCTTGTTGGGTCACCCATCGATTTATAAAAGGCTACTAACTTATCTAACTGAATCAACGACCTCACCCCATGGATTAGATATACATCTAATTAGAAGTATATCTAATTTAATATTTTTTTGTCAATAATTTAAAACACTTCCAATGGAATGGAAGTGTTTTAGAGATTGCTATTATTCAGGTTAATTGGTAGCGTTATATAAAATATCGCCCCTTTCCCTTCCTCACTTTCAACTCTTATATTTCCTTTATGTTCATCGATGATCCGATAGCTCACCATTAAACCAAGCCCAGTACCCCTTTCCTTTGTTGTATAAAAGGGTTCGCCCAGCTTTTTTATCTTTTCTTTCGATATTCCTGTTCCATCATCTTTAATGCTTATTTGAATTTGCTGATTCTCCACTTTCTGTAGAGTAATTGTTATATTCCCACCACTCGGCATACCCTCGATGGCATTCTTAATTAAATTAATAAATACCTTTTTCAATTGATTGGGCTCACAAAAAACAAGTGGAAGCTGTTCATCATAGTTAGTGAAAAATTGGACGTTATAAAGTACAGCTTGCGCATTCAAAAGATCAACGGTTTCCTTCATAATCTGATTGATGTCTTTCTCCTGGAACCTAATTGCCTGCGGTTTTGCAAGGGCCAAAAACTCGTTAATAATTGAATCAATTCTCGCGAGTTCAGTGGTAATAACCTGATAATACATCGAATGCTCTTTCGTAATATTTCCCTCGAGTAATTGGATAAATCCTTTTAAGGCTGTCATGGGATTTCGGATCTCATGAGCAATTCCTGCCGCGAGCTCCCCTATCACATTTAAAGTATCTGATTTTCGCAGATGCTCTTGCATTTCCACTTTTTCCGATACGTCCTTAAATACTGTAAAATTCAACCCCTCAACAATTTCAAGTTTTGATGAGTATTCAAAATATTGCTTTTTACCATCTTCTTTATCAAACATGATGGTGGAATTGCCATGCCCATTATTAAGAACGTGTTCAATATGCTTCAGTATTTCCTGCTTATTCTTTTCTTGATGAGAATAGGGATCGTAAATCTGTTTCCCTATTAATTTTTCCCTTGAAATACCTATCATTTTTTCAGCGGCACAATTGATATCCACGATGCGATGCTGGTTATCCCAGAGAATGAGTCCATCAATGGAATCCTCAAATATTCGTCTGTACTTTTGTTCGCTCTCTCGCAAATCAGTTTTTCTTTTCTTCAGTTCACTAATATCAAGGGGTAAAGCATCTCCCTGATTTAACTGCATCTCCACTTAAAGCCACCCCACGAACATCTTAAATTAGGCAATAATATTTACTCATATATTCTACATAAAGCGCGGAATATCCTTTTCGCTTGTCAAGCAAATTTTTCAGCTAACCAATTTCGTGAACATCCGCGGCAAAACGCAAAAAACGCAAAGCACATACTTGCACTTTGCGTTTAACATTATTATAGCATTGGGTTTTCATCTTTTGCTTTTAGACGCTGCCATCTTTTTTCCACTTCTGCCTCAAATTCTTTTAAAATTGGTTTATTTTCATCTTTTAGAAGATGTCTGGTTTTACCCATGTATTTTAACCAATCCGAAAGCGGAATACGTTTATTCTTTTCTTCCGGGTTGTACGTAATTGTTGTAACACCTTGTTCCACTTCATAAAGCGGGAAGAAGCAAGCATCTACCGCTGCCTCGACAATTTTTGTGCCGTAGCGGTCATCAGATTTCCAGTTTAATGGACAGGTGATAAGAATTTTTCCATAAACCGTTCCAACATTTTGGGCATACCACTGTGCTTTTGCACCTTTTTTAACCAAGTCTTGTGGGAAGGCCTCAGACCCGGTAAACACGTATGGCATATTTGTCGCTGCCATGATTTGTGCTGTGTCTTTATGATGGAAGGCTTTACCTCGCTGTTTTTTCCCTACACCGGATGTACTTGTCATATGCCCCATTGGCGTAGAATAAGACATTTGTGAACCTGTGTTCATGTAGCCTTCATTATCGTATTCAAGCATGATCAATTTATGTCCTCTTAGTGCCGTCCCTATCGCAGAGCCCATCCCAATATCCATACCGCCGTCACCAGTAATCATCACAAACGTCGCATCATCAGAAACTTCGATTTCACCGCGGCGTTTTAATTCCATAAATGCTTCTAGTGTACCTGATAATGTCGCTGCACCATTTTGGAACAGATTGTGCATCATCGTTTGCTTATGTGAGGTACTTGGATAACCAGTGGTAGTTACATAGGCACAGCCTGTTTGGAATAGAGTAACAATATCCCCCTCTATTCCTTTAAAGAATAACTCGAGACCAGCAAATATTCCACAGCCTGGGCATGCTCCATGACCCGATGCGATTCGTTTTGGTTTTCCAGTCAACGCACGAAGCGGCGGGATTTTTACCTTCAATTTATTCGTTTCTTCATCCATCTTCACATCAATTAAACCTGTTTTAAAAACATCTCCGTGCTGTGGCAAAATGACAGGCTTAAGGATTTTTTCCGGATTACCAGGAATGTGGCCATAGTAATCGAATGGCTTTTCAGCGAAGCCCTTTTCCATGGCTTCAATCGCCATTTCAAAGAAATTTTGTGCATCACTTGCATAAAAATCCTTACCGCCAAGACCGAATACGCGGCTTAACACAATCGTTTGGTTGTTCTTGTCATCCTGCAGGGCAGATTTTACTTCATGTGTTAAATTAGGGCCATTTGCACCGTAGGAATCGGCCCGTTCACCAACTAATAATGATTTCACATTTTTAAGGGCCGCGCGTATTTCCTTCGCAGGGAATGGACGGATAATATTCGGGCTGATTACCCCTGCTTTAATTCCTTTTTTACGTAACTGGTCAACAACATCTTTAGCTGATTCTGCCGCGGAGTTTAAAAGGAATACCGCCAATTCTGCATCTTCCATTTTATACAAATCCAGAACAGGATATTCTCTTCCTGAAATTTTCGCGTATTCATTAGCAATTTCTCTAAAGACCTCACCAGCATTATACATCGCTTCGGATTGCTGGAAGTGATTGTTAATGAACTCATCACCACTCATATGGGCACCGATGGTCACAGGTTTTCTAAGATCCCTTACAAAATTATAGTCTGTAGGACATTCACCAACAAATTGTTGCACAACTTTACGATCCTTAAAGTATTCCACCCTGCGTTTTTGGTGTGATGTGAAGAAACCATCATAAGCCACAATAACAGGTAAACGCACTTTTGAGTGTTCAGCAATTTTTAGTGCCATTATATTCATATCATAAACGGCTTGAGGCGTCTTTGCTGTTAAAATAACCCAGCCGGTATTTAAGGCGTAATAAAGGTCAGAGTGATCGCCGCGAATATCAAGCGGCCCGCTGACTGCTCGTGTAACAAGGTTCATTACCATTGGAAAACGAGTTCCTGATTGAACAGGCATCTGTTCAAGCATAAATAAGAAGCCATTTGCACTCGTTGCATTAATTACGCGCGCACCTGTAGCAGCAGCACCATAGCAAATACCCGCAGAACCATGTTCACCATCCGCTGGAATTAACTTAATATCATGCTCACCGCGCGTCTTCATTTGATCTAAAAATTGCGCCACCTCTGTTGAAGGTGTAATTGGGAAGTATCCCATAATATGATAATTTATTTGAGCGGCTGCCATTGCAGCCATTTCATTTCCTGATTCAAATGTTGAAACCTGTTCTGCTTTACTTTGAACTGTTAATTTATCTTCTAAAATCGCCATTATTGAATCCCTCCTGCAATATAAGGAAAGTTTTGCTTCACGCGGTTTTCATCAGCATACCCGAGCATTTCACGAAGGTCGCCTAATGCATCGGTTGGGCATGCTTCCACGCATTTCAGGCAGCCCTTACAATATTGGTAGTCAATTCCTTTAAGAAACATTTGTTTCCTGCCGCGCTTATCTTCTCCTTCTTCCCAAACAAAACAAAAATCCGGGCAAACATTATCGCAGGCAGCACAATGAATGCATTTATCTAGTTGGAACTCGGGAAGAAATCCTTGTCGAGAACCGCTTAAATCTTTAAAAATACTATTTGCCTGCGAGACCATGACACCGCCGATTTCCTGGGTCATATAGCCAAGAGACGGAAGCGGGCGTGTGAAAGCTTTCCCTTCTGCTCCATCCGGCACTTCATACGTTTTAAATTGAACTTCATTATAGCCACGATCAAAGGTGCGGACATTTGGTTCAACAAGATGCGGATATTTCTTTGTAAACGTTTTTCGAATTACATCTCTCATTGATTCCGGATCTAGAAAATCACAAATACGATATAATGCACCAAGCATCGCCGTATTTACTTTTGTTTTTTCCTCAACCGCAATGGTCAGGGCATCAACAATTGCTAGTGTACCGTTTTCTAGCTGTAAATCCTTT
The DNA here is from genome assembly GCF_001591665.1 of Neobacillus soli NBRC 102451. GTDB lineage: Bacteria > Bacillota > Bacilli > Bacillales > Cytobacillaceae > Neobacillus > Neobacillus soli. The sequence goes on along the minus strand of NZ_BCVI01000025.1, from coordinate 6,342 downwards.
TTAACTCCATCAAAATCTCTTGCTGTATTTACCAAGACAATCCCATCAGCATTCAGGCCGCTGACAACATTAACCGTTCTATATAATGCTTCATGAAATACTCCAACAATATGTGGTTGTTCGATTGGACTATGATCTCTAATATCTACATCCGGTTCACAAAAACGGATGAAGCTCTTTACTGGAGACCCCTTTTTTTCAGACCCGTAAGATGAAAAATTAGATCCTTTCAAACCAAGACTTAAAATACCTGCCTCAGCCAACATTTTACCAGCTAGGTTCGCTCCTAGACCGCCAATTGATTCTAAACGGATTTCAAAAAATCCTAGTTCATTTTTTTTCGGTAAAATAGACATAATGTCCCTGTCCCTCCCCAATTTCGTTCAAATAATTACCCAAAATAGACATAAGAATTTAACTTCCCCAAAGTTATTGTAGAGCAATAGATTTTATTAAGCTGTGACAAATGTTAAACATCTTAGAAAAACATTTGAAACACATTAACCTGTTATCTACAAACCGTTAATACAACTGACTTTTTCGGACGCACCAATTATATAACAGGGTATTACCTGTAATATAACAGTACTAGTTATATTAAGACATTTATTAATGAACCTTAAGAAACAGTTTGTTAACTATTAAATTGGTCTAAAATAATATATAATTATCCTTTGTTTCATTAAAGAAAAGGGAGTTATTCTATGAATGTCATTTGTTCAACTTTGAATGCTAAATATATACATACTAACTTAGCGATTCGTTATTTAAAGGCTTATGCCGCCCCGGAATTTAACATCCAAATCAAAGAGTACACCATCAAAGATCCCGTAATGAACATTGTCTCAGACCTTTATCAACAAAAACCGACGGTGATTGGATTTAGTTGTTATATCTGGAACATTGAAGAGACACTCAAAGTGGTAAATATGCTTAAAAAAATCGACCCTTCCATCCTTATAGTTCTGGGTGGTCCTGAAGTATCCTATGATACGACTGAGTGGATGAACAAATATCCGGATGTCGATTTTATTGTACTCGGTGAGGGTGAACAAACCTTTAAACAGTTACTTACGGAAATCGAAAGGTCCCATAATTATCGCAATGTCCATGGAATTGCCTATCGGCACAATGGTGAAGTACTGCTCACAGCGCAGATGAATAAGCTTGATCTTAAGGAGCTCCCATCACCGTACCGCTTTTCAGAAGATCATGCACATTTAGGCAAACGTGTGACCTATATTGAAACTAGCCGCGGCTGTCCGTTTAGCTGTCAATTTTGCCTGTCATCGATTGAAGTTGGGGTACGATATTTTGATAGGGAAAAAATAAAAGAAGATATTCGCTATTTAATGGCAAACGGTGCGAAAACAATTAAGTTCGTTGACCGTACCTTTAATATCAGCAGAAGCTACGCCCTGGAGATGTTTCGCTTCCTGATTGACGAGCATCTTCCAGGCACCGTTTTTCAATTTGAAATAACCGCTGATATTATGCGTCCAGAAGTAATTGAATTTCTAAATCAAGAGGCACCAAAAGGGCTCTTCCGCTTTGAAATTGGTGTTCAGTCTACCAATGACTTTACGAATGAGCTTGTTATGCGGAAACAAAATTTTTCTAAGCTCACTAGAACCGTCACATTGGTAAAAGAAGGCGGCAAGATCGACCAGCATCTCGATTTGATTGCTGGGCTGCCAGAAGAAGATTATTCATCTTTCCGGAAAACATTTAACGATGTTTTTGAAATGAGGCCTGAGGAATTACAATTAGGATTTTTGAAGATGTTGCGCGGAACAGGGGTACGCCTTCGAGCTGCTGACCATCAATATATTTATATGGATCACTCCCCCTATGAAATATTAAGTAATAATGTCCTTTCCTTTGACGATATTGTTAAAATTAAACAGGTTGAGGATGTGCTAGAAAAATATTGGAACGACCATAGGATGGATCATACTGTTGAATACTTAGTAACGAACGTTTTTCCTTCACCATTTGATTTCTTCCAGCAGTTTGGATCTTATTGGGATGAAAGGGGCTGGTCAAGAATCGGCCACCAGCTTGAAGATTTATTCCGCCGGCTGCACTCCTTTCTTGAACAAATGTCAGTCGAAAATCTTGATGTGATTTTAGGACTTATGAAGTATGATTACCTTAAAAACCATAAATTCAAGCCAAGAAAGCCATGGTGGGGACCTTCCTTTGATAAAGGTGCACGGGCAAAATTATATAAACAAATCCTCGAGGAGCCATCACTTTTAGGTATTGAATTCGAGGAGCTGCAAATGGATGAAAAGGAATTATTTAAGCATACGATGCTAGAAGAGCTCTCCTTTGATTTAACAAGATATTTAAGCACAGGAGAAATTGACAAGGATCCTGTTTGTTTATTAGCTTATTTTGATCCAACAAATGCGAGAACCCTCATTTTTTCATATAAAGAAAAATAAGCCGGGCAATGCCGGCTATTTTTTTTACCCTTTTCCTTTTTTCCCTAACTTGGAATTACGGTTTGCAAACCTAATGGCATTGTTATTATCAGTAAATTCTGCTGAAAATTCACTTTCTTGAACATTTTTATGAGGTGTCTTTGTATATTTTTCCACTGCATCGAATTCAGCCTTTCGCTTTGCCATGAAGTATTCCTCCTTTATTTTTTGTGACCTCTTTAGTTTGAAACAAATTGATGGTAATCAAACATTCCTTATTTTTCATAAATAAAATTATCATTCATGAAGAAAATAAAGAAAAACAGGAGTGAGCAGATATGAAAAGGCAAAAAAACAAACAGACCCTTGAGCAATTAACGATAAACGAAACAATGCCACATCAAATTAATGCTCCAACCTTTGAAGGGACCGGTATCAAAATGGAGGCGCCTTTTGTTAACAAACAAGGTGTGACCATCGGTGACAGCTTATATGCCTCTGATAATTCCCCTTTAGAAAATTGGTCAAAGGATACAGATCCGGCCATCATGGCGGGTGACGAATGGGTTCATCCTACGAACGATATTGGCTGGAACACAACCGAAAATCGTGAGCTGTTAGAGAGTAAAAGAAAACCCCAAGCCTACCCGTTCATGCACCCCACAAATGATGTTAGCAAGGGAACAGATTAAAAAACGTATTTTTTTTATCCAGTTCCGAAAAACATTACCACTTATGAAAATGGGGTTCATACTAAATAATACTTATACAGAGGTAAAATTATCTCTGTATAAGTTATAAGGAGTTGACTAAAATGGCTAATAGCAGTAACAAATTGTTAGTGCCTGGAATTGAACAGTATTTGGATCAAGTGAAATACGAAATAGCTCAGGAATTTGGCGTCCATTTAGGTTCTGATACAGTTTCAAGAGCAAACGGATCTGTGGGTGGCGAAATTACAAAAAGACTTGTCAAGCAGGCACAAGCGCAAATGTCCGGACAATTTACTAAAGAATAATTTAATAAAACATGGAAAAAAGTCCGGTATTCATACCGGACTTTTAATTACTTCTACGTTTTTCGTTATTATGTTTTTCGTTATTATGTTTTCCGTTATTACGTTTTCCGTTATTATGTTTTTCGTTATTATGTTTTCCGTTATTATGTTTTTCGTTATTATGTTTTTCGTTATATTTTCCATTATGTTTATTGCGATGTTTCCCATTTTGTTTTTCGCCATGTTTTGTTTTTTTATTTTCGTTTACGTTTTCCTTTTGGTAAGATTGCTTTTTTTGCTTCCCCTGGTCGTGCTTTAACTGTTCTTCTTTCTGTTTTTTCAGTTGTCCTGGGGGCATCTTTTTCCAGTCGTCCCAGCGTTTTTCCTTTTGTAATTTATTTTCAGGTATTCTCTTGTTTTGAACAGACTGGTTCATTATTTGTTTTTTTAATTGCCCTGGTTGGACCGTTTTAGCCGGTCTCGACGGAAGACCATTGCCTTCCTGGTTGTTCTCAATGGTCCTTACCTTTTCTTTACTTCTTTTCTTTAATGCTGACTGGATTTTATTTTCTTGGTATTTACCCGCTGTTATACCAAGTTCATGTGCTTTTTTAAGTTCTTTTTCCGTACTTGTTAATAATGTCAGCTCTAAATGCTGATTTTTTACTGTCTCTTTAATTGCTTGCATATTCTGTTGGAACTTTTCTTCAACATTCTTTTCTGATTCCTTTGTCCTTGCAGTAGAAATTATCACATGTTCCTTCGTTTTCAAAAAGCCTTCATTTTTCATTTCCGCTAAAATAGCTTGAGTAACTCTAGAAACATCCTTATTTCTCCAATTATCAATTTGTGAAATAATCTTTTTTCCTTCGTTATTAAAACCAGTTAACTCTACAACCTGCATTTTTTTATTAACACCAAGCTCAATACTCGGATTCACATCAATGGACATATAGGCATAGGCCTTATTATTTTGATACATGGGAATAAATGATCCAAGGAAGATAAATAGTGCAGCTATGACAGCCCAAACCGATTTTAGCTTAAACAAATTCTTTAAATAAGAGATTAAATTGGAAGATGTTTTCATGCTTACAATCGGAAAAAATTGTATTTCTTCACCAATTATATATGGCTGATTGAGTCGCTTAGCATGCAGAAATTCACCTTCGGGGGTTAAAAGCGTTAAAATGGCCTCATCTATTTCCATTATTATTCCCTTTTTCATGTATCGAGCACCCCCTTTAGATAATCCTTCATATAAACATAATCACTCGATAAAATGAGTGCGATAGCAATAATATATTTCCGATTCCGTTCTATGGTCTTTCTACTGACATCCACCCTTTTTTCAAGCTGCTTTATCGGAAGCCGCTTATTGCTAAATAATAATTCCTTTAACTCATGATCCTCAATTAATATTTTTGCGGCAATCATCGCATTTTTCCGTGCATCTGAATGCTTGGGGGAATTCTCAACTAAGTCGCTAAAGCTTAAACCAAAGGTGGTCAATAATGATTGAAATTGAATAATTTCATCTTTCCTTAATTGCTCGTCATTTCTTTTATTATAATCATCAAGAGATAGCTCGTTAACAATAACTGACCCCGCTGTTTCTTCTTCATGCGACGTATTACTTAGGTCAATACTAATATGTTGATGTTTAGTTTGTTTACGAATATAGTCAATTATCCTTCTTTTTATGATCACTTCAGAAAAACTTAACAGGGAACTTCCCCGCTCGGTCGAATATTTTTCAATCGCTTCATTAAACGCGATAAGGCCAATGCTAAATTCATCATCGGTTTCATAAATATATCGTTTACATACGGAAGAAACTGTTTTTGCAATAAATGGTTTATAAGCATCTATGATTTCATTGAGCAGGAACTTGTCACCTTGTTGAATTAAGAGAACTGATTCCTCCAACGTCCTTTTTTTCTTCTTGGCTACAAACAATAAACTTAGCATTCACTCACCTCTATTCGCCCAATTATAACATAAGTACGGACCTTTGGACTTTAGAGGAGTTGAGCAAAATGAAAGATTAGCACCAAGAACGGCTTACCAATCTAATTTAATGGCACAAAAATAATGAATTTTCACATGCCTAAATGCTGTATTTTTAATTTCCTTTCTTTTTACTACATAGTTACGTTTCCTCTTAAACAGTTTATGGGGGTTTATAAAAAAAATTTCCCAACATAAAAAAGCTTTAATCCTCGTCTAACAAGAATTAAAGTCTTTTTTTATCTGACCAATTATCTTTTATTAAAAGTGAAGGTCAACAAATATTTTATTAAAAATCCGATCAGTAGGCCTGGGATTAAAAATAGCATGGGTACAAAAACTGGACCTAGGTGAATTTGAAAAAGCATCACTTTAGGGGATAGCATCAAACCAACTGTGACAAAGTAAGCACCAAAGACAAACGGTAAATACGTGTATTTTTCATTTGCAGGCATGGCTGAACGATAACTATCCCACATTGAAAACATATAAACACACGGATAAAACATGACCCATTGGTAGTTCATGACCGCTTCGGCCTTGTCGATTTCTCCTAAAAAGCTGTACATGATTGCCTGGTTAAAATGGCCATTAGCATTTATTATGAATTCTAAGGCCACAAACAATATTCCTTTAATGTATTGACCCATTAATAATTGACTAAAACCAGGTAAAGCAATATTCCATAAAACGGCTTCTAATCGGCTCATCTCTTTCATCAAACAATCCCGCTTCTCAAGGCAAATTTAAGAATGCAAAAATACTTCTCCACTTAGCTTGTCCAGTTTAATACCAAAAAATAGCAGGGTAATTCGTTATTTTTTCCCAACTTAAGAACAAAAGGCGCAAGCGGCCGTTTAGCGGCGTATGGACTGGAGCGCTTTGGCTGAGATAAAGGAAACACGG
>NZ_BCVI01000024.1 GCF_001591665.1 Neobacillus soli NBRC 102451 | reverse complement strand
GGGCGCTGGATTCAGATAACTAATTCAAAGTTATCCACACTAATTTATTTTATAATTTCTTAGACGATAAAAAAAAGCGGGTAATTAGCCCGCCGCTTTTTTTTAGTCATGCTGATCCATTGGATTATAAAGTTTTACGGTTGGATTTTTTTCTTGGAACCATCTTAGGGCAAATTCATTTTCAAATAAAAACACATATTGTTCAAAACGATCTTTTACGAGCAGGGAGCGCGAACTCGAGAGATTCTCATCAACTACGTCGTTTTCAGTCCAGCGGGCAATCTTTGATCCCATCCGCTCCATTATGACATCAGCATTATACTCATTTTTCATTCGGTGCTCAAATACTTCATACTGTAATTGACCAACCGCGCCCAATAAATAGTCATCCGTTTTAACCGTTTTAAAGAGCTGAATAGCTCCTTCTTGGACGAGCTGCTGTATTCCTTTATAAAAGGATTTTTGCTTCAGTACGTTTTTTGCGGAAACCCTAACATACAATTCCGGTGTAAACTGTGGAAGCCGCTCATATTGAAAGGCATCCTTGCCAGTAGTCAGAGTATCGCCAATTTGGTAGGTGCCCGTATCGTATAACCCGATAATATCGCCGCTAACCGCTTCATCTACTGTATTTCTTTCTTCAGCCATAAACGAAGTCGATTGCGAAAGCTTTACTTGCTTACCTAATCGTGGAAGATTAATCGTCATTCCTCGCTCAAACTTCCCTGAACAAACACGCACAAAGGCAATCCTGTCTCGGTGTGCAGGATTCATATTGGCTTGAATTTTAAAGACAAAGCCTGAAAATTGTTCCCCTAGTGGATCAATTTCACCAATCGATGAATTACGTGCCACCGGTGGAGGAGCAAATTGCAGGTATGACTCAAGAAAGGTCTGGACACCAAAGGCTGTTAAGGCACTTCCGAAAAATACAGGCGTAAGGTTTCCCGCTGCTACTCTTTCTGCTGAAAATTCATTTCCTGCTTCATTAAGGAGCATAATTTCATCAAGTGTTTGGTCATAAAGTCCTGACGCCTTTAACGGATGGTCACCGGCAATTTCCCCATCATTATTTAATGGAATATAACGGTCCTGCTCGTTCACACGGAACTGTTCAACCCGGTTGTTAAAGCGGTCATAAATGCCTAGGAATTCCTTCCCCATTCCGATTGGCCAGTTCATGGGATAGGATTCAATTCCAAGAACCTCTTCTAATTCAGCAAGAAGTTCGAGAGGGGATTTCCCTTGGCGGTCTAGTTTATTAATAAAAGTAAAAATAGGAATTCCCCGCATGCGGCAAACTTTAAATAGCTTAAGTGTTTGTGCCTCAATCCCTTTTGCCGAATCGATAATCATCACTGCACTATCTACAGCCATCAAGGTACGGTACGTATCTTCACTGAAATCCTGATGACCAGGAGTATCCAAAATATTAACTCTGTATCCATCATAGTCAAATTGCATGACACTGGAGGTGACGGAGATTCCACGCTGCTTTTCAATTTCCATCCAGTCACTTGTCGCAAATTTCCCCGTCTTTTTCGCTTTTACTGTACCAGCATCACGAATGGCGCCGCCGAATAATAATAACTTTTCTGTTAGTGTTGTTTTACCGGCATCCGGGTGGGAAATTATCGCAAATGTGCGACGTGATAATACTTCTTCTTTAAAATTGTTACCCATTTCATTTTCCTCACTTTTGACAATTAAATTTAAAATTTTTGTCCATAACTTCAATCTTATCTCGCAAAAGGCAACTTTGCAATATTTCTATATAGCGATTATGATTATTTCTTTTATCCCACAGGCGAAAAGAATATAATGTAGGTATGCTGTATTGATGAAATAATACCGTTAAATACATAACTACACTGGGAGGCACTATGAATATTACAACCATTGATCAACCGACCTTAGACCTATTACGGAAAGCATTTGATATTGTCCTTAAGCAAAATAATATTTCATATAAAAAGATTGGAATTGTCGAAGAAGGAGAGCAGCTATTATTTTTGTATGAAGGAAAGGACGAAAAAGTTCATGTTTTTAAATGGAGTAAATCATCAAGTGTGGGTGTAAGTTTTGGTGTTCTTGCGCAAAGTGTACTTATGCCGATCATTCCTCACCTTCGCTTATTATCATAAACTTTGAAAACACACTGCCCTTTTTTAAAGGGTTGCTGTGTTTTTTAAGCTTCCATCGATTCCCACATCCATTTCACTGGAAATCCCTTTATAATAGGTGATGACTCTGTTGAAGGAGATGAAGGAATTGAATAAAAGTAAAAGAAAAGTTTCTAAGTTTATTCCGCTCTTCGCAGCGATTATATTAGTTATAGCAGGTATCGTCTGGTTGGTTCAGACCACAAATAATGAGATGGCAATCCCATTCTCGTCTGTTGAGAAAACTATTCAAGAGCAGCACGGAAAAACGGTCGCTCTAACGGAACAAGCTGACGGGAGCATTTATATTAAAGCAGGAAAATCTGAATACGTTTCTCATGTTCCCCCAAATAGCCAAATGGTAGACAAGCTTGTCGAAAAATATAATATTGAATATTTCTATTCCACAAGCAGCCGCTATGGAAAATGGATTTTAGGCGGGGTTATTCTGCTTATGGCGGGTGCAGCATTTGCACTTCAAAAAACAAAAGGCGGCTTCGGATTAAATAAATCGATGAAAAACAGCGTGGCCCAGGCACGTCCCCTTCCTTTGATTAGCTTAGAGGATGTTGGTGGACTCGGAGAAGAAATGAAAGAAGAAATCTTGCAAACACTGTCAACCCTGAAAGAGCCGGCAAGAGCGTCTAAATTAGGAATTAAACCACCGAAAGGAATTCTTCTGTACGGACCTCCCGGAACTGGAAAAACCTTACTGGCACAAGCAATCGCCCATGAATTAAAAGCTGCTTTCTTTTCAGCAAGCGGTTCTGCTTTTAATGAAATGTTTATCGGTGTAGGGGCTAGTCGTGTTCGTACCTTGTTCAAAACAGCAAGGAAACAACAAGGTCCCGCTATTATTTTCATCGATGAAGTGGATGCTTTAGCAGGAAAAAGAAAGGCGCATGGCGGCGAGGAAGCTGAAAAAACCTTAACTGAATTACTTGTTCAGCTGGATGGCGGTTATTCCAATGATGGGATACTGTTTATTGCTGCAACAAATAGAAAGGACATGCTTGATGAAGCCTTTCTTCGTCCAGGAAGAATCGATTTCTCTTTCCAGGTGCCACTTCCAGATACAAAAGGAAGAAGAGAAATCATTGACATCCATACAAAAGGCAAGTCGTTTGCGAAGGATGTGCTAGCATCATTAGATATGCTGGCTGAAAGCACTTCAGGTTTTTCTGGTGCAGATCTTCAGTCTCTTTTTGAAACGGCCAGCAGGAGAGCCGTTCGGAACGGGACAGACATGATTCAAAAGCAAGACCTTGATTATGCCCTTGACAGGACCATTTTGGGAAGCACATCTCGTTCCTTACAGGACCTTGACACAAAACGGAGAGTAGCCATCCACGAAGCAGGGCATGCGATTGTCGCATCGTTAACGAAGCCTGGTTCTGTCAGAAAAGCAACAATTATTCCACGTGGTGAAGCGCTCGGCTATGTTGCGCCAATTCCAAAAGAGCTCCATTTGTCGACAACCAGTGATCTGCTGGAGCGTGTCGCCATGGTATTAGCAGGCGGGGTGGCTGAAAGAATCTTCCTTGGTGAACACAGCATCGGCGTTAGCGGAGATGTGCAGCAGGCAAAACACATTATCGAACAAATGGTGGATACCGGCATGCTCCAAGACGGTTTTACATTGATCTTCAACAAACAAGATAAAGAAGTAAAAATGCAGGAGCTATTTGCCAAAGGCATAGAAAAAGCAGAAGATCTGATTAATATCCATCAACAACAGTATCAACAATTAGTTGCTGAATTATTAAAAAAGGAAACACTAGAAGGCTCGGAAATAGAGGAAATTGTTTGGGGGAAATCAACTCAAATCAGTGATGACCTTGTTATAGCTTAAAAAGATAACCCGGTGTAATCATCTTACGCCGGGTTTTTCTTTATGTTCAAATATCTAATGGTTTTCCTGTTTTAGTGGAACACTATGTATGGACTCTAACCATTAAGGAGTGAATTGGTTGTTCGATAAAGATAAGATATTCGAAAAAAAGCAGCAAAAATATAATGATGAAGCAAGCGGGTACATCGGCAATCAGCAAAAAACGCAAGGATTACTTCATAAAGCAATAATAATGGCCAATGAAAGGAAAGGAAAATTAGGAGACGCTTGGGATAAATTGCAATTATTTTTTGAATTAGTAAAATCATACTCAAAAGGCGAATATAAAAATGTTTCTACTCGTACTATTATTACTGTGGTAGGAGCGCTGCTTTATTTCGTTTCTCCACTTGATTTAGTCCCTGACTTCATTATTGGTCTTGGGCTTCTTGATGATGCAGCTGTGATTGGCTATACGGTCAAAAAAATATCAAAAGAACTAGATGACTTTAGTGCTTGGAAACGTTCCGCCATTTTTACAAAAGAAAACCCGCTTGATTAACCAAGCGGGGTTTCTTATATGGCAAAGCGGTGATTTCCAATTTCCTCTGTTACATCCCTTGTACGAAGCCACTTGCTGTTTGTTTGGTCGGGATTGAAAAAATAAAGTGCATCGGTGATTTGACCATCATTAGCAATTGCTTCGTTAACAGCCTTTCTTGCCTCAATTCCTGCTGGTTTATTTATCATCCCATTATCAACTGGTTGAAACTGCTTTTCTTGATAAATAACCTGCTGAATGGAATCTGGAAATTGTTCACTGTCTACTCGATTTAAAACAACAGCAGCGACGGCAACTTTCCCCTTATACGGCTCGCCCTTTGCTTCTGCTGTCACTAACCTTGCTAACAGATCCTTTTCCTTCTCCGATAGTTGAACCTGTATGATAACTTTCTTTTCTGTAACAAGTTCTTTGATTATTTCATTACTACCTTTTAATTCCGATTTGGATAAACCATATCGAAGGGAAACTTCCTTGAAAGTATCATATTTTGTTCCCTTGCTAATTTTAATGGGATCAGTTGTTTTAGCCTTAACAGGATGGTTTGAACTAGGATAAACCAGCAGGATCATGAAGAAGACGAATGAAAATAGAATAGGAACAATTCTTTTCATTGTGTTGTGTCCCCCTTTATCCTTGTAATTTTTGTTCTTTACAACCTTAACATGGATAATCGCCCCATCCAACCTGAAATACCTTCCATGGAAATCGAGGAAAATTTATCTGCCAAAAAGGCAATAGAAAAAGCAAGGTATGAACCTTGCTTTTCAGAACTTCGGCATTTAAGAAAATGCCTCATATTTATTTTTTCACTTAAAATCTAAAGCAAGCTGCACCCACAATAATCAACAGGATAAATAATACTACGATTAAAGCGAAACCGCCGCCAAAGCCCACGCCGCCGCCGTAACCACAGCCTCCACAGCCTCCATAGCCATATCCACCATATCCACCATATCCACCATAGCCAAACATTTTAGTACCTCCATTTTATATTTATAGAATTAGTAAACCCAAGAAGCCCCGATAATGATTAACAAAATGAATAAAACGACTAGTAGGGCAAATCCGCCGCCATAGCCACCTGCTACACCCGTCATTTGGATTACCTCCTTTTTTGATTTCCTTATATCCTATTCACCTAAATAAAAATGTGCGATAGACATATATCCATATTACCTAGATATGAAAAAAAAGAATAAGCCCTTTAAATGGATTAAAAAGCAGCGTTCCGGTGATACAGCTGAACAAAAGGATCGGCCAATGCTTGAATTAAAATTTCAAAACCTTTCAGCTGATGGTTTAATGATTAAGAAATTAGTCAAAACTTCGAAGGGTGTTATCACTATTGATATGAGCCCTGAGGATGCTGTCTTTTTTAATACCTTAAGTTTAAACGTTACTAATGCTGGGTTCGGCAATTCCTATCTCCCCACTAACGGAAATATCGGCCTCAAAGATGTTAAACTATTGGCTCATCGAGTAACATCAGATAGCTCCAGCATCCCCAAATTTAACCTACGTTTCGTTGAAGGTGGTCAGGTCGAAATGGAGCCAAAAAGTGAGGAAGAACTCCTCCAATTGAAAGCGGGGCTAGAACAGTTGCTTAAGATCAGTCAACCATAAACAGAAGCGGTGCCATAAGAGCATCGCTTCTGTTTTTTGCTAATTATTGATAATTCGCATAACACGTCCATTAAAATGTTCTGCATAGTAGCGTGAAGTCATATCCGCAATGCCAATACCTGTTGAACTTTGTGAGCCAATGAATTTACCTCCGCCAAGATAAATTCCCACATGACCGTCTATTTTATAAGTATCAAAGAATACAAGATCTCCTGGACGCGCCTCACTCATTGATACCCTCGTTCCTGTATTTTTCAAGATATCCGTATGTGCCCCTACCTTGACACCTGCCTGTGCAAATGCCCATGCAACAAAGCCAGAACAATCAAATCTTCCATAGGCAACATCGTAGGCATTTCTACCGCCGCCAAAAACATAGACGGAGTTGCCAATATACTTATCCCCTGCATGGATAACAATATTAATGGCTTCGTTTGATGTTGTAGGTATGTTTACATTTAAATTAGCTGTGTTCGGAGTGGTGGAATTTTGAGCAGGGTCTTTCAACTGCTTTTCCTCTGATGCAAGCGAGCTGTCCTGAGTTTGTAAATTATCCCTCTTAGAAAGCTTTTCAAGCTCTCTCGCCTTAAGTTCTTCTTTTAAAGCATCATTTTGTTCTTTTTGTTCTAAAATCTGAGCCTGCATCCCTTCAAGCTCTATTTTCATGCCCTTTAAATCAATCAGTTTTTTTTCCACATTAGATTGTTTCTTAATAACTACTTGCTGATCCTCTCGATGCTTCTTGACAAGGTCTTCATCCGCTTCCACCATTGTCGTGACGGCACCAAGCCGGTCAACAAAATCACCAAAGCTTGAGGCTCCTAGGAGCACATCTATATAACTAACCTTTCCTCCGCTCTCCTGCAGGGACAGGGCACGTTTTTTTAATATTTCGTTACGTTTATCAATTCTCGCTTGAATGGCAGTAACTTCCTGTTCCAGTTCATCCACTTCCGATTGCGAAGCTTTCACTTTTTCTGCTGTCTGTACAATCATATTATTATTATCTTTAATTGCTTGGTCCACTCTTTTAATCTGTTCAGTTAATTTAGTTAATTCATCTTGAATCCGAGAAATTTCTTCATTAGCTTTTGAAATTTCCGAGTGAATCCCCGAACGCTGCTCCTGAATACGCTGCATGCTTGTTGCCTTTACATTTACAGCTGGAAGAGAAAATACGCTTGTAAATCCCACTAAAATTGTCGTAGCAAGTGCCGTTAGACTCGTTTTCATTTTAGTTTCCCTGCTTTCTTTATATCCAAATGACTAGTCTAAAAATCCAATTATAGAAAACCAGATAAAATTCTTTATGATTTTGTTGTAATACGCAAATTTTCTATGTAACACTTCCTATTTATCTATCAATCCATCAATTGCAGGTAAGACGAATTTCACAAACAATACCCAATATCATCCTATTTTACCTTAATTAGAAGTATATCATCTAAATTGGTTAAATAAGTAATAATAATGTTACATTTATGTATCAAAGCTGATTTTATGTCAGTATGTAACAAAAAGTTCAATGTTATTATGCCAATCCATCATGGCATGCTAAAAAGGACAAATCGAAGACTTTAACCCTGTTTCGAGTGTTAAAAGTATAAAAATAACCACAATCTCTCGAAACTAAAAACAGAGATTGTGGTTGTTAAGTTTTAGTATGGATTCGTATGCTAATCAATGCGCTAATTCTCCTTTATTGGTCAAGAATAGTTACTGAGTTTTTACTAATTCTTTAAAGCTGTTCCTGCCACGCTCAACAAGATTTAAATGTGTGTTCCTTGCTAAATTAACATATCCCTTTCTAACATTAAGCCATGCATTACGGCGTTCACGGGCATAAGCCACACTGGATTCTGCATTTTTCTCAAAACTATCTTCCAGCTGATCAATCAGATGGGAAATAGTTTTGATAGGTGTGAGTGCCAGTTTCTCCAATTGCCCAGAAACCCCTATCAACTGTTTCTTTAATTCCTCGCGCTCATGTACTGGCTCGTGTTCATCTTTCATTTCTCAATTCCAAGCTGACGAATGATTTTTTCGGCTGTATGCTTATTATCACCTGTAGCATATAAACATCTTTGACACTGATTTGTTTGAGCTGTTCAATCGTTCCAGCTGCTTCCTGACGGATTCGATCGGCAATGGAAATAACACCCGCAATATGATTGTTTACTGTAGCGGTACATCCTTGACCGGTGTCAAAATTTAAGAATTAAAAAAGCCATAAACTCTCGTTCGTGAGAGTTTATGGCTTAACCTTATATCAACCCGTATTACGTAATCCAGCGGATATCCCGCTAATTGTTAGCAACACTTCCGTTAGCAGCTCTTCATTAGGCTCGTCCTGACCCCGTAATTCTTTAATTAACTCAACCTGTAAAAAGTTTAACGGATCCACATAAGGATTTCGTCTGTGCACTGACTCTTTAATGTTAGGGGTATGATCAAGCAATTCTTTATCGCCAGTAATTTTGAGCAAAATCGCTTTTGTCTTTTCATATTCATCAAGAATATTAGTAAATATCCGTTCAGCAATCGCCTTGTCTTCAACAAGTGATAAATATTCTTTTGCCGTCGTAATATCCGCCTTCATTAAAGCCATGTTTAGATTATCAATCGTTGATTGGAAGAATGGCCATTTCAGATACATTTGCTGCAGAAGCTTCAGGTTTTGCTCATTTTCCGAAGCAAAACTGTCTAAACCTGTCCCGGCAGCATACCAAGCAGGGAGCAGTTGCCGGCTTTGCGTCCAAGCAAACACCCAGGGGATCGCCCGAAGGTCTTCAAATCGTCCCTTATTTTTACGGCTCATTGGTCTCGAGCCAATGTTTAAGTCGCCTAGTTCCCTTAAGGGTGTGGCTTCCGTAAAATAGGTAAGGAAATCTGGATCCCCAAACACAAGTGATTGGTATTTGCCCAAGGCAGTGCTTGAGATTTCTTCAATCGCTTCTTCCCAAACATGTTCACGTAAGTTCCCATTCTCCGCTTGTTTGGACACATGTGTTGCTGCAAGAAGCAAGGTAGATGTCGCCTGTTCCAAACTACGGTAAGCAATATCCTCTAGCAGATAGCGTGAAGACAAAACTTCTCCTTGCTCGGTAATTTTGACACCATCACCAATGGTTTCCGCCGGCTGCGATAAGATACTTTTGTTTAACGGGCCGCCGCCGCGCCCTAATGAACCGCCCCGTCCATGAAAGAATTTAAGACCAATCTGATACTTCTTCGCCATTTCGTGAATTTCAATTTGCGCTTTATATAGTTTCCAGTTGGCCGTTAACGTCCCACCGTCTTTGCTTCCGTCCGAATAGCCAAGCATGATTTCTTGCTGATCGCCCATTATTCGCAAATGATTGCGATAAACAGGCAGCTCAAAAAGGGTTTCCATAATTTTTGGCCCAGCGGATAAATCATCTATCGTTTCTAGCAACGGCGCAACATGTAGATGGCTTTCAAACGTTCCATCTGCATGAAGCCGATAAATCCCGGCTTCTTTTGCGAAAACAAGCACTTCTAGTAAGTCACTAGGTGATTTTGTCATGCTGACAAGATACACCGAAATGGACCGTTCACCAAATTCCTCATGCGCCTTCTTAATCATTTGGAACACCTGAATCATTTCCTGTGTTTCCGGGGAATAATCTTCATTTAATAATAGAAGCGGGCGTGGGTCCTTAAGAATATTCTGTAAGATTTTCATCTTTTCTTCTTCAGGCAGTCCCGCATAGTTTTCCGTAATCTGGACTTTTTGAAGGATCTCTGTCATGGCCGCTTCATGTTCCCCGCTATGGTTCCGGATATCAAGTGTGGCTAAATGAAACCCAAACAACTGTACTTGCCGAATCAGCTTTTGAATAATCTTCAATTCATGTTCAGCAGGATGATGATTTTTTAAGCTTCTTTTAATAACAAATAAGTCGTCCAATAATTCATCTGCAGATTTATAGCCTACGTCTGATTTCCCCGCTTGATTTACGCGTTCAATAATAATAGCAAAGGCACGGCGGTAGATTTCTGACTTTATCGGCCATCTTTTCTCTTTGGTTAAATAGATAACTTCTTGCATCTCAATTAATTGAAGAAGCTCGGCACTTACCTCGACTCTTGAAGTGGAATGGCTATATCGTCTCATTAAATCAACCAAAACTTCCTTATATTTCTTTAGGACCAGCCGTCGCTGCCGGTCTAATGTCTCCCACGTTACATCATGGGTTACATTTGGATTTCCATCGCGGTCCCCGCCAATCCATGATCCGAATCGAAGGAAATTTGGAACCTCCCAAGAAGTCTCGGAATAATTCTTTTCAAGACTGTCCGCCAATTCTTGATGGATTTCAGGAAGCACCTCAAATAGTGTTTGGTCAAAATAATATAGCCCATTTCTTACCTCATCCAAAACCGTTGGCTTATGTTCACGCAATTCATCTGTCTGCCAAAGAATAGTTACTTCATTAAACAAACTCTCTTCCAGCTTTTTTCTTTCTCTTTTCGTTAATAACGGGTGATCAAGACTTTTTAATATTGCCGCAATCCGCTGTTGAATTTCAAGGATGGAACGTTTTGTGGCCTCTGTTGGATGGGCAGTAATGACAAGCTCTAAGGACAAAGTATTTAGGATGTTTTCAATGACATCCTCTTTAATATTGTTCTCTTTAAGCGCGAGAACCGCACTCTCTATCGATGCCGGTTGGACGATGGAATCGTCTTGAAGGTGGTATTGTCTGCGCCTTCGAATTCGATGATTCTGTTCAGCCGCATTGATCAAATGGAAATACATAGAAAAGGCCCGAATAACTTGTTTCCGCATTGGTGAGCTAAGACCAACAATTTCCTCTTTTAAGGACAAATAAATTTCTTGGTCAAAATGGGTCCTTAGTGTTTTACACATCAAGCGTATTTTTTCAACTTTATCTAGCAACTCAGGACCACCATGATTCACCAAAATCTCGCCTAGCATTTTTCCTAATAACTTAATATCTTGACGCAACGGAAGACTGCTGTCATTCATTTTTAAGTCTGCTGCCATATCTCTCACCTTCCTTAATCAAAAGATTCGCTAAATTTTTATCTATAAATATAACATATATTTTGGAATCATGTTCACTATTTAACTTACTTTTTCCTCTTTTTGCTGAATATAAACAAATAAAACCTGCAGGAAGGGCAGGTTTTATCAAAATTTTTAATTACTTTTCCTGATCAAATACAAGCGCATACGTTTTCCGGTCATCATCGCCGTTTGATACGGCAACTGAAATGATCGTTTTTCCATCGTCTTCAAGCCGGATTGTTTTGCTGCTGGTGCCATCCATCAGGATTGTTGAACCGCTATAATTTGCTGTCGGATTAATGGTAATCGTCTTTACATTACTTGATACTGCTACATGGTAAGTAAACTCACTCTTTGAAAATATGCTGTCCCACGTACCGTCTGAAACAGTTAGGGAAGAAAGTGTCGCTTTGCTTACTTTTTGAACTGTCCCAGAAGTTTGCTTTAGTGACGTTGATTGGATAGAATTGTTTCGCTTATTCGGGGATGGATTGGCGGCTTGGTAACTAGAGACAGTTTCCCTTGTTACATGAATGGTATAAGTCTTTTTCACTCCATTTTCTGCTGTAACGACGATGAGGATATTGGACTTTCCAACAGGAACCTTTGCTGTAACACCTTCCGCCCTGACTAACAATCCGTTTACTTCAACCGTTGCTGTTTTTTTAAGGGCAGTAGGTGAAACCGTGATTGCTGCGGTATCATTTGGTACTTGGACAGTATAATCTGTTACCTCAGCAGAAAATAAGGGTGATAGTTCCCCTGCTGATAGTTTAATAGTTTGGAGAAAATTATTTGCATTTTGCTTTCTTGTTACCGTTAGGGTATAGGTATTTTCCGAATGATTGCCGTCCTTAACGGTGATAAGAAATTTGTTCTTTCCAGTTTGAAGCGAAAAAGGACTTGCGGTTCCACCTGTGATTGACTGTCCATTAATTGTGATGATCGAATCTTTATTGCTGCTTTCAGTAAGAAGGTAAATAGATTGAATCTCATTTTCTACGGTTGCTGAATATTCATTTATCTCTGCTGAAAAATCCTTATCGAGCTTGCCCCCTGCAATTTCTAATTTTGAAAGTGTGTTGGCGGCAGGGTTCTCTTGGACGGTCGCAGTTTCTTCAGCAAAGGCAGGTGGTATGTAGGACACTGTCCCAATTCCAACCATTGTTGCAATAAGAATGAGGTTCAGTCCTCTTTTTGGTAGATTGCTTAACATCGATAATCCTCCTCTCAACGATCCTATTAGGATAGTTGAATTTGGACTAACATTATCATTCGATGCTTAAGATTTTCTTAATTTTTATAGAAAAAAGCCGTAACCTTTAATGTAAAGGTTTGCGGCTTTGATTTTTATCTTCTTTTAAATTCCTCGAGCTTTGAAGAGATTGCTGCAGCCACTTCTTCATCCCATTTTTGGACTGCTTTTTTTAAAAGTGAATTTGCCAAAGAGCCCATTGGTCCTGTTGCATTTATTTCAAGAAATCCTGTCAACTTGGTTTTATTTCTATTTATTGCTTTCGCTTCAAAATACCCTTCACCAAGATACTTTTCATTCGATCGTTTTAATTCAAAACTTACCCTTGACGGTTCATCCCACTCTTTAATATCAATCACTAGAGTGACTTTCTTTTTCATTATGCCGAGGTCGCTCTTAAATTCCCAGGTGATTTGGCGGTCATTTACTTTTTCATGATAAATATAACCGGGGACAAGTGGTGCCCAATTATTTTCATCCCTTATAAAATCCCAAATCACCTCAATGGGGATATCTAATTCTACATGTTGTATTTCGCTTGGCATTTTTGTATCCCTCTTTCATTCAAAGTAAAAGACCCTCAAGTGACTGAAGGCCTTTTATAAAATATATGTTAAATCATTCGTTTATAGAAGAAACAAGTAACATTACAAAAAAAATCCTCCCACCCTAATAATTTTTGTTCGATAATGCAAATTTATCATTGATTAATATCCACTCCTAATTTAAGATTTTCGGAAGGGTTTAAATATTCAGAAAAGTCAATTCGTCTATTGGGGGAACTGGAGTTGAAAGTCTTTCAGTATTTTTTATTCTTTTTGGGGTTAACTTTTTTTGGCTTGGGTAATGCCATTGCTGTTAAGGTGAAATATGTTGGACTCCACCCATGGGAAGTGCTAAATGTTGCATTATATCAGCGCTTAGGACTTACCATTGGCACATGGGGAGTGGTAAGTGGTCTGGTCCTCATCATTATTTCTTTGTTTGTCGCCCGAAGCTATATTAGCATCGGGACAATCTTAAATGCTATATGTATTGGTCCAATCATGGACTTTTTTCTCTGGTTAGATATTCTCCCAAAAGCAACTAATACATGGCTGGATTACCTGATTCTCCTGTCTGGAATTGTGATAACAGGGATCGGCGGCGGCATGTATGTAGCCGCTGGGATTGGTGCCGGCCCGCGTGATGGCTTTATGCTTTCCATTTCGGATAGAACAAGGTTGTCGGTTAGTCAAGCACGCATTATTGTTGAGAGTCTTGTGTTAATTATCGGGTTTTTATTAGGAGGACCTGTGTTTATTGCCACTTTTATCTATACCTTCATTCAAAGTCCCGTTTTTCACCGCTCCTTAAAGCTATTTAAGGCGCTCGTGGCAACTGTCAAAAAGAAGAAAAATCAGGCTCATGAAGGGATTGTTTTATAAATAACAGAAAAAGACGCCACCTTTAATGCTTAAAGTGGCGACATTTTTTATTAGATAAGAAAATCAAGATTCGATTATTTTTTACGGAACGCTAGAACAAGAGCAATTAGTGAAAGCAATGCAGCTGCACCCGATAAAATAAGTGGAAGAGAATCGGACGTTACATCTTCTTTTTCAGTATCCGTGGTTTTTGTTTCTTCCTTATGCTCTGTTGTTTTTGTATCATGGTGATCAGTTGTTGCCGCCTTCACAATGTCCGTGATTGAATGTGGAGAATCTGCTCCCTCATCACCTGTCCACTCTACGACACTGCCATCTTTATAGTATTGAAAGGCATCCCAAGCAGCTTTTGTTGCCTTATCAGGATTTTTCGCTACAAAAACAAATTGTTGGAATTGACCAGGTAAAATCCCTTCCCCTGTTGCATCGAATGTAAATGATTTCACCTTTCCAGCAGCGTCCTTGTCAGATGAATACGTCCATCCTGGAACCGGTTGATAGGACATAATCTCAACACCAGCAGGGGCCTTAATGGTAACTTTAGTCGTAGCCACCTCTTTTTCAACAGGAACTTTTAATGTATAGGTTTCCCATGCGCCAGTTGCCGAAGTTTTTGGGACAACAGTCACATGCGCGCTTGCGATACTTGAAAAGAAAAATAGACTTATAACCGCGGGGATAACTACTTTTGAAATCTTAACCAATATTTTTTTCATTTGAATTCTCCTTAAATGTTTATTATTGACTTCCTACCAAACAATGGAAATCGATATCGATACTTTCTAACGTCTTTGTCAAGACATGAACATGCACGTTCCAATGCCCTGCCATACTGAAATGCAAGCCTTTCACTTCATACTTACCTTCAGCAGTTTTTTCCATATTAACCGTTTCAGTCCCCATATCCATATCCAGCATGGTAAAGGTCAAGTGCAGCTGCTCAATATCCTTGATTGGCTTCCCGCCGCGGTCTTTTAAGGTGACCTCGTATAAATTTTCTCCAATACTATTAGGGGTTGCTCTTAATGTAACTTGATTGTGATTCACTACTTTTGTTTCCTTAAATGGCCCTGGAGAGGCCATCGCTGTTGGTAAATTGGTTAACACAACGGAAAGAATTAATATAATCACTCCAATGGTAAGCTCGCCCCACAGGGAAGCCGCTAGCCCCTTTTCCTCTTTCCTTTTCCCTTTAATAAAATTAACTGCTGCAAGCAGGAGCATCAACAGAAACAAAATCACTTTACCGGCTAAAACCTTTCCATAACTCGTTTGAACAAGGGATGAAAGGTTTGGAATGTATAACAGGCTGTTAAAAACTCCTGTAAAAGTTAAAAGGAGGACGAGGATGATGCCCCATTTCGAGAAGCGTTTTATCATTAGCAAATAATCCTGCTTCATTTCCGTGTCCTTGCGCCATCTCAGTAAAGCAACAAACCCAATTAAACTACCTATCCAGATGGATGCCGCAAGTAAATGGAGAAAATCCATTGAAATCGTTAATATTTGATTGGTTTGTGCGGCAGCATGACTCGTTAACGTCTTTGTCAGCAATAATGCTGTGCCTAAACCAAAACAGGCCCACATAATCACCTTTTTCGTGCTCTCAGCCATTCCGATAAATGATGTGATAAGCACAAGCGTTACCAGGATAGCTGCTTGGTAAATCCACGCTTGACCAAAGGTCGTGTTCGTTAAAATATTTTCAAATAGTTGAAAGCTTAATACTTCACTCCAAGGAAAACCAGATTCAATCGTTGCTTGTAATGGTAAGCTTAATAGGATACTAAGAAAAAGGAAAATTAGACCAATACTTATAAGCTTTAGGAAAAATTTTTCTATTGAACGATTTTTGCGAAATCCTTTTGGCAAAACCATCATGTAGAAAAAGAGGAGGCCGACATAACACGCATTGCTAATATATTGCAGCCACCGAATGATGATAAGATCCGCCCCCGGGGTATAGCCTTTCGTTTCCTTATGTATAGCAGCCGATCCTTCCGCTTCTGCACCAATTTGAAAGGGAATGACTCCCTCGACGGGGTGGCCATCGCTGGAAACAACCTTCCATTTTATTCGATAGGTCCCATCTGGAAGGTTCCTCTTTAATCCGCTCTTTAAGATGGAAGGTTGTTTTGGATCAATCCGCCCATTTTTTTTATCAACTCGATTCCCGTCCGAATCAAACACCTTGATTGAATTAAAGGCGGGCTGAATCGATTCATCAAATTGAATCATGATTTCTTTAGGTGCCTGTTCAAGAATTTCATTTTCAATTGGTGTTGATTTTTTAATATAGGCATGGGCAGAAAAATTAGTCGGGAATAAAAATAGAAAAAGTGACGCGATTACCATAAACATGCTGCATTTTATTTTTACATTCAATCTATCACTCCCTATATGGTGGAATCTTTTTTGCAAGAACATCCCGTGGAACCATTCATTCTTTTGTGAATTTCAGTAATCGCCTCTTCAAAAAGCAGCACAACACCGCCAAAACCCTTTTGAAATTGTTCCGCCTGCTTTAAAGATTCAAATGTTAATACTTGAGGCTGGCAGCAATTTAAGTTGAAATCCGCATCCATTAGATAATAGGCGATTTTCGCGCTAATCGTGGAATTTTGAAGGAAATCACGGCAGATAATTTGCGAAACATCTTTTTCTATATCCTTGTATCTTAGTAACCCACAGTGCGGGCAGCATAATTGCTCCACTCTTAGATCATAGGTAATAATTTGAACGGGATGACGGTTGTTCATTTCTTTTAAACAATAGCTGCACGAATTCGAAGATCCATTCAAAATAGGGGCTAATGAGATTCCCCTGGAAGTTTTGATAACCACTTTTTCATCTAATAATGGCTTGATGTCACGATAGACTGTCATTTCAGATACCTTCAAACGATTGCTGATCTCTGTGATAGCTAAAGAACCTTCTTGATTCAACCATTTTAATAGCTGCTGTCTCCGCTCAATCGGTAACATTTTACCCCCCTCTTAAGTCTTAATAAAACCTTCTGCTTGCTTTTTAGTTTAATTGACTTTAACCATTTAAACAATATAGGTATGGGAATAATTTGTGAATAATTTGTGAATAAATGTTTGATTTTCACACTTTCTAACATAAAGGAATACTTTTTATTAGGATTTACCTCTAATAGCTTTTTATAATCAAAAAGCCACTATTTTACTAATCGTGGTTCTATCCTTATCTTTTCCTTTGGGAATTAGGCCCACACTTCTTCTAGGATGTCTCTGAATAAATCATCCAGTATTGGTGAAATGTCTGTTTTGGAAACCTCTAATGCTTTGGTGTAATCTTCTAACCGATTAATTTCTTTTTCTAAAAAGCTGTTTATGGCTATGATCTTCGGTTCAAGGTTTAGTTCGTCCCCACGAATTTTTCTTTCTAAAAGGGATAAAATTTCCTTCTTAAGCTCCCCTTCCTCAAGTAGGTCCTCGACTAATTCTTGAAACTCAATTGGGGGAACGGTATTATATTTTTCAATCCAGAGACAGGCTAACACCGGCCTTAGAACATAAAAGTATTTCTTGATTTTGACTTGATCTCGGTGGAGATAATCGCGATAGTTTCCCTTCGCCATATTTAAATAATGATAGAGTGCCGATTGCGGTAAAAATACCTTGTCTTGAATCGCCTTCATTCTATCCACAAGTGAAAAAGCCTGATAATAGACAATGCCGGAATGAAGCCATTCCATTAGTGGCGGATTGGACTTTTTAAAAAGTCTAAGGGCTTTGCGCAATTCCCAGCCATTGATATCAAGGAGATTATTAATCGGAAGTTCAATCACATCGCGTTTTGGGTCAATGCTCAAATACCAGTCTTTTTTATGGACATAGATAAATCGGACGTCATAATCACTGTCCTTAGAAGGAAAGCCCCACGCCCTGCTTCCTGACTCTACTGCGTAGCAGATTTTCACATCAAATTCCGCTTCGATTCTTTTGATTTCTGCGAGAATTTTCTCTTTCATTGTTCATTCCTCCTTAAACAATGCCTTGACCAAAGGGATTTACAATATTGGCGATAGTCCTGATGGAGCAGTTGGACTAATTCTCCCTTCTTACCAGGCATTTGATGCCCTTCAAAAGAAATAATCGGCACAATTTCTTGAATCGAATTGGTAACAAACATTTCATCAGCCTTATGGGCGTGCTCGAATGAATATTGCCCCTCTTGAACATTTAGAACATTTTTTCCAGCAAGTTCGATAATGAACTGACGGGTAATTCCATTTAGGATACCTGTACTTAAAGAAGGAGTGTATAAGGTTTGGTCCCTTTTCCAAAAGATGTTTGAGACAATTCCCTCAGCAACATACCCATCCTTGGTTAGGAAAATCCCCTCTTGATTGGGTGACTCACCAATTTCTCTTTTCGCAAGGATGTTATTCATGAAATGATGTGACTTAAGCCGCTCCACTCCCTCTGGGGTATTACGCTTTAGCTTTAATAGAACAGCTTCCTTTTCTATCAATTCCCCCGCCTGAGGTAACGGTTTAGGAAAAATGATAATGTTTGGTTCGTTGTAGGGATCCACCTGCAAACCAACTTCTCCCATACCAGCTGATACATTTATACGGATATAGGCATTTGTAAGATGGTTAATTTCCAGTAATCTCTGCAGTATTTTGTTCATTTCTTCGCGAGAAAAACGATGGTTGATGTTAAGAGCATCCAGGCCCTGATTAAGACGATTTAGATGGTCATCCAATAGGAATGGGTGACCATCATAGATGCGAAGCGTTTCAAAAAGCCCCATGCCGTATAAAAACCCATGATCAAAAGGAGAAATTCTGGCTTCTCCCTTTTCCACAAATTGGCCGTTTAAGTAGATATGCATATTGGCCACCACTATAACGTGTGAACTTTTTTATAGTGATTGACAAAGTTCCGTAAAAGGTCTTTTCCTGAAGTGGTCATGATTGATTCCGGGTGAAACTGGACTCCTTCAATCGGGAGCTCCTTATGACGAATCGCCATAATTTCTCCTTCTTTTGTCCATGAAGAAATCTCAAAGCAATCAGGCAATGTTTCTCTTTTGACGATTAATGAGTGATATCGTGTCGCTGGAAATGGGTTCGGCAGTCCTTGAAAAATCGTTTTTCCATCATGAAACATATCGGACGTTTTCCCATGCATGAGCCGCTCCGCTTGGACAACCTCACCCTCGAAGGCTTGCGCGATGGCTTGCTGACCGAGACAGACACCGAATATTGGAATTTTCCCTGCAAACGATTTGATTGCCTCAAGGCTGATTCCCGCTTCATTTGGACTGCATGGACCCGGAGAAACCATTAAGAATTCAGGCTTCAGTCCCTCAATCTCCTCAATTGAAGTTTGATTATTTCGCTTTACTATCAATTCTTCTCCCAGTTCACCCAAGTATTGAACTAAGTTAAACGTGAAGGAATCATAATTATCAATCATAAAAATCATCGCTGCTTACTCCTCTGCCAGTTCTTTTGCTTTCCATAAAGCGGCTGCTTTTTTCATTGATTCTTTGTATTCATGCTTTGGATTGGAATCGATAACGATTCCTGCCCCTGCCTGTACATGTGCCATTCCATCTTTTACGAGCATCGTTCGAATGATAATGTTTAGTTCTAAATCCCCGCTAAAATCAATCCATCCAAGCGAACCCGTATAAACTCCTCGTTGAACAGGTTCAAGCTCTTCGATTATTTCCATGGTTCGAACCTTTGGTGCCCCTGTAATCGTTCCGCCTGGGAAAACAGCATCAATGAGGTCAGCTCCTGATTGATTTTCGGCCAATTCTCCTCTTACGTTGGATACGATATGCATTACATGGGAGTATTTTTCAATCACCATAAATTCATTGACCTCGATGGATCCGTATTGACATACTCTTCCAAGGTCGTTCCTTTCCAAATCGACGAGCATGACGTGTTCTGCTCGTTCTTTTTCATTTTCAATTAATTCGGCGGCAAGCTTTACATCTTCCTCATGGTCTTTCCCTCTTGAGCGGGTACCAGCAATCGGACGGGTGCTAACTTCCGCGCCGCTTTTTTTAACAAGCAGTTCTGGTGAACCACTTACGATCTGAAAGTCTGGCGTATGAAGATATGCCATATATGGTGATGGATTTAAGGCTCTTAATTGCTCGTAAACCTCGATTGCTGCTGCTTCAATCGGTTTTGATTGGCGGACAGCGAGATTCACTTGGAAGACATCACCCGCTGCAATATATTGTTTAATTTTTAGCACAGCCTCTTTAAATTCATCCTCTGTCATGGAAACCTCAAATCGGTGTGGTTCAATCTTTTTGGCCTTTTGTGGCGTATTTGAAGCTTGTTCCTGTAGCCAGCAATGCTCCCAAAAAGACAGTTTCTCCTCTATACCCCTATCATTTTCAGCTAAACACAACAGCCATAATATTTCGTTCTCGTGGTCAAAAACAAACCATTCCTTCACAATGAAAAAGTAGATTTCCGGCATGTCTAAATCATCTTTTGCTAATTCTGGCAGTTCTTCAATGTAACGCGCATAATCATAACTTATGTAACCAATTGCCCCTCCAAGGAAATTAGGGAGTCCTTCCATGTTATCTACATGATACTGACTCATCCATTCCTTAAATAAGTGAATCGGATTGCCTTCAAAGCGTTCGGTACCGTTTCCATTTTGAATTTCAAGCTGATAGTTTTTCCCTTTGATAATTGTTTCGGGTTGAAACGCTGCTATACTATAACGCCCGCCGCGTCCGCTTTCCAATAGCACATGATGCGTGCTCGTCTTAGCAAGTGATTGAAATTGACGGAAAAACCTTGAGTAAGAATAAGGAACTTTTTTACTATATACATGAAGCTGTTGCATCGAATTCACTCCCATACGATTCTCTTTTTTTATCATACTTGAAAAGGGTGTCAGGCACCACTCCAAAAGTGGTGCCTGACACCCAATAGTCTGAATGAAGATAACTAACTGCATCCTGCCATTATTATTTACAACGAAACTTAGCTTGAAAGGCGAAGAAGCCCCTTCCGAATGGATAGGGGCTTCTTTTTAGTAATAGTGTAAGTAAGAACGCTAGTAAACACGTTAAGAAATTTTCTTTAGTTCCTCTGTTAACTTTAGGAATAATTCTTTATTCCCATCTTGTAATGTTTGGTCGATTTCCTTTAGAACCTTCGCTCTCTTAAACTCAAGCAACGCATAATTTAGGAACATCTCAGCAACTGAAGAATCTGCGTTCTCATCCGAATGTTGTGGTGAATTTAATAATTTCTTTTCCACGGAAATCAACTCCTTAACCTTTTTTTCATTATACAAGGAGTTTTCTAAAAATTCAAACATTATATTTTGGAAAATTCAAAAAATATTTCCAAAATTACCATAGGGGACGGTTTCAAATAGATTGTTCCCTTTCTTGTTTAGTTTTTTACCGCAAATTTTTCGTTTAAGGACTCCAAAATGGGGAATATTAATTCCAACAATTTTATTGTTGGAGCAGGAGGTAATCGTTTGGAACAATCTGTATTAACCGGGTATCATCCGGTAAATAACATTAATGTTTATTATGAATTTTATCCGAATCAAACATCGGAAAAAACGTTTGTTTTATTGCATGGGTTTCTTTCTTCCACCTTCACTTTTCGTCATTTAATATCGCTTATGAAAAAAGAGTATCAGGTTTTATCGATTGATCTTCCGCCATTTGGAAAAAGTACGAAATGCAATCAATATGTGTATTCCTATAA
The DNA here is from genome assembly GCF_001591665.1 of Neobacillus soli NBRC 102451. Lineage (GTDB taxonomy): Bacteria > Bacillota > Bacilli > Bacillales > Cytobacillaceae > Neobacillus > Neobacillus soli. Next base: position 17,697 of record NZ_BCVI01000024.1, on the reverse strand, counting down.
AAACCTTGCGCAAACAGTCATCCAACTTACTGAGTCTCTCGGATTAAAAAAAATGACCTTTATTGGACATTCAATGGGCGGACAAATAGTACTTAATATCCTCCACATGATGCCTGAGCTTGCTGACAAAGCGATTCTTCTTTGCAGTTCTGCCTATCTAAAACGATCAAAATTACCATTAATTATGACTAGTTATATTCCCTATTTCCATCTTTTTGTTAAATATTGGTTTGCCCGAACCGGAGTCAAGAAAAACCTTCAGGACGCACTTTATAACCATTCCATCATTAATGATGAAATGATTAACGGCTACCTGCAGCCCTTTTTACAAGATGAAATTTTCGTGGCTCTTACACGGATGATTCGAGACCGAGAAGGAGACCTTCCTGCCCAGATCCTTAACCAAATCAAAACGCCTTGTTTATTACTTTGGGGTGATCATGATAAGTCAATCCCGCTTAAACTTGGAGAGAAACTAAACAAAGATTTAGCCAACTCCGAACTGATTGTATTAAAAGAAACTGGCCACGCCCTTCCTGAAGAGCGACCAATGGAGGTGTTTGAGAATATAAAAATCTTTTTAGAAAAATACAAAACGGCAGCCGATTTGTAGCTGCCGATTTTAAAATAATATTCCCTTCTAAACTTATTCTTACCCAGAAATGGAAGACTCTTCATTTAGATGTTTTCTTCGATATACTAGAGAAATATAACAAAGAACGGCTCCCCCTCCGGCACTAGCAATGACAATTCCCATTGGTGTGGCGGTATGTTCTCCTCCTACCCCAACAAGAGGAGCGACGATTCCACCGAATGAGAGCGACAATACTCCAAGAAGTGCGGACGCACTTCCTGCGGACTTCCCTTGTTTTTGCATGGCAAGGGAAAATCCTGCCGTATTAACCACACCAACACTTGAGACCACAAAAAATAGTGGCAGCAGTACAAATAATAAGTTGGCATGTAATAACAGTAGAATTAGCAATAAGATTCCTCCAAAAAAAGACAAACCTAAGCCAAAAGCAAAAAGCTTTGACTCATCTATTCGACCAGCTAATCTTCCGGTCGTTTGACTGGCAATCATGATTCCAATGCCATTAATAGCAAAAATCAGACTGAACATTTGCGCTGAAGCACCATATATATTTTGCACCACAAAAGGTGAGCCCGAGATATAAGCAAACATGGCGGCAAATACAAGTCCTTGTACTAAGGCATAACCTATGAAACTACGATCCATGATGAGGTTGCGAAAGGTAATAAACGTATTTTTTATCCCTCCAACAGATCTTCTATCTTCATGATGGGTTTCAGGTAACCCGAAAAACACGACAAAAAACATCACTAAACCAATTACACTTAAAACGATAAACAATCCTTGCCAAGGAACCGCACGCAAAAGCTGTGCACCAGCAACAGGTGCTAGGATTGGCGCAAGTCCGTTAACTAAAGCTAGCAACGCAAAGAATTTTGTTAATTCTCGGCCAGAATATAAATCACGTACAATGGCTCTTGAAATAACAATCCCTGCAGAACCGGCTAGCCCTTGAATAAAACGCAAAACAATAAATATCCAAATGGAAGGGCTGAAGACACACAACAGGGAAACAATAAAATAGATCATTAATCCAATAAGCAGCGGCTTCCGTCGTCCATGGACATCGCTAAGCGGACCTGACAGTAACTGTCCTGAAGCTAAACCTAGCAAGAAAAAGGTTAAGCTAAATTGAACAAGTGACGGATTTGTGTGAAAGTCTTTTGCTAAATTGGGTAGTGCCGGCAAATACATATCAATGGATAAAGGGCCGAATGCCGCTAACGTTCCCAGCACTGCAGCCATCCATAATCTTTTTGTTCGTGAGATACCTTCACTACTATCTATAGCATTATTTAAAGATTCCCCCATGAAATAAACCAATCCCTTCCAGCTTTTCGAAAAAATTTATTACCTATTTAATACTCCTTATTTAAACCAGCCCTTTTCTTTCGATTGGGTGATGGCTTCGATCCGATTTTTTACTTGAAGTTTGTCTAAGATAATCGAGATATAGTTGCGGACGGTGCCCGCTTTTATGCTGAGTTCTTCAGCGATTTCTTTTGTGTTTTTTCCATCAGCAACGAGTTCCAATACTTCTTTTTCCCGGTCGGTTAGAGGGTTTTCTTCCCCGTACACATCATCCATTAATTCCGGTGCATAAATTCGTTTTCCTGACATCACGCTTCGGATGGAACTGGCCAGTTCATCACTTGGACTATCCTTGAGCAAGTAGCCGCTCACACCAGCCTTTAACGCCCGTTGAAAATAACCGGTGCGGGCAAAGGTTGTTAAAATGATTACTTTACAGCCAAGTCCTTTTAGTTCTTCGGCTGCCTCGAGACCGCTCTTTCCAGGCATTTCAATATCCATGATACAAACATCTGGCTGAAACTTCTTTACTAGCCCAACAGCTTCCTCCCCATTCGAAGCCTTCCCAATAACTTCCATATCATCTTCCAAATTAAGCAGTGAACCAAAAGCGCCTAACAGCATTTGCTGATCTTCAGCAATAACAATCCTAATCATTTTTCCCAGCCTCCTTACCTAAACCTGATTTCACATCATTCGGTACCCTGATAATTAAGGTCGTACCTTCCTTTATTAATAGCACTAGACTGCCATTGATAAATTCCAACCGTTCCTTCATGCCTATCAGACCATGACCATCGGCTAAAATTTCTTGTTCACCCTTAAAGACACCGTCATCACGAATTGTCATGACTGTTTCCTTCAACGATTGTTTTAAGGAAATGGCACATGACGAGGCATTACTGTGTTTTACCACATTGTTTACAGCCTCTTTCAAACACATACTTAATATATTCTCGGTTAACGACGAAACATTTGTTAAGATGAATTCCCCTTCACTTAAAAAGTTGATTTGCGCGGCATTAAGGATCTGTTTAACACGCAGGATTTCATCCTTCAAGCGAATCCCACGCATCGAAGACACCATTTTTCTAACCTCACTTAACGCAGTGCGTGCTGTTTGCTGCACATCCTTTAATTCAAGCCGTGCCTGCTCCGGATCCTTAGAAATTAATTTTCGTGCCAAATCCGACTTTAACCCAATTAAAGAGAGCTTTTGACCAAGTGTATCATGAAGATCGCGGGCAATCCGCTGCCGCTCCTCCACCTTGATCAGATCAGAAATCCTTTTATTCGCATCCTCCAGCTTTTCCTCGAGTTGTCCTCGCTCTTTCCGATTCTGAATGCTAAAAGGAAGAAGGATGACACTGATCCAAACGATGATTACGAAGGGCAATTGCTGTAAAAATAATTTTTCATGCAGCACAATGCTATAGTTAATGGAAGCGGAGGTACAAATTAAATGAATAAAATACAAGGTAAGGAATGCCACCCGGTCTTTAATATTGCCAATAAAATAGGCAAGAAAAAAGGCAAAATAAACATAGTTAAACAGGCTGTTTGCTGTAATTGATATACCAATCAGGATCAATGTCCAAAGATAGACCGGCCAGCCTTTTGAAATAAACGCTATTCGATAAAGAATAAAGAACGCCAGCGTAAGTAAAATCCCAACAACGATTTGAATTGTGGACGGAGATTGGAAAATAAAGTAAAATGGCAATATGCAAAGAATTGTCCAAATATATGGAGCAATTCCATTATTTTTTCCGAAAGTCATATACCTTTTAATCATCAACGAAACCTCATTTTCACGTAAAATGCCTTATCCTTCTATCTTACTTTAACATACCTTAATTTTTCCATCCAAAAAACTACACCTTAAGCATGGATGAATCCTTTATATTAATCAATCAATATGCAGCTTACACCTACAAGTAATATTCGCTCAATCCCCACAGTATAATAAAATAGTCTCGGCATCTAATAAATGTTTTTCTCTTTTAAATGGTGGGAACAACGGTATGTACTCCGTAGCTTTTTAAATAAACACAAAACAGCCAGTTAAAGAGGAAGGATTATTTCCTTCCTCTTTCCTATTGTCCATCTTAAATGGCTATGTTCTGGTACCAACCGATATATCTTTTACATGGTTAATTGAGCGTTTTTTTATGATTTATGTAAATCCATTTACTGAACAGATGATAACTTTTAGTGGGCCTGAATGGAAAAATCAATAGTTCTATAGGCGACGAGAAAGGTTGCTAATGAGTATATTGCCTCATTTAAACCAAATATAAAAATTGAAATTCCAAAAATGAAAAAATTAAATAATAGAACATATTGTCCAATCGAAACTGGGGAACGTTTACTAAACAAGATTGCCAACACCTCTGTCCCGTCTAAACAACCGCCAAACCGAATCGTTATTCCCACCCCCAAACCTAAACAAATACCTCCAAGGATAATCACTAAAATTGGGTTATGGGTTAAGACCGGAACTGGTTCTAATATATACGTTCCAATTGATAACACAAGGATGGCAAAAAGGCTCAGCATAAGAAACCTTCTTCCCAGGTATGAATAGGCGATTAAGAAAAAGGGGGTATTCAAAACCAATAAATACAAACCTATTTCCTGACTAGTGATATGGGAAAGTATAATACTAATTCCAATCACTCCACCGTCAATGACATAATTTTTCACCAAAAATAATTGTAAGGAAATTGCAACAAGAGAAGCACCAAAGGTAATGAAACAAACGCGCTTATAAAAAAACATGTCATCTGACCTATTAAAATTAAGATAGAATTTTATTCGCTTCCTATACATACCTGCCCCCTTTGTTCATAAATACCGTCCAATATCTTCTTAAATATATTCTTCTAAAAAGGAAAAATTCTTTGTAGCACGATTAAAAATATAAAAAGAGGACGAGCATTTTCGCTCGTCCTTTTGATTATTTTTTCAACATTTTAAATACCTGTTCAACATCTTTATCACCGCGGCCGGAAAGGTTCACGACCAGCACATCTTCAGCAGCCAATTCCTTTGCAAGCTTTATTGCATAGGCAACCGCATGGGAGCTCTCAAGTGCCGGGATAATACCTTCTGTCTTGCTCAGCACTTGAAACGCCTCTAATGCTTCCTGTCCGGTTATTGTCACATACTCGGCTCTGCCGCTTGTTTTCAAATGGCTGTGCTCTGGACCTACACCAGGATAATCCAATCCGGCAGCGATGGAGTACGTTGGTTTAGGCTCGCCCAATTCATCTAGTAATGTTAAGCATTTAAAACCATGGATAACAGCTGGGACCCCTTCAGTCATGGTTGGTGCTTCGGCTGGTTCAACCCCAATTAAACGAACATCTTTTTCGTTAATATAGTGGGCAAACGCACCGATGGCATTACTTCCACCACCTGTACAGGCAATCACTGCAGTTGGCAGCTTGCCTTCTTTTTCAAGGATCTGACGCTTTGATTCTTCGCTGATAATCGCTTGGAAATGCTTCACCATTGTCGGATAAGGATGCGGTCCAACGGCTGAACCTAATAAATAAAAGGTATTTTGATAGTTTTGCACCAAGTCACCCAAGGCTTCATCGACGGCATCCTTTAAGCGGCCCTGCCCTTTTTCAACCGGCACAACCTTGGCCCCTAATAACTCCATTCGAAAGACGTTAAGTGCTTGACGCTCTGTGTCCAGCTTGCCCATATAAATAATACATTCCATTCCAAACATCGCACAGGCAGTGGCCGTTGCAACACCGTGTTGGCCAGCTCCAGTTTCTGCGATGATCCGCTTTGCACCCATTCGTTTTGCTAATAATATTTGCCCAATCGCATTATTAATTTTGTGGGCACCTGTATGGTTTAAATCCTCTCGTTTCAAATATATCTTTGCACCGCCATTTTGCTTCGTTAAATTTTCAGCGAACGTTAATGGATTTTCGCGACCTACATATTCTTTTAGATAATAATTGAATTCCTCAATAAATTCCGGGTCATCCTTATACCGCAAAAATTGCTCTTCTAATTGATTCATCACCTGCTGCAAATCCCCAGGTACAAAGCTCCCACCAAACTCTCCAAAATAACCTTTACTTTCTAAACTCACTGTTTCCATGCTCAGCTCGACTCCTTCTAAACTATCATTCTGGCCAGATAACAAAGGGACACTTGTTAACTGAATATTTCAATAATTATTTTATCATATTGTTCTTAATCTGCAAACCATAAGGTGTGTACTTCACTTTACTTTCGACAAAGACCTACAAAACTCGGGCGGTTTCTTTCACCGCTATTCATACCTAAGTGACTCAATCGGATCTAATTTGGAGGCCTTGTTGGCCGGAAGGAGTCCAAATACAACGCCAATGACCATTGAAAATAACACTCCGCCTAACACTACTTGCCATGATACCAAGGATGGCCAGCCTGCAAAGAAACTGACCACTGTCGCCGTTCCCCAGCCCAGGAAAATTCCCAGAATACCGCCTATTAAGGTTAGGGTCACTGATTCAATTAAAAATTGTGTCAATACTTGTCCCCGTGTTGCACCTAGTGCCATTCGAATCCCGATTTCCCTTGTTCTTTCCGTTACGGAAACGAGCATAATATTCATGACACCAATCCCGCCAACAAATAAGGAAATACCAGCAATGCTCCCAATAATTAAGGTCATTATTTTTGTAACCTGACCTATTCCTTGGGCAATTTCTTCCATATTGATTACCTGATAGGATTTTTCCGTATTATGCCTATTATTTAAAAGCTTGGCTGCCTTTTTACCAGCAACCTGCAGCTGTTCAGCAGATGCAGCTTGAAGTGTTACCTGGGTAAAATCACTGCTGCCGTAAATATTTCTCCAAGTTTGGAAAGGAAGATAAACTTCCATCGAACCAAATGAAAGGAGGCCGGTTGGCTTTTCTAAGACACCGATGACTTCTATTGGCTGATTGGCCACCATGATAACTTTTCCAACAGCATTTTCGCCCTTAAAAAATTCCTCCTGAAATTTGCTGCTAACGATACCAGTACGCCTGCCACCTAGAAAATCAGAGGTTGAAAAATTCCTTCCCTTTTCTACTTTCAACTCATTTAACTGTATATAGGCCTGATTAATGCCTGTTGTAGACACATCAACGGTGTCCTTTTGAAATCGCGCCGATGACAATTTAGTGCTTGATGCGACCACCCGCTTAATTTCCGGTATTTGTTCCAGCGCCCTAATATCTTCCTGTTTAAACGGGGCCTGTTGGAATATATTTGGGTTTGCCTTCATTTCTTCATCTGAAGGCTGATAAAACATTTCAATCGTATTTCCCGAACCAGTAATCTGTGTTTTAAGCATCGCTTCCCCGCCCTGACCAATTGCCACCACGATAATGACTGCCGCCACACCAATAATAATCCCTAGCATCGTCAGAATACTGCGCATCTTATGTGCCTTGAGAGAGCTTAACGCCATTAAAAGATTCTCTGAAAAACTCATATGCTTGGCCCCCTATCCAACACAGCAGGAGACTGAATCATTCCATCCCTGACCAAAATTGTTCTGTTTGCATATTCCGCCACTTCTGATTCATGGGTAACGACGATAATTGTAACACCCTCCGCATTAAGCTCTCTAAATTGTTCCATGATGTCCATACTCGTTTTCGAATCAAGGGCACCGGTTGGTTCATCCGCCAATATTAGCTTTGGCTGATTGACAATCGCTCTAGCAATGGCAACACGCTGCTTTTGTCCACCGGAGAGGGCATTCGGAAGGTGGTTCATCCGATCAGCTAGTCCTACCTTCATTAATGCCTCTTCAGCACGGGCCTGACGCTCCTTTTTTGAAACCCCTGCATAGATCATCGGCAGCTCGACATTTTTTAATGCTGACAAGCGCGGCAGTAGATGAAATTGCTGAAACACAAAACCAATCGATTGATTTCTTACCCGCGCCAATTCCTTGTCATTATAATGCGAAACATTTTCGCCGCCAAGGTAGTATTCTCCTTCAGTCGGCTTATCTAAACAGCCAATGATATTCATCAAAGTCGATTTCCCTGAACCCGACGGACCCATGATGGCAGCGAACTCACCTGACTGAATCGAGAGGCTAATTCCATTTAAGACATGGACACTTTCTTTTCCAAGCAAAAATGATCTTGTGATGGATTCTAGCCGGATCATTTGACTATCACTTCCAACCCATCCTTCATATTGGACGGTCCCTTTATGATGACGCGGTCTCCTTGTGAAATACCTTCAAGGATTTCTATTTTCTGCCCTGACGTGATACCCGTTTTGACATTCTTTTTGTGAGTTTTTCCATCCTTTACAAGATAAACATAGGGCTGATCTCCATCATCATGCAACCCATCGATTGGGAGAACCATCGCTGTCTTTTTATCCGTTTCAATCTCCATAATGACCTGGAAGCCTGGTTTTAACGCATTCGTGTCACCGGAAATTTTTACTGTAACAGGATACTGTACAGCCTGGCTGCCATTTTGCAAGCTTGCTTGATTCTGTTGTGGGAGAATGGCAATATTGGTGATTTCACCTTTCCATTCCTGGCCCGGCACGGCATCTGAACGTAATATCACTTTCTGTCCACTGTTTACTTTCAATGTGTCATATTCAGACAGCAGTCCCCCTGCGGTCATTCCATTTAGCTTACCAATATGTAAAATGGGTTCAAGATTAGCTGCATCCATCGAAGATGCGGCCGGCTTTTTCACTGAGAGCACAACACCGTTGATTGTACTCTTAATCTCTAATTCACTCTGGCGCCTGCTAATCATATCTTTTTGCAGTGTAGTTTGCTTTAGTTCTATATTAGCTACCTTTTTTTGCATATCAAGTTGTTCAAGTTCAGGAGCAAACTGTTTCTTCGCTTCCTTTTTACCAACCTGATCAGCTAAAGTTTTTTCCTTTTCTTTTACCTGTTTGATTTGCATATCAAGTTGTTCAATTTTTAAATTTGCCGATTCGACTGATAATTTATTTTGCTCAATTTCAAGTTCCAACTGAGGATTTTGGAGCTTGGCTAAGACGGTCCCTTTCTTGACTGTCTGGCCTTCTTCGACTAGCAGTTCCTTTAGCTCCCCTTTATCAGGGGCGGCATAAACGATTTGTTCCTCTTGAAGTTTTACTGTTCCTGGAATCATCAATAGGGAGGAGATTTCCTCCTGAGTGATTTCTGCCGTTCTTACTGAAGGTCCTTTTGCAAAAACCTGGCGGTAAACGCTGACAGCAATCATAATGATGACCAAGCTTATAACACCCAATGCGATCCACGTTTTCTTTTTCATTATAGCTTCGGCGCCCCTTGAAATAATGTCCCAACCAAGCTAAAGCCAATCCCAATTAAGAAGAAGGCAATTGCAATTGTCCATGCCAGCCCTTTAGAAAACTGCGCTGTTTTATGAAGCCCAAGTGCCGTCAATATCACTCCCCAGATTCCGAATACCTCAATTGAACCTAGGACGCTGACTTTATCCTGATTCAGTACCCCTGCTAAACTTGTAATATATATTTCTGGCTTTCCTCCAATACCAAACCTTAATGCCATATTTAAGATAAGCCCCACGGCCCCAATAATCATGATAAAAGTATTCATAGAAAATAACTGTTTAAAGGTGACAGCTGAACTAGCAATCTTTGCAATAACTAATTGGATGACACTAGTAATAAGAACTCCGAAAATCGGCGATACGATACCAGTAATCGCAACCGTTATCTTAGTAATCATCAAAATAAGCTCTTTTTGATCTTCTGGTATATCCTGGCCCGCTAAAATAGACTCATCCATTGATAGTGCCATAAAGATTGTTCCAAACACATAGAGGATACTAACAATAATTAGCGGCACCCAAATTTTTGGCTTTTCTCTAATCCTCTCAAACTGCTGACCCGGACTCGTAAACATTCCCAATAAACTCGGGTTCTCTTTCGGTGTACTCACTTCTTTTTCTAATTCCATTTTCAACACCCCTGCTTCCACTTATGTAAAATATTCCTATTAAGTATACGATAAAATGGAGGAAAAGTTTCACTTTTTTGCTGTGGTGCCTGACACCATGCGAATAACTTCACAAACATACAAAAACCCAGCCCTAAGGCTGAGTCGAATGGGTAGGTACTTAAGATTTAAACATAAAGGTTAAAAAGTTGAAGGGATTACCATCCACGTCCTGCGCCTCCGCCGCCGGAAGAACCGCCTCCTCCGCCACGGGACCCGCCACCGCCTCCTCCTCTGCCGCCACGGGATAATATCGAAAGTAGCAGATATGTGAGTGTACCGCCAAAGAACTTAAAATCCAAAAATACAACAACAATGACAATAATAATTAGCAGCCAAGCGGGAATCCCAATTCCCTTATCCCCTGTCGTTTGCTGACCTGCTTCACTTTCTACGCCTTCTTTGCCATATTCAGCAAGAACTTCTTTTGCTAATACTTTATACGTTTGGACTACCGCTTTATTCGGCTGTTGACTTTTTAGATATGGAACGGCATTTTCATCAAGGATTCGCCCTGTTTTTCCGTCTGGAAGTCTACCTTCGAGTCCATAACCTACCTCAATCCAAACTTTGCGTTCTTTCATGGCTAAAACAAGCAAGACCCCATTGTTTTCCTTCTTATTTCCAAGTCTGTACTGCCGAAAAGCCTTATTGGCAAATTCCTGAACCGCTTGTTCTCCGATTGTATTAACTGTCAAAACTGCAATTTGTGCCGTTGTTTGGTCATCAATGGATCTGCCTAAATTTCTTAACTGTACTATTTCTGTTTCGTTTAACACATGGGCAAAATCCTGAACATAAATATCTCCAACGGGAGCAGGAATTTGGACATCCTCAGCAAGTGCATTTGCAGCACACAGAAAAAAGGTGAAAAACACCAATAGAAAGCTGAAGGCCCGTTTCGCATTCATTACTCATTGCCTCCAAAGTCAACCTTTGGTGCCTCTGATGCCCTTGGATCTGCTTTGAAATATTCCTTTTCATGAAACCCGGTCATTCCTGCTATAACTGAACCAGGAAACCGTTTCACTTTTTTGTTAAATTCGGCCACCTGATCATTGTAATCTTTGCGGGCAACTGATATTCTATTTTCAGTTCCAGCCAGTTCATCCATTAATTGTGTAAACTGTTGATTTGCCTTAAGGTCGGGATAATTTTCTACTACGACAAGCAATCGGCTTAAAGCACCAGATAATTCTCCGTTAGCTGTTGCTTGTTCCTGCGGTGTTTTTGCTCCAGCCAATCGTGCACGGGCATCTGATATTGAACCAATTACTTCCTTTTCGTGCGAAGCAAATCCTTTAACCGTATTCACTAAGTTTGGAATTAAATCGAGCCTTCTTTGCAGCTGATTTTCAATTTGAGCATAGGACTGATCCACATTTTCATCTAAATTGACAAAAGAGTTATAGCTGGAAATTAACATGGCACCAAAAATAACAATCACGGCTACAATAATCCCAATCACCATATATCCTTTTTTCAAAATTAACACTCTCCTTCCCCCTTATTATATTTCATTTAATAATAATTTTCCTTTTTTAACAAAAGCTTTACTTTTATTTGGTATTATGATTGCACTACTTGACCTTCTAGTTTTCCCCTATTCATGAAATAAAACCCACTCCTAATGGAATGGGCCTTCTTTATATAATCACTCATATTTCGATGGATCTGTAAAAGTGGTGTATACCAGGTAGATTACCAAGCAGATAGCCGTTGTGACAAACCCCCAGCCAAGAGTAATTTGCTCAATTACTAAGTAGTTGTTACATAATTGAACAGGGGAATCAATGTATAACCATCCCATTCCAATAAACAGAATTGTAAAAAGGATAATAATTAAGTTTTTTCCAACTGTTCCAATCCTTTTCCAACTATCCCTTAATGGGATGCCCGCTAATAATGGTAAACTGACAAATTTAAATATCTCCATGCTTTGTTCATTTAATGCTTCATCCATGGATCGTGGCAGCGTCCAGTAAACAACTATGATAACAAACAAGATAATTCCTGGTATACCGTTACTATTCCATTTGTCAAAAGAGTGAGGAAATCGAAGTTGAAAAATACGGGCAATTAGAAATCCCGTAAAAATTAACATCGGCATTTGCATATGCATGTGAATAATCATGACGGATTCCATTAAATTCGCAACAGGAGGAAGCGCTAGAAAAAGTAATAACAGTAAGCCATATATCGTTTGCTTCATGATTACTCCCCCGCTTCCTTACCAAGAATATCAACAAGCTTATTAGCTGCCTCGTCAACCTTCTTATAGTCCATAACATCGACAAGACTGCCATTTTTATCAACCAAATAAAAAGCAGAGTTATGGGCAAAGCTTCCATTCCCATCAGGAATAACAATGACACCAAACTCTTTTAACAATGCATCTAATTCCGCTTGTTTTGTAATTCTTGCCATCCGCCATGTTTCGCCATCACTATTAAAATAGCCCCGGTATTTTTCTAATGTGGATGGATCATCTCGGGCAGGATCAAAGCTTATACTTAAAAAGTTAATATCTTTGCCCATATATTTGCTTGGCACCTTATCATAAACTTTTGACATGTTCATTTCTAATTGCGGACAGACCGTTGTGCAGGATGTATACAGAAAGGTAATAAACACATACTTGCCCTTAAATTCAGAAATAGAATAATTTCGACCTTTGCTATCCTCAAATGTAACGTCAGGGAACTTAGGCTTATCGTCAATTAGCTTATTTACCCGCGCTGTTTCTGCAGTAAATGCCTGGAAACCATCGGTTCCAATATAGAACAACGCAAATCCAAATAAGATAACAAGCAAACACGCAAAGGTAGTTGGCCAATTTTTGATCACGAAGATCACTTCCCAATCTATTTTGTGATACAAAAGAATAAAGTATAAAGAGATAGCCCTTAATCAACGAGCTATCTCTTTTCAAAAATAAAATAATATTTTTAACTTTGATAACTGTCTAGCTCCAGCGACCAGCGGCTAGTGGACTTCGCTCTTTTCCCTACGATAAGTCAAGCACGGATGCGCTCCGCTCTCCGTGTTTCCAATACTCACTCAAAGCGCTCCAGTCCATACGCCGCTAAACGATCGCTTCCGCTTTTCTATATTACCACGTCTTAAAAGGTGGTGATCCCGGAGGTGCATTAACGATAAATTCGGTTAATGGGATAACATAGGCCATTGCAACCACTAATAGCATTATTACAATCCAAAGTCCCCAACGCTCGGTCCAATATGGAGTTTTCGCAGCATTTTCCTCCACTTCAGCAATTGGAAATTCTGTTTCCCCTTTTGGTGCAAAGAACATCATATTAATGACTGCATAGACTTGAAGAATTACACCGATAATTAACAATGTTCCGCCAACAGCTAAGAACATCAAATATGGGCTCCAGCTTAACGCTGTTGCATTGTCTCCATAAGTTGTAAAAGAAGTTCTCCGTGGGGATCCAAGCAACCCAACCCAGTGCATAGACCCTGACATAAAGATCATACCGACTGTCCAAATCCATGTTTGGATTACACCTAATTTATTTATTTGCGGTGTTAGAACGCGTTTTGAAATATATGGAACTAACCAATAACTAATACCAAAGAATGTCATAACTACGGACATGCCGAGTGTTAAATGGAAGTGTCCAACAATCCACATCGTATTATGAACGACCTGGTCTAATTGGTTGGTGCTTTGCGCAATACCGCCTGCACCAGCAGGAATAAAGGCAATCATCGCAATCATTGGTGCTAGGAAACGAACATCTTTCCATGGCATTTTCTTATACCAGCCGATTAGTCCTTTTCCGCCTTGCTTTCTTGCAGTCCGTTCAAAAATAGCAAACATTGCCCACGCTGTCATTAAAGACGGGAATCCAATCGCTAAACTCATAAATACGTGCATAAATTTAACGGATGGTGAAATTCCTGGGTCAACAATCTGGTGATGGAATCCACCAGTAATGTTCATAATAACTAAGGCAATAATGACAACACGAGTTAATGTATCACTCCACCGTTTGCCGCCAATAATTTTCGGTACAATAACATACCAAGCAGACACGGCTGTTAAATACCAGATATTAACTAATGTATGGCCGAAAGCCCAGAATAGAGTACGCGCAACCATAACGTTGATTGTCTTAACCCAGCCGAATGACCAAGGAATAATCATAACGATTACTTCGATCGCTACAGGGAGACTGCCGAAAAACAATAGAACAAACACCCCAGTAGCAAAGAATGCAAGAATCGGAACATGTTGTCCTTTATGGTTCTTTCTCCAATTAGCAACATTGATAAATGCTCCAAACGCACACATCCATACGCCTACCACAATTAACGCTAAACCAATATAGAACATAGGTGCAGCTGCCATCGGCGGATAGAAGGTATACATAACAGATGCATCACCCATGATGATTGGTATGACAGCTAAAACAAAGCCGACAATCTTCAATCCAAAGCCAATCCAGGCCATCTTTCTTACTATTGGAAGCAGACCACCTAATGTATGGGAAAGTCCTGCGTAAAAATAACCAATTGTAAAGAAAGCCGTTAATACCACAACTAAAATTAAACCATGTGCTGTTAAAACTTGATAATAGTTAACCCATGATGGTAATTCCAGAAGTCCTGCACGGTTTAGTCCTTGTACTAGTCCTAATATTCCGCCAAGAAGTAAAGCCATAAATGCTACAAATATATATGATTTCGTTAATAATGCGTCTTCCTTGTTTATTCCCATCACTTTACTAGTTTTATCCTTAAATGTTTGTGATTTTGCTGTTTGCATTTTGTTTCCCCCCTTTATTTAACCGTAATCGTGGTACTCATCATTTGGTGACCGGCACCGCAATATTCATTACATAACACTAAATACGTTCCAGCTTTATCAAACTTTTGGGTGATTTTTTGAATATGTCCCGGAACTACCATTGTATTTAGGTTTGTTTCAGCAACCTCAAACCCGTGGACGACATCTTTTGATGTTAATGTAAAATGCACAGTTGATCCGGCAGGCACTTCAATATTACCCGGATTAAAACTAAATACTTGTAATGTCATGACTACTTCATACTCTTTTTCGCCAATCTTTGTGATTCCTGGCTTATTGAATGGCGCTATTTGATCTACCTTTTGTGGATCAATAATTTCTTTATTACTTGGCGGCTCCATATCGTAAGCAAATGCTTGATAGCCTGTGATAAACATGAATATCATGATCATGCCAAAACTTAAGGTCAGCCATATCTTTTCGTCAAGATGCATCTTCATCTCTTTTCCCTCCTATATTCTAGTCATATATAGCCCGTATAATAATAAATACGTGGCAAGAATTACTACTCCAAGCACCCCCACGGAAATCCATGTTCCCTTTAATGGTGCTTCGTGCGCTTCACCCGGCTTTTTTTTATTTCCTTTTGCTGCTCCCATCCTAACTCATCCCCCTTATGAACTTCATACTTACATAATAGTTGCGAAAAGTTATCAACGAAGTGAACTGCATCACATTAAATTTGCTTTTCTAAATGAGGTAAATAGATAATTTGGGATACTACTTGAGGCAAAAAAAGTAGTGACTTGTGATCTAAATTGCGCCAAATAGCTGAGTATTCACCGTTATTCGGCTTTTTAGCGTGGCTATATTGTTAAATAAAGTGGAAGGTCAAGCATGGATTAATGAACAGAAATAATAATGACAAAATGGTGAACAAATATGATAGCCATAAAAAAACTGCCCCATTGGCATGCATTTAAAT
Organism: Neobacillus soli NBRC 102451; assembly: GCF_001591665.1. Taxonomy (GTDB): domain Bacteria; phylum Bacillota; class Bacilli; order Bacillales; family Cytobacillaceae; genus Neobacillus; species Neobacillus soli. Next base: position 2,012 of record NZ_BCVI01000024.1, on the reverse strand, counting down.
TGCATACTATTGGGGCAGTCTTTGCTAATATTTAGTTTGGATTAATATTTAATAATTGCAATCAATAACGGCTTGGCTTTAATGCACTAGCCAAATAGCGGCAATGTAACAATAACCATCAGGAGAAACAATAGAGTTATATAATTTACCGAATAAAGAAAATTGATATGTGCCCATTTTAAATCGTCTTTCGTAAAAAACCCGCTTATACTCACAACTAACCAGCCAACGTTAAGCAAGGTAGCAATTACGATAAAGGTTGTACCAAGCGACGTTAAAAAAAACGGCAATGGAAGTAGGCAAGCGATATAAATTACCATTTGCCGCTTTGTCACTGCAAATCCCTTTACAACTGGAAGCATCGCCACCTTGGCCGCTTTATATTCTTTATATTTCTTCATGGCAATGGCAAAGGTATGTGGCATTTGAAAAATAAACAGGATTAGGAACAAAACAATGGGAACTGTTTGAAAGCCAGGTTCAATTACGGTCCAGCCAATTAATGGCGTAACAGCACCGGAAACACTTCCAATTACTGTATTAAGCGTATATCTTCGTTTTGACCACATGGTATACAAAACTACATAGGTGAACCATCCCACAAAAGCATATATGGCAGCTTCAATTGTCGTAAAGAATAAAAGGATTAAACCAAGTACAGATAAGGCAATTCCCAATGTTAAAACTACTTTCAAAGAAATATTACCTGTTACTGTAGGACGGTTTTTCGTTCTATCCATTACTGTATCAATATCAACATCATACCAGTTATTAAGAACAAGTGCTCCAGCCATAACCATTGTACTTCCGATAATCGTTAGCAAGAAAACATCTAAATGATCCATAAAAGAAGCATTGGTAAAATGAAGAGCCAACCAGAATCCGGTAAAGACAGGGAGCACATTAGCGATTAAAACAGCTGCTTTAAAAAGGGATTTGAGATCCGCGATTAGACCAACACTTTTTTCTTCGTTTGATAAATCAGCTTTCTCAACCTTCTGTGCAGACTTAGAAATTGTATCAGTCATGCAATTTTACACCTCTTTTATCTATTCCAATAAGTAGTGAGCAGCACTCAACCTTATTAATAGGACATTAAGGTTATCTGCGGATTGATTAACTCCCAATATTGAATTTCCATAAAAAAATAACCTCTCCTTACCATCCAAACGATGTTGTAAAGTGAGAAGTTACCCTTTTGTACCGTTACATTCAGTGAAGTCACTGCACATTGTATAAAGAATTATACCATTTTTAATCGTAAATACAAAATTATATATTTTTCCATGCGGGCAGGATGCAACTTTAACGACGAAAAAACAATCCACCTTGAATGAATTTGGTGGATTGTTCTTTGGAAAGGAAGAAGTTTTTTCAAATATAATGAAACCAAAGTAAATAGAATAAGGTAAATGGAACACTTAATAATAACGCCTTTTTAAATGATATATAATGAAGCCGCAGCATGGGGAACATGCAAAGATTAAATAAAAAAGACCACCAAATATTCCAACCATTTTCATAGTTGATAGCATTGAAATATTTACCACCAACCCATTCAACAATGGTAAAGATTAGTATCCATTTTGCAATGTGAATAATTCTCTCCTTAGGAGTTTTTGGATATTTGGACAAGTAAATAAGGATTGCGGGAATTACAATCAAAAAAAGGGCAATAAAATCCGCAATTATCTCTGGAAATAATCCATCACCATTCATCTTCCAAAGATGAAATTTAACATGGGCAATATATTCATACGCAAGGTTCCCAACTGCAAAATATAACAACGTTGGGTAATACTTGTCTAAATTTCTCCATTCCCCTTTTGGTATTGAAGCAGTTATTGACCATAAGGCAATTGCAATCTGATATATTTAACTCACCCCTAAAGCTTCACAAGCATCAATAATGTTATTGTTACCATTTTAATTCCATTTTTATCATTGCTTTTCCAACAATTTATATAAATCCTAGATACAACAAGCAACCTTTTGAACTACTCGGCACTGGA
>NZ_BCVI01000023.1 GCF_001591665.1 Neobacillus soli NBRC 102451 | reverse complement strand
GCTCGTCACGCGAAAAAATTCGGCTCCCTCGGGAACTCTAGATATTTTTAACATAAAAATGACGTGTGACAGAATCACACGCCATTTCACATACGATTTTTTGCACCTAAAAGCAGCTTCCTTTAAACCCAATACTGCAGAAAATGATTATTCCCCAATTGGTTCAAACCGTTCGACAAATAAGGCAAGCGTCCGTGTCATCACGCCGGTTGCACCTGCTGGACCAAGATCATAAGCCTTTCCTGAGGTAGCAGTCCCGGCAATATCTAAGTGGACCCACGGAGTTCCTTCAGCAAATTCACCGATAAACGCACCGGCAACAAGGGCATGGCCTTCACTGCCAGGAGAATTATTTAAGTCCGCCACTTTGCTGTTTCGGACTCGCTCTATTTCACTTTCAAACAATGGCAATTGCCACATTGGCTCGCCTGCTTCCACTGAAGCCCCTCGAACCTGTTCAAATAACTGATCATGATTAGTCATGGCCCCAGTAGTATGGAGGCCGAGTGCCGTAATTACTCCCCCAGTTAATGTGGCAACATCAACTAAATAATTGGCACCATGCTGCTTCGCATAGGTAACTGCATCCGCCAACACAAGACGGCCCTCCGCGTCCGTATTTAACACCTCAATTGTTTTGCCGCTCATGGACGTAATCACGTCATCCGGCTTAAAAGCGCCCCCGCTAATCATATTATCCGTTGACGGAATGACAGCGACCACGTTTTGCTCAGGTCTAATTTCGCCGATGATTTCCATGGCACCGAGGACAGCTGCTGCTCCTCCCATATCTGTTTTCATCCCGACGATTCCCGCTTTTGTTTTAATAGAGTAACCGCCCGTATCAAAGGTAACACCTTTTCCTACCAAACCAATAACGTCTTTCCATTCATCTTTTCCTTGATATTTCAGGACAATCATCTTAGGAGGCTCGGTTGATCCCTGGTTAACAGCAAGAAACGCACCCATTCCGAGCTTTTCAATCTCAGGCTTATCTAAGATTTCCACCTCGAAGTCATACTTTGCAGCAAGTTCCTTTGCGTAATTAGCCATGTCTGTTGCCGTAAGTAAATTACCAGGGATGTTGACAAGGGTTCGAGCTGAATTCGTCCCTTTTCCAAAAGCGTAACCAACAGTCAGAGATATCTCGATATCCTCTTCATTAAAATCTTCACTATAAATCGTCACATGCTCAAGCTTTTTCTCCGGTTCATTAGACTTTTGCCTGTAGCCCTCAAATTGGTAAGTGGCGAGGGCAAACGCTTCACTCAAAGCATGAGCGGCGTCTAGGCCATCTAGCTGCTCGGTCACAAATGAATCTAAGTAAAAAGCTGTTTCTTCCAGCTTACTTGCTTTCACTTCTTTAAAAAGCTTACCGAATACCTCTTTAAGCTTATCAAAGTTTAATTCCTTTTCTTTTCCCAGACCCACAAACCAAATGCGCTTCGCACCGATTTTACCAAAGCTATGTACTTTATTAATGCTCTTTAATTTGCCTGATATGTCACCAGACTTCACCAGTTCTGTAAGCTGTCCATCGAACGATTCATCAAGCATTGTTAGTTTTCCTGCGAACTTTTCCGGTTTATCAAAAAGACCAATAACTAAACCTTCATGTTCAGCCGCTAGTTCTAATTCCTTTTTCACATGAAACATGTTCACTCCACCTCCGTGTTAGTCTCCTTCATTATATCGAAAAGGATTGTTTATTTCGAGTAGCTAATTATCTTCCAAGTACAACAACAAATGGGGTAGCTCCGGCAAGCCGCTAACCTTATCATATGGAACTTTATCAATATCCTTCGGGAATACCGAAAGACTTTGTTCAATAAACGGATAGACCTTCTCCAAATCTAGTCCCCAGAACTTAGGGCGGTACCCTTTCAAATAGTCGTGGGACGTCTGCATCATCAGCCGCGCCCCTTTGACATTCCCATAGCTATAATGGTAGATGGCCACACTCATTTGCAGGAGACCCTTTAAAAATAAATTATCCTTATCGGTCATCCACATTTCTTCAAGTAAATCATGGCAAGTATAATAATCCCCTTCATTGAAGCTGACAAAAAACTCATAGTATTCAATCGGATAGTCATTGATCAAACAGGGGTCCCCCTCATGCCCATATAATGGATTCCTCTCCCCCATCCTACCATAACAGCAAAAAACAGGCACAAGGCCTGCTCTATCTTTTTTCCGAGCTAATATATTGCTGGCGAAATACTTGCAGCGCTTTATCTTCATTTAATGCCTGCAGCTGCCGCTCTGTCAGTTTCCCATTTCCTTTTTCAACCACATAGACATCAACCTTCTTTTTCCCCCAAAGTTTATAAACATCCTCAACCGTTTTATAATAAAGGTCCAATTCATTCCCTTTAATCGCTCCCCCTTTGTCAGCAACGACCCCATATCCATAGCCTGGAATAAACAGAATCGTTCCGATTGGAAAAACGGTTAAATCGGCTGCAACGGTTGAAAATAGATCACGTTTTACTTTTACACCTGAATAGGTGATCCCATATTCGGGATGGCCCTCATTTTTCCCTGTCGATTCATAACCTGCTGTATAGCCTGTAGCTGTAACTGTATGTTTAGGGTACTTTGACCAATCAAAGGCCTCTTCTAACGGTGGCGCTGTTCCAGAAACGGTCTCACTCGACGTGATAACAGATGCCAATTGAGTAAATAGCAATTGTGCATTTACACCAGAAATTGATTGAAAGGTTGCTAATAATGCCATTATGAAAAGACATACAAAGGCAAAACGCTTTGCCCAACATTTAATTTTGTTCATCAAAATTTTCACTCCTCCCAAAATATTCATTCCCAAGCTGTAGGGAATTATACAAAAAGAAGATAAAAAAATTTTTAGAACTGCTGTGTAAAGGTCTTGTTGATTTTGTAACTATGTTGATTGGAGCGGAAGGCGCGAGACTCCTGCGGGAGGAAGGGGCAGGGGAGACCCCGCAGGCGCGAAAGCGCCGAGGAGGCTCCCCGGACCGCCCGCGGAAAGCGAAGCTTCTTGAGCGAAAATCAACAGGCATGTTTAACAAAAAAAAAGACCATTCACCCCAGGGTAAACAGTCTTAAAACATTTGGTATCCATTTTTTCGTAATAACTTGATTGTAAAACCAGCCCCGACCGCTCCAGCAAGTCCACATAACAAGATAAGAATATCTGCAGTTGCTAGGGAACTAAACCTGTGACCAAGCTCTTGAAAGGCCAATTTACTATTTGTAAAATATTCACTAAAACTTACTTTATCGACAATTAAAATGGCCACAATTGGGTACACTATCGCCATAACCCATGACATCCGCAGAAGCATATTTAGGATAAAGCCAATTCCAAAAAATAATACAAAAAATAATAACATCGATATGACTAAGACAACGATGCTCATTTGCACCAGAGATTCCCCCTTTATACATCAACATTTAGTGTACTGAATGTCGAAAAGGGAGTCAATAAAAACGAATAAATTTTAACCTATTGGCGCTTTGCAAATAGAAAAAAATAGCCCTCCGAAAATAGATTCGAAGAAGCAGTTCAAGACGTTAGTATTGGCTGTTAATAATAAAAGTTAATGCCCTTATTTTTCCTTCTTGCCGGTGCCCTCGCAACAAGAACAAGTTTCTGAGCCCCCGAGCACCAATTGAAAATATCCATTCCCAGAGCAATAATCACAATTTTTTGTATCTAAGCTTTTAACTGCCATCTTAATTATCCCCCTTGTTATATTAATTTAATTTTCTGATAATATAACAAGAATTCTAGAAAAAGAAAAGTGCTGAATTCGAGCAAATTCCCGAAGGAAAACGGATACAATGGAAGTTTTCTTTCATTTCCGAGCTGTTACGTAAATTTTCTAAAAATTACAAAAATAATTTATAAGCAGTATACCCGAACTGATCGCCCGGGTTAAGGCCGTCGATACCAGGTTTGAGACAGGATTCATTTTCTTTAATAAGGTATTTTAGCAATATGGAAGCATCCTTTTCCTGAAGGAGCATTTCCGGCGCCATGTAGCAGGCATCGTAGAGTTCCGTTTCCTGGTGGATGACTCCTCCCTCTCCGTTTGGTTCCAGTAAAAATACCATCATATTATCGCTGATTTCCCCGTGTATAACACCTGTTCTAAGCCCCAGCAGTCCCTTTACCTGACATGATATTCCGGTTTCTTCCTTTACCTCTCTTATAACGGCTTCATCTGCCGTTTCTCCTTCATCGACGAATCCTGCTGGCAATGACCATTGGCCCTTTAATCCTCCGTATCTTTTCTTTACAACCAGCCACTCGCCCCGACTCGACTTAACTAATCCGGAAACAGCTAACCAAACCTTTCCGCGTTTTTCACGATTACTCATTAAAACACCCCTGCTTTATAATACCAAAAAAAGGACAGCATCGCTCGCTGTCCTTTTTCATTTGCTACTTATTTATATAGGTTTAATTTTCCTTTTTTCAAGACGAGACCTGCGCCGCCAATCATGTAAAGGGCACGATTATCGACGACTTTTTTCATGATGGATGCCTTGGTTCCAGTTATCTTTTTACCAAAAACAACCCCAATGGCATCATCATCACCAAGTGAGCAAACCGTTCCTTTATTATCGAAGGTAAAGGTTTCTAATTCCGTTTTATTACGAACTAAGGCTGCAATATTGCGGGCACAAACTTCACCCTGCTGCATCGCGATTTGTGCAGTAGGAGGATACGGACGATTAATTTCCTCATTAATCATCAGGGAGCTGTCACCAATCATGAAGACATCCTCGAATCCCGGAACACGAAGATCCGGTTGAACCTTCACCCGGCCTCTCATTGCTTCAAACCCGGATTTTTCAATAACGGCGTTCCCACGAATTCCAGCGGCCCAGATAACAGTACCCGCCTTAATTTCTCGCGGCTCATCCTCACCTTTTGCGACAAAAATCCCTTCAGGAGTGGCTTCCTTAATGGCCGTTCCAATTAGAAACTCGACACCTTTACGTTCAAGCTGTGAAACTGCATAATTCACTAATTCTGGATCGAATCCAGGCAATACGGTTGGTGCTGCTTCCACACAAGTAATTTTTACTTTATGAAAATCGACATCATATTCATGGCATAATTCAGGAATGCGGTTCGTTAATTCGCCAAGGAATTCAATCCCCGTGAATCCGGCCCCACCGACAACAAGCGACAAACGATTGTCGTCCTTTACTTCTTCCATATTATATGTGGCAAATTGGTATTCAATATGCTCACGCAATTGACGTGATGAATTTATATTGGAAATTCCAAATGCATATTCTTTTAAACCTTTAATTCCAAACGTTTCCGGTTCGCCGCCAAGCGCAATCACAAGGTAGTCATAACTGACTTCACCTTTTTCTAAAATAACCTTCTTTTCTTCTTTGTTAATCTCTATTACCGTATCTTGTACAAATTCTACCTTACTACGGTCAATGACATCACTAATATTATATCGTACTTTATCATGATGCAACGTACCTGCTGAAGCCTCATGTAACCATGTGGTTTCATAATGGTAGTCATTCTTATTCACTAATACAATATCCGCTTCATTTACACCAATTAACTTTTGTAAGCGAACTGTTGTCATAAGTCCACCGTATCCAGCACCAATTATAACAATCTTAGGCTTTCTCAAAGTGATCACTTCCACCTTTATAGTATTTTTTGAATGAACCCTTTTTTTCTTATCTTCCACTGCTTTACCCATTTTTATTTTGCGAAATGGCAAAACGTATGTGATATAATTCACGAATAAGGTCAAAAAAAACGATCTGATTTGCAAGCGCATAGAAAAAACAGTGGTTTTAGCAGATTTACGAGCGATTAGGATGTCATAACTTCCCAATGGCCATAAAAATGTACTCTTTTTGTCACAAAAATTTAACAATATATCCACAATACATCTTATGCTACTTTCACTCTATTTTCAAGCGATTTATGTAAATTATTTAACTTAAATATATTAGAAATATTCACATTCTAGGACTTGCAGGTCTTTAATATGAAATTTTTTCTTACAATATATATTAGCCTATAAAGATGTGAGCATTTTTTTAGTTTATGATATTATAGTGATTGGAGATGTTACTACTATTGGGGGGATACGGAGTGCAAGAGAATCAAAAAGTTTATGATATTACAATCATTGGCGGCGGTCCTACCGGTCTATTTACTGCCTTTTACGGAGGAATGAGACAAGCCTCAGTAAAAATCATAGAAAGCTTGCCACAATTGGGCGGTCAATTGTCAGCGCTTTATCCGGAAAAATATATTTATGATGTTGCCGGTTTTCCAAAAATCCGAGCACAAGAATTGATAAATAATTTAAAAGAACAGATGAGGAAGTTTGCACCAACTGTAGCGCTTGAACAATCTGTTGAAAAGTTAGAAAAACAAGAAGATGGAACATTCAAATTAACGACCAATAATGAAGTTCACTATTCAAAGACGATTATTATTACTGCTGGGAACGGTGCCTTCCAACCGCGTCGTCTCGAGCTTGAAAGTGCTGTTCAATACGAGCGCAAAAATCTTTACTATTTTATTGAAGATTTAAATCAATTTGCCGGTCAAAAGGTAGTTGTATTTGGCGGCGGCGATTCCGCAGTCGATTGGGCCTTAATGCTTGAGCCAATTGCGGAAAAAGTTTCCCTTGTTCACCGTAGAGATAAATTCCGTGCCCACGAACATAGTGTAGAAAACTTATATAATTCAAAAGTCGATGTAAAAACGCCTTATGTTCCTGCTGAATTAATTGGCGATGAAAACGGCATTAAGCAAGTAGTCCTTGAAGGTACCAATGGTGATGAAAAGGTAACCATTGATGTCGATGCTGTTATTTGTAACTATGGATTCGTTTCTTCTCTTGGACCAATTAAGGAATGGGGTCTAGAAATCGAAAAGAACTCGATTGTCGTTAATTCAAAAATGGAAACGAATACACCAGGAATTTATGCGGCTGGAGATATATGCACATATGATGGGAAAGTGAAATTAATTGCCTGTGGCTTTGGTGAAGCACCAACAGCGGTAAATAATGCCAAATCCTATATCGATCCAAAAGCAAAAGTTCAGCCAATGCATAGTTCATCAATGTTTAATAAGTAAGAAAAGCGGAAGCACCCGTTTAGCGGCGTATCGACTGGAGCGCTTTGACTGAGATAAAGGAAACACGGAGCTATAGTCGCTTCGATGTTGACTTATCGTAGGGAAAAGAGCGAAGTCCACTAGCCGCTGGGTGCTGGAACTGGACATTTCTCAAAACTCAATAATTTATTTTCCTTTTTAGCAAAAGGCGCCCGCTATCGGGCGCCTTTATTTTCTCTAACCTAGCATTCCTCAGGTGTTCCAGACGCCGTTGCTGTCTTGAAGGAAGACCCACATCCACAGGATGCGATCGCATTCGGGTTTTCAATCGTAAATCCGCCGCCCATCATCGATTCTTTATAATCAATTGTCGTTCCTTGTAAGATGGAGGCACTTTCTTTATCAACTAATACTTGAATTCCATATTGTTCGAAATGAAGGTCATCTTCATTCACATCATGTTCAAAGCCCATTCCATAGGATAACCCGCTGCAGCCGCCGCCTTTAACGCTGACCCGTAACAGTGCACCCTCTTCTTCATTATGCTTCATCATCTCTTTAATGTGGAGTGACGCGGCTTCAGTTAAAATAACAGTATCTTTACTCATCATGACTCCCCCTTTTTGAAAGGCTTTTAATATAGTATATACACTTCGTTTACAGGACTCAACTGTTTAGATTCTCATAATTAGCATATGATACAACTATAAAAAGGGAGCAGTGACGCTCCCTCTAATTTAAAACATCGGATTTTCCTCTAAATATTGATAAATGTTATCAACCAGCTCATCTGCTGTCATTCCTGTTACTACTTCGCCGTTAACAAGAGCATAAAGAGTGGTGGCACATTTTCCGCAATATCCGAGACATCCATATTCGATAATATCCAAGTTAGGATCTTTTTGTAATTTTTCAAGTGCCCTTTGAGCACCATTTGCCAGGTTGCTTATACAAAATTCAATGATGGGTTGAATCATTGCTTTCACCTCTCCACAACTAATTATCCTACTCCATTTAGCCCACTTCGTCAATTACCATGTAATAGGTGTAAATGTCAAGATAGGGATGAAAAATGTTGTGATTTTGACACAATTTAGATATACTCGTATGTGTTAAAGAACAACCGGAATCGTATTCAAATAGTTAGTTTTTATACACACCTATGAAAACCGGATAATCAAAGGGGAATAAAAAATGAAAAACCTTGTCATTCTTGGTGGTGGATACGGCGGAATGAAAATATTGAACGAACTTCTTCCCAACCATTTACCAGAGGACGTGCAGATTACACTTGTTGACCGCGTCCCATACCATTGTTTAAAAACGGAGTACTACGCCTTAGCGGCTGGAACTATTTCTGACAAAGAAATTCGTGTTGCCTTTCCGGAACATCCTCGATTAGCAGTAAAATACGGAGAGGTAATCAGCATCGAAACCACAGATAGAAAAATATTGTTAAAAAATGCGGAACCAATAGCTTATGATGAGCTTATTATTGGTCTTGGATGCGAAGATAAATACCATGATGTCCCTGGTGCAGACAAATTCACCTACAGTATCCAAAATATTGAAAAGGCCCGGCTTACCTATTCAGTCTTAAACAATCTTGGTCCAGGCTCTGTAGTAGGTATTGTTGGGGCAGGTCTTAGCGGAGTGGAGTTAGCAAGTGAATTGAGTGAAAGCCGAACGGATCTAAACATTAAATTATTTGATAGAGGAAACCATATTCTCTCAGCATTTCCAGAACGGTTAAGTAAATATGTTGAAAATTGGTTTAACAAAAATAATGTTGAAATTATTAATCATTCGAATATCACCAAAGTAGATGAAAATTCTTTGTACAATCACGATCAGCAGATCCCTTGTGATGTAGTTGTTTGGACAGCTGGTATTCAAGCCAATGAAATTGTCCGTAATATGGATGGGGAAAAGGATCGAATGGGCAGAATGGTTATCACGCCACTTCACCATTTGCCCAATGATGAACATATTTTTATCGTCGGTGACTGTGCCAGCCTTCCACATGCTCCAAGTGCACAACTAGCAGAAGGACAAGCTGAACAGATTGTTGAAGTATTAAAGCGGCGGTGGAAAGGCGAGGAGCCTCCTGCTTCCTTCCCGCAAATTAAACTCAAAGGTATCCTCGGTTCCCTTGGGAAAAAGCATGGGTTCGGGATGATGGCAGACCGTCCCATCACAGGACGAGTCGCCCGTATATTAAAATCAGGCATCCTGTGGATGTACAAGTTTCACCAGGGATAAAAAGAAGCATTCCAATCACAATTGGAATGCTTCTTTTTCAAATCGCTTGATATCCATATTTCTCGAGCTCCGAAAAGATGGTCTTTAAACGCGGGTTTCCCTCACCAACGATTTTGTTTTTAATGACAACTACCGGGTAAAACATGTCCTCTTCAATGACTTTTTGGGCAAAATTAACCTTGTCGCTCTCACCATTAGGCTGATGTATATCGACATAGGTCATTTTAACCGGCTGGTCGGGGAACTTTCTGGCAATTGCCGCATCGAGCCATTCAAAGGTTTCTTTTGAAGAAGGTAAATTCACACAGCTTGGGCATAAAGTTTCGGCACCATATAGAACAATTTCCACTTCATTCTTATTCATAAAAACCATTCCTGTCTTTTTCTTCTTATTTTATAATAATATCACTGTAAAAACTAAGAAAATGTCTTAAATTGTTTCACTTCCTAATTTCTGAGAATGGATTTTTAACGGCGATGACATTATAATGTAGGTATAGGAAGGGAGTCGATTAATTTGGCTGAACAAGAAATGTTGGAGCAAGTTCAAGAAGTACTAGATAAATTACGTCCATTTCTTCTTCGCGATGGCGGGGATTGTGAATTAGTAGATGTAGAGGAAGGGATTGTTAAACTCCGCCTACTAGGTGCATGCGGCAGCTGCCCAAGTTCTACAATCACCCTAAAAGCCGGCATCGAAAGAGCACTTTTAGAAGAGGTCCCTGGTGTTGTAGAAGTAGAACAAGTTTTCTAATGAATGATAAAAGCGATTGCCATCAACGGCAATCGCTTTTTATATATGATTAAGCTCTTACTAAGGGCATCCAATCTTTATTTACAAGTGTTTTTGGCGCTTTCCCTACTAATACGGCTTCGATATTATCGATGCAGAGCTGCATCATCGTCATTCTGGTCTCCACACTAGAGCTGCCGATATGCGGCAGCGCAACGACATTGACAAGCTTTAGCAGTGGATGGCCGGCATCGATTGGTTCTTTTTCAAAAACATCAAGCCCTGCCCCGGCGATTTCCCCCGCTGATAAAGCATCATATAAGGCCTGCTCATCAATAACCGGACCTCTTGAAGCATTGATAAATATTGCTGACTGCTTCATCTTTTTAAATACATCACGGGTAAACATGTTTTTTGTTTCTCCTGTAAGCGGCGTTAGACAGACGATAAAATCCGACTGCTCGACAAGTTCATTAAAGCTAACGTAAGCAGCCCCCAGCCGCTGTTCGACCTCCGGCTTCCTTGTCCGGTTATGGTACAAGATGTTCATTTCAAAACCTGTGGCCCGCTTTGCCACTGTTTCGCCAATTTTCCCCATGCCGACAATCCCAATGGTTTTATGATGAATATCATGACCAGCCAACAATAACGGGCTCCAGCTCTTCCATTTTCCCTCTTTGACAAACTCTGCCGCTTCAACAACCCTGCGCGCTGTTGCCATCAGCAACCCGAAAGTTAAATCCGCTGTGGTATCTGTTAATACATCTGGAGTGTTACAAACAGCTATCCCTTCTTCGCTCGCCGTTTTCACATCAATATTGTCGAATCCAACGGCAAGGTTTGCAACAACCTTTAAATTCTTCCCAGCTGTTAACACCTCTTTATCAATGGAATCAGATAACACGGTGAAGAGTGCATCTGCTCTCTTTGCTTCAGAGAGTAATACCTCTCTCGGAACCGGAATATCTTCCTTTTCCCACATCTTGACTTCGTATTTTTGTGTGATTGCCTCGGCAACTGTATCCGGAAGCTTTCTAGTTATATAAATGTAAGGTTTCATGGTAATTTCCTTTCTTCAGTTCATACGATGAAAATTATTTACTCTATTTTATTTTATCATACTCGGGGTTATTAAAAAGTTATCCTGCTTATTTGTAAAGCCATTCAAGATGGGGGAGATTAAACCGTTTAATGGGTGCACCCGATATTTGATAGAACCCTGCTAAAAATCGTTCATATTCACCTGATTGTCGTAAGATTTTACTTAATTGTTCCTCAAGAACCTTCTTGTCCTGCTCCGAGCGGGTAATATAATAATTCTCAATACATTCGAAATAATGGAGGGGGAAGATCAGCCGAGAATATAATAAGCGCCATGAAAAGGAAGACAATGGGACAATGCTTTGGTATTCCTCAAAGAATTGCTTTAAATCCACATCATAGGTTTGGAAATTACGAAAATAGCGCTCCCTTGTCCACTCAGCCAGATCTCGGCTGCGATGGTCAAAAACCCAATCAAAAGGATTTTTAATCACATAATTTTGATGGGGCCCCCATGTTCTCTTTGTAAATCGCTCATGGCAAACGGTGCCGCTATCCGTTTCTAACGGTTCTTCATCAAGCTCGGTATCAACTAAGTATTGAATGGCATTCTCCGTTAAGCCGAGATAATAGGGAAAGGATTCGATAAATATTCTTTCAAACTCATCCTCAGGAGTTTGAAAAAGAAGACCATTCCATACGCCCTCCATTTGTTCGAGCCGTTTTTCCCATAATGACTTCCATTGCCCAATCCTGCTTGACCTTTCAATTTGAAAAGGAACACTCCTGCCGCGTTCATGAAACTTGGCCAGCTTCCGCCCCAATCTTATTTTTCGCTGCTCCTCTGTTTGCCGATTCGCTAATACACAATATTTATTTTGCTCCCATGTCGCAATTAAATTCCCATCCTTTGATGGCAAAAAGATGGAGACATTTTGATCCCCATTATTTCTTAAGTGCTGGGCAATTTTCTCGAGTTCGCTAATATCTTCCTCTTCCCTGCCGGTTGGATTAGAGATTAAATATAGCCAGCCATTTCCTCTTAGTGCATCATAAGCCTCTAATTTCACATATTCCTGGGCAGTAATTCCATATTGATCTTCAAGCATCTTCTGCAGCATTAGGTTCCCACCTCTATCCTTACTATCTTCTACAGTCATGTATATGTATGATCATTGAAAAACTTGATGTCTTTGCTGTTTTTTTAAAAAGAAGCCATGAGAAATATAGTGAAAATGATGCAATTTTGGAGCTGTTTTTTTATGCTGAATTTGCATATATTATGGAAATAGCGTATATATATAGTGAAAATCCAGGAGAAAAGGTGATCAAAGAAATGGCAGACGACAAAATAGTAGATCTTACCGAAGAAACTGCACGAAGATGGATTAAAGAACGAGGTGTCGAAATTCAGGATATTGCCGACTTGGTATTTTATTTACAGGAAAAATATCATGAAAACCTAAAAATGGAAGACTGTATTGCCAATGTGGAGCGCGTACTTTCAAAACGTGAGGTTCAAAACGCCGTTATCACAGGAATTCAGCTTGACATGCTTGCTGAAAAAGGGATGCTTGAGGAACCCCTTCAATCGATTATTGGGTCAGATGAAAGCCTTTACGGTGTCGATGAAATTCTTGCCTTATCGATTGTGAATGTATATGGCTCCATCGGCTTTACCAATTATGGATATATTGATAAACAAAAACCAGGAATTTTAGCGCATTTAAATGATAAATCAACGGGAGAATGTCATACTTTTTTAGATGATATCGTTGGGGCAATTGCCGCCGCTGCATCGAGCAGACTGGCTCACCGGGCGGCCCGGGCAGAGAAAGAAAAGAAATAAGAAAAGGATGGAGACGTCTCCATCCTTTTCTTATAGTTCCCATTGATCCAATGTATCAATTGCATAGGTCGGCAAACGGTCATAGCCTGCAAGCGATTCCTTTGAGGTTACACCCGTATGTACTAATAAAGTGTCCATCCCCGCATTCATTCCCGCTAATATATCGGTATCATAATAATCGCCAACCATTAACGTTTCATCTTTGGACGTTCCTAAAACGCTTAAGGCCTGTTCCATAATAATTGACTCAGGCTTGCCAATAAAAATCGGCTCGGTTTGTGTGGATACAGTGATAACGGATGTAAGTGATCCATTCCCGGGAAGGAGCCCTCGTTCGGTGGGAATCGCTATGTCACCATTTGTCGAAATAAAAGTCGCCCCGTTGCGCACGGCTAGGCAGGCAACAGCTAATTTTTCATAGCTGATGGAGCGGTCAATCCCAACGACAACATAATCGGCATGTTCTCCGGCCATGGAAAGCCCTTTTTCGGCCAGAGCCGTTCGGATTCCTTCTTCACCAATGACATAAACAGAAGCATCATTTTTTCGTTCATAAATGAAATTAGCGGTCGCTTGGCTAGTTGTAAACACAAGCTTTTCTTCGGCTGGGATATCAAAGGCTAGCAATTTCTCAGCGACTTGTGCCGGCGTTCGGGATGAATTATTTGTCACGAATAAGTAAGGCAGACATTGATCCCGAAGTCTTTTGACAAAATCTGAGGCAGCCTCAATCCGTTCTGCGCCCCTGTACATCGTCCCATCTAAATCAATTAAATAGCCTTTATATTTTTTCAATAAAATTCACTCCTCAAACATATTTTTTGCTTAAGAAAAAGACCGGGTAAGCGGTCTCTATTAGTTTTTAAATGCGGAAACTGGTCCTAATTCATTGACTAAATATGTACGGACATTTGTCGTAAAGGTTTCCAACTCAGGAAGATATTTTGAAAATTGCTCCTGCAATTCTTTATGGTCAATTTCTGTATAAAATTGGACAAGTTTTTTTCGATATTGAACAATAACTTTTAATCCAATTCCCGTTTCAGCGGAGACCACCTTTTCATCGATTAGTATGTCGATAATATCCTCATAGCTGCCAGGATCACGCATGATAAAACCGTCGATCATCGCATTTCCAATATCCAATACAGACTCAATCATCATTTGGTTCAAGCGCTCTAGTGCTGCTTTTTCAAGTGGGGTTGACCAAACCTTTTGGCTTCCGAAGAGATTGATTAGTTTTTCTAAATAAACTAACAAGGCTTCAATTTTTTCCCGATCAACAAAATACATCCCATCCACTTCCTTCACTTGGTCATATCTATGTAGTCATACCGTCTATATTGTAACACAATTTGACAGTATTCGTGTTTTTTCAGAAACTCTCCCAACATAGTTCGAAATTTGATACTATAAAGAAGATGATTAATAGTCATAACCTTAAAGGAGACCTATTTTATGAAAGAACGTTTTTTCTTATACGATGATACAGAAGATACAAAAACAAGATTTGTCAGCTTTGTTGGTGAAAACCAGCGATTTGATTTAGCGATTGTTCAAAGCAACCGACACTATGGCAAGTCACTTGTACTTGATATGCAAGGAAGCCGCTTTGCCATCATTGGCCCAAATGATTTGGAAGAGGAAGGCTATGTAGAGTTTGCTTTCCAATTAAATGAAGAAGATGCGGAGGAATTAAGATCCTTCTTAATGGAAGTGGTTCAATTTTGACCACATGTTTTTCACTCCCGACGACATACTAGTATGTATTAAGGAGCGTGAAAACATGGCAGAAAAGGATTCAAAAAAATATACGGAGCTATCCACTGTAGCAGCCCAAAGGAACTTTCTAACGGCACAGGAATACCCGGAGGGTCCTTATGGATCACCAATTCGCAAAGATGAGCCTGTTCAGAATAAGAGTACGCCGTGGCGAGAAGGTCAGCGCAAATATAGTGCCTATAATTATGAATTTAAATCGCTCCATCAGGATTTACCAAGACAAATGGACGGCGCCCATCCACCCCACGACGACCCTGACACCGATATACAGCATCCTTATTCTGAGGGATAAGAAAAGCGCAAGCGCCCTGTTCAGCTCACGACAGGCCTGGAGCAT
>NZ_BCVI01000022.1 GCF_001591665.1 Neobacillus soli NBRC 102451 | reverse complement strand
ACAATTCTCAAAGCCAAAATTATTACTTTCTTATCTTTTAAAAAAATAAGAAGGGTCAGTTTAAACTGACCCTTCTCATTTTTTTACCTTTTTTAAGACAAAATAGGCACAGCCAAAATTGCAGTATTCATAGAGGTATTCACTTAAGGTGCTAATTTTTGTATCAAAAGTAGCCTTTTGGTTTTGATCGTCAAAGAAACCCTTTAATCGAAGCTGCCCATAGCCCCAATCACCAACAACATAATCATATCTTGTTAAAATATCACTGAACCTTGCTTTAAGGGCATCCTCATTAAAACCGTTCCTATTTTCTTGTATCACTTCGTAGACGGTGTTGTTTATTATAATCATGCTTTTTTCCACCTCATTTTACCAGTCGATTCCTATTTCCCATTATAACCGATTACCCATCAATTGCTAAGAAAAAAATCCTCCAATTGGCTATTCTAATAAAAGGAGGTGTTTTAGTTGAAAAAATTACTTATCATCGCTGGATTATGTACAATAACCGCATTAACAGGATGCTCGAAGGATAGCGCCAGCAATGACATTTATGATGAAAGCGGTAATACCATTAACGTAAATAATAAAAGGCATGAGCTCTACAACGAAGGCGGAAAACTTGGTGCACGCGACGTCAGCAACAACTATGGCTTTGTCCGCCACCAAAAAAGCCCGGTCATGAACGATAATACGGCGAATGATCATCTCACTGCACTTGACCGTGAACAGGTTGCCCATATTATTAGTAAGTATAGTACAAATATTCCCAATGTAAATGATGTGGCCACACTTGTCACGGACCAAGAAGTATTAATTGCCTATAATACCGATTCAAAGGACCGCAATCTAACAGCTGACCAGGTTAAAAAGACAGCATTTTCGGTGGTGCCAAGATACTACCATGTGTACGTCACAGACAATAGGGTGTTAATGCGCGATGTTGAAAATTTGGCCAATACTGATTCAAACAGCAGAAATGCCCGTCATTTAGTTAGTGGACTGATTACCCAAATGAAAAAATCTCCACAAGGCAGCAGGATGAACTACAGTGAAGACGAAAATGGTCTGACACCGGATGACCATAATTTGAATAAAATGAATCGCTAAAAAAGTAAAGCAAAGGGTCAGACCCTTTCAGTGTAAGAGGTCTGACCCTTTGTTAAATATTTTATGCTTCTTTTGCTTCTATTTCACCCAATAATTGCTTGTGCTTTGCCGCGGCGTTCACTTGTTCATCTGCATGATAGGATGAGCGGACAAGCGGACCTGCTTGACAGTGGCTAAAGCCTTTACTCATCGCAATTTGCTGGAATTCATTAAATTCATCAGGGCTATAGTATTTTTCTACCTTTATATGACTCTTTGATGGCTGCAGGTATTGGCCAATCGTCATGATGTCTACTTGATTCGCCCGTAAATCATCCATAACTTCAAGAATTTCTTCTCTGGTTTCGCCTAGACCAATCATTAAGCTTGATTTGGTTGGGATGCTTGGCTGCATTTCTTTGGCGCGGCGGAGGAATTCAAGAGAACGGTCGTACTTTGCACGGGCTCTGACTCTTGGCGTCAATCGTCTAACCGTTTCAATATTATGATTTAAGATATCTGGTTTTGCGTCCATTAACACCCGTAAGTTTTCTTCCTTACCACCCATATCGGACGGAAGAACTTCAATGCTTGTAAACGGGTTTTTTCTGCGAATGGCTCGAACCGTCTCGGCAAAAACAGCCGCTCCGCCATCTTTTAAATCATCGCGGGCTACTGCCGTTATTACCACATGCTTTAAGTTCATTAATTGAACAGAGTCAGCAACTCTTTCCGGCTCCTGCCAATCCAGTTCGGTTGGTAACCCAGTTTTAACCGCACAAAAACGACAGGCACGTGTACACGTATCACCAAGAATCATGAAGGTAGCGGTTCGTCTTTCAGCCCAGCATTCATGAATATTTGGACAGCGGGCTTCTTCACAGACCGTATGAAGATTTTTTTCCCGCATCATTTTCTTTAAGCCCTTATACGACTCGTTCGTGTTCAGCTTTATTTTTAACCAATCCGGCTTTCGTAAAATTTCTTCTTTCTTGCTCATATTTACACCCCTTGCAAACCCTTTTATGTATGGTACTTATGATGTCACTTTATCATACTGAAATAGGAACGACAAGCAAACATGATGTTTTTAAAATTTACTTCTAGCAGGCACGTTCGATTTTGGCGCTCCGAATTATCGTTTACCATTTATTAACCATAATGAAATAGTTTAGACTTTCATAAACTAAGCTTGTACATTAATCAGAAGGAGGCTTCCTGTGCGGGCTATTCTACTATTTGGAACTATCCTTTTATTCTTTACCACTTCATTTGCTGTCAGGGATGCTCATGCGCAAGAAACTGATCCATATCAGGAAAGAATGAAGCTTTATAAAAAGGTTGAAACCGTCACCCAAATTCCTTGGTATTACTTAGCGGCGGTTGATCAATATGAACGAAGCATTCGCCTGGTTCGCAGGGATCTGCCAAAGCCGGAAAGTACGATTGGAATTTACTTCCGGCCGGAAAAATGGGCTGGTCTAACAAATCCTAATCCCGAGGAAGAAAATCCCGGCATCATCCAATTTTTTAATGGGATGGGTGTCGATGGAAATGGAGATGGCAAAGCGAGTTTAAAGAGTGATGAGGATGTTTTATATGCGTTTGCCAATTATCTTCTTTCATATGGAGTTGACCACGATAATATTAAAATTGGGTTATGGAATTATTATCACCGCGATGAAACCGTAGGCGTCATTGCTGGAAAGGCAAAAATATACCGCCACTTTGGACGGCTTGATTTAGATAAACAGGTTTTCCCTGTTCCATTATACAGCAATCACAGTTATCGAAGCACCTGGGGTGATGCACGCGGCTGGGGCGGAAGACGAATTCATGAGGGGACCGATATTTTTGCTGGATATGGAGTTCCTGTCCGCGCAACAAGCTACGGTGTGATTGAAATGAAGGGCTGGAACAAGTTTGGCGGATGGAGAATCGGCATCCGTGATATTAATAATACGTATCATTACTTCGCCCATCTTAGCGGCTTTGCTAAGGATTTAAGCGTGGGGCAAATTGTCGAGCCTGGGATGGTAATCGGTGGTGTCGGAAGCTCCGGTTACGGTCCTCCGGGAACCTCAGGAAAATTCCCGCCCCATTTACATTATGGCATGTACAAAGACAATGGGATTACGGAATGGTCGTTTGACCCCTATCCACATTTAGCAAAGTGGAAACGCATGGAGCGAATGAATATGAAGCGGAAATAGGACTGTCCATGACGGATAGTCCTTTTAATTTCCTGACTTTTTCGAATCCGTTTTCTTTTCAGGGAGCTGAATCGAAGGTGTTATGCCGCCACCGCTGTTGTAAAATTGCGGTACCTCGCCTTCCAAAAGTGTACTGCCAACAGGGATGCTTTGTTGAAGCTTTGTAATTTTAGTCGCAAACGGTGTAATAATTTGAACCGAGACTTCTATTTCAACAGAAACCTGGACCCATGTATTATTAATCCCCATTTCTTTCGTCTTGATTTGCACATCCGGCACCACTTCACCAATGGCATGAAATCTTACCGGAATTTTTGGCCCAATATTCCCTAATAAAGTAATCTTCGTCGCCTGCCCTAATGGCACATACCAGACAATTCCATCCTCCTTTCCCGTATTCTCCGTTTCAATTTCAACATCGGATTCTAATAAGGCAATATCACCCTGCTTTGCTGTTTTTAAATTCTTTTGAATCTGCGCGGTTGTTTCCGCCAATACACGATTGATTAAATCCGTATTCAACTGGGCGTTTTGTTTTCTTCCATCGCTGCTTGGCGTTATTTTGATTACATTATTATTTTCCCCAACATTGGTCGTCCGTTTTGTAATCGCCCTATTAATGACAAGGGAAGCGATATTACGGGTTTCAGATTCAGCAATTCTCATTAATGTCGGCTCGATTCCTTTATTTACGAGCCACAAACTCATAGCGGTGGAGAAAAGGAAAAAGACAAATGATAGCAGCATGACATAGCGGAAAGGCAGCTGTCCCCGCTTTCGAATCCGTCTGCGAAACTTTGCCAAAGCAATCACCCCTTCCTGCTATATGTATGCTTGACAAAGAAGAACTAGCCTAATTAATTTCCGCTTGAAAAAGGCGCCCGTTATAACTATTGAAAAACGAAAAAAAGCCTGCTATCCCAGCAAGCTTTTAAATCATTTTCATTAGTGCTTCCTTGCCGACCATGCCTTGATGAATACCAATTTCCTCTGCCTCCCATGTTACCGATTCTAATGGGGCATTTAGAAGCTGGTCAATGGTTCTGACTCCGACGGCACGGCCGGCAATGATTTTGCGGTCTTTTAATTTTTCATTTAGTAAGCCGACATCTAAAGCACCGCACATGATATAGCCCTTATCGCTTGTCACCGCAAGCAAGGTTGTTTTTGGAAGTAACACAGAAACTGCCAGAAACGTATGGCCGTCAATTTCAACTGGTGAAAGATCTATCAAAGTTTCCCACACTCCTTTCCTTACCATCACAATATGATAAGGATAGGAATAAGTGTGGACATCAGTCTAGGTCTGCATTTGTAACTTCCATTTTAACAAATCCCGTAAAAATTCGGGGAGGAAATAGTTCTTATCCTTAGGTGGGATGACCTCTTTAAAAAAATGGCCAAAAGTAAACATATCCGGCAAAGCTATCGTGTAGTTTCTTTCATGCTCCAATTCCTCGCCTCCCACCAAAATCGTGTTTTCCTTAAAACTAATTTGATCATACACAAATACCCCTAAAACAGTTCCTCTAAAGCCCAGCCCTTTTATCTGTTTATGTGCTAGGCTTTCATCCTTCGACTGTACTATAACCTGCTCCAATTCCTCTCCGGTCAGTTCGATTACACATGGATTAATTGGATGGGGACAAATCGCGAGCAAATCATACTCGGTGACATCACCTGATAATGGTCCCAAAAGAAGCCCTGCATTTATCATCGCACAATCAGCGCTACACCATTCCCTTAATGCCCTCGCGAGGAATAGGGAAAAATTCGTGACATGAAATGGATCATTTATCAAAGGTTCATTTAACGTAGTGACCTTTTGGCTGAGCAACTCTTTTCCATTTAAAAAAAAGGCATCGATTTGCTCCTGCTCATCTTGAACTGGTGAAAGTGTCTCAACGTCATAAAGAATCGCATCCTTTTGCGTGATACCTTTTTGTTCATCCAGCTTGAGGGTAACATGGCCAACAAAATATCCATACTTCCCGGCCGCACCAAGGAGTGTTTCACCAACGTGCTTTCCTTTTTCAAGTACATGATGGGTGTGTGCCCCTAAAATAAGATCAATATCAGGCAATTCTGCCGCAATCCGCTCATCATCACGGAGGCCTAGATGGGAAAGTAAGATGATTACCTCCGCCTCTTCCTTTAAGGGTGTGAGCCATTTTTTCAACTCCGCAATCGGCTCAGTCAGCTTCCAGCCAAGTAGTTCATAAAGATGCACAAAGTGTGCGGTTAAACCAATTACACCGATCCTTGTTCCCTTTTTCGTCTGATAAATTTTATAAGGTTTCACCCAATTTGGGTAAATTTCGTCCTTTTTATAAAGATTTGCGACAAGAACATCAAATTGAGCATGATCATAGAGGTGGTTTAAATCGTCATGTGGCAGGTTAACCCCCTCATTGTTGCCAATCGTAACGGCTGTATATTGAGACTCATTTAAGAGCTCAATATTCCCCTTCCCTTTCGTCGCATCCGTGTACGGATGCCAGCGGTCAATAAAGTCGCCGATATCAAACAGAAAGACGTCCTCTCCCATTGCTTGATGCAGCTCTTTTTTTTCGGATAAAAACTGCCCGATTCGTGGCCAATTTTCTAAGTGGCTATGAACATCATTGGTATGATAAATATGTATCGTTTCCATTTTTAACCTTACCCTACAATCCCTTGATATATTAACCGGATTCCGACGACAAGAAGAATCGCTCGGATCATCCAGACAATCGTTTTGCTTTTTAGCTTCGAATTTAAAAATACTCCTACCTTTGCTCCAATCCATGCGCCTGGTACCAGTGCCAAAGCATAGAGCCAATTCACATTGCCTAAGGTAATATGGGTGATGGAACTTAGGATAGCCGTTGGCAGAATCATGAACATCGATGTGGCTGTTGCCACATGTGGTGGAAAGAAAAAGACAATAATCATTGTTGGAACCATTAAGGACCCGCCGCCGATCCCAAATATACCTGATAAAAGTCCCACCACAAACGAAATTAGAATGGCGATTGTCGGGCTAAACCCATATTCGAAAGTTTTTTCGCTATTATCAGTAAAGGTACGAACAATACCCTTATCTTTCCGATAGGGAATCGGCTTTAATTTATCTTTAACCAACAAAACAAGCGAAACAAAAATAATAAAGAGGCCGAAGTAAAGATTGAAAGAGTGCAAATCGAGCTTTTCGGTGACCCAGGCGCCAAGAATACTTCCTGGCCCACTTCCTATCAGGAAGATTAAACCACTTTTATAATCCACCGTTTTATGCTTCACATACGCTAACGTCGAGGAAAGCCCCGTAAAAATCATTGTAAAAAGGGAGGTTCCGACCACTACCTGGGGAGTGAGATGGCTGAACGCTGGCAAGGATGCCAGGTAAAGCAAGGCCGGAACAAGAATGATTCCACCACCCATGCCGATAAGCGATCCCAAAGAACTCGCAGCCAGCCCTACAAAAATTAAAATTATCCATTCCATTTGTTTTCACCTTCTAGTATCTGTCTATGTTTAATCTAGGTTGTGCACATCCATTTCCTAATATAAGTCTGACGGCACTGGTAACATGTTTAAAATAAATCCAGCTGCCTTGGGGCAAGTCCTTCATACTCTATCCCTAAATGATTCATCATTTCCTTGGCATTGTCAGCCGCGTCACCGCCGGAATTGTTGTTAAAAAGGAGATAAACATTTTTGCTTTCCTTGATTAATTGACCCACCCAATCAGCCCATTCTTGCAGTTCTTGTGGATTATAGCGGTAAAGATAGCGCACCTCACGCCAATTTTCAGCCTTGCGTTTTTGCCAGCCGTGGACGTTGCGGCCGTGAAATCTGACAAGGACTTTATCAGGGTGAGTTGTCTTGAGCACCGTTGGTATTGAACCCTCTCCTGATTGCGGTTCATCGCAAATACTGTGAATCCATTTTTCAGCTTTCATAAAATCGAGTGTCTTTTGTCGATACCCGGGTGCGAACCACGATTGGTGTCTGAACTCAAGGGCGCAAGGAATGTCGCCCATTTCATGTTTACACCACCTCAAATAATCAACATTTACCTTTTTACAGGAAAACCACGGTGGAAACTGAAATAGTACCATTGCTAATTTATTGTTTTTTATGTATGGGTCGAGAGACTCCTTAAAGGCCTGGAACATCGCTGGCCTGTTTTCAAACGGAGTGGCCCCTCGCAGATGACCGGTCATGCCCTGGTAGGTTTTGACGATAAACTGGAAGCCTCCTGGCGTTTCATTGACCCACTTCTCCGCATTTCTGATTGGCTGAATCGCATAAAAGGCCGCATCCACTTCGACAATTGGAAAATGGGCTGCATACACCTTTAATTTGTCTCTTGAAGAAATTTGACCCGGGTATAAGCTGTCCTGATCACCCCAGCCTGTTACACCAATATAGATCAATAAAACTCACCTCCAACTATTAATAATAGCATAACCATTTTTAGAAGTTGCTAGATTTTTCGATTTACGAAGGTAAAGATGTACATGGAGCCATTCCGACAGTAAACTGTTGCTTTCCGACAGTTAGCCGTTGCTATCCGACAGTTAGCTGACTCACCCGACAGTAATTCGCTGCTATCCGACAGTTAGCCATTGCTATCCGACAGTTAGCCGACTCACCCGACAGTAATTCGCTGCTATCCGACAGTTAGCCGACCTCATCCGATAGTAAGCCGCTGCTATCCGACAGTATGCCGATTTTCAACACAAAAACCCGCCTGCCAACGCAGCAAGCGGGTAAATTTTTCAATAATATTAACCGATGGAGCCTTCCATTTCGAACTTAATGAGACGGTTCATTTCCACGGCGTATTCCATTGGTAATTCTTTTGTAAATGGCTCAATAAAGCCCATGACGATCATTTCAGTTGCTTCTTGCTGAGAAATACCACGGCTCATCAAGTAGAAGAGCTGCTCTTCAGAAACTTTTGAAACCTTCGCTTCGTGCTCAAGCGAGATGTTATCGTTTAAGATTTCGTTGTATGGAATCGTATCGGATGTCGATTGATTATCCATAATTAATGTATCACATTCGATATTAGAACGGGCACCATCGGCTTTACGGCCGAATTGAACCATACCGCGATAGGTTACTTTCCCGCCATGCTTAGAAATCGATTTAGATACAATCGTTGATGAAGTGTTTGGAGCTAAATGAATCATTTTCGCCCCGGCATCCTGGTGCTGACCTTTACCGGCAATCGCAATCGATAATGTCATCCCGCGCGCGCCTTCACCTTTTAAAATAACTGCTGGATACTTCATTGTTAATTTCGAACCGATATTACCATCAATCCATTCCATTGTTGCGTTAGCATCACAGACCGCACGCTTCGTAACAAGGTTAAAGACATTATTTGCCCAGTTTTGAATCGTTGTGTAGCGGCAATATGCATTCTTTTTAATAACAATCTCAACAACGGCACTATGCAGTGAGTTGGTTGTATAGACTGGTGCTGTACACCCTTCCACATAATGAACGGATGCGCCTTCATCAACAATGATTAACGTCCGTTCAAATTGTCCCATATTTTCGGAGTTAATCCGGAAATAGGCCTGTAGCGGAGTATCCACTTTCACACCTGGTGGTACATAGATGAACGAGCCGCCAGACCAAACAGCCGAGTTAAGTGCAGAAAACTTGTTATCTGTCGGCGGAATTGTTTTTCCAAAGTGTTCGCGGAAAATATCTTCATTTTCTCTTAAAGCTGAATCTGTATCTTTAAAGACAATCCCTAAATCCTCAAGTTCTACCTTCATGTTATGGTAGACAACCTCTGATTCATATTGCGCTGAAACCCCGGCAAGGTACTTTTGCTCCGCTTCCGGAATGCCAAGCTTATCAAAAGTTGCTTTGATTTCCTCAGGTACTTCATCCCATGACTTCTCGGATTTTTCTGATGGTTTTACATAATAGGTAATTTCATCAAAGTTTAAAGAAGACATATCGCCGCCCCATTGCGGCATTGGTTTGCTATAAAAAATTTCGAGTGATTTAAGGCGGAAATCTAGCATCCATTGTGGTTCATTCTTCAACTTAGAAATTTCTTTCACAATTTCAGGTGTTAAACCACGTTTAGATCGGAATATGGAAACGTCTTTATCGGCAAAACCATATTTATAATCACCGATTTCCGGCATTTTCTTCGCCATCGTCTGTTCCTCCATTTCTAAAACGAATAAGGCCTAAAAATGCCCTATTTCATCCTATTCTTGTTCGTCTTCCTTCAATCCTTTTTCCATCGCCTTCCACGCTAATGTGGCACATTTGATGCGCGCTGGAAACTTAGAAACACCTTGAAGTGCTTCGATATCACCTAAATCAATATCGTCATCAAAGTCTTTTCCTTGAATCATATCGGAAAAGATTTTTGACAGTTTTAATGCATCCTCGACATTTTTTCCTTTAATCGCTTGCGTCATCATCGAAGCAGACGACATCGAAATCGAACAGCCCTCGCCCTCAAACTTGGCATCCTCAACAACACCATTTTCAACTTTAAACGTTAATTGAATCCGGTCGCCGCAGGTTGGGTTATTCATATTAATCGTATGGCTGCCATCTTCTAAGACACCGCGATTACGAGGTTTTTTATAATGGTCCATTATGACTCTTCGGTAAAGTGCATCTAAATTAGAAGACATCGCTGAAATACTCCTTCGTTTTGACAAGTCCTTCAACAAGTTTATCAATATCATCTTCTGAGTTGTATAGGTAAAAGCTGGCACGAGCAGTGGCTGTAGCTTTAAGCCATCTCATCAGCGGCTGGGCGCAATGATGTCCGGCACGGACAGCAATTCCTTCCGCATCCAACACCGTTGCTACATCATGTGGGTGAACGTCACTAATATTAAAAGTAACCAGTCCTGCCCGCTTCGCCGCATCTAGCGGACCATAAATGGTCATACCGGGAACGGTAGACATTTTTTCTAATGCATAAGCCGCCAGCCGATGTTCATGCTCGGCAATTTTGTCTAAGCCAACTTCATTTAAAAAGTCAATGGCAGCCCCAAGGCCAATCGCTCCGGCAATAATTGGGGTACCTGCTTCGAATTTCCACGGCAGCTCTTTCCAGGTTGATTCGTACAACTCAACGAAATCAATCATTTCGCCGCCGAATTCAATCGGCTCCATTTTTTCAAGCAGCTGTTTTTTTCCGTAAAGGACACCAATGCCGGTAGGACCGCACATTTTATGTCCTGAAAAAGCAAGAAAATCACAATCCAAATCTTGAACATCAATTTTCATATGGGGCGCACTTTGGGCACCATCCACAACCATAATTGCCCCGTTTTCATGGGCAATTTGGGCAATTTCTTTGACCGGATTAATGACGCCAAGTACGTTTGATACCTGCATAACAGAAACAATCTTCGTGTTAGCCGTAATCGTTGCCCGTACGTCATCAAGTGAAAGCGTCCCATCCGCTTGCAGCGGAATATATTTTAACTGGGCACCTGTCCGTCTCGCTACTTGCTGCCACGGAATAATATTACTATGGTGCTCCATATAGGTAATAACTATTTCATCGCCTTCTGTTACATTCGCTGCCGCATAGCTTGCTGCCACCGTATTTAACGAAGTCGTCGTTCCTCTTGTAAAAATAACTTCTTGAGTGGACTTGGCATTGATGAACTTACGGACTTTTTCCCTTGCACCTTCGTAAGCATCGGTAGCTCTTGTTCCAAGTGTATGCACACCTCGGTGGACATTTGAATTTATTTCACGATAATATTTTTCAATCGCCTCAATGACTTGAACAGGCTTTTGCGATGTCGCTGAACTATCCAAATAGACAAGTGGATGGCCATTAACTTCCTGATCCAATATGGGAAACTGCTTACGAATTTCGGTGAAATTCATTAGCGTACTTTCCTTTCAATCACTTCAGTTAACTGTTTCTTTACTCCTTCAATCGGAAGCTGATTGACAACAGGGGCAAGGAAACCATGGATCACTAGGCGCTCTGCTTCTTTTTTGGGAATTCCGCGGCTCATTAAATAGTAAAGTTGAACATTGTCAACCCGGCCGACTGAAGCGGCATGACCTGCCGTTACATCATCTTCATCAATTAACAAGGCTGGATTTGCATCCCCGCGTGCCTTTTCGCTAAGCATGAGGACGCGAGATTCTTGTTCTGCATTTGATTTGGATGCACCGTGTTCAATTTTACCGATTCCGTTAAAAATGGAAGTTGCACTGTCTTTCATGACACCATGCTTTAAAATATAACCTTCACTATTTTTCCCAAAGTGAACAATCTTCGTCGTAAAGTTTTGCGTTTGCTCGCCTCGTCCAACAACAACGGTCTTTGTATCGCCATATGAGCCATCACCAATTAAATTCGTTGTGTTTTCTGAAATCGTATTACCTTCATTCATTAAACCTAATGCCCATTCAATTCGACCGTCTCTGCCGACAACGCCTCGACGGTTTACATAGGTGGTGATTCCTTTTGCAAGGGTATCAACAGCCCCAAATGTTACCTTCGCATTTGCATTAACAATCACTTCCGCCAAAATATTGGCAACGGTAGTTGAAACTTCCATTGTTGAGATGTAATTTTCAACATAAGTGACGGAGCTATTGTCTTCCGCAACAACAATAACATGGTTAAACAGATTTGCCTCTGCATCATCGTGTACATAAACGGCTTGAATTGGTTCTGCAATTTCCACATTCTTCGGAATGTATAGGAAAACTCCGCCATTTACTAATGCCGCGTTTAGGGCAGTAAGGCGATGTTCGTCAGCATTGATCGCTTGTGTCATATAATACTTTTTCAATAGATCGCTGTGTTCTCTTGCAGCTGTAAAAATGTCGGTAAAGATAACCCCTTTGCTCTTTAGCTCTTCAGACAAAGATAAAAAAGCAGGCGTTTGATTATGTTGAATATATAAGTTTTTATGTTCAGCATCGATATCTACTAATGCCTTTACTTCTTCTGGCAATTCAGCCAGCGATGCATAGGGAGCACTTTTTACCGTATGCTGAGTGAATTGTGTGAAATTCCACTTATCAATCCTTGTTTTGTCAGGTCTTGGCATTGGCAGCTGTTCGAAGCTTTCTAATGCCTTTAGACGAAACTCTTCAAACCAAGCAGGCTCGCTCATTTCTTTTGAAAAGGAGCGGACATTGTCCTTATCAAATGATAATTTTATTTCTGTTGTCATTATAATCCTCCTAACACTCTCTTACGCTTCATGCCCAACTGTTTCATCTTCAATTCCAAGCTCGTGTTTGATCCAGTCATATCCTTCCGCTTCTAAGCGTTGTGCCAGCTCTGGTCCGCCTGATTTTACAATACGGCCTTGCATCATTACATGCACATGGTCAGGAGTGATATAGTCTAAAAGTCGTTGATAGTGAGTAATAATTAAACAACCGAAATCTTCGCCGCGCATTTCATTAATTCCCTTTGAAACAACCTTCAGGGCATCGATATCAAGACCGGAGTCAATTTCATCTAAAATAGCAATTTTCGGCTGAAGCATCATTAGCTGCAAAATTTCATTACGCTTCTTCTCACCGCCAGAAAAGCCTTCATTTAAATAGCGCTGTGCCATATCAAGATCCATCTCAAGGAATTCCATTTGCTTATCCATTTTACGAATGAATTTCATTAATGAAATTTCATTTCCTTCTCCAAGGCGGCTATTAAGTGCTGAACGTAAAAAGTCCGCATTTGTTACGCCGTTAATTTCACTTGGATATTGCATCGCTAGAAATAGACCTGCACGTGCGCGCTCATCTACTTCCATTTCAAGAACATTTTCCCCATCTAAGGTAATGTTTCCGCTTGTTACTTCATATTTTGGGTGACCCATAATGGCAGAAGATAAAGTGGATTTACCCGTACCGTTTGGACCCATGATTGCGTGGATCTCTCCACCTTTTATTTCAAGGTTTACACCTTTTAAAATTTCTTTCCCATCGATTGCTACATGTAAATCTTTAACCGTTAAAGTTGAACCAGCCATATTTATACCTCCGAAATGAAAGTTTTGTATCTTATAGACCGTAATGGTCGATAACTCTATTCTCATTTTATTCTCATTACAATCTTATAACAAATGAAATGTATTAGCAACTCCCAAACAGTAAAAACAGGAGAGCAATTTTCATTAAGCTTATCCCAAATGAGAATGAAAAGAAGAGAATAGTGAAAATTCAGACGACTATTCGTTTATGTAAAACACATCCGATTTAAATGATACTCTACTTTTTAATGTTTTGCCAATGGTTATGTGTGTTTCATTACCTATCTATTTTTACCAATTCCACTGATTTGGTGTCATTGAAAAATAGGAAAAAAGCCAGTGAACCTTCCACTGACTTTCTGCCTTTCTACCTATTAAAATGCTCTTTATTCAGAAACCGACACAACGGCCCCTTTGTATTTTTCTTTGATGAAGTCTTGGATTTCTTTTGATTTGAGTACTTCTACAAGTGTTTTGATGGTTTCTTTGTCTTTGTCCTCTGAACGAACAACTACAAGGTTTGCCGGAACAACGTCATCGCCTTCAAAGGCAATTCCATACTTTCCGATGTCGACTCCGCCTTCTAATGCGTAGTTCGTATTAATAACAACCGCATCACCTTCACCGCTTTCGAAAGAAGATGCTAATAATTTGGCTTCAATTAACGTTGAGAAATCAAGGTTCTTTGGATTTTCGATAATATCCTCAACTCTTGCATTCGCGCCAACGCCTTCTTTAAGCTTAATTATTCCTGCCTTTTCAAAAATAGGTAAAATACGACCATGGTCACTAAATGAATTACTCATGATTATTTTTGCACCTTTTGGAAGGTCTTTTAAGCTCTTATATTTTTTAGAATAAATTCCGATTGGTTCCTTATGAATTTCGCCTACACTTACAAAATCAAAGTCCTTATTATCTTTCATTTGCAGGTCTAAATACCCTGGTGTTTGAAAATAGTTAGCATCCAGGTCTTTATCTTTTAACGCTACGTTTGGCAGGATATAATCTTGAAAAACTTTGATTTCTAGATCAATGCCTTTTTCCTTTAATATTGGTTTTGCTGCTTCTAAAACTTCTGCATGCGGTACAGCAGTTGCACCAACAACTAATTTCTTGTTACCATCTTTTCCTGCCGTATCTTTTTTGGCACCACCGCAAGCTGTAAGGGCAAATGCTAGTAACGCAATTCCAATGAAACTAAATACCTTTTTCATATATAACTCCTCCTGTTATCGTTTATCTGTTTTCTTTGTAAAATAATCTCCAATAAATTGGACAATAAAAACTACAATTAGGATCGCAATCGTGGCAACTAACGTGACAAACGGTTTATTGCCCTGAAAACCATAGAGGTAGGCAAAGTTTCCAAGTCCGCCAGCTCCAATGACTCCGGCCATTGCCGTAAAGCCGACGAGCGAAATAGCTGTAACGGTAATCCCTGAAATTAATGCCGGTAAGGATTCCGGTATTAGTACTTTAAAAATAATATGGCCATGGGTTGCTCCCATCGATTGCGATGCCTCAATCACACCCTTATCGATTTCCCTAAGCGCAATTTCTACCATTCGCGCATAAAAAGGGGCAGCACCAATAATGAGTGCTGGAAGCGCCGCATTTGCCCCGAGCATCGTCCCAAGCAATAATTTTGTAAAGGGAATTAATAAAACTACTAAGATAATGAAGGGAATAGATCTGAAAATATTGACAAAACCGGCAACCACGACATTAACAGTCCGATTGGCCCATATATTCCCTTTATCAGTTAAAAACAACAGCAGACCAAGTAATAATCCTAAAACAAATGTCGCAAACACGGAAATGGAAGTCATATACATCGTTTCACGTGTTGCTTCAATTAATTTGTCCCACTTTACCATTTCCATAAAATCAGCCATTACTGATCACCTCCACGCCGACTTGCTGTGAGTGAATATAATCGATGGCCTTCTGTATTTCGCTTGATTGTCCATCCAAATGAATAAACAATGTTCCGTATGAGCCGTTTTGCGTGTGTGAAATTTTCCCTTGAAGAATATTGACAACAACGTCGAAATCCCTGATTAAATTTGTGATTAATGGCTGTTCTGTCGCTTCTCCAACAAACGTTAGCTGAACAACTTGCCCCTCGGGATAACGTTCGAGCAGATGGTCGGTTGTTTCTTTCGTTTCTTCCGGTTCTGTTACCTGCTGGACAAAACGTTTGGTAATTGGCTGCTTCGGATTTTTAAACACATCCAGTACCGGACCTAGCTCAACCACTTTTCCGCTTTCCATCACTGCTACCTTGTGACAGATTTTCCGAATCACATGCATTTCATGGGTGATTAGAACAATCGTTAACCCAAGCCGCTTATTTATATCAACTAACAAATCCAATATCGAATCTGTCGTTTGTGGATCAAGTGCAGAGGTTGCTTCATCACAAAGAAGTACCTTTGGATTGTTAGCAAGTGCTCTGGCAATCCCAACCCGCTGCTTTTGTCCGCCACTTAACTGTGCGGGATAGGCATTTTCCCTGCCCTCAAGACCGACTAGTTTAATTAATTCCTCGACTCTTTTCTTCCTTCGTGCACTATTAACACCAGCAATCTCAAGTGGGAAGGCAATGTTCTCGCTTACCGTCCTTGACCACAACAAATTAAAATGCTGAAAAATCATACTTATTTCCTGACGTGCCTTCCGAAGCTCACTGCCCTTAATCTTCGAAATAACCCGACCTGCCACCGTAACGGTTCCATTGGTTGGCAGTTCAAGTCCATTTAACATCCGGATCAAGGTACTTTTACCTGCACCACTATATCCAATCACACCGAAAATTTCTCCTTCTTTTACTTCCAGGTTGACATCATCGACCGCTTTCAGCTGCCCCTGTTTGGAAGGAAAGATTTTTTGGACATTCTTGATTGATATCATTAAATCACCTGCTTTTTATCTTGTTTACTTAAAATTCTGATATATTTTGATTATAACGTTCTGCTTAAATATAGAATTTTATTTTGTGGACTGTATTTTCAGCAAAATAAAATGCCTTCCGCATAGGCAGAAAGGCATCATAAAAACAATCCTTTCTCCCATCTCCCAAAGCAATTGCTTTGTGTGAATTGGCACCATTTCAATAATAAATATTGACGGTTGCCGGGCTTCATCGGGCACATCCCTCCACCTCTCTTGATAAGAGTTAACAGCATTCTATATTCAATTAACACGTTAATTTGTTTAAGTAATTATATTACGAAATTTATCGTAACACGGATAATTTGGGGTGTCAATGAAAATATCATCATTCTTGGAAAAATGGATTTAGGTAATTTTAGGCATTTGCCTTTAAGGATACGATACCAGTTGCTGCCTCAATCGCTGATTCGAGATCCTCGATTAAGTCCTCCACATTTTCAATTCCAATCGAAAGGCGAATTAAATCTTCTGATACACCTGCTGATTTCAAGCCTTCCGCATCTAATTGCTGGTGGGTGGTGCTTGCCGGATGAATAATTAAGCTCTTTGCATCTCCAACGTTTGCAACATGGGCCCAAAGTGTAATCGCATCAATTAATTTCGCTCCTGCTTCTTTTCCACCCTTAATCCCAAAGACAACCATAGATCCCGCACCTTTTGGTAAATACTTTTGCGCTAATTCATGATCAGGATGTGACGTGTGTCCTGGGTAAGAAACCCATTCTACTGCCGGATGACCTACCAAATAATCGACGACATCTTTTGTATTGGCGACATGCTCCTTCATCCGGACATGGAGTGTCTCAAGCCCGAGTATGAACTGGAAGGAGTTTTGTGGACTTAAAGCAGGTCCAAGGTCTCGTAATAATTGCACCCGCGCTTTGATAATATAGGCGACTGCTCCTAATGCCTCGGCATATACAAGGTCGTGATAGCTGGCATCCGGTGTCGTGAAGCCAGGGAATTTCGGCGAATTCCAGTCAAATTTCCCGCCATCGACAATGATGCCGCCGGTTGTCGTGCCGTTACCTAAAAGCCATTTTGTTGCTGAGTGAATGACAATATCCGCCCCATGCTCAATTGGTCTGCACAGGTATGGGCTAGCAAAGGTATTATCAACAAGTAACGGAACCCCTGCCTCATGGGCAATATCTGCCACTTTTTTAATATCGAGTACGCGCAAGCTCGGATTACCAATCGTTTCAGCAAAAACAGCCTTTGTTTTTTCAGTAATCGCCGCACGGAAGTTTTCCGGATCTTCAGGGTCAACAAATTTCACCTTAATTCCGTATTTAGGAAGCGTTACGGCAAATAAATTATACGTCCCGCCATAGAGATTTGATGCGGAAACAATCTCATCACCTGCTTCAGCAATGTTCAAAATCGCAAGAGTAATCGCCGCCATGCCGCTAGCCACCGCAAGGGCTCCCACTCCGCCTTCTAACAAGGCCACTCTTTCTTCAAAAACGGTTGTTGTTGGATTGTGAATACGGGTATATATGTAACCAGGTTCCTTTAAACCAAATAGGTTTGCCGCATGTTCGGTGTTCTTAAATTGATAGGCATTGTTTTGATAAATCGGAACAGCACGAGCACCAGTCACCGGATCTGGAGACAACCCTCCATGAACACTCAATGTTTCAAAACGATACTTCTTTTGATTTTCTCCCATACTCGCTTCCTCCTTATTTTCAATTTAACAAACAAAAACCCCCGCTTCAGAAGAAGATGGGGGTCCCACTCTTCTCATCTTCCAGAGCTTGCAGCTCTGCTGGATTTAGCACCGTGTTTCAAACCGGTTGCCGGGCATCGTAGGGCCAGTCCCTCCGCCACTCTTGATAAGAATGCTTATTAAATTATTTTTATTAATCGAATATTTAAATAATACTTTACATGAAGATTAATTCCGAGTCAATACCTTTGATTAAATTATTTTTGCAAATTGCTGGTGGTCACGTGCCTTTGTTAAAAAGAAAATAGATTCTAGCAATAATTGCGTGCGTAATGGGGCCGAAACCCTTAGCAGCCCCCGTTGCTGGAGAACTCTTAATCTTTCACGCCCTTCAATCAACTGTCTCATTGCGGATTCGTTTCCGCTAATCTGGTGTTTTGTCTGCTGTTCCTCTGCCGCTTGCTCGATGAGAATTTCGCTATTTTTTATCAACAGCTGAATGGCTTGTTGATCACAATGAAATGCCACTTGTAAATCAGCCTGGCTAATTAATGGAAGGACATGCTCCTGCTCTTTGATTGCCATTTGAAAGGTTTTCATTGCCTCAATCATTTCCACCACTCCGGTCTACTCTCTTATATTTACTATACAGCAGCAGGAGGTGGATTCCCTTTCAAATCGGTCGACAATTATCTACTTTTTGGGGTGGCATTTGAAAATTTCCTGAGAAATATGTCGGATTCTTACTAGATTTTGACGGAAGCTGCCGTTTCTATTTTAGTAGAGAATCCTTTAAATACTAGGAAGAAATAAACGGAACCCATTAGATATAACACGGCTGTAATCGTGAACACATAGGAATAGCCCCAATACGCGCCATATTTTACAACAATCCCAGTGGAAACCGGTCCCATTAAGGCCCACCCTAAATTAAATACCATTTGGTTAACAGAATTGGCGAGGCCCTTCATTGAGTCGTTCACCTTCGACATCATTAATGACATTTGAATCGGGTTGCCGGCATTCATCAACGCTTGGCGGAATAAAAATCCAATTGCCGCGAGCCATAATTGGTGTGTATAGGCTGTCAGCAGCAGAAACGGAAGGGATGCAAGCTGCAAATAGACAACCGCTCTTACGTCTCCCACCTTTTTGACAACAAGCGGACCAATAAACATCGCCAACGCGGTTGCCGCCTGGCCAAGTGAAATAATTAAACCTATCGATGTCGTGGACGCGCTAAAGCGGTCGGCAAAATACAAATTTAGATAGGGAATAACGAGTCCAGCCCCAAATCCAATTAATAGCTGTGCAAAGGCAAATAAAACGATGAGCTTCATTCCATCATTTTTCCAGGATATTGATTGAAAAAGCTTCTTCTTTGCCTTTGTTTCCTTCTTTTTAGGAAGCTCCCGGAAGCGCGTAGTCGGGACAAGGCCCACTAAATAGATGAGCGCCCCAATAATCAGCGTGTAGCGAATACTATTTAAATCGCTGACAAAGAGCGAAAATAAATCAGTCAACCCCCCACCCAAAAGTGCCCCGACCACATTTGCGGCCGTCATAAAGGCAAAATGGAGACTAAATAAATTCACCCGCTGCTCTGCAGTGGAATTTTCGGCCAGCCAGGGAATGCCCGAAACCTGCAAAAAAGCCATGGTCAAGCCGCTGACAAAGGCAAGCGTTATTAAGGTACCTTGCTCAGAAACCATACCCCTAAATATCAAAATAATTCCGGATAGTAAGATTCCATAAAAAATAACCCTTTTTCGCCCCACCCGGTCGCTAATTATGCCTGCCGGAATTAAAATGATGGCTGTTGCGAGGGAGGTCATCGAAATAACCTGCCCATTGACCCCTTCTGAGAATCCCAGCTTGCGGATATAAAAGTTATAAATCACCATGAAAATCCCGAGACCAATTTGCGTGAAAATATTGGCCATAAAGCTTAACTTAATATTGCGGTTATATGTAGTAAATTGTGCTGCCCAATTATGATAGAAGGCCATTGCTTTCGCCCCTTAGAGTATTTCGTATCCCTAAGTATCATAAGGCAGGAGGGAAGTTTTTGTAAATATTAATTTTTCATATATTTCAGATGGGGTGGAATTTTGTGAAAAATGTTAAAAAATATACAAATATTATTCAGCGGCTGCTGGGGTTTTTTTATAAAATGAAATTAAAGAAAACTCGTCGATTGGCTAGCCGGCAGGCGAAGATACACTAATGCGAAAAAGGAAGTGGAATATGAGCTTTAAGCCACGTTTTGAACCAAGTGAGGTAACACTTCTGAGATTATTGAACGCGCGGATGGAATTAGCAGAAAAGGACAAGCAGCGCTATCAGCGCCTAGTTAAGGGTTTTGAAGGTGAAGTAATGTTTGACGCATTGACGGAGAAGCTTCAGTGTCGAAGTAATATTTTAAACGAATTGTTACTGGAGTCAAACGGAAGTAAGTTTCAAATTGATTCATTAATTATGACTCAAGAGCCTTTATGCCTTTTCGAAGTGAAAAATTATGAAGGTGATTTTTATTTTAAAAATGACAGGTTTTATATGCTTGCCAAAAAAGAAAAGGAAATTAAGAATCCACTGCTCCAGCTTGAACGATGCGAATCACTGCTCCGCCAGCTGCTCCAGAATCTCGGAGTGAGCATACCTATTGAGGCCTATGTTGTCTTCATCAACCCCCAGTTTCAATTATATCAAGCTCCTCTTAACAAACCCATTATTTATCCGAATCAACTTCCTAGATTTATGGAGAAATTTGATAAAAGACCTTCACAATTAAACGGATTTCATAAAAAGCTGGCTGACCAATTAGTTTCCATGCACCAGACTGAATTACCTTATGGCAAGTTACCTGGTTATGATTTTGCTCGGCTGAAAAAGGGGATGACTTGTGCTCCATGCGGTTCATTACAGACAATTGTTGCTGATAGGAATCTTGTATGTGAAGTTTGTGGGCACATGGAGGAGATTGATCATGCTATTTTGCGGAGTGTGGTGGAATTGAAGCTGCTTTTTCCGGATATGAAAATTACCACTGGTGTTGTGTATGAATGGTGTGGGGTGGTAGGGTCGATTAAGACAATTAGGAGGGTTTTGATGCAGAACTATAGTGCTATTGGGAAGAAAGAATATAGTTTTATTAATTTGAAATAACCTGCTCTTTTTTAAGATGACTTCACCGTGCCCGGGCTCGGCTTTTTATACTTCGACGGGCACTCTGGGCTCTTCACAGTGCCCGGGCGCGGCTTTTTTTGACCTCGACGGGAACTCTGAACTCTTCACAGTGCCCGGGTGCGGCTTTTTTTGGCATCGACGGGCACTCTGGGCTCTTCACAGTGCCCGGGCGCGGCTTTTTTTGGCATTGACGGGCACTCTGGACTTTTCACAGTGCCCGGGCGCGGCTTTTTTTGACCTCGACGGGCACTCTGGACTCTTCACAGTGCCCGGGCGCGGCTTTTTTTGGCATCGATGGGCACTCTGGACTCTCCACAGTGCCCGGGCGCGGCTTTTTTTGACCTCGACGGGCACTCTG
>NZ_BCVI01000021.1 GCF_001591665.1 Neobacillus soli NBRC 102451 | reverse complement strand
CACTCTGGATTCTCCACAGTGCCCGGGTGCGGCTTTTTTTGGCATCGACGGGCACTCTGGGCTTTTCACAATGCCCAAGCGGGGCTTTTTTTGACCTTGACGGGCACTCTTAGGCCCTCCACTTAGTAATCGTACGATGAAGCCACAAAATTCCTTACAAAAAGCAGATGCTCTCCGCATCTGCTTAAGCTAAATAGTATTTGATTTTCTCAAGTAAAAAGGGAACTGAATGAAAAGCATATAGCGTTTCTTTTACCATGCCTTCTTGTACAAATAATAGACAGGGAACACTTTCTATAGCAAATTTTCCAGCAAGATCAGGATAAAAGTTCAGGTTCATTTTCCCCATCTTAATATCTACCAGTTCCTCAATAACCTGCAGCATCCTTGATGCAACTTGGCAGGTGCCGCATAGAGGCGTATAAAAATATATCAGGCCGCTTTCCTGTTCATCGAGGAATGTTTCTACATCATTTCGATTCCATTTGTTCATATACTCATTAACCCATTTCTAAATACTCAGAATGAACATCAATATTTGCCCCGAGGAGAACGGTCGCCAGATGGTGCACTGGTGCGGTCGCTACCTCGCGATACATCCGATCAATATATAAATGCTCAGCATCTGGAAACTCCCGTTTAAACCGCTTGCGCAGCTTTTCACCGGCTTTATCAGCATCAACAAGAATATAGACATCCTTGTCTTCGAGAAATTCAATCAATTCATCTAATTTTGTAAAACTAATGGTTCCGTTTGTACAAATAATCTCAACCGGTTCCTTTACAATTTTCTTCACTTTTATTTTATCCGACTTTCCTTCGACAATAAGAACTTTGTCAACATACGAATCATTCATATCCATCACCTGTATTAGAAGTTGTTTATGTTAACATATTCTAAAATATTGATTACGTGTGCCTTCTTCTTAGTATGTTAACCATATCATTATTGTCATTGTAAAAATAGGGATTTGTTTATAGACTGCAGCTACTTCCCTCATCGTTTTATTATAGACTCCCCTAAAATAGTCGAAGAAGAAGTGGTAATTTAAGAGAAAAAGCACCCATTAGGTGCCTTTTCCGGATTAATTAGTCTTCTTTAGTCATTTCTTCATACTGTTCAGCAGTCATTAGCTTGTCTACTTCGCTGCTATCCGAAAGTTCAATCACAACCATCCACGCTTTTTCATATGGTGATTCGTTAACAAATTCGGGGCTGTCGCTTAAATCTTCGTTCACTTCTACCACTTTACCGCTTACTGGGGCATATAGCTCAGAAACTGTTTTAACAGATTCCACACTGCCAAATGGTTCGTCAGCGGAAATTTCATCGCCCACTTCTGGGAGCTCAACAAAAACGATATCCCCTAATTCATGCTGTGCAAAGTCAGTAATCCCAACGCGCACTCTTTCCCCTTCAACTTTTACCCATTCGTGTTCTTCAGAATAACGTAATTCTTTTGGTGTACTCATTAGCAAAAACCTCCATTTTTTTTCTAAAAATTTATCATCGAAATAAATCGATTTCTATGAGTAAATATTGAAGAGCAGGTTACAGCCACATTTTCTCAAACTCTTCTTCTTTAAAACCAACTGTGACACGTTCTCCATTCGTTAAAATCGGCCGTTTGATTAACATACCATCAGATGCAAGTAAATCTAGCAGTTCATCATCTGTTGCAGACTTTATCGTATCCTTTATCCCTAATTCGCGATATTTCAAACCGCTGGTATTAAAGAATTTCTTTAACTCTAGTCCACTTTTTTGATAAAATCCCTGCAATTCCTCCCGAGTTGGAGGGTGATCTACAATATGTATTTCATTATAAGAAAGATGTTGTGCATCCAGCCATTTCTTTGCGTTTCGACATGTGCCACATTTCGGATACCAGTAAAAAGTCAGAGACATTCATTTCACCGCCTTTTACCAAAAAAATCAATGACTTACAATTTAAATTTTAACATAACGTTTTTCAAAATCCTAACGTAAAAATATCTATACTGTGAAAGATTCGACGAATTTCGTGAAAATCCTTCCATATCACAGTAATTATTTTTATAAAGAAAAATCGCCGATTGGCGAAGAAAGAGGCGTAGTTGAACTTATTCGAAATAGGAAAGTATAAACTGCCGAAGAAAGTTTATACTTTCCTATTCGCTAAAAAGAAGGGCCCCTTCACAGTAGAAGGGAACCCAGGCTAAGTTTTATTAAACAATATAACGTTCAGCTTCAATCACTACGTCGGCAGCTTCCCGTTTTTTCGCAATCACGTTGATTGGTGAGTGACGGGTAAATTTGCGAAGTGATGACAACATCATACGAAGAGTGTCGCCCACTTCAACAGCCACTAATGTTTCTTTTGCATCTGCCTCTATTTTATTAAAGGCTTCTTGACAGAAGATTTGCGTATATAGAAGCTTTTGATTATTCTTTTCTTGGCCATCTTTTGCAATCGCTTTTTCTGTGCGTAGAACAACGGATTCCATTGCATATACGTTGGAAGCGATATCGGCAATATTAGCAAGGATTTCTTGCTCTTTTTCAAGCGCTTTGCCGAATTTTTGCGCAGCTAAACCAGCCGCTAATAAGCCGATTTTCTTCGCGTTTTTAACAAGATATTTTTCTTGGGCAAGCGGCTCATCGCCAGGATCTTCCGGCATTAACATCATTAGTTCTTCTTGAAGGGCCATTGCTTTTTGGAACAATGGAAGCTCACCTTTAAACGCCTTTTTCAAGAATGTTCCTGGAACAAGAAGGCGATTGATTTCGTTTGTTCCTTCAAAGATTCGGTTAATACGGGAATCACGGTAAGCTCTTTCAATTGGATATTCCTGCATAAATCCATAACCGCCGTGAATTTGCACGCCTTCATCAACAACATAATCCAATACTTCACTGGCAAAGAATTTATTGACGGAGCACTCAATCGCATATTCAGCAATCGATTCAGCAACCTTTTTAATATCTTTTGCATCTTCAGAAGAAAGCTTGCCTTGGTTATCCTCATACAATCCAACCGTACGGTAGACAGAGCTTTCGGCAGCATAAATTTTGGATGCCATGGTACCAAACTTTTCTTTCGTTAAATTGAATTGTGAAATTGGCGTTTTGAATTGTTGGCGTCCATTGGCATATTTAACCGTCATTTCAAAGGCCGATTTGGCACCGCCAACGCCGCCGACTGCTAATTTATAACGTCCGATGTTTAAGATGTTAAAGGCAATAACATGGCCGCGGCCGAAATCACCTAATAGATTTTCGACAGGAACAGGAACGTCTTCTAAAATAAGTGTACGAGTGGAAGAACTCTTAATCCCCATTTTCTTCTCTTCTGCACCCGTAGATACGCCAGAGAATTCTCTTTCAACAATGAACGCTGTGAAATGCTCGCCATCAACTTTTGCATAAACCACAAAGACATCTGCAAAGCCGGCATTTGTGATCCACTGCTTTTCGCCATTGAGGATATAGTGAGTACCTTCCGCATTTAATTTTGCCGTTGTTCTGGCGCCAAGGGCATCTGAACCTGAGCCCGGCTCAGTTAAGGCGTAAGCAGCAAGCTTTTGACCTGATGCCAGTGCCGGTAAATACTTTTTCTTTTGCTCTTCATTTCC
The DNA here is from genome assembly GCF_001591665.1 of Neobacillus soli NBRC 102451. GTDB lineage: Bacteria > Bacillota > Bacilli > Bacillales > Cytobacillaceae > Neobacillus > Neobacillus soli. The sequence continues at coordinate 209,847 of NZ_BCVI01000021.1, read as the reverse complement.
GAATAAAACGATTGGCAGGGAGCCGATTCCAACATGTGCCCCGTGTGAAAGGGAGAATCCGCCGGCTTTTGCCATTTTTTCCGTAAGTAGTGATGAAGTAATTTTATCTAAGCCGAGACCATCGTACTCTTCAGGGACATCAGCTGCTAAAAGACCCAGTTCCCCGGCATGCTTTAACAGCTTTACCGTACGTTCAAATTCATGCTTTTCTAAATACTCGAGCTGTGGAAGGACTTCTTTTTCAACAAAATCTTCTGCCGTTTTAGCAATCATTAAATGCTCTTCTGAAAAATCCTCAGGTGTTAACACACGATCGTAAGAAATATCTTCAACTAAAAAGCTTCCGCCTTTAATGGTCTTTTTCGTTTGGTTTGTCATGCAATTTCCTCCTAATCTTCTATTCTTGCTAGGGGACATAACTTTCTGCCTGCCCCCTCGTTATTTAACTAAAGTAATTCAAATACTCCGGCCGCACCCATACCGCCGCCGATACACATGGTAACGACACCAAATTGCTCGTTCCTGCGTTTTAATTCATGAATAAGCGACAAAGTCAGCTTGGCACCAGTACAACCAAGCGGGTGTCCTAGGGCAATCGCACCGCCATTTACGTTAACGATTTCATCATTAAGCCCTAATTCACGAATGACTTGCAGTGATTGTGAAGCAAACGCTTCATTCAATTCGAATAAGTTAATATCGGATAATTCTAAGCCAGCAAGTTTAACTGCTTTCGGAATCGCAACAACTGGGCCGACACCCATGATTTCCGGGGGAACGCCGCCAACAGCAAACGATCTAAATTTAGCTAACGGCTTAAGGCCAAGTGCTTCAGCCTTTTCACGGTCCATGACCAACAAGGCAGCCGCCCCATCACTTGTTTGTGAGGCATTTCCGGCCGTTACCGAACCAGTTACAGAAAAGGCTGGGCGCAGCTTTCCTAATGTTTGCAGATTTGTATCGGGACGAACTCCTTCGTCTTGTGAAAATTGAATTGTTTTTTCAATGAGTTTATTGTCGCTTCCGACTGTACGGATGGTTACATCGACTGGAACAATTTCATCGACGAATTTCCCTTCGGCAATCGCTTTGAATGCACGTTGGTGACTTCTTACCGCAAAGGCGTCTTGATCTTCGCGGGAAATGCCGTACTTTTTCGCTACTTCTTCCGCGGTATGACCCATGCCCATATAATATTGCGGGGCTGTTTCGGCTAGTTTAATATTGGGACGAACGACATGCCCCATCATTGGAATCAAGCTCATTGATTCTGCTCCACCGGCAATCGCCGTGTCTGTGTGACCAAGCATGATACCTTGCGCTGCATAGGCAATCGCCTGCAGACCTGACGAACAAAAACGATTGACGGTGATGGCCGGGACCGTATAGGGAAGTCCTGCCAAGGCCCCGATGTTGCGGGCCATATTATTTCCCTGCTCCGCTTCAGGCATCGCGCAGCCCATAATTAAATCATCAATAGTACCTTCGTAATTTCCTGCACGCTTTAATGTTTCCCTTACCACCAATGCTCCCAAATCATCAGGGCGAACATGGGCAAGCGTACCTTTCTTCGCTTTACCAACCGGGGTCCGGGCTCCGGCTACGATTACCGCTTCTCTCATGCAAGTTCCCTCGCTTTCTTTCAAGTTTAAAAAATACGAATCTATTTTTGTTAAGGGGTCTGACCCCATGCAATTAGTTTCTTAACGGTTTCCCCTTAACAAGCATATGCTGCATGCGCTGTTGCGATTTCGGCTCAGCAATTAGGCTTAGGAAAGCTTCCCTTTCCAAATCCAATAAATACTGTTCATCCACTTCTGTTCCGAATGGCACTTTGCCCCCGGCAATCACATAGGCAATCTTCTTGGCAATTTTCAGGTCATGCTCGGAAATATAGCCGGATAAACGCATCGCTTCCGCACCAAGTAACAGGGTCGCGTAGCCGGTTTCACCAACGACTGGTACCTTCTTGCGCACCTTTGCCTTATATCCTTGTTGGTGTAAAGCAAGGACAACCTGCTTCGCATCATAGAGCTGGTGATCGCCATTTACACTGATTCCATCCCCGCTATCTAAGAAATTGTTCTCACGCGCTTCTTCACCCGACGTAGAAACTTTTGCGGTCGCAATCGTTTCAAACACTTTATTAGCAACATTTTGCAGATCAAACGGGACACCGTTTGGAAGGTTTTCTAAATGCTTCATGTAAAGCTCTTTGTTTCCGCCGCCTCCTGGAAGTAAGCCGACACCGACTTCGACTAGACCCATATACGTTTCGGCAGATGCCTGAATGTGAGCCGCCGGTAAACAAACCTCTGCTCCGCCGCCGAGTGTCATTCCAAATGGTGCGGCGACAACCGGCTTCGAGCTGTATTTCACTTTCAATAATGCACTGTGAAGGTGACGAACAATCATGTCAAGCTCGTAAATATTGTCATCCTGCACTTCCATCAGCATCATCGCCAGGTTCGCACCGACGCAGAAGTTCTTTCCTTGGTTGCCGATGACAAGGCCTTTATAGTTTTTCTCGACTTCATCGACTGCAAAATTAATCATTTGCACAATATCAAGCCCAATCGCATTGCTTGGTGAATGGAATTCTAAGAGAGCAACGCCATCACCTATATCAATTAAACTCGCACCGCTGTTTTTTTTAATTACACCTTTTTGCTTCTTTACTTTTTTAAGATCAATCACCTTTGGATTAAATTCAACCAATTTATATTCACCGTGGTCATAGAAGTAGAGCTCGCCGTTTTCTTCCTTATAGAAAGAGGTAAAGCCCTTCTCAAGCATTTCCGTCACCCAAGCAGGAACTTCGCCGCCGGCTTCTTTAATCTTTTGAACGGATTTCTCGACGCCAATCGCATCCCATGTTTCAAAAGGACCCATTTCCCAGCCAAAGCCCCATTTCATCGCACGGTCGATAGCTAAGATATCATCAGCAATCCCGCCTAACAATTGTGCTGAATAGACAAGCGATGGATTTAAGGTATTCCATAAAAATTGTCCGGCACGATCATTCGTATAAACAAGCGCTTTCAATTTATTGGCGGTACCTTTTTCCTGCTTGCTCATTTCGGTTGCAGTCGTCGTCAGCTTTTTCCGCGGGCCATATTCTAATGTATTGGGATCTAATTCAAGAATTTCTTTGCCTTTTTTCAAAAAGAAGCCTTGTCCGGATTTGCTTCCAAGCCAGCCTTTTTCAAGCATGGCTTTCATAAATGCCGGTACTTCGAAGACTTCCTTCTCTTTCCCTGCTACTTGTTCATAAACGTTGTTAGCCACATGCGCGAATGTATCTAATCCAACGACATCAAGCGTTCTGAAGGTAGCACTTTTTGGACGGCCTACTAATGGTCCCGTGATGGAATCAATTTCGCCAACACTGTAGCCGCCTTTTAACATTTCTTGAACGGTAACAAGCAGGCCATACGTCCCAATTCGGTTCGCAATAAAGTTTGGAGTATCCTTCGCTTGAACGACGCCTTTACCTAAGACATCCTCACCAAAAGTTTTTATAAAAGAGAGAACTTCTGGTGCCGTATATTGAGTTGGAATCACTTCGAGCAATTTTAAATAGCGCGGCGGATTAAAGAAGTGCGTTCCAAGAAAGTGCTTTTTAAAATCATCGGAACGACCCTCAACCATTGCTTCCACTGAGATTCCGGATGTGTTCGAGCTGATAATGCTGCCTAGTTTACGGTATTGGTCAACTTTTTCAAAAACCTGCTTCTTGACGGCTAAGTTTTCAACAACGACTTCAATTACCCAGTCGACATCTTTTAGTTTTACTAAATCATCTTCTAGGTTCCCTGCTTCAATCAGTGCTAAATTCTTTTTAACAGCCAATGGCGCCGGCTTTTGTTTCAATAATTTTTGGATGGATGCAGTGCTGATACGATTGCGCACCTGTTTATCTGCTAATGTCAGTCCTTTTGCCTCTTCTTCTTTGGTAAGTTCACGTGGCACGATATCCAATAATAGTGTTGGAATGCCGATATTTGCTAGGTGGGCAGCAATTCCCGACCCCATGACTCCGGATCCCAAGACAGCTGCTTTTTTTATCAATTGCTTCAACATTGTCTCCCCCTTCAAACTTTGAATGAATACTCATTCATTTTTTTGTCAAAAAAAATTAACAAATGAATGAGTTCTGTTACTTCTTACTATAAAATATTTTGAAAATTTGTGCAATCAATAAACGCGGAAAATTGAAATTTTTTGAAAAATAATTCTTTAAATAATTCTCTTTAAATGGGTAACCTATTAGTTGAGGTGATAATTATGGCTAAAATGAAGAAAGACCCTTCTAAGGCTGGAGTAAGTGCGGCAAGTGTGAAGGGCGATGCCGGCCCAACTGTCGAAGGTGATGGCGGCGGCAAAAGAAACAGCCAAAATAATCAATTTAAGAAGAGGTAAGAACACAGGCTGAACTGTTCAGCCTGTTTCTTATTTTTGCATAAAAATTCCTATTTGAGAGACCCTATAGTCGTAAAGATAACATTGAAACAGGAGGGTTAATCTATGCAGCAACAAAATATGAATTTGCCAAACATGAACATGCAAAACCAACAAATGAAGATGCAGCAGCCGCCAGGGGTTATTTCAACAAAGGATTCTCTTTATTTAACCGATATGATGTCATGGAATTTACTATCTGCAAAAAAGGCCCATTTCTTCGCTGGGCAATGTCAGGATCCCGAGTTAAAAGCGGAGGCAGAAAAAGTCGGCCAAATGCACCAACGCCATTACCAGCAGCTGCTTAATCACCTTGGTCATCACGCGAGCCAGCAACAGCCTTTAAATAATATGCAATAGGAGAAGGAGATAATTTTCAATGAACCAAAACCAACAAAAGATTCAAAACCCTGAGACACAAGTTCCGAAAACCCCACAAATGAACGAGCGCGATTTCATTAATGATTTACTGACAACGGAAAAATACATGACCACATCCTATAACATGGCTTTGCATGAAGCTAGCCATCAAGGACTATATCAGGACATCATGCAGATTTTTACGGAAACCGAGCAATGCCAGCGTAATCTATATGACCTGATGTTCCGAAAAGGCTGGTATTCAATCGAAGCAGCCGAGCAACAGAAGCTGCAGCAATCCTATCAGCAGTTCCAGGGGTATACGAACCAGTTTCCGAATGGCGGAACACTGCAATAACAATCACGACAAAACCCGGTGGCTTTTCGATTGCCTCCGGGTTTTTATTTAAATCATAAAGTTTATTTCTGCGCTGAATTTCGATGCTGTTCATTCAGCTGTTTAATTTCATTAATCATTTGCTTCATTTCTTCCCTTGCTTTAGGGTAAAGTCCAGTCCAATGGTTGATTAACGCCGGCATCGACTTGGCAATATGCGAGTACAACGCCCATGCCTTCACCTTTTCCTTTGTTTCATCGCTAGATTCTCCAACTAATAGTTCACTATATTTCTCAAGCAAAGCTTCGAACTGATCCACAAATGCTTTCTCCATCATGACACCTTCCATCCTTGGGTAAATGCGTGCATGGAACAGGTCTTGCAGCGCTTACCTGCTGGCACCTGGTGAGAAAAGTAGCAGGTCTTTCTTACTCTAATCTCATCATCCCATTCTTCCATCTTAAGTTCTGTTTCATATGTCTAGAATATGTAGGCAGCAATATTTTCCTACTAAATTAATTATACCTTTTTATGATTGTTTCTAGCAGCGATTCTGCTCTTTTTGGCACGGCTGGGTCCTCTCGCCTGGGGATTCCGCCAACTTTAGCAGGAATTCCGCCAATCTTCACTTCGATTCCGCCAAACCCATAAAGCAAAAAAAGAGCGAAAACCCATTCGCTCTTTTTTCATTGTTAGGCTGTTGTCGAAAACATATATTTTTTATAATGGTAACGAATCGAAAAGATTAATCCCAGTCCCATCATGTTCCCCATTAACGCACTGCCTCCATAGCTGATAAACGGCAGTGGAATACCCGTGATTGGCAGAACGCCAATCGTCATGCCGATATTTTGAAAGACGTGGAAGGTAATCATGCTGATGACGCCGACACAAATATACGTATAGAAGTTATTCTTTGTTTCCATACCAACCTTTGTAATATGGTAAATCAATAAGAAAAATATGCTAATTAATATACTTGCACCAATAAAACCATATTCCTCGCCAATGACACTGAAGATAAAATCCGTTTGACTTTCTGGTAAATAAACTTCGCGGTTTCCTAGTCCTTTACCGCCAGTTTGGCCGGAGCCGATGGCAAGCAGGGATTTTGTCAGCTGATAGGCGTCTGTGCCCTGGTAACTATAAGGATCAAGCCATGAATAAATCCGACGGAGTTGATAATCTCCCACCCCAAAATACTTTGCCAAAAAATCTGGGTTCCAAAGAACAAAATAAAAAACAGTTCCAATAAGCGCAATTCCCACTGAAAACATGGGCACAAGTAGTTTCCATGAAATACCGGAGATAAAAATCATCCCTACTAAAATCGCTAGGAAAACAAGCGCAGTTCCTAAATCCTGCTTGACAATAAGTAATAATGGAAACATTGTGACCATCCCCATCTTGACCAAAAGCCAAAGATCGGATTGAATCGTCTTTACCAGGTTTTTTTGATGATGTTTGTCAATGACCCATGCAAGACCTAAGATAATAAATATTTTCATAAACTCTGAAGGCTGTATAGAACCGATCTTAGGAAGCACAAACCAGTTTTTCGCTCCATTAATCACTGGAGCGATGCTTTCAGGTGCAACAATTAAGAATCCCAATAGAAAAATTCCAAAACCATAGGTGTACCAGGTAATCTTACGTAACTGATCCGAATCAAGGGTCATTACGACTCCAATAATAACGCAGCCGACCACATACCAACCAATTTGGTAAACCAAAAAGTTTCGATCGTATTGACCACTTTGTTGGGCACTATATATGGCTAAACAGCTCGCCAAAAATAGAAGTAATAATATAAGAACAAGACTGTAATCCAGTTTAGAAGTTGTATTGTTATTTGAAGTCATTTCGGTTCCACCTTACTAAGAACTTGTACATTACTCCATTATATTTTTAAAAACAATAAATCACAACTTATAAACAGCGAATGGTTTATTTTACATGCCTTAATAATAAATTCGCTTTACCTCCTCCGCCATCCACTCCAGATTATTAGGTACCTGGGGAATGCCGTATCCGATATACAACGGGGTCGTGACAAACCTTGAGACCACTTTTGCATAGATTTTATTATCAATATGATGGAAAAAGAGATTATAACTCGTTGCCTTGAATGGAAAATGGTTGAGGATATAATGAACAGCTATTTGCAAGTATTCTGAAAAACCTTCTTGATAGCTGGAATCTTCCATCTCAATATTAAACTCATAGAAGCCAACGCGCGGCTTTGTCGAGAGCGTAAACCGGACACTATCTTTTTCAGCAATCACAATCCCGTTAAACATTTCATGGCTGTCCCTTTCCTTATAATCAATATCATCTAAGCCAATAATCTGCATATGTGGATGGGCAAGCGTGCCCCCTGATAATGGACCATGATTTTTGAAAAAAATAACCGATCGATAGCGGCCGGTTTCCTCCAGGTCTAACCAATGCTTGATCCCAAACCTAATCAGTCTATGTAGATGCTCTTTTGGATAGGTCGAGAGTTCACCATGGCAATCGTCCGTTTCAATTAACACGGTTTGATAAGCATTTTCTAAAACAGGGTATTTATTCTTCAAAAGAATAATCGGACCATCGACAGCAATGAGGTCGGTAAGCTGATCTCGTTCGCAAAAAGGACAGGCCTGTTGTTTGTTTCGAATATTTTCCGGCTTTTTGATGCCAATAGATGTATTAAAGTGCAGATGGGAATTTTCCACACGCGTTTCTCCTCTCCAAAACTGATATGGCGCTCCGCCCCTTTTCCAAAGTGGGTATATTTCTATTTTATGGGAGGATGCGTTGGATTTGCACTTATTTTGTTTTATTAATTTCATCGGTAAATCAAAGCCTCATTAAATAGTTACATTTTGCATATATTTAAATGTACAGGCTTATCATTACGTTAGAATGAGAGGGACTTTATGTTAACAAAACTGGAAGCACTTATTCTCGGAATTATCCAAGGTTTAACGGAATTTTTGCCGATTAGCAGTACGGGACATCTTTATTTAGGAAGGAATTTATTTGGCTTGCAGGAAGCGGGTCTCCTGCTTGATACGATGCTTCATGTCGGCACATTACTGGCTGTGTTTGTATTTTATAAGGATGAATTTATAAAAATTATTAAAAATCCATTTAGTAAATTAACGTTTTTATTGATCGTTGGGACGGTTCCTGCCGTTATCTTTGGGCTCGCATTTAAAGATTATATTGAAGGGATTTCAAAGACAGGGGTGACAATTGGCTGGGAGTTTCTAATCACCGGGGTCTTCCTGTGGCTCGCTGATTCGGCAAAAAATGGCTATAAGAAAATGGACGAGATTAGCTATAAGGATGCGCTAATCATTGGTACTTTTCAGGCGGTGGCGATTATGCCAGCGATTTCCCGCTCCGGGATGACGATTGTTGCCGCGCTTTGGCGAAAATTGGACAGGGAAACGGCTGCCTACTTTTCCTTCTTATTGTCAACACCAGCAATTGCTGGTGCGATTGTCCTGCAAACGAAGGATTTACTTGGCGGTGCTGGGGAGGAAATCTCTTTATCGGCCTTGCTCGTCGCGATTGCCGCTTCTGGCGTCTTCGGTTATATCGCTGTCAAATGGATGATTGGTTACTTAAAGAACCATTCGTTAAAACCGTTTGCTGTTTATGTCTGGGTGTTAGGTTTGGCCGTGTTATTTTTTCAGTTTACGGGTAAATTCTAGCAGGTGCGGATATGGAAAAATCGATTCGCAAGTAAAAGCATGAAATTCGCGAGTAACGGGGTTAAATTCGCGAGTAAAGGTGGAGAATTCGCGAGTAAAGCCGCTAAATTCGCGAGTAAAAGAAATGTTATCTCCAATTTGGGTACTAAAAAGCGACTCGAAGGACTCGAGTCGCTCTTTTTTATAGTGTAACCGTCTGTTTTGCCATACTTCTAGCGGCTTCTGCTGCTTGTTCCTTTGCTTTTGCCATAATTTCCGGTACCATTTTTGGAAAATGGTCCATTCCTTCGGCAAAAACAGTATCCATTAAATCAAAGCCTAGGAACTCTAGTGCTTTTCTTAAATAACGGTCGCCGGATTCAAACTCAACCATGGGGCCGGTAGAATAAATGCCGCCGCGCGTTTGAATATGAATCGCCTTTCTTCCGGTAAGCAGTCCTTTAGGTCCCGCTTCAGTGTTCGTAAACGTCTTTTCCGCAATAAATAAACAATCCATAAACGATTTTAAAATAGCTGGCGCGCCAAGATTCCAAATTGGTGTGACAAACACATAATAATCAGCGGCGATAAAGCGGTCGGCCAGTGCATGCATTTTTTCAAGCTTTGTCCGCTCGGCTTCAGAAAGCTGCTCCTTTGTGTAGCCCATAAAGGATAATTTGGCTCGCCCATATAATAGGTCCATATCGATTTCCGGGATATCCATATCATATAAGTGCATGTGCTCAATTTCCACATCCGGTTGAATTGTTTTGAACTCGTTTAAAAATACTTCGCCAATCTGCATTCCTCTTGAAAGTTTCGAATCAGGTTTTGGATTGGCCGTTATATAAATTAACTTTGACATGTAGATCCCTTCCCTTTACCGACAATTTTCTTCTCTACTACTATACTACATCAATCATACTTGCTCACAATTGAACAAAAGGTGAAGTTTGTGAAATTACTGTGAATTCCACCCTACCACTTTGAACAATTCATGACAATTCCAGACAAAACTAAATGAAACTTAACAAAACTTAACAAAAATCACATTCTATGTGGTATTCTTTTTATAAAATAAAATGGAAAAAGGAGGTTAATGTATGGAGAAAAAGGCTTATACACCAGATGAAGTAGCGCAAATTTTTCAAATCTCAAAGCATACTGTTTATGAGCTGATAAAACGCGGCGAGCTTCAGGCCTTTAAAATCGGCAATAAAATGCGCATTGAACATGCCGAGCTGGAGCGATTTAAGGAGAACACGAAAGCCCCGGCAAAAAAAAATCCGCTGACACAGACTGGTACTGCCAATAATGGGCCCAGCTTGATTCGTCTTTCCGGCAGCCATGATTTTCTTGTCGAACATTTTGTCAAACAGGCAGCTGGTGCCTTAAACCGGCAAATTCAACCTACTTTTATCGGCAGTCTTGAAGGCTTAATGATGCTTTACCGCGGGCAATGCGATATTGCCGCGATTCATCTATTGGATCCGACATCCCAAGAGTATAATCTGCCATTTATCCATCAGCTGTTTGTTTATGAATCGATTTTGGTGCTTAGATTGGCGGCAAGAGAGCAAGGCTTCATTATCGCGAAGGGCAATCCGAAAAACATTCATGATTTTACCGATCTTACGAGAAAAGATGTTCAATTTATTAACCGTCAAAAAGGAGCGGGTACCCGCTTTTTACTAGACTCCAAGCTCGCTAGCTTTGGGATTAATCCTAGTAACATTAACGGATACGGCACGGAGGAATGGAATCATTTGTCCGCAGCTTCGTACATAAGCAGAGGAATGGCCGATGTCACCTTTGGGATCCAATCTGCGGCAAGCCACTTAGGGCTTGATTTTGTGCCCGTGGCTAAAGAACATTTTGATCTTGTTTTCCGTTTTACCGATGAAAACAAACAGAGTTTAACTGACTTGATCCATTACTTGCAATCTGCCAGCTTCAAAGACAGCTTAACAGATTTAGAAGGATATTCTATACAAGATTTAGGAAAAATAATCTATCAAACTAGTCAAACGGAGGAACTCGTATGAGAAAAAATCGCTTATTTATCGCCCTATTTGCTTTTATGCTCCTAGTTTTATCAGCCTGTGGAAATTCCGACACAAAGGATGCAGCCGCAAAACAGAAAAAAGCAGAACCAACATCAATGATTCTTGCAACAACAACAAGTACACAGGACAGCGGTTTATTAGATGTGTTAATTCCGATGTTTGAAAAGGAAAATAATGTAAAGGTTAAAACGATTGCTGTTGGTACAGGCCAAGCATTAGAAATGGGCACAAAAGGTGAAGCCGATGCCCTTCTTGTTCATGCTCCGGCAGCAGAAAAGGCCGTAGTCGATGCCGGTGATGCGATTAACTACAAACGCGTGATGTACAATGACTTTATTTTAGTAGGACCAAAGGATAATCCAGCAGCTGTCAGCGGTGATGACATCAATGCAGCATTTAAAAAATTGGCTGATGCGAAATCTTCATTTATTTCCCGCGGTGACGATTCTGGCACAAATAAAAAAGAACTTGGGATTTGGACAGCTGCTAATATTAAGCCAGCTGGTGATTGGTATGTCTCCACGGGTCAAGGAATGGGACAAACTCTGCAAGTGGCAGCTGAGAAAAAAGGGTACGTTCTAACAGACCGTGCAACATGGCTTGCCCAATCGAAAAATTTAGACACTCTTCAAATCGTCGTTGAAGGCGGCAAGGATTTAATGAATATCTATCATGTTATGCAGGTAAATCCTGAAAAACATGATAAGGTTAATAGTAAAGATGCTCAAAAATTTGTAGAATTTATGATAGATAGTAAGACACAAGAAGTAATTGAAAACTTCGGTAAAAAGGAATATGGTCAGTCATTATTCACTAAATACACGGAATAGATTGTAATCTGACAGGGGCTCCATTTGCGGGATTCCTGCCAGACTACTAAGGGAAATCCTGGGGGCCTTACTTTTATGGAATTACTTATTGAGGGACTTAAAAAAGCGATAGAGATGATTATATCCGGTGATCGGGAAGTTTTTGCGATTACCTGGCTCACACTCAAAGTCTGTCTAATTTCCATTCTGTTTAGCACCCTAATCGGATTGCCACTTGGCATTTTACTAGGATTAACTAGATTCAAAGGCCGCCGGCTGCTACTATTATTCATTAATATTGGCATGGGTTTGCCGCCAGTTGTTGCCGGCCTTTGGATTACGATGTTTTTATGGCGCTCCGGCCCGTTAGGCAATCTATCCATGCTCTATACGCCAACAGCGATTGTGATGGCACAAATTTTAGTATCCCTGCCAATCGTCACAAGCCTGACATGCACGGCGTTTCAGCAGATTAATGATAAAATGCTTCTGCAAATTAAAGCACTTGGGGCAACAAAGGTGCAGACCTTGATGATTCTCGTCAAACAAACAAAGATTGCGATTCTAGCTGCGATCATGGCGGGATTTGGCCGCGTGATTGCTGAGGTTGGCGCCGCGATGATGGTTGGCGGAAATATTCAAGGTGACACCCGTATCTTAACCACTTCGATTGTGATGGAGGTTTCGAAAGGCAACTTTGATATTGCCCTTGCCCTTTCGTTTATTTTACTGACTGTTGCCTTGTTGATTACGGCGGCGTTAACCTTTTTACAGCAAAGGAGGCGATTGTCATGAATCCGTTGATTGAGCTGAAAAACATTACCTTTGATGCCCAAAATAAAACGATTCTCGATATACCTGAATTCGAGATTCATGATGGAGAATTTCTTGGTATCATGGGACCGAATGGTGCTGGCAAAAGCACGCTGCTTAAGGTACTGGCATTTCTTGAAAATCAATCAAGTGGTGAAATTCTATACCGGGGCCAAGTTATTCCTGCTGGTAGCCCACCGCTTGAGTTACGGCGAAAGTTCTCGATTGCCCTGCAGCAATCATTGCTTTTAGATAGAACCGTTTATCACAACATCGCCATTGGGTTAACATTAAGGAAGGTTGCCAAAAAACATATCAAGGAACAAGTAGCTCATTGGCTGGAGCTGTTTGGAATCAGCCACCTGGCAAAAAAAAACGCGCTTTACTTATCCGGTGGCGAGGCGCAAAGAGTCAATTTAGCGCGCGCGATGATTGTCGAACCCAAGATTCTTTATTTAGATGAACCTTTTTCAGCTTTAGACTTTCCTACAAAGATTAGGTTAATGGAAGACTTCAAGCATATTATTGAAGCTTCACAAACTACCGCTGTGTTTGTCAGCCATGATCTAATGGAGATCAATTACCTCACGAATCGGCTTGCGATTATTGTAAATGGTAAAGTGAAGCAGGTGGGACCGACCCCTCGAGTCCTAGAACATCCTAATTCTTCTACCTCATCCTTCCTAAATGAGTGGAAGAAATTTTATCCGGCATCAACGGGCAGTAAATTCAAAGTCTTAAAAAAGTCAAAGAAGTATAGTTGAGTGAACAACTGCCCGTAAATGCCCGATTGGTTCAACTAGCAAACAGTGGGGAAAAGCCTCCACTGTTTGCAGTTTCACCTTACCCAGTTGCACGATAATTTGCAGTTCCATTTGGGACTGCCTTTTTTAATTGCTAAAAAATTGTCTGAGTTATAAGATATGGGATATACATACAAAGATTGAGTTTTTGAGAGGAGTTTTAACTATGAAATATGCAATTATAACTGGTGCATCGAAGGGCTTGGGTGAAGCGATTGCCAACCGTCTCATCCATGAGCAAATTGCTATTGTTTCTGTTTCAAGGTCAGAAAATGTGGAAATCAAACGTCTTGCTATTGAAAAAGGGATTTCCTATCAACACCATACCTGTAATCTTTCATTGGAAAAAGAGGTACAAGAAGTGTTTATGGAAATTGCTCACTCGATTTTTCAAAAGGAGCCGGAGGAAATACTTCTCTTTAATAATGCAGGCGTAATTGAGCCCATCCAGACAATTGGCAATTTGGACCAAACACCAATCATTTCGAACATCCAAGTTAATTTAATTGCCCCCATCTTGATTACCAATTTATTTTTTAACAAAGCGCAGGTAACCAATACGAAGGTGCAGGTCATCAATGTTACATCTGGTGCAGCACTTCGCCCGATTGAAGGCTGGACTGTTTATTGCAGTTCCAAGGCGGGGTTAAATATGTTTACGCAAACAGCTGCGCTGGAGCAAGCGGCAATGAAGACAAACAATACAATCATTGCCTTTAGTCCTGGGATTATGGATACGAACATGCAGGAGACAATCCGCTCATCCTCCAAGGAGGCATTTAAGGAGCTGGAAAAGTTCAAAGATTTCAAGGAAAATAACCTGCTGCTAAAGGCGGATGTTGTGGCAGATGCATTAGTGGACCTAGTGCTTGGTGGAAAGGTTGAGAGTGGGAAGGTTTACAATGTTAATGAACTACTAGGATAATGTGAGAAGCCCCCTACTTGTGCAGGGGCTTTCTTTCATTCGTCCTTTGGAAACCACAAGGTAACGCTCGTTCCCTTATTTATCCTACTTTTCACCTTAATAACTCCTTTATGGGCATCCATTAAGGCTTTAACAATCGAGAGTCCGATGCCGACCCCGCCGGTTTTGCGGTCCCGTGATTTATCGCCGCGGTAGAAGCGCTCGAAAATATGGGGAATATCATCCTCGGCCATTCCTGAGCCCTCGTCCTGAATTTGGAAGCCAACATAGCCCTCTTTTTCTGTTTGCACGGAAATCGTTACATTTTTCCCCTCTGGCGTATATTTTAGGGCATTATTGAGGATATTGGACAGGATTTGCATCAAGCGGTCCTTATCTGCTTCAAACAGTTCTTCCTGTGCAGGTTCACCAATATGAAGATGAACACCCTTCTCTTTGAACAACGGCATAAACATTTCCCATAATGCCGCCAATACGCTGCCAGCATCCAATTCTATTTTTTCAAGCTTAATTTGTGGATTTTCAGCTGCAAGCAGTTTCTCCAATTCATTGACAAGCCTGACTAACCGCATTAGCTCTTCATGTGTTGTCTCCAGCCGCTTTGGTGTTGGCTCCCAGATTCCATCCTGAAAGGCTTCAATTTGACTTCTCAATGTGGCCAGCGGCGTTCGGAGCTCATGGGCGAGATCGCCCGTAAAATGTTTCCGGAGCATTTCTTCTCTTGCCAGCGATTCTGCCAGATTATTAAAAGAAATCGCAAGCTGTTTTACCTCTGTTGGTAATCCGGATAGCGGGATGCGGATGTTAAGGTTATGCTGCTGCAGCTCTCCCGCTGCAAACGATAGTTTCTTCAATCCGAAGGTTAATTTTTTTGAGAAAAGCATGCTGAAAATAATCGCGAGCACAATTGTCAAACAAACGGCTGCGTAAATGTATAATTGGATGGTTTGGATAAACGTGTATTCATCATCGATTAAGCCCTTAGGATAGATAGCAACGAGCTTTCCAACAATTTTATTATCAACCTTCAGTAAATAAGACTTGGAATGCCATTCCTCGCCGGCTGGCGCGGGTTCAGTTAAACCTAAACTATTCAACATGCCGCGGATGTTGGAGGAATCCATTTGCATTTGTCCTAAACGGTCATACAATTGAAAATAGAGCTGATCGGTCATCGCGTGTTCGTGCAGCAGTCCAAACACCGGATTGCTGGTAAAATGGCCATTCTTTTTGTAGTCCTTCTCAATTTCGGTGATAATCCGGTCAATCTTTTTTTCCCGATTACGATCTAAATAGCTGCTGAAGCTCTCTTCAAAGCCATACTGTATAAAAAAGCTGACAATTAATATCCCAATCATCGAGATGAGCACTAAATAAAAGAGGATTTTAGACCGGAGTGTTTGCAACATCTAGGACCCCTCCAAATTTATAACCCATCCCAAAAACAGTCACGATAAAATCTGGCTGTCTTGAATCCAGCTCGACTTTTTTACGAAGGTTTTTAATATGTGTATCAACACTCCGTTCATAGCCTTCATAGTACATGCCCTCATCCTGAATCTTTTCGAGCAAATCCATTCGGCTGTAAACTCGGCCGGGATTCACGGCCATATTGGTTAAGAGCTTATACTCGATTGGCGTTAAGGTAACGTATTCTCCATTAACAGTTACTTCTTTTTTAATTAAATCAATCGCCAGCTTGTTCCTGTTGAATTCAAGCCGCTCGACTTTTTCCTTTTTTTTC
The DNA here is from genome assembly GCF_001591665.1 of Neobacillus soli NBRC 102451. Taxonomy (GTDB): domain Bacteria; phylum Bacillota; class Bacilli; order Bacillales; family Cytobacillaceae; genus Neobacillus; species Neobacillus soli. The sequence goes on along the minus strand of NZ_BCVI01000021.1, from coordinate 193,842 downwards.
ACTCGTCTTAAGATAGCCTGGACACGAACGACCACCTCACGCGGGCTGAAAGGCTTGGTTAGATAGTCGTCGGCACCCATGACGATTCCATTGATGCGGTCATCCTCGGCCGATTTAGCGGTCAGCATCAGAATCGGTACCTCTGAATCTTTTCGAACCAGGCGGCAGACCTCTTCTCCGGAAATATCGGGCAGCATTAAGTCTAATATGATTAAATCGGGGTTTATAGTTTTTACCTTTTTCAAGGCATCAATTCCATTATCAGCGCTATGAATTTCATAGCCTTCTCTCTCCAAGTAAGCCTCGAGAACTTCTATTATTCTACGTTCATCGTCAACTAATAAAATCTTCATCATGATCACTCCCCACACCTTTACTATATCATCCCGGGTCTGTGATTTTTGTAACTTCACAAATTCACCACAACTTCTTCATAACATCTTCAATCTTTCTGGATAAGATGTAAATGTAGTTAGGAAGGGAAGATAATTCGAAGGACTCCCAAACTCGTTATCAACTCTTTGATGCAGTACATGGTTTTCAACCATCCTACTCATCCCAAATTTAACCTCTCTTTTTGATATAGTAAGGGCGTCCCGATCAGCAGGACGCCCACTTTTTTTCTTAATGACAAAATAAAAAATCCTTATCGCAATGATAAGGATTTTTCAGTATGCTTATTCGTCTTTCTTCTTAACCTCGTCTGTTAATTCCTCGATACTTCTCCGGACGTTACCCTTACCAGAGTAGTTTTCGATTAGTTCCTTTACATCAATGCCGCTTGAGGCCTTTAATGATTCTTGCAAGCTCGCCATTAAGTTGGTCGCATAGCTGGTAATTTTATTGGCACCGCCGCCATTTTCACCAGAGCCGCCCGTGTCCACAACTGTAATTTTATCAATATTGGATAATGGGGCAGCAATTTGCTTCGCATATTCTGGAAGCATTTTGATGACCATGTCCAAGATAGCCGCCTGGCCAAACTGCTCGAACGCTTCGGCAATCTTTTCCTTTGCTTCCGCCTCGGCCAAACCTTTGAGACGGATAATCTCTGCCTCTGATTCCCCCTGTGCCCTTTGAGCATCCGCTTTTGCGGTACCATCGAGGCGAACCCGCTCTGCTTCCGCTTTTGCCATCGCTTCGATGCGATATTTATTTGCTTCAGCCTCAGCCATCTGCTTCGCCTTGTCAGCGGCAGCCGCCTGCTCGACGGAATAACGGTCAGCATCGGCCTTTTTCTTCACTTCGGAGTCATATTGGCGTTCGCGACGCTGAATTTCTTTTTCTTCTAATTCGATTTGCTTTTGTCTTTCGATAATCTTGATTTGCATTTCCTGTTCCATTACTTCTTGCTTCGAACGGGCACTTTCAAGATCGTACGCTTGGTCGGCACGTGCTTTTGCGACATCTTGTTCACGGCGGAATTCCGCAATCTTCAACTGATTAACTTTTTCCGCTTCCGCAATTTCTGTTGCCCGCTCTAATTCATTTCGCTTCGCTTCTTTAGATGCTTCAGCCTTTTTGATGCGAGTTTCTTTATCTGCTTCAGCAGTGGCGATATCGGCATCTCTTTTCACTTGAGCAATCCTCGGTTTACCTAGGGAATCAAGATAGCCATTTTTATCACGAACATCTTTAATGGTAAACGAGACAATCACTAAGCCCATTTTGGCAAGATCTTGTGAGGCAACCCTTTGGACCTCTTGTGAAAATTTGTCACGGTTTTTATAGATTTCTTCCACGGTCATCGAGCCAAGAATCGACCGTAAATGGCCTTCAAGAACTTCCCTTGCTTCGCTTTCACGATCTTCCCTAGGCTTGCCAAGGTACTGTTCCGCCGCTGTCGCGATTTCACTAATAGAGCCACCAATTTTAATAATCGCGACCCCATCGGCCATAACAGGAACACCTTGTTCTGTATAGACCTCTGGAGTTGTTACTTCCAGTTTACTAGATAGCAAGCTTAACGGTTTTGCTTGTTGGAAAACTGGTAAAATAAACGTACCACCGCCGCGGATGATTTTGATTTTATTTCCTGATTCGTCGACGTGGACATTTCCGTTACCAAGGAAACTGCCCGTTACAATTAAGGCCTCGTCCGGACCTGCTGTTCTGTACTTTGTAATGAAAACACCGATTAATGCTAAGATGATAAGTACTGCAATTCCGATGATTACCCAAATAATATTGAACTCCATATTTTATAACCCCTCTCTCTAAATAAAACTCTCTAATTGATGATGGACCGTTACTTGCAGGACGCCGTCTTTCACCTGAACAACAAGCACGCTGGTGCCATTTGGAATCAAGTCACCATCAAAGCTTGAAGCCGGCTTGGCAATTCTTCCACTTATACTGTCAATCATCACTTCCCCAAAGCCATCGACGGGTATCTCCGTAATCACGGTCCCAACCCGACCTTGCAAATCTGATTCTTTATAAACAAGTGATTCCTCTGCAGAAGACAATGGGACGAGAATAAAAACGTTAAGTAAGGCGACAACAATGAATGCTGCAACAGCCGAGATTCCGAAAATGAGTAAATAATGTAGTGATGATAGCCTTTCAAACAGATAACCGCTAGCAGACAAAATAGTCAGGAAGGCAAAAATCAGAACGGGATTAAGAAAATCGAGCCCATCTCCAGCCCCATGAAAATGAAACACATCCGCGAACAAAACATACAAAACAGTTAATACACCTGAAATGATTAGTCCATACAAATAAATCGTTTCTAAAGGAATGCTGAAAGGTTCCACGCGCATCACCCCTTATTTTTGATAGAAAAATCCAAAGGAAGGTATCCGGCAGCTATTGAACTTCAAAAAGATTCAAGCATAAAGCATCGTTCCCTTCCTTTGTAATTATGTATATATGGTAATACGGATGAATAGGAAAAAGGTTTCACTATTCATCTATATTTTATCATTTTCTTCCAAGAGTAAATCTTGCTAATTTCCGACAAAATTCGCCAAAATTCGGGTGGTGACAGGCACCGCTAAAGGGACCGCCAACGAAAAAAAGTGCCATAGCACTTTGCTACAACACCTTACTGAATCATATTCAAGAACTTCCTGGTTCGTTCTTCTTTTGGATTGGTGAAGATTTCGTCTGGCTTGTCTCTTTCGACGATGACGCCCTGGTCCATAAAGATGACTTCATCGGCTGCCTCCCGGGCAAAACGCATTTCGTGGGTGACAACGATCATCGTCATTCCTTCCTGTGCAAGATCCTTCATTACTTTTAACACTTCCCCGACTAGTTCGGGGTCGAGTGCGGATGTCGGCTCATCAAAGAGCATGACCTCTGGTTCCATTGCTAATGCCCTGGCGATACCGACACGCTGCTGCTGGCCACCTGAGAGCTGGGCCGGATAAAAGTCGACTTTATCACCAAGTCCAACTTTTTCTAAAAGTGCTTGGGCTTTTTTCCGTGCAGCCTCTTTCCCCTCTTTTTTAACAACGATGGGTCCTTCCATCACGTTCTCAAGGGCTGTTTTATGAGGGAAAAGGTTATAGCTTTGAAAAACCATACCTGTCAAACGTCGGAAAGCGGCGATATTTTTTTTTGAAACAGCTTTAGAAAAGTCTAGGTTTTGGCCTTCAATGGAAATTGCACCCTTCGTAGGAGTTTCCAGTACATTCAAACAGCGGAGCATGGTCGTTTTACCAGAACCAGACGGTCCGATGACAACAACCACCTTGCCTTTTTCAACATTGAGGTCAATTCCTTTTAACACTTCTAATTGGCCAAATTGCTTATATAAACCTTTTATTAAAATCACTCAAATCGCCCTCCTTCCTTAAGACGCATAGCGGTCCAGTCTCTTTTCCATAAATCCTTGAATAACGGAAAGGAAAAAGCAAATGACCCAATAGAGGAGTGCCGCTTCGGAATAAACTAATAAAAACTCATAATTGGATGCGGCAATTTCCTGAGCCCGGCGAAACATCTCCGTTACAAGCACAAGTGACGCGAGAGAGGTATCTTTTACAAGGCTAATAAAGGTATTAGATAAGGGCGGTAAGGATACCTTCGAAGCTTGCGGCAGGATAATTCTTTTTAATGTCTGCGTGTAAGACATACCAATCGAGTAACCTGCTTCCCACTGGCCTTTTGGAATGGACAGAATCGCCGCTCGAATCACTTCTGACGCATACGCCCCAACACTTAGGGAAAAACCGATGACGGCTGAGATAAACGGATCAAGGGTAACGCCTATATTCGGAAGACCATAAAAAATGATAAAGAGCTGCACCAATAATGGCGTTCCGCGGATGGCCGAAACATAAACCCTTGCAATCATTCGAAATACTTTTACATTGGAAATACGGGCAAGGGCTGTTAGAATAGCCAAAATCAAACCAAAGATAAAGGAAAGAATCGTTAATGGAATGGTATTCATAATAGCACCCTCCAGCATAGGCTGAAGGGAACTCTTGGCAATATCAATTAATTTTGCTGTTCTTTCCGGGTCGGCAAAAATACTATTTAAGTACATCTACACCAAACCATTTCATAGAGATTTTTTTGTACGTGCCATCATCCACAATGTCTTTTAATGCTTTATTTACTGCATCTACGAGCGTATCACTTTTCTTTCTAAACATAAATCCGCTTGTCGAGGCATCATCTGACGTTGCAACAATCTTGATTGGAGCATCTGGTTTGTGCTTCATATAATCTAAATAGGCAATTTTATCATTAACAGTCACATCGACCCGTTTCTGTGCAAGCAGTTCAGCGGATTGTTGGAAGCCTTCCACTCCGACAATATTAGCGCCATTCTTTTTAGCTATATCGGCATAATTACTTGTCAACGATTGAGCAGAATTTAATCCTTTAATGTCCTCAAACGCTTTTACTTTATTATTGTCTTTTGATGTAATTAATACAGCGGCAGAAGTAATATATGGATCAGAGAAATCGTATTTTTCCTGGCGATCCGGTCTTATTCCAACTTGATTGGCAATCATATCAAAACGCTTCGCATCAAGGCCGGCAAAGATGGCATCCCATTGCGTTTCCTTGAACTCTGCTTTCACACCTATACGCTTGGCAACCTCCTCGGCAAGCTCTACGTCAAATCCTGTTAGCTTTCCGCTTGTATCATGAAATGTAAATGGAGCATATGTACCTTCCGTACCAATGACAAGCTTACCATCCGCCTTTACCTGTTTCAATACATCAGCAGACTGGTTATTATCGGATTTCTTGTTATCTTTACCAGCCTTGTTGTCATCTTTGCCACAGGCTGAAAGAATAAGCATAAAACTCATTAAGAGTGCAAACACCATAGTAAATTTCTTCATTTATAATCCCCCTAATTCTCATTGTCTTGCTTGGATTTAATAATCATAGTACAGACCGTCCTATCTGTCAAAGGAAATATCCTTTAGAATTCATTTTATTTTACCCATTTATAAAAAATAAAAACCTATCAGAGTATTTCTGATAGGTTAGGCTGATAACGCCTCTTTTAAATCCCGTCAATAAAAGATAGCAATACAAAAAGTAGGGACTACTCGTTGGGCAATCCCTCCATTAGTCATCCTTATTTCCACCACTCATCAAACATATTGGCCGGCAGTCTTCGCTTATGTTCGGTAACGAGATAGCGTTTTTCAACTTTCTCAGCGACCTCTTTAGAAACAGGCTTCCCTTCAAGATAATCATCCAGTTCATCATAGCTTATTCCCAATTCTGTTTCATCGGCCTGCCCTGGTTTCTGGTCCAAGAGATCCGCAGTCGGCACCTTTAAATAAAGACGTTCGTCCGCTTCCAGCTCTTTGAGCAATTCTTTCCCCTGGCGTTTTGTCAGGCCGCTTAGCGGAAGGATATCCGCTCCGCCATCGCCATACTTTGTATAGAAGCCTGTCACTGCTTCTGCGGCATGATCCGTTCCAATCACAAGCAGCCCTTCCATGCCGCCGATAGCATACTGAGCAATCATCCTCAGCCTCGCCTTGACGTTTCCTTTTTGATAATCACTTAATGAACCGCATTCATAGCTTGCGTCATATTCCTTTTGTACCTCATCAACAGCAGCTTTGATGTTAAAGGCGGTCTCGCGATCGGCCCGGATAAAGGATAGAGACAGCATGGCATCATCCTCATCCTGCTGAACGCCATAGGGGAGACGAACGGCAATAAACAAAGCATTTGTTCCTTCGCTGCGCAGCTCCTCCACCGCCAGCTGCGCGAGTCTTCCCGCAAGCGTTGAATCCTGACCGCCGCTGATCCCTAACACATAGCCCTTTGCTTTCGTTTTTACCAAATAATTTTTCAAAAAGTCTATTCGCTTACGAATCTCCTCTTTCGGTTGAATATCTGGATTTACATTTAAGTCTTTGATAATCTGTGCTTGCAAACTCATCTCTAGAGCCCCCTAGCTAAATCATTGTTATATGTACTTTATCATAAATGCTTTTCATTCAGCATCTGATAAACATCCATGGATACTTGATGGATGTCAATCCCTTTGTCACGCACATTCAAAAGGATGGCGATGGCCGTTTTATTTTTAAAATAAACATGGAGCGATTCCCAGCCACCGACAACACCCCTGCTATAAACCAAGCCATCTGAAACATAAAGTCCTAACCCATAGGTTGATTTCGGTCCCGGCGTCAGCATCTCCTTTAAACTTTGGTTAGAAACAAGCTTTCCGCTCATTAATGCTTCATCAAAGAGGCATAAATCATGGACCGTCGAATAAATATCCCCGCATCCAAACAGCGAATCAGTGTTCAATTGCTTGGCCGGCAGCAATTGGTCTCCAATCTTTACATAACCTTTAGAAAACACGGCCTTCTCATCCGTAATAAAACCTGAATGTCCCATCGAGGCCTTGTTAAATATATGCTTCTTTATGTAATCATGGAGCGGCACCCCGGATACTATTTCAACAATGTGGCCAAGTAGCAAATAATTGATATCATTATAATCCCATTGTGTACCTGCAGGAAACCCTATCGATTTCCGTTTAATTTTCTTGACGATTTCTATTGGTTTCTTCCCACTTAAATGCCACCGGGGAGTTTGGATCCCGGAGGTGTGGTTTAGTAAATGAATCAATTTGATGTTCTTCCCATTTGGAAAGCCGGGAATATAGGTCGACAAAGAATCTTGAATGGTTAATTTCCCTTGATCCTGGAGTTGCATGATACCTGTCGCAACGATCAACTTCGTAATCGAAGCAATCGGATGGGCTGTTGAAGACTGGTTTGTGATTCGCTGTTTTCTATTGGCAAACCCGATGCCCTCTTGAAAAATTATTTCATTCTGCTTTACAACTGCTATACTGCCGTTTACATGATGAGAGAGTAAATAGTTTCTTATCTTTTCATGCGTACTGTATCCTTTCTGATTCCCTTCATAGTGGGCAGAAACAACATGTTTCGGTTTGAGGATGTTACGATTACTTTGACAGCCTGCCGTACCGATGAAAATAGAAGCAAGCACTACTAACCATTGATAAGCTCTCCATTTCACGCCAAATCACATCTTCCTCTATCCAATTGTCTATTCATCTGTTTATTATGTATGATTAAACAATGGGTTACTCCAATTTCATGCATGAAAGGAAACTTTTTCGTTTATTGCATTACATATTGGCAAACGTTAAAATGAATTGTTGAATTTTTGGAGGGATAATAGGTGGAAACAAAAACGTGCAATGAAACCAGAGTAGTAAGAACAAGCAGAATTTTTCCTAATGATGTAAATAACCATAATACCTTGTTCGGCGGAAAGTTAATTAGTGATATCGATATGGTAGCCTCCATTTCGGCGACAAGACATTCCAGAGCGGAATGCGTGACGGCTTCGATTGATTCCGTCGATTTCCTTAGTCCGATAACACCGAAGGATTCCGTTTGCATTGAAACCTTTGTGACATCGACCGGAAACTCTTCAATGGAAATCTTCGTTAAAGTGATAGCCGAGAATCTTATTTCCGGTGATCGAAAAATTGCTGTGACAGCTTTTTTAACGTTCGTTGCCTTGGATGACTCTGGCAAGCCGACAAAGGTTCCAGGGATAGTCCCCGAAACGGAAGAAGAGAAAAAGCTTTATGAAACAGGAAAAGAACGAGCAGAAAAGCGGAAAGAGCATAGAAAAAGCAGCAAAGAACTGGCAGGAGTCTTTACTACACATAAACCTTGGGAATGAGAAAAGCGAAAGCGCCCTGGTCAGCGGCGTATGGCCTGGAGCACTCCAACTGAGATAAAGGAAACACGGAGAGCGGAGCGATTCGATGTTGACTTATCGTAGGGCGGAGAGCGAAGGACACTAGCCGCTAGGGCGCTGGAGCTAGACAATTCTCAAAGTCGAAAATTATATACTTTCCTTATGAGAAAAGCGGAAGCGCCTTTCCAACGCAGAAAAAAGGTTCGCGATTTTCGCGAACCTTTACAATTTTTGTAGATCCCTTCGGTCTGGTGCATGCGGTGGTAACTGGGCCCAGCCGCGGTCGACCAACAGATCAAAACCCTTTGCAGAGTAAACTAGAATATCTACTATGTACTTTTGATAATAGGCAGCTAAGTCTGTTCTCATAGACAATGACAACGCATGACCAATAAGCGTGATATCTATCGTGTTCAAGGAATGGAAAAGCATGACCACTAGCCTATCGGAGAAAGGAGAAACAGTCGAATCTGTCACTTCCAAGGTTGTTGAAATATTCCCAAGCAGTTCTTCCCTCATCAGGATATCATTGAAGGTTCTAATCTGCTTTTCCGATATTTTCTTCCCTTCCTCAATATAATTATGAATTTCCTTGTCCTTTACCACCTGCATTAAACCCATGCAAAGCAGGATTGAAAAATAATTCCGTTCTGTATTAAAAAAGAGTTCCGTTATTTCCGCCACATTAATCGGTCTTTTTTTTCCGAATCCGCTTAGATAGGATAGTTTTTCTATATATTCTTCTTCCTTCGGATAGGGAATCATCGGTGCCCGGTCATAAATTCCCTTCGAAAGCAAAAGCAAGGTGGATTCCTGATATAATATCGATGTTTGTTGAACCATCGTCACAAAAAAATCCAGTACGTCTTTTCTGGCAATATTCACTGTAATAAAACTTGTATTAATCATCCCCATGCGGCTCATGGAATAGACAAAGCTTAAGCCAAACGGATCATAAAATAAGGGCGGGGCAGCTAAATCAAGATCCTTTTCTGAAAATCCAATCGGCAGCGGGATGCCTTCATCTTTAAATATGGCAGCAATTTTCTGGACATGTCCTTCGGAAATTTCATATGCTTGTTGCAGGATTTTCTTTATCTCTTCATCTTGATTGTGATGGAGAAAATAGGTAAGCAAACATACAGCCATGCTCTCCTGTAAATAGGTAGCCCACAATCCGCCAATTTCTGAACTGGTCAACCTTATTTTGTGTTCAACCATTATGGATGCCCCCTAAAAAAATATTTTAAGAGTAGATTTCCAATTGACTGGCTGTTTTATTCGCTCGGTTAACACATTCACTAATCTTCTTTAGGTTATGGCGTGCATGCAAATTTATTTTCTATCAGCATCTGATTCACTGCGCGGCTGCCAAGTCATGACCTCATCTTCTTCGTCAAACTCGATTGTGACATCAACGACGCCTTTTTCTGCCAGAATTTTTTCAGCTAACCGGTCTTTAATATCGTCAGCCGCAGCTACGGTTAATTTTGGGTCTACCTCAATTTCCAGTTCAACGTGCAGGTCTTCTCCCTCTTTAATCACCGTTATTCCCTGTATATCTTTTACATCGGGATCAGCCATCACAAGCGTACCAATTTTATTTTCCATTTCTTCATCTGCCTGCCCAATCACACCAGCCGCATTGTCTAAAAAGACCTTGCCAACTACAAAGAACATCATCGCCCCAATCAGAATCGAGGCAATTCCTTCAACCTGATGGAAATTTGTGAAGTGGGCGATGATAACGGAGATGATTGCTAACAACCCGCCCATCGCGGCCACAAGGTCTTCCATGAACACAAGCTTTGTTGCCGGTTTAGCTTTGCCTAAGTTGGCAAAACTCTCCATAAACACATTTAGGCCGCTTGCCTCAATTTCTAAATCATGTAAAATTTCCCTCATCGCTTTAAACAAGACAAAGGTTTCAAGCACTGTTGACACCGCTAAAACGACAATATTAATCATAAAACCGCCAGACTTCGTTGGATGGACAACGTGATGGAAACCTTCTTTAATGGTTTCAAATGCCATAATTCCAACGATTAGCACGGCCCCTAACAGGACAAGATTTACCAACCGGCCAAACCCATTCGGAAATTTTTCCGTCGGTGCTTTTTTACTTAAAGCAGAACCAATAAATACAAAAAACTGATTGGCAGCATCCCCGAGACTGTGCATCGTCTCAGCAAACATCGCGACATTGCCTGTAAACATAAACGCCGCACCTTTAATAATCGAAATAATCGTATTAACAATAGCGGCAAGCATCGCCGATTTATTTCCGCGTTTTAATAATTGAAAAAGTTCTCCCATCGTATCCTCTTTTCTTTGATAAATGTGACTACCATTACTATTTTCCAAAATAACATATTTCATGAAAAGTTACTTTTATTAAGGAGCATAACTAAGACGATTTTTTCAAAAATAGAAAAACCCCCCTTTGAAACGAGGGGGCCCTCCTACTTATTAAACGTTTTTCAGTACCAGATATAACCGGTTCGTTCGTTCACTTTTCTCTTCTTCGGATGCCAAATCATACTTTTTCAACAAATGAAACACTTCATTTAATAAGTCCTGTGTATGTTCCTTTGCAAAAAACTGATTAAACAAAGGCTTCATCTCTTCCGGTAAAAACTCCGCCTGGGATTCATATTTACTTTTTACATCTTCCTGTGAATGATCAAGCTTGCATTCGCTCATAACAAAATTCCTCCTTCTAGTAATCACTACAATTAGCTTAACAGATTTTAGCGCAAATAAAAAAGCCCAGTAGAAGGGCCTTTATTCTTAAACTTTTTTATTTTCGGTCACTTCTAAAACATCTAAGAGGAAAACGAATACGGGAATACCAATAATTAGACCCCAAATTCCAAAAAAATGCTCTGAGAAAATCAACACGATGAATGTATAGAAAACAGGAAGATTTGTTTTTGAACTCATTAAATTTGGATTTAATATATAGGCTTCAATGCCATGAATAATCATGATCGCGATACCAACATAAAGGACTTTTATCAAACCGCCGATACTGTAGGCGATAATCGCCAGCGGAATCATCGAAATAATCACACCGGCAACAGGAATAAGCCCTAAAAGGAAAATCATAATCGACAACCCGCCAAGCTGAGGGAAATCTAGCAGCCATAAAGAAATGGTCGTTAGAATACAGTTCACTACAGCAATGATTAATTGGGCTTCAATCACTTTACCAAACGTAGTAACAAATTTATGAGCAAAAAATTCAATTTCCACATAAATAAAGGAAATTTTACTTGTTCTAAATTTCTTTGTAAACTCAATCAATCGTGGTTTTTCCAACAAGAAGAATAAACTCATCAAAAGGGACAATAATATTTGCAATCCAATTTTACTAATATCCGTAAAATACTTGACTATGAAGGTAAAGCCCTGTTCTAAATAGCTGGAAATTTGAATTTGTTCAATCCGGCTCACGATATAATTCAAGACAATATTATCATGCTGGGTTGTATAAAAAGCGGTCAGTTGTTTAATTAATGCAGTAATTTCGCCGGCAATCATTGGCAGGTACATGACCAGACTATATGATAGCAGGCCGACAATACATGCATACGATATAATGACAATCAATTTTCGATTAAACGGGATTTTCTTTTCAAGGAACTGGACTAACCGATCCATTAAAAAGGTAAAAATAAACGTAAGTAAAATTAAATTAATCATACTTTTCATTGCATAAATTAAAATGGCAATCAGAGCAAAAATGAAAATTCTCTTGAAACTGCTGCTTTGGATTAGTTTATTTATCATAGGTAATTATCGAACCCCATTATTTTTAAAATAAAATACATGAAAAGTTTTTTAACAACATATTTAGTATAACAAAGTTGCAGGTATTATGTCCTTCTTGATTAACTTCTAACTTTAAATTGGTAGGGGGTCATTGTGCTATCAATTGCTTTACATTCATAGCCATGTTTACTTAAATAATCAAGCAACTGCGGCAGATGTGCAAGTGTTTCCTTTCTCTCATGTAAAAGGATGACGATCGGGCCGTTATGGTTAGCCATTCCTTTTAATTGCTCAATCACACTATGGACATACCTTGCATCTTTATAATCCCAATCCTTACTGTCAATATTCCAATCCCACATTAAATACCCATTATCATCAACAGCTTTTCGATATTCAACAGTCATTTTTGGGACGCTGCCATATGGTGTTCTCATTATATACGAATCGATACCGGATATTTCTTTTAAAGTATTACGATTTTGGGTTAATTCAGCGATAACTGAATGGGCTGATGCATAAAACTTTCTCACATCATGTGTGACGCTATGAAGACCAACCGTCTCCCCTTTTTCAACCATCAATTTTACCGAATCAGGAAATCTGCGAATATTCTCGTCAATCAAAAAAAATGTTCCTTTAAAATGATGTTTTTCAAGAAGCGCGATAATATCACCAGAAAAGGGTGCAGGACCATCATCAAATGTTAAATAGACTGTTTTCTTAGAGCTATTTCCCGGTTGGGTATTATTTTTCACAGGCTTTTCTGTATTGTGATCCTTTTTTTGTTGTTGTGGTGTACCCTTTTCCTTTGCGGGAGGTTGTGCCTCGGCAGTATCAGTAGTAGTTTCTGGCACACTATTAGTCTCTCGTTCTTGCTTATTTCTCCAAAACATAGCTTTTTCCTGCTGCTTTTGAATCCTTTCCTTTTCGAGCCTTAAATCCTTTTTATCCCGTACAATTGTTCCAGAGCTTGGATTTTTCGTAAGTTCATTTTTATGGTGATTACCAGGTCCGCTTACTGCTTTGGCCTTAAAATAATTACTCACAAATACCCCTGCAAATAAGAACCCAACCGCAATAATGACAATTAATGTCCCTTTCGTCCATCCGCTCTTCAGTTTCCCCATTGATCATTCCCTCTTTGTTGGTTTTTTGATTTTCTTTCTCCATTATAGACGAAATTTCGCCAGAAATGTTTCTAATCTATTAAAATTATTACAATTCTATTAAAGAAAACTGAAATTAATAGAAAATTCGACAATGTATTTAGCTTAAAGCTTAATTACCCGACAGTAAGGAAGTGAAACATTTCACCAGTCCATTATACCAATAATACCCTGAATGGGGAGAAAAAAGGCAAAAATAAAATCAGGAATTTCAAAAGGATAGACAGGCAAATTTTATGATGGATTGACATAGATATCATTGTACGAGATTTTCCTTTCAAGACAGATTTCCTACGGCTTTTTTGATTAATGGAGGTGAATTTTGTGTCAGGAGGGCAAAAAGCACTTTTTTACATCTTATCGATACTTATTCCCATCGTCGGAATTATATTAGGGATTATTTGGATGAATGATCAAGACCCTGAAAAAAAGACAGTCGGCAAAAACTGTTTAATTATTGCGATTGTCGTTACGGTATTAAGCTGTATCTGTTGGTTCGCCGCCTCTGCCCTTTCGCTTGCTCCTGCATTTATGACAGGATATTAACTAGAAAAACAGACTTTGGATTTTAAGCCCCCCAAAAAAATTACTTAGAATCAGAAAGAAACCCAATTCAGCTCGGTGCGAATTGGGTTTTTTCTAATAGGAGTGATGACGGTTGATACAGGAAATATTGCATTTCTTCGGGCGGGCGATCTGCCACCAATTAGAAGCACGTTCACTCCATGTCTCAGGGGAAACACTTTCCGTTTGTGCCCGCGATACAGGTATTTATATCGGGATTTTCTCAACGCTTGTTTATTTACACCTATTCAAACGAAAGACGAAAATTACTATTCCTTCTATAAAAACAAGCCTTTTTCTTCTATTATTTCTAGTGCCAATGATGATTGACGGACTAGGTTCCTATTTGCATTTATTTGAAAGCACTAATATTCGAAGATTGGTGTCAGGCACCAGTTTCGGTTTTGCGCTGCCTTACTTTCTTTATCCATTGCTTTCGGCCCGGGCCCTTGAAAGCGAGAGTGAGCCTGTGGTAAAGAATCGGAAGGATTTGTTTGCGCCGCTGCTACTTAGTAGCATGCTTGCGATTTTAGTCTATTATGGTGTGCTCCCATATTATTTTCTTGATAGCTTGATAATCCTTCTCGTCATTGTATGGTTCGGCTTATGTACATCCTTTTTGTTTTCCGCCGTTCGAAATATCTTTTTAAAGTGCGCTTTATCCATAGGAGTCAGTATAGGTTTCCTTTCTTTCCTTTCCCTGTTACATACTTGGATTGTTTCCCTTTCCTTGTGACTTCGTTTCCAATTAACATTTGAAAATATAGTACAAATTCGTATATCGCCTATAAGGTAAAAAGGGTGGTGCCTGACACCTATTTATATGCCTTCACACCCAGTAGTGTTTCTAAGTCGACTATTTCAATGTTTTTTTCTTGGAGTGCTTCAATGATGAGCGGCAGTGCTTTTTGGGTTTCGGTTTTATCAGAATCGGAATGCATGAGGATGATATCGCCATTTCGAACATTCTCTATCACATTTTTGACAATATTATTGGCGTCTTTTTGTGACCAATCCAGAGTATCTATTGACCAGAGGACTAGTGAATATCCCTCTTCACGGGAAATAGCCGCTGTCTGTTCATTGGCATCACCATACGGCGGACGGAGAATTGCCGGTTCTTTTCCAATGACCGATTTAATCGCTTTCCCTGCCTGATCTATTTCCTTTTTAACCGCTGTTTTTCCGAGTTTCGTTAATTCTACATGGTTATAGCTATGGCTTAGGACCAAATTCCCTTTATTATAGGCGTTCTTTGCAACCTCCGGGTGGGCCATCACTTTGCTGCCGATAAAGAAGAAATTTCCTTTTACCTTGTATTCGTCTAAAATGTCAATAATTGCCGTCGTCACCGTTCCATCCGGGCCATCATCAAAGGTCAAGGCAACTTTCCTCTGATTAGGACCGTTTACATAGACATTTTCCTGCCCTTTTGAAAATAAAACAATTTGCTTCCGCCAATTTTGCATACTATTCCATGCTTTTGCGCTTAACTGATTTGAACTCCCTTTTATATCAAGGAAATAATCATTTCTTGCACTTTTGGTTATTGCACGTACTGGGTTAAAAACAGAAATGTGGTCAACACCTTTTTGCGCATTCGGAATGATAAATTTCAACTCTATTTTTTCGTTTAATTTGTAGACATAAATTGCTTCATTGTTACTTTCTCTTGTTTCAGTTGGCTGGCCAAGTGCTTTTTCAATCTGCTTGTAGGTGATCTGGTTCAGGTCCGTTGCATAGGAACGCACATCAAAGATCTCCCCAGCCTCGGTATACCCTAGTGCAACATTCTTCTTATTATAGGTCGCGTAGTAACCGGAACCCGCTTGGTCAACTTTGTCAGGTTCTCCCCACTCGAGTTTCACTTGTTTCATCGTACTTTCGTTTGCACTAAAAGGACTTTCTAAAACCATCCCATCTTCCGCTTTTCCCTTAATTTCAGCGAGTTTTTTGAAAAGAGGGTTGATTTCTTTCTGGTGTAATTCACTTTTCTTGGGTGGTAATTTATCATTTGGAACTTTCTTTTCTGAAACACATGCCGTTATCATTGTCGTAAACGAAAAGAGCAATACGAATAATATTACTTTTAACTTAGTCATGGTCTCCCCCTATTCGTAAATCCTGTAAATATCATAACACTTCCTACTGTGGAGAGATAAATTTTTTAGATAGGACAGGCGAAGGCCTTTAAAAATGTGCGAGGTTCCGCTGAATTTTGTGTGAATTCCGCCAAACTTCGGTTTAATTCCGCCAACTTGAATGGATTCCGCCAAGTTCGTATCGAATTTCCGCCAAACTTCGGATTAATTCCGCCAAGTTCACAATTAATTCCGCCAACCTATAGAAAATCTATATTCTAATCGGGATAGGGTGACATTATTCTAAACCTGATCAAAGCATATTCATAAATTTTTCAATGGCATCCTTGGTGGTTGTAAAAATTCGAAAAAGACCTGCATTTCCGCTTTCACTTTAAGCGCTCCCGAATTCAACTACTTGTCATTATTGACGGTGAAGAGTGTTTTTAAAACTCTTTTATAGGTAAATATACTCTTCTCGGGAAAAACTTTTCCTTCTTCCCTGACGTTCCAGATATAGTGAATAACTCTTCCTTCTTGTTACATAATAACTATGGCTGTCCAATACCGAATAGGAGGAGATTTTGAATGATGCAAAATCAACAGGGTCAAATGCACCAAAATATGCATACAGGGAATGTACCGCAGCAAATGAATCACGGCGGTCATGAAGTTTTTGACGTACATGAAGTGCTTTCCGGAGCGATTGGCACGATGAATCAGTACCTGTTATTACAACAACACGTAAAAGATCCAGAATTACTTGATATTCTGAATCGACAATATCAATTTATGCAGGATGAATATAATATAACAGTGGAGTGTTTCAAAACAGGACAGGATCCATCAAAACCGACACAAAGTTATAAAATGACCCAAGGGAATGATTTCGTGTATGGTTTAACACCGTCTCAGCCAAAAAAACCACTTCAATCTGTTTCAGAAATTACCGACGAGTGTATCTCGGGCTTGATGCTGGGCTGTGTGAAATCAGGTGCCTCTACAAAGACAATGGCAGCATGTGAAGTTACCAATCCAGTCGTACGCCGCGTGCTTGCTGATTCTGTCCCAAATTGTATTGAAATGGCTTACGAGCTCTCCATTTACCAAAATAAACACCATTACTATCAAGTGCCACAGCTTGCCCAGCAGGATATGACTCAGCTTCTGAACGCATTCGCACCAGCACAAGGTATGCCACAGATGCCAAATAACAATATGATGAAACATTAAAATAAAGAATATGAAACGAAAGGGAGTTACAGCTATATCAGCCGTAACTCCCAAGTTCATTTTTCTCACCCAAAGAACTACATTCTATTTTCCATCCTTTGAATCCAATAAGATAAAAGTGGATAGGGCGCCCCATGGGAGGTAGTTGTATTATTCGTTTGTTATTCTACTTATTACCCGGAGCAGCCTTATCTACACCTTTCACGTGATGCCGATGACCATCATCTTCACTAGTATGAAAATCATAATAATGAACATGCATGCCATTTCCTACCGGAATAGCTGGTCCAGAATATGCCTGATAATGATGAGAGTGTCCGTTTTCGAACATCACATACCCTTCTGTATAATGAATATGGTTCCCATCCTGGGTCTGTATCGGTGGTGAAGTAACATCTAAACATTGATGAACGTGACCATTTCCAACCGATGTGTAATCAACCGAGCCATGATTATGGTGCGGCACAAACCCGTTAACAAAATCATCCTTTCCAACTTTAGCCATACACCCACCCTTTCAAACAGCTTTATTACTATTCATATTTATCTGCTTCATCCAATATGTTTAAGTCCTCATAAAAAAAACTGCCTTAATTAGATTAAGGCAGCAACATTAATTATCTTTCCCTGGATTATAGTAATAAGGATCACCTTTATAATCCTTTATCTCGTTAGTATCAATAAATAACTTTCCGTTTTCTAAAAAAGTAGCCAACGTTATATTCTCTACTTCTTCCCCCATTTTTTTGACCTCGCTCATTAACCAGCTTTGGTCTAAGTTTAGATATTTTAAATTATGATAGACAATTTGACTGTCCATAATCAGTGGGATTGGCAGATATTCTTTCTTTACATTTAATTGTAAATCTTTAGGTTGAACTGGCCGATATTCTGACTTAGGAATTACACTAATATCTCCTGATTCTTCCATTATCGCAATAGCAATATTCTGGGCATCGGTGTACCCTTTTACCCGTAAATGTGACAATAATTCATTCACAGGCATTCGTACCCTTTTTAGCCCTCTTCGATCAATAGCGCCGTTACGAATCAGTACAGTAGGACTTTCATATAAAATCCATCTTAATTTATTGTGTAAGGATAAGCGGATAAAAATTTTATACAAAATGACAAGGATGGCAGCATAGATTAAAGCTTTTCCTACCTTACCTGTCTCAACCGGCGTACTAATAATATTAGTGAGGACAAAAATGTACAATAAATCAAACGTATGCATTTGGGCTACTGCCTTTTTTCCGGTCACTCGTAAAAACAAATACCCTGCTATAAAAACAATTAAGATGCGGTAAAAGGACTCCATAAGTATCTCTCCTGAGGAATAACTCCACGAAATATAATCCCTATTTGTTATTATTAGAAGATTTATCTGTGATTAAACCAGAAGAAAATATTTTTTACTCTTGATTATATGAATATAAAGGTGGTAAATCCCCCAAAATTATTTTAAAATAAAATAGGAACATACGTTTTATATATATTATTTTAAAATTTTGGAGGTGCAAAATGAAAGATTGGGAAGCTGCCTATATTGCAGGAATTATTGATGGAGAAGGGTCTATAACATTAACAAGAATGCATGAAAAGGAACACCGTCGCCCAAGTATTACGATTGCCTCAACCGATAAAGAACTTTTAATATATCTTCAGACAATAACCAAGGGAACCATCAATAATAAAAAGAACTATAATCCCCAACGACATAAAGATTCCTATACACTAAATATAAAGAATAAAGAAACTGTTTTATTCATATTAAAATATGTTACCCCATATCTAAGAGTAGATAAAAAAAGAAATCGTGCTCTCTTGATACTCGAAAATTATGAAAAGGTTACACCAAGGAACGGAAAATATAACTCAGTATTACTAGAAAAGAAAATCGCATTCGAAAATTCCTTTTTCCAGATATAAAGAAAGACCAGCATTTCTGCTGGTCTTTCTTATCCACTATGTAGTGGAGACGGTGGGACGTGCTCTTCCATGCTTTCGTCATGGCACTGACTATATCTTGAACCTGCCCTAAAAAACAGGTCCTCCGGCGTCTTATGCGAAACATATATTTACCTCTTCAAGGTATGGATTTCGCATCCTAGTACTACCATTTAAGGATGGCAGCCTATAAGTCGATACACGGCTGTTGGATTACTCCACATACCGCTCGGCATTGCCCTATCACATTGAAGTGACTTAGGTTTCACCGATAAAGCCGAATTTTCACTTATGTGTTACCACACAAGGCGACTAATGACTAATCGAACCCACGTCCAAAGATATCGCCACTTAAGCTTCTACGAGTGTAGTCGATATATTGGTGTTTCGCTGATTCATCTGCCTATCGACCGGCGTCCGGTCAGCTAGCCTGGTTGTTCTCTTCCTTCATCCTCAGGCGGTGGAATCCGGCGTAGCCTACTTAGAGTGAGTCCCTTACCCTACCACATAGGCAATGGAGGGAGGAACCGCTATGCAGTATTAAGCTGCGAAAGCGAGGTTGTTGTTAGTTTTGCCAGTTATGGCTTTGACGTTTTAACGAGGCCGATCCCCTCGACTCGCGACCTAAGCTCAAACTACCCCTGTCGAATCCGTAGCGTCCCCATAATAAAAGGAGCTGCAATCTAATGAAAGATTTAAGCTGTAGACGTTAGGATGCTCAACAACGTTCTTTGAGCAAAAGTAAGTGTCGCTAACTTGGCGACAAACTTATTATAACACACTGAGCGGAAATTTCAATTGTAAGTATTTGTAATATATTTCCCGATCCAACAGACACCTAATTACATCTTTTGACGATCACGAAAGGCTCGTTCGATATCACGCTTCGCTTCTTTTTGCTTTAACGATTCACGCTTATCATAATTCTTCTTACCCTTTGCTAGGCCAATTAAAACTTTACAAAAGCCATTTTTCAAATAAAGCTTTAATGGAACAAGCGCATACCCAGCTTCTTTCGTTTCACCAATTAGCTTACTGATTTCACGCTTATGAAGCAGCAGCGTTCGCGTCCGTAATGGATCATGATTGAAGCGATTTCCCTGTTCATAAGGGCTGACGTGCATCCCGAATAATATCGCTTCCCCATTTTGAATCCTGGCATAGGCATCCTTTAAATTTACTTTTCCAGCCCGAATCGATTTGATTTCTGTGCCCTGCAAAACAATCCCGGCTTCGTACGTTTCTTCAATAAAATAATCGTGGTACGCCTTTTTGTTCTGGGCAACAACTTTCCCTTCACCTTTTGGCATTTTTCTCACCTCATCTATGGATTTATTTTAGCAGAATTAATAGAGCCACACAATCAAAAGAGGCCTTGCGTAAAGGCCCCCTGAGATTATCATTTATTTTTTCGCTTGGTACTTTTAGATTTAGGGACATTATCGTAAAATTTACGTTTTCTTTTCGCTTTGTTACCCTGACCTCCGCCAGCTGATTCGGACTTTTGATTACTGTCTTTCTTACGGTCGCCCTGCTGTTTATTACGGCGCGGTTTGTGGGTATCACTGCCCGTTTTGAAAACCTTCGGCGTTTCAGAACGTTCACGACGTGGGGTTCCCTTCATCCCGACGATTTCAAAGTCTATCGAGCGCTCTTCTTTATTTACTTTTACGAGCCGAACAGTAATCTCATCGCCAATCCTGAAGACATTGCCGGTCCGCTCGCCAATCATCGCGAGATGGCGCTCGTCATAGCGATAGTAATCATCGGTCATATAGCTGACATGGACGAGACCTTCAATCGTATTTGGCAGCTCCACAAACATACCAAAATTAGTGACAGAGCTGATAATTCCATCATACTCCTCGCCAATCTTGTCCTCCATGTATTCCGCTTTCTTCAATTCGTCGGTTTCCCGCTCGGCATCAACGGAACGGCGCTCCATTTTTGAAGAATGATCGGCAATCTCAGGTAAGCGGGCATCCCATTTTGCCCTTGTCTTCTCATCGAGCTTTCCTTCGATGAGGTACGTCCGAATTAAACGATGCACAATCGTATCAGGATAACGGCGAATCGGTGAAGTGAAATGGGTATAGAACTCAGTCGATAATCCGAAATGTCCGAGACTTTCCGGATCATATTTTGCCTGCTGCATTGAGCGCAGCATCACTTTCGAAACGACCATTTCCTCCGGCTTTCCCTGCACCTCTTCAATAATTTCCTGAAGGGCCTTTGGATGGACATCGTTAGCCGTCCCTTTCACAATGTAGCCGAAATTGGTAATAAACTCGAAAAATTTGCGGAGCTTATCTTCCTTTGGATCCTCGTGAATCCGGTAAATAAACGGAACTTCCATCCAGTGGAAATGCTCAGCGACAGTTTCATTGGCAGCAAGCATAAACTCTTCAATTAATTTCTCTGCTACTGAACGCTCGCGCAGAACGACATCTGTTGGTTTTCCTTCCTCATCGACAAGCACTTTTGATTCTTTGAAATCGAAGTCGATCGCTCCCCGCTTCATTCGTTTATGGCGAAGGATTGCGGCGAGTTCTTCCATCATTACAAACATCGGCACTAGGGGCTCGTACCTTGCCCGTGTTTCCTCATCATGCTCGACAAGAATTTTATTTACATCACTATAGGTCATCCGTTCCGTTGTTTTAATCACACTTTGAAAAATTTCATGCGAGACGACGGTGCCATCTGAATTGATTTCCATATTACATGAGAGTGTTAACCGGTCTACCTTCGGGTTTAAGGAACAAATCCCATTGGAAAGGCGGTGCGGGATCATCGGAATAACCCTATCTACTAAATATACGCTCGTTGCCCGTTCCTCTGCTTCAAGGTCAATCGGCGTGCCTTCTTTTACATAATAACTTACATCCGCAATATGGACACCAAGTTTAAAGTTGCCGTTCTCAAGCTTTGTAACCGTTACGGCGTCATCAAGATCTTTCGCGTCTGCGCCGTCAATCGTAACAATCGTTTCGCCGCGGAGGTCACGACGGTTCGCCAATTCACTTTCATCAATTGTTTCCGGTGTTTCGTTAGCCTGTTTGAGGACTTCATCCGGAAAAGCCATTGGTAAGCCGTGCTTATGTATGACTGACAGGATATCCACGCCCGGGTCGTTTTTGTGGCCAAGAACGGTGATCACTTCACCTTCCGCACTTTTACGTCCTTCCGGATAGGTGATGAGCTTAACGACCACTTTATGACCTTCGACAGCCCCTTTAGAAGCAGCTTTCGGAATAAAAATATCATTGGCGAATTTTTTATCATCGGGAATCACAAAGCCAAAGCTTTTGCTTTCCACATAGGTTCCAACGATCTGCTGGACCCCTCGTTCAACAATGCGGATAATGCTTCCTTCCCGGCGAGTTCCTGAGGTTTCTGATGAAACGCGGGCTAACACGATATCGCCATGCATTGCGGTGTTTGTTTCATTTGGCGGGATAAAAATATCATCCATACCCGGCTCGTCTGGTGCGACAAACGCAAATCCTTTGGCATGACCAATTAGTTTACCGCGGATTAAGTTCATTTTTTGCGGCAGGCCGTACCGGTTGCTGCGCGTTCGGACGACTAACCCCTTTTCTTCCATTTGGACAAGGGCTTTAACAAACTCCTTAAAGTCGCTGGAGTCTTGAATGCCGAATGCCGCTTCAAGCTCCTGGACCGTTAATGGTTTGTAAGCCTCGTCCCTCATATATTGCAAAAGCTTGTCAATGTGCATTTGTATGCTATCTTCCAAGCAAATCCCTCCTTTGGGTCTTTATTAATCGTGCCAGTCTAATTTTTCTAAAAAGGTATAAACGTCCTCGTGGAGCTGGTCCCGTTCTTTATCAAGCGTAATGACGTGACCGGATTCTTCATACCATTTGATTTCCTTGGTAACTGATTCGATTTCGTTGTAAATAATGTTGGCACTTTCGGTGTTAATCATTTTGTCGTGGCGGGCTTGGACTACAAATGTCGGCGCGTAGATCATATCTACATTTTCACGAACATCGGCAATTAATTGCTGCAGTGCCTTTAATGTGTTCATCGGTGTCTTTTTAAACTCATTCATTTCCATTTCGATTTGCTCGTCTGTTTTTCCTTCATACCTTTTAAATTCACGAGCATATTCAAGGATTCCTTCGTACATCACTTCTTCACTTTTAATATGCATTGGCGCACACATCGGTACAATACCTTTTATAGGTACAGTGTAACCCAATTTCAAGGAAAATACGCCGCCAAGTGACAGTCCGGCGACTGCAATTTCTTCGTGACCTTTATTTTTTAAAAAATGATAGCCGTTTATGACATCCTGCCACCAATCTTCTGGGCCGGTATGAACAAGTTCCTCCGGCGGTACTCCATGACCTTTGTAATGTGGGGCATGGCAGGTGTAACCCTTTTTTTCGAGGAAGCGGCCAAGCATCCGGACATCGGCTGAGTTGCCGGTGAAACCGTGCAAGAGGAGAATGGCTCTTTTTCCTCCTTCAAAAGTAAACGGCTTAGGGGTCGATACCTTCATTTGAAAAACTCCTTTAATTCTTTGTAGTCATTACCCTTTAGTTTAAGCAATCTGGGGGTGAACATTCCAGAAAAAAGGCTTGTGTGTTGGAAAGTGTCTGCCATTAACAACAAAAAACCTGGCACACTGGCCAGGTTTTAGTGTTGAATATTAGATTTTAAAGTAAACAACTCCAAGAGCAAGAATGAAGAATAATACGGATAATACAATCGTAATACGATGTAGAATCAAGTCAATTCCCCGCGCTTTTTGCTTACCGAATAGGGATTCAGCACCACCAGAAATGGCACCGGATAATCCAGCGCTTTTACCTGATTGAAGTAATACGACCCCAATAAGTCCAATACTTACGATAACTAATAAAATCACAATAAATGTATGCATGAAGGCCACCTCCTGTTAGACGTACATTTCACAGTATATTAAATTTACCATATTATCTGCCTTTTAACAATAGTAGTTATTGCGAATCTGCAGGTGAATCATGGGAATGCACTCTATTTCGACACTATCTTTTTTTAAAAAAACTACCACAATCTTTAGGATTGTGGTAGTTACAAGGATTATTTGTTTAAGTTATAGAAAGATTTAAGCCCGTTGTATTGGCTTGTTTCACCCAATTGGTCTTCAATACGAAGCAATTGATTGTATTTAGCCACGCGGTCGGTACGGGATGGGGCACCAGTTTTGATTTGACCTGCGTTTGTTGCAACAGCGATGTCAGCAATCGTGTTGTCTTCCGTTTCACCAGAACGGTGCGAGATAACTGCTGTGTAACCCGCGCGTTTAGCCATTTCAATCGCATCGAAAGTTTCAGTAAGGGTACCGATTTGGTTAACTTTGATAAGGATTGAGTTTCCAATTCCTTTTTCAATACCTTCAGCAAGCTTCTTTGTATTGGTAACAAATAAATCATCACCAACTAATTGAACTTTTTTACCAAGACGTTCGGTTAACAGCTTGTGACCTTCCCAGTCATTTTCATCTAGACCGTCTTCAATCGAGATAATTGGGTATTTATTAGCTAACTCTTCATACCAATCAACCATTTCTGCAGAAGTCTTCACAACGCCTTCGCCGGCAAGATGGTATTTACCGTCTTCTTTGTTGTAAAACTCAGAAGATGCAGCATCCATAGCAAGCATTACTTCCTCACCAGGCTTGTAGCCGGCTTTTTCGATGGCTTCCACAATGGTTTGCAGTGCTTCTTCGTTCGATCCTAGGTTTGGAGCAAAGCCGCCTTCGTCGCCAACAGCTGTGTTAAGGCCTTTGCCTTTAAGAACTGATTTTAACGTGTGGAATATTTCTGCACCCATGCGAAGGGCTTCTTTAAAGCTTGGAGCACCGACAGGCATAACCATGAATTCTTGAATATCAACGTTGTTGTCGGCATGCTCGCCGCCGTTCACAATGTTCATCATTGGAACTGGAAGCTGCTTGGCATTGAAGCCGCCAAGGTATTGATATAAAGGAATATCTAAGTAGTTTGCAGCAGCATGGGCAACCGCTAATGACACACCAAGAATTGCGTTTGCACCTAATTTACCTTTGTTATCTGTTCCATCAAGCTCAATTAGCGCGTTATCGATAGATACTTGGTCAAGGACACTGAATTCTTCACCGACAAGATGTGGTGCAATAATTTCGTTTACGTTGTCAACCGCTTTAAGAACACCTTTTCCAAGGTAGCGTTCTTTGTCGCCGTCGCGAAGCTCAACGGCTTCATATTCACCAGTAGAAGCACCGCTTGGAACTAATGCGCGTCCAAATGCACCTGATTCAGTGAAAACTTCAACTTCAACGGTAGGGTTACCACGGGAATCTAATACTTCACGAGCGTATACATCTGCAATAAATGGCATGTAAATCTCTCCTTAAAAATTAAGTTATTTTTTCAATAATGATTTTCCGGTCATTTCAATCGGCTGCTTAAGCTTTAATAAGTCTAACATGGTTGGTGCTAAATCCCCAAGAATCCCGCCATCGCGTAATTCCGCGCCATTTATTGTCACGATGACTGGTACAGGGTTTGTCGTATGCGCCGTCATCGGCTCACCATCAGGGGTAATCACTTCGTCGGCATTGCCATGGTCAGCAGTAATGATGGCTGCACCGCCTTTTTCAAGGATCAAATCAACGATTTTGCCTAAACACTCATCCACTGTTTCAATCGCTTTAATTGTTGGCTCAAGCATTCCTGAATGGCCAACCATGTCGGGGTTAGCTAAATTCAACAAAATGGCATCAAATTTATCATTTTGAATTTCCTTCAGCAAGGCATCAGTCACTTCATAAGCGCTCATTTCTGGCTTGAGATCATAGGTCGCAACCTTTGGCGAGTTAATTAATATCCGCTCTTCACCAGGGAACTTATCCTCGCGGCCGCCGCTCATAAAGAACGTGACATGCGGGTATTTCTCGGTTTCGGCGATTCTTAACTGCTTCATATGGTTTTGCGCCAGCACTTCACCCAAGGTGTTATCCAAGTTCGATGGTTTAAAGGCGACATATCCATCAACGGATTCACTGAAGTGTGTTAAGCAGACAAAGAACAAATCCTTAGGATGCTTTGGACCGCGCTCAAAGCCGCGGAAGTCTTCGTTTGTAAACGTGTTAGAAATCTGAATTGCCCGGTCTGGACGGAAGTTATAAAAAATAACAGCGTCATTGTCTTGAATCGTAGCGACCGGTTGCCCGTCTTCTTTGGTAATCACAGAAGGAATCACGAATTCGTCAAAAATCCCATGCTGATAGGAATCCTCTACAACTTCTAGTGGATTTTTGTAGGCTGGCCCTTCACCATAAACCATCGAACGGTAGGACTTTTCAACACGTTCCCAGCGCTTATCACGGTCCATCGAATAATAACGTCCAGAGATGGTTGCGAATTCTCCAACACCTAACTCGTTCATTTTATCCAGTGTTTGCCCAATATATTTTGCGGCTGTTTTTTGACCAACATCACGGCCGTCAAGGAAGGCATGGACATAGACTTTTTCAACGCCTTCTTCTTTTGCAAGCTTTAGAAGTGCGAACATATGTTGAATATGGCTATGAACGCCGCCGTCTGACAGCAAGCCGAAAAGGTGAAGGCTAGTGCCGTTTTTCTTGACGTGCTCCATTGCACCAGTGAAGGTTTCATTTTTTTCAAATTCACCTTCACGGATGGCAATATTTACACGCGTTAAGCTTTGATACACAATTCGGCCGGCACCGATATTCAAATGTCCAACCTCGGAATTACCCATTTGTCCTTCCGGAAGGCCGACTGCCTCACCAGATGCGGTTAAATGGGCATGAGGAAACTCGCTCCAAAAACGGTCAAAGTTTGGCTTTTTCGCCTGTGCCACTGCATTTCCTTTTGTTTCTCCCCTGCATCCGAAACCATCGAGGATGATGAGAGCAACTGGCGCTTTACTCATAGCTGCCAGCCTCCAGTAACTTAATAAATGATTGTGCTTCAAGGCTTGCTCCGCCTACTAATGCACCATCAATATCCGGTTGTGCCATGTATTCTTTAATATTTTCCGGTTTCACACTGCCGCCGTACTGAATTCGTACCGCATCCGCTACATCTTGCGAGAATTGCTGGGCCACTACCTGGCGGATATGGGCACACACTTCATTTGCATCTTGTGAAGTGGAAGATTTTCCAGTTCCAATTGCCCAGATCGGTTCGTAAGCAAGGACTGTTTCTTTGACTTGATCATCCGATAAACCCGTTAGTGCTTTCTGAATTTGGGCACCAACGAGGTTCATTGTTTCGCCGTTTTCACGCTGCTCGAGTGTTTCACCACAACAAACAATTGGAGTCAGGTTGTAATTAAAGGCAGCAAGCGCCTTTTTATTGACAGAATCATCTGTTTCATTGAACATTTCACGGCGTTCCGAGTGTCCGATAATCACATATTGAACGCCAAGGTCAGCGAGTGCTTTCGGGCTGATTTCGCCTGTAAATGCTCCGCTTTCTTCAAAGTGCATGTTTTGAGCACCAATTTTCACATCACTGCCTTGTGTTGTTTCAACAAGGCTTTGTAAAAATAAAGCCGGTGCACAAATCACTGATTCCATCTTGTCTGCGGTAGGTACAAGCCCTTTTACTTCCTCAGCAAAGCTTTTTGCCTCGGAAAGGGTCTTGTTCATTTTCCAGTTACCTGCAATGATTGGTTTACGCATGGTGGCACATCCTTTCATGGATTGTTGATCCCTTTAAAGGGGGAGATTCTACAAATTCAATTTAAAAAATTATTTATCCTTTAACGCCACAACGCCTGGCAATGCTTTGCCTTCCATAAACTCAAGGGAAGCGCCGCCGCCTGTGGAAATATGGCTCATTTTATCTGCCAAGCCAAACTTTTCAACTGCTGCTGCTGAATCGCCGCCGCCAATAACTGAATATGTACCTTCTGATGCGGCAAGTGCTTCGGCAACCGCTTTTGTTCCGCCGGCAAACTTATCAATTTCAAACACGCCCATCGGTCCATTCCAGATGACCAATTTCGATTTTTGAATGACATCACGATAAATTTCTGCTGTTTTCGGTCCGATATCAAGTGCTTCCCAATCTGCTGGAATTTCTTCAATTGCCACAACTTTAGAGTTCGCATCTGCCGAGAAATCATCTGCTACAACCGCATCTACTGGCATATAAAAATTAACGCCTTTAGCCTTGGCTTTTTCAATGAATGATTTCGCGAGATCAATCTTATCCACTTCTAGCAGTGATTTCCCAACCTCATGTCCTTGTGCTTTTACAAAGGTATAAGCAAGTCCGCCACCAATAATGAGGTTGTCGACTAATTCTAATAAATTTTCAATGACGCCAATCTTGTCCTTTACCTTCGCACCGCCAATAATCGCTGTAAAAGGACGTTCCGGATTAGAAAGAGCCTTACCGAGTACATCCAATTCTTTTTCCATTAAGAAGCCGGAAACAGCCGGAAGATTGTGTGCAATTCCCTCTGTTGAAGCATGGGCGCGGTGGGCAGCACCAAACGCATCATTGACATAAACATCAGCAAGCTCAGCAAATGCCTTCGCTAGCTCTGGATCATTCTTTTCTTCACCAGGATAGAAGCGAACATTTTCAAGCAATAAACAATCGCCTTCGTTCATTGCCTCGATCAATGCCTTTACAGAATCACCATACGCCTCATCCGCCTTTTTCACGTCCTTCCCAAGTAATTCAGAAAGTCTTACCGCTACTGGAGTTAAGCGCATTTCTTCAACCACTTGACCTTTTGGACGTCCGTAATGGCTTGCCAAAATCACTTTTGCGCCGTTATCCATTAAGTATTGAATGGTTGGCAAGGCAGCCCGAATCCGTGTTTCGTCAGAAATTTTTCCATCCTGCATCGGGACATTGAAATCCACCCGGCAAAAAACGCGTTTTCCTTTTACATCGATATCTTTTAGTGTTTTCTTATTCATGCAAAGGACCTCCTAAAAGTATTGGCCTAATCATTAAAAAAAGGAGGGGGAATCCTCCCCGCTCCCCTTTGGAATACCATTTATCATTATAGACTGTCTACGATTGGAATTCCAACCATATCCAATTTCTTAAAAAATTAAAGTCCTTTTTGTGCCAAGTAATCAACAAGGTCAACGACGCGGCTTGAGTAACCAACTTCGTTATCGTACCAAGACAATACTTTCACCATGTTGCCTTCAAGAACCATTGTTGATAACGCATCAATTGTTGAAGAAACAGTGCTTCCATTGTAATCGCTAGAAACTAGTGGAAGTTCGCTGTATGCCAAAATTCCTTTTAATGGGCCTTCAGCTGCCGCTTTCAATGCTGCATTAATTTCTTCAGCCGTTACATCCTTATCTAGTTCAGCTACTAAATCGACGATGGAAACGTTTGGAGTTGGAACGCGCATGGCCATTCCGTTTAATTTACCTTTAAGTTCTGGTAATACAAGAGCAACGGCTTTTGCTGCGCCTGTTGATGTCGGGATCATGTTTTCAGCTGCGGCACGGGCACGACGGTAGTCCTTGTGCGGCAAGTCAAGGATTTGCTGGTCATTTGTATAAGAGTGAATAGTTGTCATCATCCCGCGTTTAATTCCGAATGTATCATTCAATACTTTTGCAAACGGTGCTAAGCAGTTTGTTGTACAAGAAGCATTAGAAATGACGTGGTGGTTGTTTGCATCGTATTTGTCTTCGTTAACACCCATAACGATAGTGATATCTTCGTTATTTGCTGGTGCAGAGATAATTACCTTTTTTGCACCGGCTTCAAGGTGTTTCGCTGCATCTTCACGCTTTGTGAAACGGCCTGTTGATTCAACGACAACGTCAACACCAAGAGCACCCCAGCCTAGTTGAGCAGGATCGCGTTCAGCGATAACCTTCACTTTATGACCGCCAACCACTAGGTATTCGCCGTCAACAGTTACTTCCTCTGCAAGAGTACCATGAACGGTATCATATTTTAAAAGATGTGCGAGCATGTTTGCATCTGTTAAGTCATTAATTGCGATGATTTCCACATTGTTATTGTTCAAAGCCGCACGAAATACGTTACGACCAATACGACCAAATCCGTTAATTCCAACTTTTACTGACATAATAAATTTCCTCCTTTATTTGTGTAAGGATATGTTTTATTTTTTAAAAAGGAATTATCCTTTTATTAACTGTTTTGCTGCACCTTCGTCGGTGATTAATATCGTCGATGCTGGTGCTTGTTTTAAGTATGCCTTGATTGCCTTTGCCTTTGAGGTCCCTCCTGCAACGGCAATGACATCCGGAATGTTTGCGAGATCTTTTAACTGAAGGCCAATCGTTAACACCTTGTGAACAATTTCGCCACTCTCGTTAAAATAGTAGCCAAAAGCCTCGCCAACAGCCTTCCCGCTTTCTAATTTTTTCTTTATTTCCGGGTTGGTTTTTCGTCGTTCGGCCATTGTGATAGCATCTCCAATTCCATGAAGAACCATGCTCGCTGATTTAATCAGGCTTAACACCTCATCAATGTCAGGCTCTCGGATAAGGGATTGATAAATCTCCGTACTGACCTGATCTGGAACATAGAAAACACGGTGTTTGGAATGTGTGTTTTTCGCCATAATCGAGCAAATGGTATTCGCTTGATTTTGGACATCCTCGCCAACTCCCCCACGTGCCGGAACAAATAGTAATTCCTTTTGACTATGCTCGGGTGATAGTCTTTCCGCAATGGCAGCCATTGTTGAACCACCAGTGACAGCGATGATATTTTCCCCGCCAAGAAGCTTTTTCATGCAGGTAGCAGATGCCTTCCCAAGTTCCCCCTTGACCAATGGGGACAGATCACTATCGCCAGGTACGATGATGACTTTTTTGATGCCAAGCCGGTGTTTTAACTCCAGCTCCATCACATCAATACCCTTTAACTCGCGCATCAAACCTTCAAGATCTTCAAGCAAGTTTTTCCCTTCGGGGGTTAAACTCATTCCCACATTGTTCGTGTAGAGAAGATTTTGTTCCTTTAAAAAATCAACCTCGCTACGAAGAATTCTTTCGGTATACCCAAGGCTGATCGCTAAACTCCTTCTTCCTACTGGCTGCATAAAACCTATGTATCGTAGGATAGAATATCTTTTTTGGAGGACTTGGAGTAGGTCGGGTAATAATCTTTTTTGTATATCGATAAATGATTGCATGAATCACATGCTCCTTTATTATATGTAGTTGGTCGCAAAATGTCCACCATAGACATATTATGTCCCGCCACATCAAAAAAAAATCACCCTTGGTACGTTTTTATTGTAGCAGGAGTGAAAATCTATTTCAACTTATAAGATTGGCTTTTTTTCTTGTAAACGGTTACTTATGTCGAATTTGTCAACAAACCCAAATCCGACTTCTTCACCGTCAATATGAATGACCGGAATCATTAATCCGTAGCTTTCCGTTAATTCATCACTTGATTCAATATCGATTTCTTCTATGCGAAAATTAAATTCTTCTTTCAGCTCTTGAAGGATGGCTTTTGCTTTATCACATAGCGGGCAGCGGTTCCTAGTATATAAAGTGATTGTTGTTTCCGTCATAATTTTTGTTCCTTTCAATCAAACCGTTTTCTTTTTGAAGAGGAGAGAATTCCCAATTGATCGCGGTACTTGGCGATAGTCCGTCTTGAGATGACCATTCCCTCCATCGTTTTTAGTTGCTCGACAATTTCCTGGTCGGAAAGCGGTCTTTGTTTATTCTCTTTTTCAATTAATTGACTGATTGCCTTCTTTACCTGTGTGGACGAAGTATTTTCATCCTCTGAGACTGTTTGAATCGTGCTAGTGAAAAATGATTTTAATGTGAATGTACCGAGCGGTGTCTGCACATATTTTTCCCGGACTGCTCTGCTCACAGTTGATTCATGGATTTCAAGTTCAGCCGCCACTTCCTTCATTGTCATCGGCACTAACTGCTGCGAACCTTTTTGAAAAAATGCGGTTTGCTTTTCAACGATTTTTGCGACAACTCTTGTCAGAGTCTCTTTACGCTGTTCAATACTTTTTTGAATCCATTGATAATCCTGGACCTTATCCTGTAAAAAGCGGCTGACCTGTGGGTCCTGGTCCTTAAATTTTTTAAAATATTGTTCATTAAAACTGATTCTTGGGAGGGCATCATCAAACATTCGAACAGTTAATCCTTCCTGTGATTGCTCGATAATCGCATCGGGAATGATGTATGTTGTCTCGTTTCGGCCCAAAAGTGCAGCCGGTTTTGGATTCAATTTTTGAATGTCATCAAACACATCCTGAATCTCTTTTAGTGTAATTTGCATCACCTTCGCAATTTGTTTCCACTTCTTCTCCGCAAAAGGCACAAAAAAGTTCGAAATAATATTCTGAGCTAGATCGTTATCTGGGTTTTGATAATAAATTTGCATTAACAGGCATTCTTGAAGGTTCCGTGCCCCGATTCCCGCAGGTTCAAGTGTTTGAATGATAGCTAAACATTCTTCCACTAATTCCTCTGGTACTCGTAAGTTTTCAGCGATTCTGCATAGATCACCTAAAAAGTAACCGTTTTCATCAAGATTCTGAATAAGATGACGGAGGACTCTTACTTGCTCCGATGACAATGTTTTAATATTTAATTGAGAGATTAATTGATCTTCAAGTGAAAATGGTTTATCAGCAATTTGATCAATCCAGTCCTTCTCCGCCTTTTGATGCTTTCTCCGGTTGCGGTCAATAAGGGGATTCATCGGCTGGACATTCCCATGTTCAATCTGCATTAGGGGATTTTCGAGTGCTTTATTTTCTAAAAACTCAGCCAGTTCTTGGGCCGAATACTGTAATAAGGCAATTGCCTGCGATAGCTCCTGCGTCATCGCTAATTTTAACGTTTGCTGCTGCCATAAACCTGCCTTTAAGTTCATTAGTATCCCCCCTTTTATCTATTTTACACGATGAAGGGAAATTAGTGTATCGGAAATTAGCCTGTGGAGGGGATGACTAATGAATTTTCCCCAAAAATAAAACCTCCTGTTTATAATAACAGGAGGTTTTCACTGATGCCCTCGGCAGGAATCGAACCTGCATTTCAAGCTTCGGAGGCTTGCGTGCTATCCGTTGCACCACGAGGGCGAATATTAGCGACTTACATATTATATGTCAGTTTCCCGCAGTTTGCAAGTATAGAATAGGTTTAAAATGGTGCGGAATGGATATGATGAAATATGGAACGTTGTCGAACATTTTTAAAGTCGAATTGTTTGACCTTTATTGACCATCGGTGTATGATAACAATACATATTATTATTACCTTTTCCACTCAAAGGAGGAAAAAAAATGAATTTGATTCCTACAGTTATTGAACAAACAAACCGGGGCGAGCGTGCTTATGACATCTATTCTCGTCTGCTAAAAGACCGGATTATTATGCTTGGAAGCGGAATTGATGACAATGTTTCCAATAGTATTGTAGCACAATTATTATTTTTAGAAGCAGAAAATCCTGAAAAAGATATTACCCTTTACATCAACAGTCCGGGCGGAAGCATCACAGCCGGAATGGCGATTTATGACACAATGCAATATATTAAAGCAGATGTATCAACTGTTTGTATTGGGATGGCTGCATCCATGGGTGCATTCTTACTGGCTGCCGGCCAAAAAGGCAAGCGCTATGCCCTGCCAAATTCTGAAGTCATGATTCACCAGCCACTTGGCGGTGCACAAGGGCAAGCAACGGAAATCGAGATTGCCGCGAAACGCATCCTGTTCCTTCGCGAAAAGTTAAATGGCATCTTAGCCGAGCGCACTGGCCAGCCGCTTGAAGTCCTTCAAAGGGATACAGACCGCGATAACTTCATGACAGCGGAACGTGCAAAAGAATATGGCCTTATTGACCAAATCATCACTCGTAATATTCTTGATAGCAAAGATAAAAAATAATTCCATGAGCAATCGGCTTCTGAGCCGGTTGTTTTTTTAACTTTATTTTTGACTTTTTACAATATAAATTGGACTTATTGGAACCCGTTCCGTCAGAAAGATCAGGATAAAGGAATTCAATCGGGCTTATTGGAACCCGTTCCCCCTGAAAGATCAGCATAAAGGTATCCAATCAGGCTTATTTAATCAAGAGGGCAGTAAAGTTTTAAAAAACAATAGCTGCCACTACCAAAGCCTTTAACAAAAAAAAGGTTCGGCCTCGAATTGGAGACCAAACCCTTTTTAATGTTCTTTTTCAATAAATTCGGTTAAAGCGTTGATGGCGGTTTCTTCATCTGACCCGTCAGCGACAATATTAATCACGACTCCTGAGCCAACTGCAAGGCTCATTAATCCCATGATACTTTTTGCATTGACTTTTTTGCCATCCTTTTCTAGAAAAATATCAGCCGAGAAGCGGTTAGCTTCTTGAACAAAAAGCGCCGCTGGCCGCGCTTGAAGACCTGTTTTTAATTTTACCTCTACTTGTTTCTCCTTCATTACACAATTCCTCCTCATGTTTTTCTCTATTATAGAACTAATTCACAATTACTACTCTCGGACAACCATATCACTTGTACGCAGCTTTTCAGCAATCGTATCAATTTTTCTTAAGCGATGATTAATTCCTGATTTACTGATGGTACCGCCGGATACCATTTCGCCCAATTCTTTAAGGGTAACGTCGGTATAATTCAAGCGGAGCTCAGCAATTTCTCTTAACTTTTCCGGTAAGATTTGCAGTCCGACTGTTTGATTGATATAACGGATGTTCTCTACCTGCCTTATCGAGGCGCCAATTGTTTTATTGAGATTGGCGGTTTCACAGTTTACTAAACGATTGACTGAGTTCCGCATATCGCGGACAATTCGTATATCCTCGAAGCGAAGCAGGGCATTATGTGCTCCGACAATATTTAAAAACTCAGTAATTTTCTCTGCCTCTTTTAAATAGGTAATAAAGCCTTTTTTACGCTCTAGTGTTTTGCTATTAAGGCCAAATTTATTCATCAATTCGCATAAAGAATCATTGTGTTCTTTATATAGCGAAGAAATTTCCAAGTGATAGGAGGATGTTTCCGGATTATTGACGGATCCGCCGGCTAGAAATGCTCCACGTAAATAAGAACGCTTACAACATTTCTTCTTTATAAGTTCAGGGGAAATATCATAGATAATCGTAAATCCTTCACCAATAATTTTCATATCCTCAAGAATTTCCTTTGCCTGCTGGGCTAAGCGGACAATGTAGACGTTGTTCTTTTTCAAGCGCATTTTTTTCCGAACAAGCAATTCCACCTGTATATCGTAACTCTTTTTTAATAATGTATAAATTCTTCTCGCAATCGCAGCATTTTCGGTTTGAATATCCACGATTAACTTACGATTTGAAAAGGAAAGGGAACCGTTCATTCGGATTAATGCTGATAGCTCCGCTTGAATGCAGCACGTTTTCACTTCCAAGTTAGTTAATTCCTTTTTCGTTTCCGAAGCGAAAGACATCCCTTTACCCCCTTTTTAAAAAAATGCACCGTTTTGAAACCCTTTTTTAATAGCTCTTTTAAACTTGTATGTTGATTTCCGCTCCAGGCGCTTCGCGCGCGCACCTTAGGGCGGTCCGGTCCGGGAAGCCTTCTTGGCGCTTAGCGCCTGCGGGGTCTCCCCTGCCCCGTCCTCCCGCAGGAGTCTTCGCGCCTTCCGCTCCAATCAACATAGCCTTTTTAATAAGTACTATATTTACGCTTCATAACGCTTTTTGGTTTCAATTAATAGCAAATTATATAATATTTTCGCGACCTTTTTCGGATCATGCCGGAGTGCGCCATTTTCCTGATAGGCTATATCCGCATGAACCACTTCGAGACCAAGCTCAAAAAGCTCAGGCAAATCGTAACGCACCGGGTCGGCCAGCTCTTCATTATAGCGGAGCTGAATATCCTGCGGAATCTCTTCGTTATTCACAAGAATCGTATTAATAAAAGCACAGCTCATGTGATCATAAATGGCTTTCACATGTTCACTCGCTGTATAGCCATGCGTTTCCCCTGCCTGCGTCATCAAATTACAAATGTACACCTTTTTTGCATGGGAGCGGCACAATTCATCCCCGAGACGCGGGACGAGCAGATTAGGGAGGATACTTGTATACAAACTGCCAGGACCCATAATAATTAAATCCGCCTGACGAATCGCTTGAATGGACTCCGGTAATGGGAAAATATTTTCAGGCGTCATAAATACCTTTTTGATTCTTTTCCCAGAGTAAGGAATTTTCGATTCTCCCGAGACTATCGTGCCATCTTCCATTTCAGCGTGGAGAACGACACTCTGATTGGCCGCAGGCAGCACTTTGCCGTGGACATTCAAGATTTTACTCATTTCCTGGATGGCGTGCACAAAGTTCCCCGTGATGGAGGTCATCGCTGCCAGGATTAAGTTTCCCAGCGAATGCCCGGAAAGTTCATTCGATGTCTTAAAACGATGCTGAAACATTTCCTCAACAAGCGGTTCAACATCCGATAGTGATGCTAATACATTGCGAATGTCACCGGGAGGAGGAATATGCAGGTCCTCGCGCAGTCTGCCGGAACTGCCGCCGTCATCCGCAACTGTAACAATGGCGGTAATATCAACAGGGTACTGTTTTAACCCCCGCAATAAAACCGGTAAACCTGTTCCGCCGCCAATGACGACAATTCGAGGCTGTTCCAACTCTCTCATGATGTTTTATCCTTTCTCCTCTCAATGTCACGGTGTGAAACAATAGTTTTATAATCATTTTGGAAATAACGGCTTAAATATTCCGCTAAGGCAACAGAACGATGCTGTCCGCCTGTACAGCCAATCGCAATCACCAGCTGCGCTTTTCCCTCTCTTTTATAATGAGGAAGCATAAAGCTGAGCAGGTCCGTTACTTTTTCCAAAAACTTTTGCGTTTCGTTCCACTTTAAAACATAGGTGGAAACCTCTTCATCTAACCCCGTTTTTGGCCTCATATGTTCGATATAATGAGGATTTGGCAGGAAGCGCACATCAAAAACAAGATCCGCATCAATCGGAATCCCATGCTTAAAGCCAAACGACATGACATTGACCGTAAAGATTAATTGATGATTCGCTGTAAATTCCGTTAATATCTTCTCACGCAATTCCCGCGGCTTCATTGGTGATGTATTATAAATCAATTGTGCCCGGCCTTTTAATTCCTCCAGTAGCTCCCGTTCCAGGGTGATGCCTTCAAGCGGCAGACCTGACTTTGCGAGCGGGTGTGACCGCCTTGTCTCTTTATATCTACGCACTAATGTCGAATCATCCGCATCCAAAAATAAAATCTGCGGCGCTACCCATGCGGTTTCCGCCAGTTCATCTAATGCTTTAAAAAGATGATCAAAGAATTCTCTTCCGCGGAGGTCCATAACGAGGGCAACTTTATTCATCTTATTCCCAGATTCCTTCATAAGTTCAAGGAATTTTGGAAGCAAGGTGGGAGGCAAATTATCGACACAGAAGAATCCTAAATCTTCAAAGCTTTGAATCGCTACAGTTTTTCCAGCCCCAGACATGCCCGTAATAATGACCATCTGCGTGCCGCTTGCCGAACCGGTACTCATTGTTTATTCCCCCTATTATTTAGCTTGGATCTAATCGATAACTGATCAGTTGAAAGTCTTTTGTATAAGTAAAAGTACCGTAAATAATCCCTTTTCCATGGATCATGTAATCTAGAATATGATAATCACCAGCTGCCATCGGCAAGTTTTTTAACTGATCAATTAACTGCCATTCCAGCTTACCTTCTTCTGATTCGTCTAAATCGATGCCATCCGAATCGGTCGCTGCAAACGTAAACATCATCCACTCAGAAAGAAGCTGATCGTTTTCCATCATAATCATTGTGAATATCCCTTTTAACTGTGGACTTTTCAAATAGATTCCCGTTTCTTCACGGTACTCCCGAATGCAAGAGTCACGAACCGATTCTCCTGGCTCCATTTTGCCGCCGGGGGCAACCCACCAGCCGCGGCTTGGTTTTTGCAGCAACAATATTTTGTCGTCTCGTATCAATACACAATTGGTAACGCGCTGCACAACATTCACCCTCTTAAGTAAGTAAGCCCTATAAGCTTGGGCCAGAATGTCTAAATATCCTATTATAACATTAATTCATTCATATTATTATACTATTTTTAGGGTGCAGTCACAATGAATACAGTTTTGATATTTCTGCTATTTATTTCTTTTATTTGCTTGGCTGCTTACTTTCGAAAAAGGCTTCCAGCCTGCTAATACCCCAAAAAAAAATAGCACAGGCTGCTGGGCCTGTGCACGAAAGGAATATATTATTAAAGGGGGTCAATTACTTCCTTTATCATACCTCATCTATATTTCACTACTGTTACAGGAGAATGATAAAAAAGTTACTTTTTTGTAAATTACACAGTCCTAAAATTTACAATCACAAACACCCTTTATAAAAATGTGCTATTTCTTTAATTTCATCGCTTCTTTAAGCTCTTCCACAAAATGCTGGGCACTTTGGGCGGCAATGCTGCCATCGCCAGTTGCAGTGACAATCTGGCGGAGCGTTTTTTCACGAATATCTCCAGCCGCGAAAATTCCTGGTACCTTTGTTTCCATATGGTGATTTGTTTCAATATAGCCATTTTCATTCGTAATTCCAAGGCTGACAAATGGTTTCGAGAGCGGAAGCATCCCAATATAGATAAAGACCCCATCAGCAGGTAATGTTTGTTCTTTCCCGTCTACGGTGGAAACCAGTGTTACACTGCCCACCTTGCCATCTTTGTCATTGATTGACTGAATCGTGTGATTCCAAATGAAATCAACTTTTTCATTCGCAAAGGCACGGTCTTGAAGTATCTTTTGTGCTCGAAGCGCGTCACGGCGATGAACGATGGTTACTTTTGAGGCAAAGCGGGTTAAATAGACACCCTCTTCTACCGCAGAGTCTCCGCCGCCAATTACATAAAGCTCTCTATTTTTAAAGAACGCCCCATCACAGACGGCACAATAGGAAACGCCGCGACCGCCCAGTTCTTTTTCACCAGGAACGCCGATTTTCTTATATTCTGCACCCGTTGTAATAATGACCGAGTAGGCTTTATATTGTTTAGACCCGGCCGTAATGATTTTGTAATCGCCATGATCAACAATTTCCTTAATATCGCCATAAGCATATTCAGCACCAAACTTTTTGGCATGCTCAAACATTTTTGTTGATAAATCAGGACCCAAAATGCTTTCAAAACCCGGATAGTTCTCAACATCCTCCGTATTGGCCATTTGTCCACCTGGCATCCCGCGTTCAATCATCAGCGTTGAAAGGTTCGCGCGTGATGCATAAACAGCAGCAGTCATTCCGGCAGGACCAGCCCCGGCAATAATCACATCATAAATTTTTTCATCAGACATGTGTTATTCACTCCCTATATATAAAAAAATACG
The DNA here is from genome assembly GCF_001591665.1 of Neobacillus soli NBRC 102451. GTDB lineage: Bacteria > Bacillota > Bacilli > Bacillales > Cytobacillaceae > Neobacillus > Neobacillus soli. The sequence goes on along the minus strand of NZ_BCVI01000021.1, from coordinate 154,451 downwards.
ATTAAGTATATCATTCCCTACTTAATCGTATAAAACAATCGTATCATAGTCCAAAAATCTGCTCAAACAGAAAAGCGGAAGCGTCCGTTTAGCGGCGTATGGACTGGAGCGCTTCGACTGAGATAAAGGAAACACGAGCTTCGCTGCCCGATGTTGACTTATCGTAGGGAGAAGAGCGAAGTCCACTAGCCGCTGGACGCTGGAGCTAGACAATTTGAGAGATGATTAGTTCAAAAAGTCATTCACGTATTTAACATATTTCCCGATGGTTGCTGTGGAAATTCCGTAGCGGTCCGCCAGCTCTTGCTGGGAGACTTTTTCACTGCGAAGCTTGTGCCAGACATATTCAACCGCACCAGCCCAGGCTGGTTTATTTTTCAAGCGGACGTTGGCTTTGGAAGCTTCAACAAAGACAGAAAACCACATTAAATATAAGCCAGACTCAATCGTGCCAATTGGTTGATGGTTTTCATAAAAGAGCTCAGCCACTTCCTGGGCATCCGCCGTCATTGATGGCATCCCCGACCGGATAAGCGAGATATATTCCTTTTCCAACTTGGTCAATTTCTGATTTTGAAAAAGCTTCTTGGAGGTGATAATTTCGTCCTTTTTACTTGAAACGGTCGTTAAGAAAAGCGCAAATAATCGCTCTTCAACATAGTCACTTTCAAGCTTTTGAAAAATAGATCCGGAATGGTCTTCAAAACCATTTGATACAGCCTTTTGATCATTCCATGGTTCTGAGCCCTCTTTGTCTGGATTAATCTGGAGCACCTTTTTCCAAATGCTTATTGCAAAATTTTCATAACCAGTGAAATAGGCCGAATAAGAAAGCCAGTAATAAAACGGGCCGTCACCATCGAAACCATGTTTATATAACTTTTTCAGCCATAAATAGGCAAACTCATACTCCCCTACCAAAGCAAAGGTGGCACCAAGCTTAAATTGCTGCTCGCTAGCCAGCGGCTGGATTTTTTTCAAGGTATGAAGCAATTGTGCCACATTGTCTGTTTGGCCCTGATAATGGGCAAACACAAGCCGGTTACAAAGAGCATGGAGATTTCCCGGATTGCGTTCTAATACATCATCTAAGATGGATTCGGCCTTTTCCGTCTTGCCTAAGTAAAAATAGGCGAGCGCCAAATTATTGTAGGCAGACCAATATTCCGGATATTCCTGGACGACTTCTTTTAAAAGCTCAATCGCCTTTGGAAAGTATCCCGACTCCAAAAGGTCTCGGGCCTGCTCCTGCTTAATAATCAAGTCGTCCTGCTCATAAAGCTCATCCTCAAGCTCCTCAGACTCCAATGTAAGCACATCAAGCAAATTCTCTGTGTCTTCCGTAAAATCACCATCCGGGTCTAACTGTAAATAAAGCTTGGCGTGGTGATACGCATCTTTAAAAAATCCCAAATGGGCATAATTATTCGCTAAAAAGTAATGACATTCCACCATTTCACTATCAAGTTCTTCAAGGACTTGATGCAAGAGACGGTTAGAATGTTCAAACTCACCAAGTTCTGTTGACACAATCGCCAACTGGCATATAATCATCGGTTCACCTGGTTCAAGCTGCATCGCCCGCCCAAGATATTTTTTTGCCTTTATAAAATCACGTCGATGGAATGCCTTTAAACCTTTCGTGAAATAATATTCACCCGTAGGGACAAATGAAAGTAATTTTCCCATATGCATTCTTGCTTTCGCGTCTTTACCCATGAAGTCCTCCACATTTTTAACATAACTAATGTAGTATACCACAATGGAGGGGTGTTCGAGAAGGGATGGGAGTTTTAAGGCCATAAAAAGAACCAGCCCTCAATTAGGACCGGTCCTTGTGTCTTTCCTCTAGTGTTTGTAATACTCTTTTGAATGGAAGCCCCTGCTCCACCAATAATACCTGCAGGTGATAAAGCAAATCAGCTGCTTCCCAGCGCAGCTCTTCGTGGTCACGGTTCTTGGCTGCGATAATCACCTCGGCCGTTTCTTCACCGACCTTTTTCAAAATTTTATCGACGCCTTTTTCAAAAAGATAGGTGGTGTAGGCACCTTCCGGCCGCTCTTGTTCACGGTCCTGGATTACTTTTTCGAGGGACTGCAAGATCTGATAGTCTTCTAAGCTGGAAGGGTTTTTAAAAATCCGCTCAGAAAAACAGCTGACCGCTCCTGTATGGCAGGCAGGTCCCTTCGGATACACTAGCACTAGCAAGGCATCTTGGTCACAATCATAGTTGATGCTGACGACCGTTTGCGTATTGCCGCTCGTCGCCCCTTTGTGCCACAATTCTTGGCGAGAGCGGCTGTAGAACCACGTTTCCCCAGTTTCCAACGTTCTTGCCAGCGACTCCTCGTTCATATAAGCTAGCGTTAACACTTCTTTCGTTCCAGCATCTTGGATAATCGCCGGGACGAGCCCTTTATCATCAAATTGAACATTCATCTTACTGTCACTCCTTTTTCCCGCAAATAGCTTTTTACTTCATGAACAGAGGTTTCTTTATAATGAAAGATGGATGCGGCAAGGGCAGCATCGGCTTTTCCTGCTAAAAATGCTTCTTCAAAATGCCGGGCATTCCCCGCACCACCCGAGGAGATAACCGGAATCGGAACTGCTTCACTGACCGCCTTTGTTAGTTCAAGATCGAACCCGTTTTTCTCACCATCACTATCCATACTGGTTAATAAAATTTCACCTGCACCCAGAGTGGCGGCTTCCACTGCCCATTCTACCGCTTTCTTTTCTGTAGGCTTTCTACCGCCATGGGTATACACACGCCACGTCCCTATCTCTTGATCAAATTTGGCATCAATCGCGACAACGATGCATTGAGAGCCGAAGTAGCCTGCACCTTCCCTAATCAGCTCTGGATTCACCACCGCTGCGGTATTCAAAGACACCTTATCTGCCCCCGAGCGAAGCATTCGTTTCATGTCTTCCAAGGAATTAATACCCCCGCCGACCGTAAACGGTATCGCCAGTTCGGATGCAACCGCCTTAACGACTTCAACCATTGTCTTCCTGCCCTCAACAGAAGCAGAAATATCAAGAAAGACAAGCTCATCTGCCCCCTGTTCATCGTAAAATCGTGCCAATTTGACTGGGTCGCCCGCGTCGCGCAGCTGTACAAATTGTACACCTTTCACAACGCGTCCATCCTTAACATCAAGGCAGGGTATAATTCGTTTTGTTAGGGCCATAGTTTCACCTCTTCTATCGCAGCCTTCAAGGTAAAGCGATTTTCATATAGCGCCTTCCCAACAATCACACCGCTTATCCCTTTAAAAGCAACTGATTTTAATGCATTTAAATCGGCTATACTGCTTACCCCTCCAGAGGCAATGACATTTTTCCCTGTCACCTTAGCCATTTCACAAACAGCCGCAATATTCGGACCCGCGAGTGTTCCGTCAGTTGCAATATCGGTAAAAATAAACGTCTCTGCCCCGGCTTCCGCGAAGCGTTTACCGAGTTCCACTGCCTTTAATTCTGAGGTATCCAACCAGCCATGTGTGGCAACATAGCCGTTCTTTGCATCAATCCCAACGGCAATCTTTTCACGATATTTCTTGATCATATTAATGGCGAAATCTGGATTGGAGACTGCGATGCTTCCGATAATTACTCGATCAACGCCATTCTCAAGATAGTGAAGAATATCGCCCTCAGAGCGAATCCCTCCGCCAATTTGAACCTTCACGTTCTTTAGCTTTTGTGCAGCTTCGATCACAAAACGGTCATTAACCCGCTTGCCATCCTTTGCCCCATCAAGGTCGACCATGTGAATCCACTCGGCACCATCAGCCGCAAAATTGCGAGCCATATCAAACGGCGAATCCCCATAAATCGTTTCCTTATCATAATCCCCTTGAAGGAGGCGGACGCACTTGCCGCCGCGCATATCAATCGCTGGATAAATTGTGAAGCTCATCGAACCGCCTTCCTTTCTGCCGCTTTTTGTAAAAAATTATCAAGAAGGGCCATCCCCAGCCTGCTGCTTTTTTCAGGATGAAATTGCATCCCCATTACATTGTCCTTGCCAACAACCGCCGAAACCTGTTCATGGTAATTTGCTTTCGCCAGGAGGACATCGGAATTTTCAGCATTTACATAGTAAGAATGCACGAAATAGACATAATCCTCTTGGAGATTTTTAAACAGGGGGGTGGGCTTGACGAATTCAAGCCGGTTCCAGCCCATGTGCGGCACTTTGTAGAGCTCGCCTTCTTTTGTTCTGCCCGGAAAGCGGCGGACACTGCCCGGTAATAGGCCCAGCCCTTTAGTTATCCCATTTTCTTCACTTTTTTCGAACAGGAGCTGCATGCCGAGACAGATTCCGAGCAGTGGTTTCCCTGTCGCAGCGAATTCCTTAATGGTTTCTACAGGAAGCCGTTCCATCGCATCCCGGAACGAGCCTACCCCGGGGAGAATCAACGCATCTGCCTCAAGCAATTTATGTTTATCAGCGGTAATAAAATAATCAGCACCAAGTCTTTCAAGCGCTTTGCTCACGCTAAAAAGATTCCCCATGCCGTAATCAACAATACCAATCATAACGGACGTCCTTTCCCGGTGCCTGTTCTCGGTGCCTGTCACGCCCCGGAAATCCCCGAATTTTGTCGATTTTTATAACATCCCTTTTGTTGAAGGGACGCCTTTGATGCGCGGATCGATTGTTGTGGCTTCGTCGAGTGCCCGACCGAGTGCTTTAAATACGGCTTCAATCATGTGGTGTGTATTTTTTCCGTAATGAACGATTACATGAAGGTTCATCCGCGCCTCTAAAGCGAGTTTCCAGAGAAATTCGTGAACAAGCTCAGTATCAAAGCTGCCCACTTTCTGGCCCGGGAACTCCGCTCTCATTTCAAGATGCGGGCGATTACTGAGATCAACGACAACCTGTGCCAAAGCCTCATCCATTGGAACAAATGCATTTCCGTACCGCTTAATCCCCCGCTTGTCTCCAAGTGCTTTTTGCAATGCCTGCCCTAGGCAAATCCCAATATCCTCAGTTGTATGGTGGTCATCGACCTCTGTATCGCCATTAGCATCGACGTTTAGGTTGAATTGGCCATGTTTCGTGAATAAATCGAGCATATGAGTGAGGAAAGGGACACCTGTTTCAAGATTGGACTTGCCTTCCCCATCGATTTCTAACTCTAATTGGATTTTCGTTTCATTTGTTTTCCGTTCAATACTTGCTGTTCTTTCCAATGAAATGACCCCCTTGTAAATATCGCTTATTTACTCGTTAATTCCACTACTTAAAACTTCCCTCTTGGCCGTTTTTGTCTTTAAGAGCCCCTATTAAAGACATTTTGAACGCCTTCCCGCGGAGTTTTGTCTTTAAGAGCCCTTATTAAAGACATTTTGACTGCTCTACCGGGGAGTTTTGTCTTTAAGAGCCCTTATTAAAGACATTTTGATTGCTCTCCCAAAGAGTTTTGTCTTTAAGAGCACTTATTAAAGACATTTTGATTGCCTTCCCGCGGAGTTTTGTCTTTAAGAGCCCCCATTAAACTACTATCATGATGCTATTTATCGTTTTCCAGTCTTATTTCCACAGCCCGGGCGTGCGCCTCGAGGCCTTCCATCCGAGCAAAGGCGGCGATTTTTGCCCCATTGTCATGTAAAGCCTTTTTGCTGTAGATAATTACGCTTGATTTCTTTTGAAAATCATCGACATTAAGCGGGCTTGAAAAACGAGCGGTTCCATTTGTCGGCAGCACATGATTTGGCCCGGCAAAATAATCCCCAACAGGCTCTGAGCTATAACGGCCGATAAATATCGCCCCTGCATGACGAATTTTTCCAAGAAGCTCGATTGCATTATCGGTAATGATTTCAAGATGCTCAGGTGCTAACTGGTTCACGGTTTCAACAGCTTGATCCATGTCTGCAGTTACGTAGATGGCCCCGTAATCGTCAATCGACCGGGCGGCAATGTCCCTCCTTGGTAGCAACGCCAATTGCCTTTCCACTTCACTTGCCACCGCTTCAGCCAAAACAACAGACGGTGTCACAAGCACACTGCAGGCCCTTGGATCGTGCTCAGCCTGGGATAACAAATCGGCGGCGACCTCATCGGCCCTAGCCGTTTCATCTGCTAAAATTGCAATCTCACTCGGACCGGCAATCATATCAATATCGACATCGCCGAAAACCTCACGTTTTGCTAGTGCCACAAAAATATTTCCCGGACCGGTAATTTTATCAACGGCGGTAACTGACTCTGTTCCGTACGCAAGAGCGGCGATTGCCTGAGCCCCGCCAAGCTTATAAATTTCCTCGACACCGGCTTCCTTTGCCGCAACAAGCACGGCTGCCGGCAATTTCCCATTGCTGTCAGGCGGAGAGACCATCACGATTCGTTTGACCCCTGCCACCTTTGCCGGAATCACGTTCATCAGCACTGATGAGGGATAGGCCGCCGTTCCGCCTGGTACATACACTCCGACCGAATCGAGCGGGGTTATTTTCTGCCCGAGAACGGTGCCATTTTCTTCGGTCGTCATCCATGAAGGGCGTAGTTGCTTTTCATGGAAAGAACGGATATTTTCGGCCGCTTCGCGAACGATGCCGATAAAACCTTGATCCACTTCACCGTAGGCTTCCTCAATTTCTTTTTCCGTAATGGAAAAAGATGATAGGCGGACTCGGTCGAATTTTTCCGTATGTACTGTTAACGCCTCATCACCATGGTTACGCACATCTGCAATAATCGACTTGACCACCGACTGCTGCTCGGAAGTGCCCGCTTCAATCGAGCGTTTTATCGAAACTAGGGTTTCCACCTTTAGGATTTTCATTTTAAAAAACCTCCACTGAAACGACTTCATGAAGACGTGTGACAAGTTCGTCAATCAAGGCGTCCTTGATCCGGTAGCTGACAGGATTCACAATTAACCGCGAAGTCACCTCACCAATTCTTTCGTATTCGACCAGCCCGTTTTCCTTCAAGGTCCGGCCGCTAGAAACAATATCAACAATCCGGTCCGACAGACCAATTAACGGAGCCAGTTCAATCGAGCCATTTAATTTAATGATCTCGACCTGTTCCCCTTGCGAGCGAAAATAAGCTTCAGCGACATTGGGGTATTTGGTTGCGATCCTTGGAGCAACATCATTCATTTTTGAATCTGGGAGGCCGGCAACTGCCAAGTAACAGGCGCTGATTTTGAGATCTAGGAGCTCATAGACATCGCGCTCCTCCTCAAGCAAAACGTCCTTTCCGGCAATTCCGACATCGGCAACACCATGCTCCACATATGTAGCCACATCCATTGGCTTCGCTAAAATAAACCGGAGCCCTTCTTCCTCCACCTCGATAATCAATTTTCTTGATTCATCGAATTCCGGCGGCAGCTTGTAACCTGCTTTTCTTAGCAGCTCCACTGCCTCTTCAAAAATCCGCCCTTTCGGCATCGCTATTGTTAATCTGTTACTCATCGATGCGCCCTCCAATTAAATAGGTTGTATCCGCGAACTTTTTCGAAAAAGCATCCAGATCCTTTACCCCATTAATATCTTGCACTACCGTTTGTTTCCCCTGTTCATGCATTTTTTGAACCAGTTGAAATGCTTCCTGGCGCCGCTCTTGGCTGAAAAATATACAGTGAGTCGTGTTGACAAGCTGACTGCTTCCCAGCGCCTCAAGCAGCATATCAATCCGAACCGCGAAGCCGGTGGCACTTGTATTTTTTCCAAACTTCTCTATCAAGCTATAGCGGCCGCCATTTCCAATTGGAAAGCCGACATTTCCCGCATAAGCCTCAAATAAAATACCAGAATAATAACTCATATGACTGACGATTGTAAAATCAACTTTCACATATTCATCCACTCCGTAATCCCTGATTACATCCCACAATTCTTGCAGCTCGGTCACGGCTTGCTTTCCTTTGCCGTTTTCAATAATGTCGTTCGCTTGAGAAACAACCTCTTCTCCGCCCCTTAAATGGAGGAGCTGAAGGAGTCGTTGCTTATCAATAGATGACAGCTGAAGCGAGTTCACGTGCTCTCGATACCCGACGTAATTTTTTTCATATAAAAATTTCCGCAATGCCGTTGCCCGTCCGTTTGTTCCAAGGATTTGCACAAACAGCTCTTGGGCAAACCCAACATGACCAATCGATACCTGAAATTGTTGCAGCCCTGCTTTTTTTAAGGAGGAAATTAGTAAGGCAATCGCCTCACCGTCACACGAGACTGTGTCCTCGTTCAGACATTCAACACCAATCTGCTCAAACTCAGCCGGGCGGCCGCCCTCGCGCTGCTGAGCCCGGAAGACATTGGCGGAATAGGCTAGCCTTACAGGCAGATTTTCTTCTAATAGCTTTGTAGCGGCGACCCTGGCAATTGGCGCTGTCATTTCAGGCCTAAGAACCAGTGTATGACCCTCTTTATCAAGCAATTTAAAAAGCTGTTGGTCAGCAATAGCTGATGCCGCTCCAACCGTTTCATAGTATTCAAGCGTTGGTGTTTCAATAAATTGGTAGCCCCAAAGTTTAATCGTTTCCGCCATTGCTGAACGAACACGATGCTTTTTTTCGTATAACTCCGGTAGCGTATCCCGCATTCCTAGCGGCTTTTCAAACATAAACAAGCGACTCATCCTGCTCATCCTTTATCATTTTACTTTAGTCTGCTAAATTGGTAGTATGTTAAAGTTTAATAGTATTCTACACTTTGGTTTTCCTTTCGTCAATGAAAAAATGTTTGGCTTGTTAGTGGATGTGGCGGCTCATGGTGGAATTCCGGGGATTCTAGGATTACTTTCGCTAACTTCTGGTTTAATTCCGCCAACTTGCGGTGGGATTCCGCCGAAGTTTGAATTAATTCCGCCAACTTTTGAGTTTATTCCGCCAAACTATGCTAGGTTTCCGCCGTTACCCCCTCACCGTTCTGTTGCACGGACCCATTCCGCCAAACTGCGTCGGATTTCCGCCAAACTGTACTAGGTTTCCGCCAACTTTCAAATTTATTCCGCCCCCCCCTGCAAATCCGGCAACGAGACAAATTTCAACTGAAAATCCCCATAAAAAAAAGCCCGGTTACGGAAACCAGACCTCAATCACACATCATATCTTATTTTTCCGCCCGGCCATAAATCTCATCATCAACCCAGCGCTCTGCTAGTTCTTCCTTTGTGTAAATGACCCGCATCGGATTCCCGCCGACAAACGCACCCGCTGGAACATCCTTATGGACGAGCGTTCCTGCCGAAACTATGGCTCCATCGCCAATCGTAATGCCGGGGAGAATCGTGGAGTTAGCTCCGATCATCACTTCACTGCCAATTACTACAGGACCAAGCCGGTATTCTTTAATCAAATACTCATGGGCAAGGATGGTCGTATTGTAGCCGATGACCGTATTGCCGCCGACGCTGATTTTTTCCGGAAACATCACGTCAAGCATGACCATCAGGGCGAAGGAGGTATGTTCGCCGACCTTCACACCAAGAAACGTCCGGTACAGCCAATTTTTCATTCCCAAAAAGGGCGTGTAGCGGCCCAACTGGATGACAACGAAATTTTTGACAACTTTCCAAAAAGGAACGGTCTTGTAAACGTGCCATAAGGAATTCGCACCTTCAACCGGGAAGCGGGTCGTATTCCTCATTTTTCTGACTCGCCCAGAATGGTTAGTAAGTCAGCCATATTTTCTAGCATGTAATCCGGCTCGTATTTGGCGAGGTAATCTCTGCCTTTAATCGACCAGGCAACACCGGCTGTGGTTGTGCCGGCATTTTTTCCCGCTAAAATATCGTGGTAATTATCGCCGACCATGATAGCCTCGGAAGGCGTCGAACCAAGCTGCTCCAAAGCCTTGAAAATCGGCTCCGGATCTGGCTTCACCTTTGTCACATGATCATACGCAACAATCACCTCAAAAAAGCTATCAAGCTTCATCAGGCGCAGACCCTTAAGGGACACATCAAGGCGTTTTGTCGTGACAATGCCCAGCTTGTAGCCATGTTCCTTCAAGGCTTGGAGCGTTTCCAAGACACCCGCAAACTCTTTTACAAGTTCATCGTGATTGGCAAGGTTAAAGGCACGATATTCTAAGACCATTTCCTCCACCCGGTCGGGGTCAATGCCGCCGAAGGCTTCATGAAGAGTCGGGCCAAGAAACGGAAGCACATCTTCACGCTGGTACGTGCTTGGGTAAAATTTTTCAAGTGTATGCATGTAGGTCGAAATAATTAATTCATTTGTATCAATTAAAGTCCCATCTAAATCAAAGAGAATTGTCGTAATTTTGTTTTTCATAGGATGCATCCTTTCTGCTTACTAGCCCTGAGCGTTTCCAAATCGTGCCAACAATTAAGGTTAGCAGAATCGCTACGCCCAGCCGAATTAAAAACAGCGGCCACACAGGAATGCCGAGTGGCACAAAGATTAACGTATCTTCGACGACCGCATGGCAGGCCATTAGAAAAATAAACGCTAGTGTTATATCCTTTTTGCTGACTCCATCTTCTTTAACGGCCTGAATCATCACACCGGCACCATAGGCCAAGCCGAATAATAAGCCGGCTGCCATCGTTGTTGAAGTGTTCTCTTTCATTCCAAGCGTCCGAGTGATGGGAGCCATGCCTTTTGAAAATTTAGTTAACCATTGCAGGTCTTTTAAAAATTGAATAACGACCATAAGCGGGATAACAATCATCGCAAGCTGCAAAATACCAAGTCCAGCCTTTTGAACCGCTTCGATTAAAATGGGCCCGACACCATCAGCATGGACTGCACTTTGCTCAATGAAGCCATACTGTGCCGTCTCGCCGCCCCCATGCCAAACTAGATTAATCACTACAGCAGAAAGCAAAGCGAGTCCTGGCCTAGTGACTAAGACTACCCATAGCTTCACGCCGGCCTTCATGGCAACGCTGGATTCAATGAATAAATTATGTGAAAATGACAGCATAACAGCGATAATAAACACTTCTTTTACCGAAAAATCGAGCGTTAAAATCGCCCCGATCGCCGCATAAAGGTTGAGAAAATTCCCGAGCACCAGCGGAATCGCCGCATCCCCGGACAAACCGAGCAGCTTCATGAGCGGGGAAATCATTTTAATTACCCATGGCAACACTGGTGTGTACTGCAGCACTGCCACAATTAGGGTAACTGGAAAAATAACTTTCCCTAGCGTCCATGTTGTCTTTAAGCCGGCCAGTAATCCCTTTTTCAATGAACTTAATAGCATTTCCCCTAAGCCGCCCCTCTGTTAGTTGTTTTCTTGATCTAAATAACGAGCCTTCGACATTTGTTTGGTTCGGCGGTAAATCAAAATGGCCAATGCGCCAACCACCAGTGCAATCGAAATCGTCTGCGCCATCCTTAGACTGCCGAGCATTAAACTATCCGTCCTAAGTCCCTCGACAAAATAGCGGCCAATCGAATACCAAATGACATAGGAAAGGAACAGTTCGCCGCGGCGGAAATTGACACGCCGGAGCAGCATTAATAGGAAGAAGCCAACAAAGTCCCAGATGGATTCATATAAAAATGTTGGGTGATAATAAGTGCCTTCGATATACATTTGATTAATAATAAAATCAGGTAAATGTAAGTTTTCCAGGAAAGACCGTGTGACTTCGCCGCCATGGGCCTCTTGATTCATGAAATTTCCCCAGCGGCCGATTGCCTGCCCAAGAATGATACTCGGTGCCGCAATATCAGCAAGTTTCCAAAAGGAAATTCCCCGCTTTTTGGCAAACACATAGGTGGTCACAACAGCACCAATCAATGCTCCGTGAATGGCAATCCCGCCATTCCAAATTTGCACGATGTCGGCCGGATGATTGACATAATATTTCCATTCAAAAATCACATAATAAATCCGGGCAGAAATAATGGCGATTGGAATCGCCCATAGCATTAAATCCGCAAACGTATCTTTATCAAGACCCCTGCGATTTCCTTCCCTTATCGCCAGGTACAAGGCAAGCGCCAGTCCTGACCCAATAATAATCCCGTACCAGTGCACATCGATTGGTCCAAGTGAAAAGGCAATCGGATTAAGCGGTTCAAACGTTTCGTTCATCTCTATTTCTCCCTCCTATCTACTTAAATTTACTTAAATCTCTTCCTGTTCTCCCTCTTCAATCACATCGGACAGGCGCTCCGTAAATTGCTGTGCTGCATTCACACCCATTCTTTTCAGTCGGAAATTCATGGCTGCTACTTCAATAATAACGGCAAGGTTTCGTCCAGGCCGGACGGGAATCGTCAGCTTGGGAACCTCCGTGTCGATAATTTTCATTTTCTCTTCATCCAAACCTAGACGGTCATATTGCTTTTTGGAATCCCATATTTCTAAATCCATCACAAGCGTAATCCGCTTATTACTGCGAACCGCCCCTGCGCCGAAAAGGGTCATCACGTTAATAATTCCTAAACCGCGGATTTCTAATAAATGCTCGATTAACTCCGGTGACGTACCAACCAATGTATCCTGGTCTTCCTGGCGAATTTCTACGCAATCGTCAGCAATTAGGCGGTGGCCGCGCTTGACTAATTCTAAGGCAGTTTCACTTTTACCCACACCGCTTTTTCCAGTAATCAACACACCAATCCCATAGACGTCAACCAATACGCCGTGGACAGCCGTCGTTGGGGCCAGCATGCTTTCTAAAAAATTCGTTAAGCGGCTCGAGAAGCGAGTCGTTTTCATGCTCGTCCGTAAAACGGGCACTGATTCGCGCTCTGAGGCCTCAATCAACTCCATTGGAACCTCAATATCCCTTGTGACTATGATTGCCGGGGTGATATCCGTGCATAAACGTTCCATTCTTGAAATTCGTTCACCTTCAGGAAGCTCTTCGAAAAATGACAGTTCTGTTTTCCCTAACAGCTGGATGCGTTCGGCAGGATAAAATTCAAAATAACCGGCAATCTCAATTCCTGGCCTGGAAATATCACTCGTGGTAATCGGGCGGTTAATTCCCTCTTCCCCGCTAATCAATTCAAGCTGAAATTTCTCAAATATATCTTTGGTGCGTACTTTTGACAAGAAACTTCCTCCTCAAAACGAATAAAGTATTAAAAAAAATTCAATTTCCTCTTATTTTAGCATTTTTCGACGAAGAACCATACATTAGTTAATTAACGGATGCCATTTTTTTAAAGAAAACTCGCCGATTGGCGGTTCATGAGGCATAGTGGCACTTATACTTTCTTATTAGCCAAAAAAAAGAGGGCACCGTTGTTAATGGTGCACACCCCAGTTATTATTTCTTCGCTTGCCTTGATGGTTGAAGAATTGTTTTTTGAATAACCACGTTGACAAGCGACATCAGCACCGCAAAAAATAGTGCCATGCCAAAGCCGTCGATTTCAAAGGCATCACCCATTATATAATCAGTTAGTTCGAGTGTAATGGCATTGATGACAAACAGGAACAGCCCTAATGTTAAAACTGTCGCTGGCAGGGTAAACAAAATCAGGAGCGGACGCACCAACACATTTAAGATGGATAACAGAACGCTCGCCTGTAGTGCGGCCGCAAAACCTGTAAGCTGAAAGCTTTCATGAAAATAGCCCGCAAGTGCCATAAACAAAACCGCATTAATCAAACAGCCAATGATCCATCTCATCTTCTAAATCTCCTAATCATTACTCTTGTGTTTTATGAATCGTAATCGAGCCGGTTTTCGTATCGGCATAAATTCTTACCATTTTATCAGGTTGGTTGATCGATTGGAAGCGAAGCGATTTTTGAATCATTTCGGTTTTCTCCTCAATGACCTGGACCCCGACAAGCTCGACATTAAAACCACCCAGATTGGTTTTGAGCTCACCATTGACCGGTAATCCCTCTGGGACAAACACATCAATGCCGCCTGTTGTTACTTTTGCCTGGATCATTTCACAACGATTCCCATGAAGGTTTAAAGCGATATTTCCATTAAAAGACTGCATTTCTACCTTTTTATAATCACCATCAAGCATAATTGCGCCATTAATTGTCTCTGCTTCAAGCATATCGAGTGCACTATCATTAATGGTTATTTTCCCGTTTGCGGTCTCAATTTCCGCCTTACTTCCGGTTAAATGATTAAGCTTTATTTTTCCATTGGCTGTTTTCAGGCGAAGATCGCCAACATTCAGTTCCTCACCAGAAATCGGACCATTAAACAGGCGGACGCGAACGCGGTCATAATTTACCTTTGGTACATAAATTATCGCATCGACCTTCATCCACTTCTGCTGGGTCATAAACCGTAATTTCTGATCCTCCACCGAAAAAATGACATCTCTTAGAAAGTTTTGCCGTGCTTGATCTGAATTTTCAACCCGGTACACCTTCGCTTGACACTCAATCCTTACGTCCGGCTGGTCCCAGGCCGCAACCTTAACGGAACCGTTCGCCACGTCAATATCCATATCTTTTAGATCGACGTCACCTTGATGGAAAATATGAGAGATTTCGACGGATTGACCAAAGTTCAAATCAAAATCAAAATCTTTGATTTTTTTCAAGGCAGTGTCCACAAAGTCAAAAATTCGATCCTTTGTTGATTGGTATTTCGCTTGGAAGGGGTCTTCCTTTTTCGTTTCTTCAAAATTTACGGCGGTGGAAAGCTCATTAACAATTTGTTCCTGCTTCTGCTCCATCGTTTGCTGCGCCTTTTCCAGTTCCTCCATCAAGAGTAGGGCTTCGTCCACGTTTAGCTTTCCTTCTTCGACCATTTGTAAAATCCGTTTTTTTTCCTCTTTCATCTTCTCCACCCCAAATATAAAATTTCCTTCACTTAAGCCTATTCGGCAACTAGCACCTTTACGCCTTTGATAATATTCCAGATAACAACTACAAGCCAGATGACCATAAGCACCACAATACTAATAATAGTCAAAACCGGGACCGTGTCTTGAAGGGTAGCAAAATCATTAATGATTGCGAAAACAATCAGCGGAGTCGGAACCAGAGGTATTAAATGAGAAAACAATGACTTCTTAGCATGGCTTTTGGTTACCTCATCCCCTGTCGCAAAATAGACAGCAAGTGGAAATAGAAATCCCGCGAAAAATATACTGAAATAGCACAAACTTGAAAGAACCTTTCTCGTGTCCATTCGTCCATCCCCCCTACCCTTTATTTACGAACTAAAATGCAAAAAGTTTCTATAAATCCGTCCGGAACATCCGATATTTTTTCCATAATGGAATTTATTATAAATAACAGGGAAAATGAGCCTGATTCTATCTCTGGATATCCCCGCCCCCGCCCTAACCAAAAAGAAAAGCTAAAACACGAAGTTTTAGCTTTTTACTGTGATTTCCTTTTCTGCAACTTGTTGCTTCATCCGTAAACGGTCACGCTCAAGAATCGGCTTTAAGTATCTGCCGGTATACGATGCAGGGGTCTCCGCCACCTTTTCCGGTGTTCCGGTCGCGATAATCGTACCGCCCTTGTCGCCGCCCTCTGGTCCAAGGTCGACTAGGTAATCAGCAGCCTTAATGACATCAAGATTATGCTCGATGACCAGAACCGTATCGCCATTTTCAACTAACCGCTGCAAGACAACGAGCAAACGAGAAATGTCATCGACATGAAGACCGGTTGTCGGTTCATCCAAAATATAAAAGGATTTGCCCTGCGAACGGCGGTGCAGCTCGGAGGCAAGCTTAACGCGCTGGGCTTCGCCACCGGATAAAGTGGTTGCCGGCTGGCCGAGCTTAACATAGCCAAGGCCGACATCCACTATCGTTTGCAGCTTGCGGCTGATTTTTGGGATGTTCTCGAAAAATTCAACCGCTGCTTCGACCGTCATATCTAGAATGTCGGAAATATTTTTCCCTTTATACTTCACTTCCAGCGTCTCGCGGTTATAGCGCTTGCCATGGCAAATTTCGCACGGAACATACACATCAGGTAAAAAGTGCATTTCGATTTTGATAATCCCATCACCGCGGCATGCCTCGCAGCGTCCTCCCTTGACATTAAAGCTGAAGCGGCCCTTTTTATAACCGCGGACCTTCGCCTCGTTCGTCGTGGCAAACACATCACGGACGTCATCAAACACACCGGTATATGTTGCCGGATTGGAGCGTGGCGTCCGACCGATTGGCGACTGATCAACATCAACGACTTTTTCTAAATAATCTAAGCCTTTGATGCTTTTATGTTCACCAGGCTTCGTTTTCGCACGATGAAGCTTTTGCGCCAGCGATTTATGAAGGATCTCGTTAATGAGCGTACTTTTTCCCGATCCAGATACACCGGTAACCGCGATGAACACGCCAAGTGGAAATTTTACATTGACATTTTTTAAATTATTTTCAGTTGCACCTTTGATTTCAATATAGCGGCCATCCGGCTTGCGGCGCTCTAACGGAAGCGGAATAAACTTCTTCCCCGATAGGTATTGGCCAGTCAGCGAGTTCGGATTGGCCATTACTTCTGCCGGTGTCCCCGCCGCGACAATTTCCCCGCCGTGCACACCGGCACCTGGACCGATATCAATTAAATAATCGGCTGCCAGCATCGTGTCCTCATCGTGCTCCACGACAATCAAGGTATTGCCAATCTCCCGCATACTTTTTAAGGTTTCAATTAGGCGGTCATTATCACGCTGATGGAGACCAATCGATGGCTCATCTAAAATGTATAAAACCCCAGTTAAGCGCGAGCCAATTTGCGTTGCCAAACGGATCCTTTGGGCCTCCCCGCCTGAAAGCGTTCCAGCTGTACGGCTTAAGGTTAAATAATCAAGACCGACGTTGATTAAGAAGCCAAGTCGCTCACTGATTTCACGAAAAATCAGCTTCGCAATCTGCATTTCTTTTTCTGAAAGGTTGAGTTCGGCGAAAAATTGCTGTGCTTCTTCAATGGATAGATCGGTCACATGGGCAATATGCCTTCCGTTTATGAGGACTGCCAAGGTTTCCTTTTTCAAGCGGTAGCCTTTACAGGTTGGACATGGCTGCTGGCCCATATATTTTTCCATTTGCTCACGGATATAATCCGAGCTTGTCTCCTTAAAACGGCGCTCAACATTTGGGATGACACCTTCAAAGTCAATATTACCTTCACGGATTTGGCCAAAGTCGTTTTCATAGCGGAAGTAAATTTTTTCCCGGCCCGATCCGTATAGTACTTTTTCCAATAGGTGCTCGGGAATATCCTTCACGGGTATATTCATATCAACCCCGAAATGATTGCAGACCGCCTCCAGGAGCTGCGGGTAATATTGTGAACTCGTCGGCTCCCACGGGGCAATGGCGTGCTGCTTTAGGGTCAAATCCTTATTCGGAATGACCAGGTCAACATCAACTTCAAGCTTGGAGCCAAGCCCGTCACATTCTGGGCAGGCACCGAAGGGACTATTAAAGGAAAACATCCGCGGTTCAAGCTCTCCGATGGAGAAACCACAAAGTGGACAGGCATGGTTTTCACTGAACAGCAGCTCCTCCTCACCCATTACATCGACGATCACCTTCCCTTCACCAAGCTTTAAAGCAGTCTCAAGTGAATCAGCAATCCTTGCTGAAATCCCTTCCTTGACAACAATCCTGTCGATAACAACCTCGATGGAATGCTTTTTATTTTTTTCGAGTTCAATATCATCGCTAAGGTCTAACATTTCGCCGTCAACACGGACACGGACGAAACCTTGCTTTTTTATATCCTCGAATACCTTCACGTGTGCACCTTTACGTCCGGAAATAACCGGGGCAAGGATTTGCATTTTTGTCCGTTCCGGATATTCGAGAATTCGGTCGACCATCTGCTCAATCGTTTGTGAGGAGATTTCAATCCCATGGATTGGGCAGGTAGGATGTCCAACCCTGGCAAATAATAACCGCAAATAATCATAGATTTCTGTCACTGTTCCGACCGTCGAGCGCGGGTTTCGGCTTGTTGTTTTTTGATCAATCGAAATCGCTGGGGACAATCCCTCAATCGCATCGACATCCGGTTTATCCATCTGGCCGAGGAATTGCCGGGCGTAGGCGGAAAGGGATTCGACATACCTTCGCTGCCCTTCCGCATAAATCGTGTCAAAGGCAAGCGAGGACTTCCCTGACCCGGAAAGTCCTGTTAAGACAACAAGCTTATCTCTCGGAATGGTGACATCTATATTTTTTAAATTGTGGGCTCTGGCGCCTTTAACAATCAATTTTTCCATCGCCATCTATACGTCATCCTTCCGCTTTCAATTCCAAAATTAAATCACGAAGTTCGGCGGCACGCTCAAAATTAAGTGCCTTGGCTTCGACCTTCATTTCTTTTTCCATCGTGGCAATTAGTTTTTCTTTATCTTTCTTCGACATCTTGCTGAAGGATTTAGCAGGTTTATAATCTTCCTGGTCCTCGGCAGCATGGGTGGCGCGGATCACGTCACGGATTTCCTTTTGGATTGTCGTTGGTGTGATTCCATGTTTTAGATTATACGCTTCCTGAATCTCGCGCCGGCGCTTTGTCTCACTAATCGCTAATTCCATTGAATTGGTGATTCGATCGGCATACATAATGACGTGACCGTGGGCATTCCGAGCAGCACGGCCAATGGTTTGGATTAACGAACGCTCGGAACGAAGGAAGCCCTCTTTGTCGGCATCCAGAATCGTGATTAGTGAAACTTCTGGAATGTCGAGTCCTTCGCGGAGCAGGTTGATTCCAATGAGAACATCATATTTTCCAAGGCGCAGCTCACGAATAATTTCAATCCGCTCAAGCGTCTTGACCTCCGAATGCAAATATTGAACTTTAATGCCAATTTCTTTAAGGTAATCTGTTAAGTCCTCGGACATTTTTTTCGTAAGGGTCGTAACAAGAACCCGTTCATTTTTCTTTACCCGTTCATGAATCTCACCAATCAAGTCATCAATTTGCCCCTCGATAGGACGAACCTCGAGCGTTGGATCTAAGAGTCCTGTCGGGCGGATAATTTGCTCAATCATTTCTGGTGTATGCTCAAGCTCATATGGTCCAGGTGTTGCCGAAACAAATATGGCATTATGAATATGCTTTTCAAATTCATCAAAGGTTAACGGCCGATTATCAAGTGCTGAGGGCAGACGGAAGCCATGGTCAACAAGCACTTGTTTCCGCGCCTTGTCACCATTAAACATACCCCTTACTTGCGGCAGGGTCACATGCGACTCGTCAATAATCATCAGAAAGTCTTCTGGAAAATAATCGAGCAGTGTATAGGGTGTTGAACCCGGCGGCCGTAGTGTAAGATGGCGTGAGTAATTTTCGATTCCCGAGCAAAAGCCCATTTCGCGCATCATTTCTAAGTCATAGCGTGTCCGCTGTTCAATTCGCTGCGCTTCTAGTAGCTTATCCTCTGCACGAAGCACGGCAAGCCGTTCTTCGAGTTCTTTTTCAATATTCTCAATAGCAACGCGCAATTTCTCTTCCCTTGTAACGAAGTGGGAGGCTGGAAAAATGGCCACATGCTCGCGTTCGCTCATAATTTCGCCGGTGAGGGCATCGACTTCACGAATCCGTTCGAGTTCATCACCAAAGAATTCGACACGAATACAATGCTCATCACGCGAAACCGGGAAGATCTCGACCACATCGCCGCGCACACGGAACGTTCCGCGTTTAAAATCTATATCATTTCGTTCATATTGAATATCAACTAAGCGCCTTAGAAGCTGATTGCGCTCAATTTCCATGCCTGTGCGTAGCGATAACACCATCTCCCGATATTCTTCCGGCGAACCAAGGCCGTAAATACAGGAAACACTGGCAATGATAATGACGTCTTTGCGTTCAAATAAAGAGGAGGTCGCCGAGTGGCGCAGTTTATCAATCTCATCGTTGATACTGGCATCTTTTTCAATGAATGTATCTGTCTGTGGCACATAGGCTTCCGGTTGATAATAATCATAGTAACTGACAAAGTATTCCACTGCATTGTTTGGAAAAAATTCCTTAAACTCGCTATAAAGCTGGCCAGCCAGTGTTTTGTTGTGGGCAATGACTAGCGTCGGTTTATTAATCTCTTTAATCACGTTTGAAACGGTAAATGTCTTCCCCGTACCAGTGGCTCCAAGAAGCGTCTGCTCCCGCTTATTATTATGGATGCCTTCGACTAGCTGTCTGATTGCCTCCGGCTGATCCCCTTCTGGCGAGTACTTTGAAACTAATTCAAATTGGTCCTTCACAAAAAGTTCCTCCCGTTATATAAATCACTTTCCAGCTTGAGAAGCTTGTTATCGACCGGGATGGTGCTGAAAAGTGTTTCCTCTTCTTTTTCATATTTACATTCTACCACATTACCCCAGAAACAAACCAACAATATGCGAACTAGTATTCGTTTTTTTGTATTAATGGGATTTTACAAGTCTTTTCGGGGTTCTTTTGGTTTCTAAAAATCCAAAAAAGCCTGCCATTTGCTTGGCAGACTCGTGAGTGCATATTAGTTTTGTTCCTAGCTCTTTTTCAATTGCCGCCGGATCATTTTTGCTGCCATCCAAAATCCTGCTGTTAACGAGAAAGCATCAACCACGATGAGCGCAAATGTGTTTGTATAACCTTTATATACAGAAGTAGCAATTAGGGCTACGGTTAAAACTAACCCGATAACCCGATTGTATGTGACCCGTGTAAAAAGAAGGACTAGCAACCCAGGCATAATAAACGCTGACAAATATCGAAGAACGGTTTCCAAGTGGGTACACCTCATTCATTCATTGCTGATTCTTAATTTTAGAAATTTACTTACATAATTGCAACAAAAAGATTTAAATGAAGCAGCTTAGTTACACGTCCCATGCGGACTTGGGCAGCCATTTGCTGCTTTTTCGACCTGGATGGTGCTGTGTTCTATATGGAATTTGTCATGAAGAATTCGCTGCGATTGTGAGAGAATTTCATCATGGATACCTTCATCAGAGATGGTGATGTGGCAGCTTAATACCGGGTAACCTGAGGTGATCGTCCAAATGTGCAGATCATGGACCTCATTCACGAACGGAATCCTGCCTAGTGCCTCTTTCACTTGATTCATATCAATTTGCGACGGGGCGCCCTCCATTAAAATATGGAAGGAATCTTTTGTTACGCGTAATCCACTGACAAGGATCAGCGCCGCAACAATCACGCTCGCAATCGGATCTGCAATTCCCCACCCGAAAAACATGATGAAGAGTGCGGCGGCAATTGCTCCAACCGACCCCAGCATATCGCCAAGCACATGTAAAAAGGCACTTCTAACATTCAGATTTTCATCCTTGTCACCTTTCATTAGAATCCATGCCGCGATGATGTTTACCAATAACCCTATGACCGAAATCACAAGCATCCCTTTGCTCTGTACCTCCGGGGGGGCAAAAAAGCGCTGGATTGCTTCATAAAAAATAAATAACGAAATCACGATGAGTGTAATCCCATTGAGAGCCGCGGCAATAATTTCAAATCGTTTGTAGCCGTACGTTTTTTCTTGTGAAACTTGTTTTTCGCCAAGCTTGATAGCAAAAAAACTTAAGCCCAGGGCTGCAGCATCACTCAACATATGACCCGCATCAGACAACAGCGCCAAA
Source organism: Neobacillus soli NBRC 102451 (assembly GCF_001591665.1). Lineage (GTDB taxonomy): Bacteria > Bacillota > Bacilli > Bacillales > Cytobacillaceae > Neobacillus > Neobacillus soli. The sequence goes on along the minus strand of NZ_BCVI01000021.1, from coordinate 132,944 downwards.
CTGTTCGTTACCAAACCGCCTATAACCTCGACGACCATAAAGGCGGCTATTAAGATAAAGGAGCTTAATAAAGCCTTTTTATTACTTGTATGTGAATGACCATGTGAATGGCCGTGTGAATGTCCATGATGGTGATGACCCATGTTAATCCCCCCAAGAGCCTCGTGATAACAGCTCCATTCTTTATCTAAAACGAAAATATTCTGATTATGAATAGCATTTTCTAATCTTTATCTTTCGATACATAACGCGGAACAGACCTCATTCACAGGTAGAATCCCCTTATTCCTTTACCCGTAAAAGTCGTAAACCGTTTAATGTGACTAGCAATGTAACGCCCATATCGGCAAAAATCGCAATCCACAAGGTTAACCAGCCTGGAATAACGAGCAGAAGAGCCAATAGCTTCACAACAATTGACAACGTGATATTCTGCTTGATGATTTGCAGTGTTTTCCGGCTTAGCTTTATCGTAAACGGAAGCTTTTTGAGATCATCGTTCATTAAAGCAATATCTGCTGTTTCAAGCGCGGTATCCGTTCCAGCCCCGCCCATCGCAATTCCAACCGTAGCGGAAGCAAGTGCGGGTGCATCGTTGACACCATCGCCGACCATCGCTACTCTGCCAAACTGAGCTTTTAACTTTTTAATAAAATCTAACTTATCCTCGGGCAGCAGCTCCGCTTCGATCCTGGTTACGCCAACATGCCGGCCAATCGCTATGGCGGCAGCTTGATTATCTCCTGTTAATAAAATCGTCTGTTCAATTCCAAGTTGATGAAGCCGCTCAATGATGGTTCGGCTGCTTTCGCGCACTTCGTCGGCAACAGCAATCAAGGCGAGGATTTCCTTTTCTGTCCCTGCAATCATCACCGTTTTCCCTTGATTTTGGAGGGAAGTGATTTGATTCATGATCTCAGAGGGAATCCGATTGAACAGCTTTTTATTCCCGACCCGATATTCGGTTCCATTAATGGACCCGATAATGCCTTTCCCAGTCAAAGATGAAAAATCCTCAACTCGGTAATCTATGTTAACATATGCTGCTTTTTTCATAATGGCAGTAGCAAGCGGATGCTGTGACATACTTTCCAGCGCTGAAATTTTTCCAAGCAGATTATCTTCGTCACAAAATTCAATGAAATCCGTTACGGTCGGAACGCCTTTTGTCAGCGTGCCCGTTTTATCAAAAGCAATCGCCTTTATGGAACCAGCTTCCTCTAAAAAATTTCCGCCTTTAATCAGGACACCATTTCTTGCTGCATTGCCAATCGCTGTGACGATGGAAACAGGAGTAGAAATGACGAGAGCACATGGGCAGCCAACCACTAAAACTGCCAGACCCTGATAAATCCATTCCTGCCAGCTTGCCGCGAATAAAACCGGCGGAACCACCGCAACTAAAGCCGCGACACCGATAATGACCGGGGTATAGTACTTCGCAAAACGGTCAACAAACCGTTGTGAGGGGGCCCTTTCACCTTGCGCCTCTTCCACTAAATGAATGATTTTCGCGATGGTCGTGTCATCCACTAGTTTTGTAACTTTAACTTTTAAGAATCCCAAATCATTTAATGTTCCTGCAAATACTTCGTCATCGACAGCTTTTTCCACTGGAACCGATTCACCCGTGATGGCTGCTTGATTGATCGTGGATGAACCTTCAACAATGACCCCATCCATGGCAATCATTTGCCCTGGTTTGACAATCATCATGTCGCCGACTTCAATATCTTCCGCTTTTAGAAAAATTTCTTTGCCGTTCCTGATAATTAGTGCCTCTGCGGGGGCATGCTCCATTAGTGAGCGAATCGAAGCCCTCGCTTTGTCCATCGAGTAACTTTCCAGCACCTCACTTATTGCGAATAAAAGGACAACGACGGCCCCCTCACGCCATTCGCCAATAATCGCCGCACCAATAATAGCAATTGTCATCAGTGTTTTCATATCAAAATCGAGCCGGATTAAATTTTTTAAACCTGTTTTAAAAAGGGGAAATCCTCCTAGTAGAATAGCTGTAGCGAACAGCATGTTTTCGGAAGAAATATAGCCTGCAATCAGGAACAATAATGACAACCCCAGGAATAAATAGCGTTTCCAAAAAGGTTCCTTCGGCGCTTCCGGCTGTTTTTCTTTTTCCGGAAAAATGGTTAACTTTTCAAAGGCACCCGCTTGATTTAATTTTTCTAACGTTGTATCTCCGTAGACTGTTAGCTTTGAAGCCCCAAAATTTACTTTTGCGTCAACAACACCATCCAGGTGCTGTACGTTCTTCTCGAACTTGGCTGCGCAGCTCGTTCAGGAAAAGCCATTAACACGATAGACCTGTTTTTCAATCGCTTCATTCACGGCCGGCCACCTCCTCCAGATGGGCAAATGCGATATGGATTAATTGTTTGACATGATCGTCATCAAGGGAATAATAAGCAAGCTTGCCTTCTCTGCGATATTTGGCGAGGCCAAGGCTTTTTAAATGACGTAAATGATGGGATGCCGTGGCCGTGGTCGATCCAACCACATTTGCAACATCACAAACGCAAAGCTCTTCTTCCAATGTCAGCGCATAGGCGATTTTCATACGCGTTTCATCCGACAAGGCTTTAAAAAGCTTTGCTACTTCAGAGACATTGCTATCTTTTTCAAGCAGTTGTTGAACTCGAGTGGTTTTTTCGTTATCCACACAGGTAATCTCGCAAACATCACGCTCTTTCATATCGTCACCTTCTTCATTCAAATGTTCGTTTGATTATATCGTATTCAAACGGTGGTTTGAATGTCAATCATTTTTGCCTTTTTGGATGGATATTTTTTAATGGAAAAGGTTAAGCACTCCCCTCGGATGATGTAAGTGGTTAATAACAACATTCTTTACGAAAAACAGACAAAAAAGAAGAACCATTATAAAGTGGCTCTTCTCCTTTAAAATCCTAGTTTTGTTGCAAATTCTCTCTATTTTCTTACAGCTGCATCTTTCCCAGCAACCCAGAACGCCGCGGCAAGCGAGGCAATGACAACTAGAACTGGGGCGTAAAAGATTAGGAAATCATGCATGTCTATTCCCCCTATGCGTGTTCATCATTTCTATTCCCCTCCACATACTCTTTGTTAAACAAAAATAGTCTAAGTAGAAGGTACAGCGACGGAATGAGCAAGCCCAGTCCGGCAATAAACGCAACGACCAAAGCAATAGCCATCGATTGGTTCGTAAAGCTATCGTAAAGGGTGAGATATGGATAAAGCAAATAAGGATAATGTGATGCCCCATAGGCTAAAAAGGCAAGCGCGAATTGCCCGACTAATAGCCCGAAAGCCAAGCCGTAGGCACGGCGCTTCCAAATACAATAAACGGTTCCCGCAAATAAAACGACGGACAGTGCAAACAGCCACCAAAGGTCTAGTAAGCGCTGATAATGTTCCGGATTGTGGCCCTTCATTTCAACGATAATCCCCGCAGCTGTGATGATGGCCGGCCCCGCCCATACAAGCGCATATTTACGCAACAACTCCGTTGCCGCCTCGTCTTTGGCATGATTGGCGTACCATGTCAAAAACACGGCTGAAATATATAACACGGCGGTCAGGCTGAGGACGACAATACTCCATGATAAAGGACTAGTGAACAACGCCCAATAATCGAGCACAGGATCCGCTTTTTCCATTGTGACGAAACCGCCCTCTGAAATCGTCAAGACACTCGATAAGGAAGCGGGAATAAATAATCCCGTCAGTCCATATAGAATGGTATACCTTTTGTGTTTAAGCCCGCCATAAGTAGTAAAGGCGTAATACGCCCCACGAATCGCCAGCAGAATAATCGCAATACTGGCCGGGACAAGTAAGGTGGTTCCATAGTAATAGGCTGTTTTTGGAAAAAAACCAACCATGCCGACAAAGAAAAACACTAAAAAGACATTCGTGACTTCCCAAACCGGCGATAAATAGCGGTGAATGATTTTCGTCAATATATGTTGCTTACCTGTCACTGTACTGAAGGCATTAAAAAATCCGGCTCCAAAATCAATCGAAGCGACGATAATATAACCAAAAAGGAACATACCCAATACGCTAATACCAAGGATTTCAAGCGTCATCGAATATCACCTGCTTTCTCGGAAGCTCGGTCTTCCAGCTCCTGTTCCACCGAATTCTTACGAAACATTCGAATGAGAACGACGACACTGCCCACCCCAAGGATGAGATAAAGACAGGCAAACAATAGGAGCATGGTATCAACATGTCCACTGGTTGTGGCCGCATCTTTTGTTCGCAAAATTCCACGTAAAACCCATGGCTGTCGGCCGACTTCGGTTAGCCACCAGCCAGTTTCGATAGCAATAATCGAGAGCGGTCCGCCGAGCACTAGCAGCCAGCGGAACCATTTTGAAACCACAAAACGCCATTTCCGCCAAGTTCCGATTACATACACCAAGGCTAATGCTGTCATCCCCATGCCGATTGTCACCATGGAATCGAACAAGTAATGGATATACAGCGGCGGCACTTCATCCTTCGGAAATTCATTTAAGCCAGTCACTTCGGCATTAGGGACACCGTGCGCTAAAACGCTAAGTGCAGATGGAATCTTCAGCGCATATTTCACTTCGCCGTTATCGAGGACACCGTACAAGATCAGCGGTGCTCCCTTTTCAGACTCAAAATGCCACTCCGCAGCAGCTAATTTTTCCGGCTGGTATTGCGCTAAATATTTTCCGGAGAAATCACCGATCACCGCTGTTGCAATCGAAAAAATCAAGCCGAGTTTCATCATTAAAAATAACGCCTTTTTGTGATACGTATGGTCAGAGCCCTTCAACAAGCGGAAAGCGCCGATGGAGGCAAGTACAAATGCTGATGTCATATAGGCCGTTACTAAGACATGTGCTACCTTTGTCGGCATCGCCGGATTAAACATCGCCACGAGCGGACTGACATTCACTAGTTCCCCGTTAACGAGATCAAAGCCCTGCGGTGCACTCATAAATGCATTGACAATCGTGATAAAAACGGCTGAAAAAGAGGCTCCTATCGCAACGGGGATCAGCAGGAGCAGATGTTTTTTCTGATTTTTAAAGCGATCCCACGTGTATATGTATATGCCTAAAAAAATAGCCTCAAAGAAAAACGCAAAGGTTTCCATAAATAATGGCAGGGCTATTACATTTCCGGCCAGTTCCATAAAGTTTGGCCACAGGAGCGAAAGCTGTAAACCAATAGCCGTCCCGGTCACAACGCCGACTGCCACGGTTATGACAAATCCACGCGTCCACCTTCGTGCCAGTAAAATATAATGTTCATCCTGTTTTTTTATCCCGACCCATTGGGCAATCATGATCATTAGCGGTACACCAACCCCAATGGTTGCATAGATGATGTGGAAAGATAATGTCAGCTCTGTCAGAACACGGCTAAAAAATAATGAATCTCCATTTCCCATTTCAGAGGCCTCCTTTCTTTATCCTGAAAAAATTCGACCGATCATCGAGAGTCCCATGATGGAAGCAACAATAAATGCCAGCCAAATCAGCATCCGTTCCTGTTTTTTATAAATAGGAATCCCCCCTTTATGTTCAGTTTATCACAAACTTTTATCTGCTTCTTCTTTAACGTTCCCAATATAATTCATATTAAAACTATTGCTTCGGAAGCAAGCACACTCAGTTAGCTGATTCCTAGAGTGATTCTTTTAAGAAGAAAACAGTAGGAGAGTATTAATCTTCCTCAACTGCTCCCACCCCATTCCCGCTCTTGCACTTTGTTGCCAAGGTGAACCGTCAAAAATAACGCAAATTTATGCATGCCTAACATGAGAATCCCCGCTATAATTTGGTCATATCTGCTATTGAATGGAGACGGTAGAATATTGATGGAACTTAAGTCTGAGGGTGAAATACAAAGATTGGCAATCATTTGTACGGGAAAAGGATTATTCATTCCACCAATCACGGCATTTAAGATAAATAGGAAACAAGCCGGCATTAAGACAAGCCCGCTCAAAAACGCATACCGTCGATGAAGTCCCCTTACCATTGGCCGCCACATACTAAAAGACATGATGAACAGACCAAATAGATAGCCATTATGAACAAATGAATGTTGAGAAAGAAGCGTTAACACTACTGGCAAATGGTACATCAAGAACAATGCCCCAAAAGCATAGAGGGCAGCCAGCGGGGATAAGATTAATTGGCTAATACCTTTAAATGTTGGGGGAGTCCAAAATTGCTGAAGCAAAGAGGCCGGAATTCCTAATAAAAAAAGTGGCGGGATGATAAAGAATAAAATACTCATTTGGAGCATGTGCAAACTGAATGATAGATGACTTAACGCTGCGAATGGACTGCCAATGGTTACGTATAATATCACTAAACTGAGGAAAAAAAGCTGGGGTTGTTTTTGATAAATTTTTACTTGGGTAAAGGCTAGTAGTAAGAATCCATATAAAACAGCTATACAAATAAGACCGGCTAACAAAGGCGTATTCCACAACCATTGACCTTCAAGCCAAAAATCATAGAACATGAAGTCATCCACCTCCATCTTGGAATCCTTGAAACTAACTTTAGATTTTATGTTTGGTGAAGGGGATTATTACAAAAAAAGGATGCCTAGTTCTGGACTCAGGCATCCCTTTCTATTTTATATATTTATCTTTTTCTACTTAATTGCGTCTTTTTCCAAAGATTGCTTTCTATTTTTTCATAGAATTCAATCAGAAAATCAATGAATCGGTTTATTTTTGTGGAGCGAAGTAATAAGGAATGGGTCGCAAACGCCACGCCAGTCCCAATGACCATTCCGCCCACTACATCTAACGGATAATGAACTCCTGTCCAAACACGTGACAAGGCAATTCCGCCAGCCAATAGGATCCACAACCAGCCGTCGCGTTTTTTCCATATCCAAATGGACACAGCAATCACGAATGCCGCTGTTGCATGGTCACTAGGAAAGGACGCATTTTTCGCATGAGGAATTAACCAATTGACATGATGGGCGACAAACGGTCGATCCCGGTAAAAGAAGTGACCAATTAACACATTTAATGCCAGTGCAATGCAGGCAGCCAGGATCGCCTCGGTGACCATCTTTCGATTCTGCGATTTATGATAAAACCAATAAAGAATAATTCCTGCAAAAAATAAATACTCTGCTTTTTCCGATAAAAAGATCATCAATGGGTTCAAGAATCGCTCACTGATAGCAAAGTGATTGATGGTTTGAAAGATGCCATAATCTAAGTGGGATAACATATTAACCTCCAATTTTTATTCCTTTTTATGCCCCTGCTCTTTGATATACATTAGACCTTCTTACTATTCCTGAAGGGACGCTGCTTGTCTTTTCATCAAGGACCGTTTTTATCAATTCGACCAGTTTTTCCGGTTCTTCGAGCTCAATTCCTTTCTGGTAAGCAGCGATTGCCTGCCCCCAGCACTTCATTTTTTTAGGGTCCTGCAACACACCATCCAATTGTTTTTCCAACGAGGTTTCCTGGTCAAGTTCGAAGACAAGCCCATGGTCCTTTAAATACTGGAGATTTATTTCCTCCTGCCCTGGAAGTGCGGAATGAACAAAAATCGGAAGTCCTTTCTGCATCGCTTCACTAATCGTGACACCGCCCGGCTTTGTCACAATCGCATCAACTTCTTCATAAAGCCTGTTCATTTCTGACCGTGAAGAAAGATAGGGCAATGGTTTGATATGCTCACGCTCCCACGAAAGGATCTCATTATAAAGTTTCTTGTTATTGCCGCAAAGCACCAAATAATCTACGTGTGTGGAGCGTTTTAATTCGTCAGCCAGCTTTAATATCCCGCCCAGTCCGCTATTTCCACCAGATAATAAGATTTTCGGCCGATGATTGTGTTTATTCCGAGAGTCATTTTTGGTAATTTCTTCGTGAACAGGAATACCAGTGACAAACATACGCTGGTTCGGAATCTGATATTTCCTGCTCAGTTTTTCCTTAACCTGCTGGCTTGGAAGAAAATGGGCGTCAATTCCCTCTCTTCCCCAAACATTATTGATAAAGAAATCCGTATAGACGTTAATAACCGGAACATTGCATTTCCCCTTCATTTTTAATTTACTGACAAGGAAGGAAGGGAATCCATGCGTACAAACAATTAAGTCCGGCTTTTCCTCCGCTAACAACTGCTCTGTTTTTTTCAAAAAGAGATGTTGATACAATTTATATGAATGATCTTTTGAGGAAGGCGCGTAAAAAAAACTTTTATAGGCTAGATTATAGGTTTCGGGAGCGTAGCGAATCCAGCTTAAATAGCCATTTGTAATTACTTTCTCCAACGATTTATTCGTATAACTTAATAAGTCAATTTTTTTAACAGTAAGATTATCTGTATGTTTTTTTAATAGATCCATTAATGCCTCAGCGACCTGATGATGTCCTGACTGCATTTGTAAGAGTGGTAAAAACAAAATCTTCTTCATTTGTTCCATCTCCTGTTCTTTTTAGAATTCCTTCCTTAAAAGGGATGGCTTCTAAATATAATAAAGACTATTTAATCATTTTGTCCCTTTTAATGTACCACTCATTTCTTAAAAAACGCGGTTTTTAATTGATTTTTAATCTTATTTTCAGCGTATTTTTGGCCAGATTGTTAAACAGCAAAAAAAGCCCAAAAGGACGATGATCGCTGTCTTTTCAGGCTTGGCTGTTCTATTTAGTTGATTTTAGTCTTTTTTCCTTTTATATACTTAATGATAACATATCCGAAAAAAAGAAATAATAGGACGATTCCTACATAGGGAACATAATCTGGATTGATATTAAATACCTTGCCGGCAAAATAGCCGGCTAAAATAAATGGGAAAGTCCAGAGAAGTGTGCCTAGCAGGGAAAGGACGAAAAACCGCCGAAAGGGAATTTTATTAATCCCGGAAAAATAGGGACTAATCTGCCTGATACCCGGCAAATAAAAGCCAAATACAATCGTTTTACGGACATTTTTTGTATATTTATTACTTACCTTTTCCCAGCGCTCCGTGGTAATCCCGACGTATTTGCCGTATCTTTTGATAAATGGGTACCCCACATATTTTCCGCAAATATAGGCTGTAAGCATGCCAACAAACGCACCGAGACTAGCAGACAACAGCGCCAGTCCTAAGGAGAGTTTGTGATGAACACTCAGCACTCCGATTAAGAAGAGCAGCGATTCCTCTGGAGCGGGAATGCCGACAATCCCAAAGAATAAAAATAGAAAAATAACAAAGTAACCATACAATGTAATATAATTGACAAGCGTGTCTATATTCATATTGTCCTCATTGGTAAACATCTTTTAATGTGATAAATTTTGTTTCTTTAGTTACGTTTTCCTGTAAATAGATTTCTAAGCACTTAAGCATATAATAGGGGGCCTCTTGATCCGCACCCAGTGTTTCCCCACAGTCATGAAGCAAAAGAATAGAACCGGGTTCTGTCGCTGCCAGCAATTGTTCAAGTAGACCATTTTTGCCTTTTGCCACCTTCCAATCCCCGAAAATATGCGACCAAATGATCACTTTATAGCGCTTGCCAAGCAGGAGGCTGAATAGATTAAAATGGCCCCATGGCGGCCGGTAAAACCTGACCTTTTGCAGCACACATTCCCTGATCGCCTGCTCTGTCTGCTGCAGTTGTTTTTTCAATTGAATCGGGGAAAGAATCCAACTAGAAATATGCTCAAAGTGATGGATGCCAACCGTATGTCCCTCTGCGCTCATCCGTTTAATGATATCTGGATTGGCTAGCACCTTGCTGCCGACCACAAAAAAAGTGGCCTTCACATCAAACTTTTTCAAAAGATCAAGCAATTGTGGCGTATATTCTGGATTAGGACCATCATCAAACGTGATTGCAATGGCCTCACTTTTTATCCTTTTCGTTATCCCCCATCCGCTGGCACGAATCAGTACCGTTGGCAAAATCGCATAGACTAGAATTACAATCAATAAAAGAAGCAGACTAATGATGATTATTTTGATCACTGCACAAACAGTTCCTTTCCGTCTTTCCTTTTCGGTAAGAACAACGCCACCTCTGTTCCTACTCCTTCCGTACTTTTTACTTTAATTTCCCCGTAATGCTGCTTGATGATATTCTTGGCAATGGACAGCCCTAGCCCTGTGCCGCCGGTCTCCCGGCTTCTAGCCTTATCGATCCGGTAAAATCGTTCAAAAATATTTTCTATTTCACCTGCCGGAATACCAATCCCGTAATCTTTTACCAAAATGATCGTAAATTCTTCCTTGTCCTCAAGATATACATCTATTTTATCCTTACTGTATTTGATAGCATTATCAATTAAAATAATGATTGCCTGTTTTAGCTTAAGTTCATCTGCTATCACAGAAATGGAAGTTTCTTTATAATGGAGAACAATTTCCCGCTTATATGCTGATTGAAGCTGCTTGAATAAATTCTTGCATAGTGCCCCAATATTAATTAATTTCGGCTCTAAAAGATCTTCTAATTCGGTATCGGCTAGATCGAGAAACCGCTCCGTCATTTTTTGAATCCTAGTGGCCTCTGAATGTATCGATTCAATCGCATCATGGGCCACCTCTTCATTTTGTAACCCCCGTCTTAACAGAAGATCCGCATAACTTTTGATGACTGTGAGCGGGGTCTTTAATTCATGTGAAGCGTCAGAGATAAATTGCCTCTGTTTTTCCAGATTGGCCTCTAGTCTTTCAATCATCCGATTAAAGGTGACAGCCATCTTTTGCAATTCATCCTTTGTTTCATGTTCAATAACAATCTTTTTGGGGATACCACTTTGCTCAATATCCTCCATCGTGTTAATCATATTCGAGATTGGCCGCATAATCAGATTGGACAACCACCTGCCGCCGAGCAGAGATAATACTGCACCAAGGATCGTACAAAAGGTTAGAATCGATAATAACACGTCCTTACCTAATTCCAGGCCTACTAATTTCTTCCCAAACTCTAGTGTTCCAACAACATCTCCGTTTGAATGGATTGGCACCCTGACAATGGCAATTTGTTCTTCTTGTTTCTTCAGTCTAATAGTAAGCCTTTCTGTTTCTTTGTGACTGGCGGATTTCGCTTTCACTTTTGCGGCCAGGTCCTTATCATTCGTTACTTGGATCACCTTTTTTGAATCCGAGTGCATGATCCTTATAAATGAATGGTTCGCTAAGTATGGGGTGAATGTGTCTTTCATTTCGACTGGGGAGTCTTCTTTGTTGATTTCCTTTATTAACTGATCTGCCTTTTGAAGGAGTTCATCATCTTCCATATTCACAGTGATTTTCATAAATGAAAAAAAGACAACCGCATTCACCGCAATTAATACACAAAGGATCCACGCGGTTGTAATCAGATTTATTTTTGTGGTAATCTTCATTGGCTTAATTCTCCCTTACTGTGTAACCGATTCCCCTGACCGTCTGGATAATCGTTGGGTCTGAAAAGCCTTCTTCAATCTTCTTGCGTAAATGTCTGATAAATACATCGATGACATTCGTTTCCCCTTCATATTCATAGCCCCAAACATGAAAGAGAATATTTTCCCTTGTAACGATTCGATTTTTATTGGATAGCAAGTACACAAGCAAATCGAATTCCTTTGGGGTTAAGGTAATCGAAGCCTTGCCCCTCGTTACCTCTCTCGAATCAAGATTAACGGTTAAATCCCTTATGGATAAGAGGGAGTCTTCCGATTGTGTGTTCTTAAAGGCAATGGCGTTCTGGCGGAGAAACGAGCGAATTCTCGCTAATAATTCTTCCATTTCAAAGGGCTTGGTGATGTAATCATTGGCCCCCTGATCAAGCCCTGTTACCTTATCCATTGTCATATTACGGGCTGTTAGTAGCAGGACTGGAATTTGGCTGTTCTCTTTGCGGATTCTTCTGAGCACCTCAATACCATTCATCTCAGGCAGCATTACATCCAATAAGATTAAATCCAATTTTTCGTTCAAGGCGGACTGCAGCCCTGACTTCCCATCATAGGCAACGACTACCTCATATCCTTCATACTCCAGTTCTATCTTTAAAATCTTGGCAATCTGCTTTTCATCCTCTACAACCAAAATACGCTCGTTAATAGGAACCCCTCCCTTTTGGGTCATTCTGTCAGGGTGTTAACTCTTCCCCTCCAATTTAGCATTATTTCTAGTTATTTTTCTTGTTTTAATTGAATTTTAATCTTTTAAAAGACAAACGGGTGCCTGACACCATTAGCATTGGTGTCAGGCACCCTGATTATGTAACTACTGAATTGGATTTGTTGGTTCCTCGGCAACGAGATCCTGCAGTGAATGTTTCCGGATCGCTAGGGTGAGATCGGCAAGAAGGTATAATCCCACGGCCGGCCAAACCCATGCCCAATAGGGTTCAATGGCACCAAACATTGTTTCAATGGCGGGATGAATCCATTTTAAACAAATGAGCGATAGAAACCCCCAGCAGATCGAGAAGGGTAAACAAATATGTCCGTGCAGCTGTAGTGGTGTATCTGAATAATCCCACCATTTCCGGTTGAAGAGCTTTTGCAGCAACACTCCTGTCACATATTCCACGATGGTTGGGATGAAAAAGCAAAGAAGAATAACAATTACTTGATTTGTTGCTGGTGAAATCAAATAAACCAAAAGTACCGGGGCAAAGCCGTACATCGGTTTAAAGGGACCAAATAAAAAATTCTCTTTGAAAAATTCTTGTTTTGTGAAGAAGCTATAGCTATTTTCAAGGAGCCAGCCGATGAACGAGTAGATCGTGAAATAAAACACGATGGCTGCCGCTCCTTCAATCGTAAGAACCTCTAAATGTTGATGTTTGAGACCATTCAATAAGCTTAGAATCATGGCTAAACCACCTTTCAAAAATGTAAAATTTCCCTTTGATAGGATTAGCAGTTGAGCTTGTAAATATACTACTATTTGCTGTAATTCGGATGTTGATTTTGCCGAGATTTTGGGGGATTCCGCCAAACTTGGGGGAGATTCCGCCAAATTCGAAATGGATTTTCGCCAAACCGGGCCAGATTTCCGCCAACTTTTTAAATAATTCCGCCAAACTACGCATGATTTCCGCCAAACTGATTTTTTCCAAACAATTTCAAGATGAATTCCGCCAAACTAGACCGGATTTCCGCCAACTTTCTAATTAATTCCGCCAAACTACGCATGATTTCCGCCAAACTGATTTTTTCCAAACAATTTCAAGATGGATTTCGCCAAACTTAACTTTAATTCCGCCAAACCTACTTTTTTCATAGAAAAAAAGTGCCTGACACCACTGAACAGCGAGGTGTCAGGCACCAAAATTTAGCGAGCTAAATGGAACGAGATCCCATCTTATCCTATTGGAAAATTTTTTTGTTGCAAAAAATGAACTGCTGGTGCTATTATAGAAATCACTTGAAACAGAGGTATAAAATAATGGACTAATAGTTCAAGGGGGATAATAATGGAACCATCTAATATTAATAATCAACGTCCACCATACGGGATACTTGCCATCCTTATGATTGGGGCGTTTATTGCCATGTTAAACGAAACACTTTTAAATGTTGCACTTCCATCGATTATGAAGGATTTAGATGTCGAAGCATCGACCGTTCAATGGCTTTCAACAGGGTATATGCTGGTGAATGGGGTAATGATACCGGCAACAGCCTTTTTGATTCAAAAATATTCCGTAAGAGGCTTATTCCTTACAGCGATTAGTTTGTTCACAGTTGGTACCTTCCTTGCAGGCTTCTCGACTGCCTTTCCGGTTTTATTAGTTGCTCGAATGATCCAAGCTTCCGGATCAGCAATAATGATGCCACTGTTAATGAACGTCATGTTAACAAGCTTTCCTCCTGAAAAACGCGGAGGAGCGATGGGGCTTTTCGGGTTAATTTTCATTTTTGCACCGGCAGTTGGACCGACATTGTCAGGGTGGATGCTTGAACATTTTGACTGGAGAATGTTATTTCATTTTGTTTCTCCAATTGCCGTAATTGTCCTGTTAATTGGTGTTTTCTTACTTAAAGATAAAAAGGAAAAAGTAGATATCCGTCTTGATTTCCTCTCACTTTTGTTATCAAGTGTCGGCTTTGGCGGATTGTTATACGGCTTTAGCTCAGCGGGTAATAAGGGCTGGGATAGTCCACAAGTGTATGGAACGATTATCGTCGGAACCGTTGCATTGATTACGTTTATTTTCCGTCAATTTAAACTTGAAAAACCAATGCTTGAATTCAGGATCTATAAATATCCGATGTTTGCTCTATCATCAGCCATTTCTGTAGTCATCTCAATGGCGATGTTTTCAGCGATGCTGCTTTTACCAATCTATGTCCAAACAATTCGTGGAATTTCACCGATGAAATCAGGTTTGATGATGCTTCCGGGTGCGATTTTGATGGGAATCATGTCTCCAATCACTGGGAAATTATTTGATAAGTTTGGTGGTCGAATTTTAGCTGTTATTGGCTTAACGATTACGGTTCTAACCAGTTATTTTTTCAGCAAATTAACACTTGAAACATCCTATACACATCTTATTCTTTTATATTCAGCACGGATGTTTGGCATGTCGATGGTAATGATGCCAGTAATGACAAATGGCTTAAACCAGCTGCCAGCGCGTTTCTATCCACATGGAACAGCAATGAATAGTACCTTGCAGCAAGTGTCCGGGGCGATTGGCTCTGCTTTGCTTGTCACCATCATGACAAATCGTACGAAAACACATGCAACTGATTTACTGACATCTGCCATGAAACACTTGACAGAAAAACCTACTCCAACTGTATTAGCCGAACTGAAGCAACAAGTTGCCATGAAAGCAATGTTGGAAGGGATTAATGATTCATTCGTCGTATCGGTTGGAATTGCCTGTATTGCTCTTTTCCTTGCTTTCTTCATTACACGTGCAAAACAAGTGGAAGACCCAAGCCAAGCGAATCCAATGGGTAAAAAAATTGTGAAAAAAATTATAGAAAACTAAACTGTAGAGGTGACGATGATGTCACCCCTATTTTTTTCTATTTCTTTCTCCGTTTCGTTCCTTTTTTGAATTAATAAACAGAAAGCTACTTTCTGTTTATTGTTAAAATCGTAGGTAGTTGTAAAATTAAATTATATGATTAACTCCTAGGAGGCTTGATGATGGATCAAACCATTAAAGTAGAACAGGTCAACAAAAGCTTCGGAAAAAAACCTGTTTTAAGCGATGTCAATTTAACAATCCCAAAAGGCCAATTGTTCGGACTTATCGGTCCTTCAGGTGCTGGCAAAACCACGCTTGTCAAAATGATTGTTGGTATGGAGAAATCCGACACTGGTTCGATTCATGTATTGGGTGAAAAAATGCCGAATCTCAGTTTATTGCAGGAAATTGGTTATATGGCCCAATCCGATGCCTTATACGTCGAGTTAACTGGGGAAGAAAATCTGAAATTTTTCGCTTCCCTTTACAAGTTAAGTAAAGGCGAACAGAAAAAGCGGATTGCTTACGTTGCTAACTTAGTAAACCTGACGGACGACCTTAAGAAGCGTGTGGCTGCTTATTCAGGCGGGATGAAACGGCGCTTATCCCTGGCAATTGCACTCATTCAAGATCCCCAAATTTTAATTTTAGATGAACCAACCGTCGGAATCGACCCGGAATTAAAACTGTCGATTTGGAAAGAATTTTTACGCTTAAAAAATGAAGAGGAAAAAACAATTATCGTGACGACTCATGTGATGGACGAGGCGGTTAAATGTGATTATGTCGCGATGGTCCGCGACGGCCGTATTTTAACAAGCGGCACACCAAGTGAATTAAAAGCACTATACAAAACAGACGATTTCGATGAGGTTTTCCTGAAAGCGGGGGTGAAACAGTCATGAGGATGACGGCGCTAATCAAAAGAATCTGCCAGCAAATGCTTCGTGATAAACGAACTTTAGCATTAATGTTTGTGGCTCCGCTCTTAATTCTAACCTTGATGTACTTTTTATTTAATGGCAATTCCGTAACACCGAAATTAGGTGTCGTTGGGGGCGATTCAAGTCTTGTAAATGCCTTCAAAGATGCCGAAATAAAAGTAAAAGAATATGAGAAGGTAACGAAAAACACGGTGGTTGATGACGACCTTAATGGGCTGTTGCAGTTGGAAAATGGACAAATGAAATTAACGCTCCAAAATGATGACCCTAGTTCAGCTAAGGGTTTACAAGCAAAGGTAAACCAAACAGTTTCAGCTCTGGCACAATCCAAACTCATTCAGCATAATCCAGCCTTAGCAGGGATGATACCTAAGAAAATTGAAACAAATTATATCTATGGCAATAAGGACACCGTTTTCTTCGATGTCTTAAGCCCAATATTAGTCGGTTTCTTTGTCTTTTTCTTTGTTTTTATTATTTCCGGAATAGGTCTATTGCGTGAGCGGACAACGGGAACATTAGAACGATTATTATCTACCCCAATTCGCAGAGGAGAAATTGTCACGGCTTATTTAGCCGGCTATGGAATATTTGCCCTTATTCAAACGGTTATTGTTGTTTTTTATTCGATTACTGTGTTAGATATTGTGCTTGTTGGATCAATATGGAACGTTCTTCTGATTAATCTGCTCACAGCATTGGTTGCCTTATCATTAGGAATTTTGTTATCAACATTTGCCGCCTCTGAATTTCAAATGATGCAGTTTATTCCAATCGCTGTCATTCCGCAGGTGTTTTTTGCCGGGATTTTCCCACTTGAAGGGATGGCCAATTGGTTACAGATGATTGCAAAGGTGTTTCCAATGTATTATACCGGGGACGCATTAAAAGGAGTGATGTATCGAGGTGCCGGCTTTAGTGACATTAGCGGTGACCTCATCGCCCTGGTCATTTTCGCCGCCATTTTCGTAGTGCTGAATATTTTTTCATTGAAAAAATATCGGACATTATAAATTTATTTGTAAAAAGAGGAGGGGATGATTCCCCTCCTCTTTTTACTCTTTTTAGCGTAAGTTTTTTAATGCACCGCTCCAAGCGTTAACTTGGTCAAGCATTGCTTTCACATTATCAAGATGTAATTCAGCTGGTTTGAATACTGATCCATTTTCAAAATCTGTAAATAATGACAAGGTTGGATGAACGCGAACATCAGCCACTAGCAATTCCCCTAAGATTCCGCGTAAATGTTCAACGGCGCGGGCTCCACCTGTTGAACCATAGCTAACGAAACCTGCAGCCTTGTTATACCACGCATCCCGCGCTGAATCGAGTGCATTTTTTAATGCCCCTGTAATGCTGTGATTGTATTCTTGCACAATAAATACGAATCCATCTAAGCTGGCAAGTTTTTCATTCCAAGCGGCAAGTCCTGGTTCTGTACCAGTACCTTCCCCCAAAAATGGTAAATTGAAGTCTGCAATATCGACGATTTCATAATTAGCATCGCCGCGTTTATCAGCAATCCCTTTTACCCATTCCCCTACTTGCGGACTTACACGGCCTTGACGTGTGCTTCCTAAAATAATTCCGATATTTAGTTTTGTCATTTTTATTTCCCCCTCAGTTGTTTTATTAAATAATCTATCTAAAAATCCCATGAAACTTACCCACCTTAATGTTAAAATCCTTAATTAAGATATTCCGAAATAAAATATTTTTAATTCAAGATAATAATATAATATCCTTCTCATCTTGTCAACAAATTGAATCTTGGGGGATTCCTCCAAAGGGGAAAATAAAAACCACTAAGCTATTTTTACAAGCTAAGTGGTTCTTCATGTGCATGGTGTCAGGCACCACTTTATCATCCGATTTTCTCATCATACTTGTGCTCGTCCGGGACAAAAAGGATGCCTAGTTCATGATGGTCGCCTTCGTAAAGGGCGCGTTGGACGAAGCGGATTTCGCCTTTTGTATCAAAAACCTCCAGCTTACAATGGGCGCGGTTCTTTTGCAGTGCCTCGTACAATGTTTTTTCATCTCGAATCAACACTCCATTGGCTTTTGAAATCAATTCCCCAACCTTGAGCCCCATTTTACTAGCAGGTGATTCCGGAATAATTCCAATAATCATTAACCCATGATTTTTTTTTGAAAAGTAAAACGGCTGACTATCATCCCTCATAAACGCCAGTAAGCTTATTAATTCCCGTCCAATCACAGCAAGGGCGGCTACCACGATGGAAGCGAGCGGATACCAATAGCCAACAGCAGAAAGAAGCGAGATGAACACACCGAGTACGATTACCCGCCGGCCTTGCAATTGAATAGCTTCTTTGGGAAGCATTCCTTTGACTTGCTGATGAAAGCCAATCGCAAAGGGGACAAGGATTGACGTGTACTCTTTCGCTCCCAAATGGAACACCGGCCACCAATCAAATGGAAGCTGTAGCGCATTACCGGGAATAAGCAGAAACAATGGCAGCATCCAGAGGCGTTTCACCTCATGCACCCCGACACTCTGCCCACGTTTACTTTTTGCTAGTTTAGGAGATGTGCCTTTACCGCCATTTTTAAAAATAAGGATTCCCTCTGCAATTAACAAAAGCCCAAGAACTACGACAATGGAAGGATAAACCTTGTCACTGATTGAATGAAATGCCTTAGAAAAAAGCGGGATGGACCAGTTGTTTTGTGAGATTAAAATGATCGAGAAAAAAGTAGCCCCGATAGTGTAGGCAGGCGACATCAATCGAATATTTGTCGTTAGTGACCACAGCAATGTAAAGCCAGCAATTAGGAGTATGGCAACGAAAGGAACAGCAATGCCTGCTGCAACTGCAATCATGGAAAGCAAAAGTCCGATTAAAATACTTGGTCGAAATAACTGCCGAAGCTCAAAATAAGCATCTTGTGCCCGAATATAAAAATTTTTCCGCTCACGTTTCACCCTCATCACGCCTAAAATCCCTGCAAGGAAAACGAGATAGTATAAAACAGGATGAAGAAATAACTTGCCTGTCCCCTTTAGAAGTTCCACAAGCCATGTTTCCACCATAACTGTCACCTGCTTAATCTAAATTTCTAGTAATTGTTTATGAAAAAGTCTCTTAAAGATTATTTTACCAAATTTGAGCCTTAAAACATATTGCTAGTTTCTAGAAATAGTTAAAAATGTCGTAGCGTTCGATCATTCTGGTGGAAACTTTGGGATTTTATAGGGACTGACTTGTTTCGGGTGTGCCGCTCGAAAGTGGATTCCGCCAACTTTTGCCGGAATTACGCCAAATTCTCGATTAATTCCGCCAAACCCTCGACTATTTCCGCGGAAATTCCCGATAATTCCGCCAAACGCGCCACTAATTCCGCCAAACACTAAAACAGTTCAGAAATCACTTTTCAAACAAAATAAAAACAGAGGCTGAAAGCCCCTGTTTGTTAAATTACTTCGTAATCAACCGCAGCGCAACCTGGAGCTGCAGATCGTTTTTCTCTTTTTTCATCTCTTTAACAGCCGCTTCCTCGAGCTTGGCAGCAGTTCTGTCATCAATTCCCCCAGTTTCCTGGATATTATTTTCCTGCTGGAAGGCCTTAACTGCGACGGTAGTTTCAGGACTAAAATAACCGTCTGTCCGACCTGGAGAATATCCCAAGCCTTTTAAAATTTCTTGGGCATTCTTGACCTCCTCGCTATTCATGTCCTCAACCAACGGGGTCTGGACTTGAATTGGGCGGGTTGCAAAAATCGCTGGCTGTTTAATCGCAATATCCGGTTTGATTCCCTTTTTGTGAATCCAATTTCCATCCGGGGTCAGCCATTTATAAAGTGTTAACTTAATATTGCTGCCATCCCCCATTGATAGGGCCTGTTGGACGGTTCCTTTACCAAACGTCGTTTCCCCGACAAGCTGGCTGCCAGCTGCTTCCTGGAGTGAGCCTGCTAAAATTTCCGATGCGGATGCACTGCCTTTATTAACTAGGACAAGTACTGGATAGTCCTTTTTCTCTGTTATAGAGGAGAAATAACGGCTTTTCTTACCGTCACGCATCTGGATTTGGACAAATGGTTTATCCTTCGGAACAAATTCTTTTAAAATCTCATCCACACTGTCTAAAAGTCCGCCAGGGTTCCCGCGCACATCAATAATCAGCCCTTTAATATGGTCATTTTCTAATGCCTTTAATTCCTTTTTAAAATCAGCAGCTGTTTCTTTAGCGAAGGATGTTACTTCAATGTAGCCAATCTTTTTGCCATCATGCTCCTTGATCGACGCATGGACAGTCTCTAGCGGAATCTTATCGCGTAACACGTCAATGAAGAGCGAATCTTTTAATCCCTTTCGAGCAATCTCTAATTGAACCGTCGTGCCTTTTTTACCGCGGATTTTTAATGTCGCCTTGTTCAGGTCAAGTCCCTCAACGCTCTTTCCATCGACTTTGATAATTTGATCATTCGGCTTGATGCCGGCTTTTTCCGCTGGAGAATTTTTAAAGGGCGAGACGATGACAATCTTCCCATCGACCATTCCAACTTCAGCCCCGATTCCTTCAAATGACGAGTCCAAAGTTTGTGAGAATTGTTGGGCTGTTTCTTGGTCCATATAGACAGAATAAGGATCCTTTAAAACTGAAAGCATTCCCTGGATCGCTCCCTCAACCAGTTTGTCCTGATCCACCTTTTCAACATATCTGTCTAAAATCAGGTCATAGGCCTGCCCTACTTTTTCAAGGTTATCAATGTTTGCCTCGGAATTGGTTACTGTATCTTTTGGGATTAGCATTTGCTCGAGTGTGGTGTCTACCTCCTTTTTCTCTAAAAACTGCATCCCGGCGTATGTGCCCCCCGCTCCTGTCAGAAGTGCACCTGTCATCAACAGGGCCATCCATTTACGTTTCATCCCAAACCTCCTCATATTAAAAATGTCTATCATATCTATTTTAATAAAAAGGCCACAAATTCCTGCCCAATTATTAACTTATATGATGGAAGTGGACGAGTTATGAGTAATTAAAAAATGGAAGAAGCAAAAGCTTCTCCCATTTTTTATAGTGGAACTATACCTGATGGATTGATTGCAGAATGATATTGCCATCTGCCTTTGTAAAGTTCAAAGTGCAAATGCTGGCCTCTAGAATCACCGGTGTTACCCATGACTCCAATTTGCTGGCCCTTTTTCACATTGGTGCCTGCTCCCACTAAACTTCTTTGCATATGTGCATAAACGGTTGTATAGGTTTGACCGTTAATGTTGTGTAAAATATAAACGACGTTTCCATATGTTGACGAGTAATGCGAAACATATACTTCTCCATCTGCTGCTGCGAAAATTGGTACATTCCCGCCGCTTTGTGCAATATCAAAACCCCAGTGAAATGATCCGCCCCGTCCTCCATAGCCTGAAGTAATTACACCAGGTGCTGGTCTTGTAAAGCTGCCGCTTGAAACATGAGGTGCAGCTGTAGATCCGCCGCCGCCGCTGCCACCGCTGCCTCCACCGTTAGCTGAATTATTTTTTGCTTGTGCTGCTTTTGCTGCTTGTGCTGCTTGTGCTGCTTGTGCCGCCTCTTTAGCCTGGCGTTCTTGCTCTTGTTTGATCGACCTTTGAATCGCAGCATCTTGAGCAGCAAGGATTTCCGCTTGTTCACTTAAATCCATTGCATGTTCGTGCTCCTGCTCTTCTTTATCCACTAAGACAGCTAATAATTTATCCTTTTCAGCCTTTTGTGTATTCAATTGCTGATTCATCTGTTTTAAATCATCCAGCATCTTTTGCAGGCTGGCTAGGTCATTTTTAACTTGAGTTTGTTTTTTCTCAAGCTCCTTTTCATCGGCCTCATGCTGCTGTATAATATCCTGGTCCGCCTGCATAATCGTTGCGACAGCATTCGCACGGTCTATAAAATCGCTGAAGCTTGTCGAGCCCATTAACACATCCAGATAATTGACCATACCGCCAGTTTCCTGGTAGCTTCGTGCCCGGTCCTTCAGTAGCACATTGCGCTTCTCAATCCGTTCCTTAATAACCTTTGTTTCACCCTGAAGCTTTACAATTTGAACCTTTGTTTCTTTCATTTTAGCAGTTTTATCGTCAATCTTTTCAGTCGCATCACTGATCGCTAAATCAAGGCGTTTCATTTCGCTCTTAACATCCGCCTGCTGATTTTGGAGTTTACTAATTTTATCGTTTGCTTGATTAATACCCGATTTTATTTCGGAGCGCTGATTCTGAATTTTGTTTTGTTCACCTTTCAAACTGGAAATCGATGCGGCTTCTGTTTTAACAGATATTCCTCCAAAAATTGTCCCCAGTCCAACCGCTGCAGCAGCGGCAAACGTGATTATTGATTTCTTCATATTCGAGTTTTCCTCCTACTCTCTCTATGTACAGGTAAATCGTTCTATTTTCTATCTGTCTATGAATCGTTTCATACACCTAATCTTATAAACAACGCTGTCCATGTTTTTAAACCATTAAATCAGGAAGGACTTTACTTAAAGTCCTTCCCGCAACATTTAAACCTTTAAGAACTTTCTCACGGACATCATGCTGCCCCATACGCCAATTAACGCTCCCATTAACATTAGAATCCCAGAGAGCTGATAGACAAATGGATCAAATGGCAGCACTTTGATAAAGGTCCCTACAAGCTTTGGACCAATATAATCATAGGCACGATAATAAGCGATGGAGATGAGGATGATTGGTAAGATTGAACCAAGAATCCCGAGCCATAGTCCTTCTAGGAAGAACGGCCAGCGGATAAACGTATTCGTCGCACCTACTAATCTCATAATCTTAATCTCTCTTCGTCTGGCGATAATTGTAATTTTAATCGTATTTGAGATTAAGAAAATCGCTGTAAAGAATAAGCCAATGATTAAAACAATACCGACATTTCGGCTCGCGTTAATAAACTTAAATAATTTTTCAACCTTGCCCTGTCCATATCTAACCTTCGCTACATAGTTTAGCTTTTCAGCTTTATTAGCAACTACCATGGTATCATTTGGCTTTTTCGTTTTTACAATAAATACATCGTTAAGCGGATTATCCTGTTCAAAAAGTTTAAAGGCTTTTCCATCCTCACCAAGACTTTTAACTAAGTTATCTAATTCATTCCTTTTGGGCGAAAATGTAACACTTTTCACTTCAGGAATTCGTTCAATCTCACTTTTTAATGTTTGCTGATCTTGTTGGGTTGCAGCTACATCGATGTGAACACGAATTTGCACGTCCCCTTCAATCGTTTGTGCCACCCTGTTAAGATTCATCATAATAACGAAAAAGACACCGACTAAAATCAAGGTAACGGTAACAGCACTTACGGATGCAAAAGTCATCCAGCCGTTCCTGCTTATATTCTTTAAACTCTCACGGGCGTGACGGCCAATTGTTCTAATTTTCATAACCGTAATCACCTCTTTGCTCATCGCGTGCAATTTTTCCAGCCTCTATAGCAATAACGCGATGCTTCAATGTATTTACAATCTCCCTGTTATGTGTTGCCATAACAACCGTCGTTCCTCTTGTATTGATTTCTTCAAAAATTTTCATAATTTCCCACGATGTTTCCGGATCAAGGTTACCGGTAGGCTCGTCCGCAATCACCACTTTCGGTGAATTGACAATGGAGCGGGCAATGGAAACGCGCTGCTGCTCACCGCCGGAAAGCTCTCCTGGAAGCATTTTTATTTTATGCTTTAAGTTGACTAGATCAAGAACTTCCATAACCCGTTTTCTAATAAATTTCGGCTGTGCTTCAATTACTTCAAGAGCAAAGGCCACATTTTCATAAACTGTTAAAGTAGGCAGGAGCTTAAAGTCCTGAAAGACAACACCAAGATTCCGCCTAAAAAGGGGGACCTTTTTCATTTTTAATTTGGCAAGGTTTACTCCATTCATCGTGATGGTCCCGGAAGTTGGTACTTCTTCCCGGTACATCATTTTAATGAATGTCGATTTTCCTGCACCACTTGGTCCAACGACATAAACAAACTCACCCTGGTTAATCCGGACATCTATTCCATTTATGGCTGTGACACCATTCGGGTATTTTTTATATACCTCTTGCAGCTCTATCATATTTATCACCTTTATTTAAAGATTACCGTGCTAGTCATTCGACAATAATCTTTATTTATTTGCAAAATAAATCAAAATGCAAATCAATGTGCATAATTTCGCATGTTTTTATTATAACATCATAAATAGCTAAAAAAAGCGGTAAAATTATTACAGTTTCTTTTCAAAGAATACAAAACTCGACAAAATTCATCATTTTTTTTATAAATAAAAAAACGTCCTGCTTTTTCAAACAGAACGTTTTTAATGGTTTTTTACTTTTTAGCAGATAGCCAGTCAGCAACTTTGTTTGCGTCATCGCCTTCAATGAGATTTGGCGGCATTGCGCCTTTACCATTTTTGATTGTTGCCAAAATATCATCCTTGGAGAGTTGTGATCCAATTTTTGTTAAGTTTGGTCCTACTCCACCTTTTAAATCCCCGCCATGACAAGCTGAGCATTTTTGTTGGAAGATCTTGTCGGCGTCTCCGGCTTGAGCCGTATCGGTTCCCCCGCCGTTATTTTTATCTTTCGTTGTGTCACTGCCGCCTCCACAAGCAGCAAGTCCCATTACTAGGGAAGTTCCCATCAATAATGCTAATAGCTTTTTCTTCATTGCCATGCCCCCTACAGAAGTTTATACCATCACTGTACTATTATACCAATCCTATGCGCGTTTGAAACCCTCTCCTAGCACCTCGGCAGCGTCCATAACGACCACAAATGCAGATGGGTCAAGGGTTTCGACCAATTGTTTCAATTTTGTGAACTCCGTTTGATCGACCACACACATTAGGACTGGCCGTTCATGGTCGGTGAAACCACCATATGCTGATAGTTTTGTCACACCACGGTCAATTTTATTCAAAATTCCTGCACGAACTTCTTCTTGTTTACTCGTTATAATCATCGCCATTTTGGACCTGCCAAAGCCAACCTGTACAAGGTCAATCGTTTTGCTTGTCACATAAAGGGCGATTAGCGCGTACAACCCCTTCTCGATATCAAAAACGATCGCGGCAGTTAGGACAATTAATCCATCAATCATCACAACGCAGCGGCCCAGCGTAAAGCCAGTATATTTGTTGATAATCTGGGCGGCAAGGTCAGTCCCGCCGGTCGAGGCTCTCCCCCTAAACACAATGCCAAGTCCAAGTCCGACACCAATTCCACCGAACAAAGCACCAAGAAGCGCGTCATGCGTCCATGGCTCTATATTTTTTGTAAAAAAAACAACCAACGGTAAAAAAATTGTTCCGACCAGCGTCTTTACACCAAATTGCTTTCCTAAAAAAACAACTCCGGCAATAAATAATGGAATATTAAAGGCCCATTGAACATAGGCCGGCTCCAATCCCAGCGTCGTTTTAAGAATCGTACTAATGCCGCTTACTCCACCTGAAGCCACCTGATTTGGAAGCAAAAATACGTTAAATGCCAATCCAATTATTGCGGCTCCAATCAACACAAAAAGGTAATCTATAGCAATTCTCGTTTTTGGATAGGTTTGTATTAGATTGCTTAAAATATTCACGACTTTATTCCCCTCTAAATTCCTTTTTACACTAATAATTTCTATAACCGAAAGTGAGTATAGCATGGGGGAAATATGGTGTAAACGGTAGTCAGTTGCCGCGATAAAGGATTAAAATTTTTACTAGGATTTGCTAATAGTGAAGGTTTCATGAAGAACTCTATATTTATAAAATTTTTGTTCAATTGTAACAACGAAATTGTTACCCTTTTACGAAAAAGACAAAGTAAAAGGCCTTAGCCGACTGGTCGGCAAGGGCCTTTTATACTCATTATGAAATTCTTGAACGAAGATAGGCATTAATAAATTGATCCAAATCTCCGTCCATTACCGCCTGGACGTTTCCGCTTTCCGTACTGGTCCGGTGATCTTTTACCATCGAATAGGGATGGAAGACGTAAGAACGAATTTGACTTCCCCAGCCGATTTCCTTTTGCTCACCGCGAATTTCCAGAAGCTCTTGTTCCTGTTTTTCTATCTCCAGTTGATACAGCTTGGCTTTTAGCATTTTTAGCGCTGCCTCGCGGTTTTTAATTTGTGAACGTTCAGCTTGACATGTGACAACCACCCCAGTTGGAAGGTGGGTAATCCGGATGGCTGAATCGGTGGTGTTGATATGCTGTCCACCTGCGCCTGTCGCACGATACGTATCAACTTTCAAATCCTCTGTCCGGATATCGACATGAATTTCGTCATTAAATTCCGGCATCACTTCACAGGATACGAACGAGGTGTGACGGCGGCCTGAGGAATCAAACGGTGAAATCCTCACAAGTCGGTGAACCCCTTTTTCAGCCTTTAAGTAGCCATAGGCATTATGACCCTTAATCGCGAGCGTGACACTCTTAATGCCCGCTTCATCACCAGGAAGGTAATCAAGCGTCTCCACCTTAAAGCCCTTCTTCTCGGCCCAGCGAGTATACATTCTCAGCAGCATTGAGCCCCAGTCCTGTGATTCCGTTCCACCGGCACCAGGGTGAAGCTCCAAAATCGCATTATTTTTATCATACTCCTCACTTAAGAGAAGTTGCAGCTCATACTGATTCAAGCGGCTCGTCAGCTGCTGAAGCTCTTCCTCGAGCTCAGCTTGCAGTTCCGCATCACTTTCTTCCTTGACAAGCTCATAGGTCAATTCCAGATTTTCAAAGCTTTCGTTAAGATCATGAAACTCATTGACCTGATCCTTTAAACCATTTGCCTCACTAATGACGGTCTGTGCCTTCTCTTGATTGTTCCAGAACTCAGGCTGGAGCATCTCATCATCAAGCTCGGCAATTCTGGCTTCTTTATTTTCTAGGTCAAAGAGACCCCCTAAAGTCCACTAATTTCTTAGCTGATTTTTCAAGTTCATTTCTGATTTCTGCTAATTCCATTTTCGTCACCTCTATAAAAATTAAAATTTTTCCTCAATCATAGTTTATTCTAAAAAAACTAGCCAGTTCTTATCCATTATAGCTTGAGGACAACATAAAATTCAAAGTTTGACGATAATTAGGGACAAGCCAAACCCAATATGCACCTTATAAAAAGTATTTTTATATTTTAAACGGTCAAAAATGGTACTATTGAATATGAAAAGTGTCGATGGAACAAACCCTATAAGAAAAGCGCTTAATACATAATTACATAACCCATTAAAAAAGCCTATGAAAGAAAGAGAATCATAAAAGGAGCGGAGGACTATGGATAAAATTAACAGGAATGCCCCCTGCCCGTGTGGGAGCGGAAAAAAGTATAAAATGTGCTGTGGCGTTAATGAAGCCATATCCATAACCCATATGGTTGAAAGTGAAGTTGACGAATTGCAAAAGCATATCCTTCATTTTTCTGCTTATCACTTCGGACAAGAAATACAAGATGATTTCGAGGACATTGAGGAAATTATTGATATCGATAATGAACAGGAACGGGAATTCTATGAACTGATTCATGCGATTTGGTTTTCGCTATTTGAAGAATTGGATGACGGGGAAACCATTATCAAGAAATTCATTGCCGCTGAATTGGGAAAAATTAAACGCCCTAAGCTAAGAAAAATTTTACAAACATGGACGGATGCAAGAACGATTGCCGGGAAGGTCATTGCCATTGAAAATAACAAGATTACGGTTGAGGATGGTTTTAGCTCGGAACAGCTGGATGCCGTCATTACAAATGTCCCAGTAACGATTGAACCAGGTTCCTTCTTCGTTGGAATCATTGTGCCTTTCGAGCAAAAGTATGTTTTCTTCCCCTCTCCCTTTGATTTACCTGATTTAAAACCTGAACACGCCTTCTCATATATTGAGGATAGCAGTTTAGACGCTAATTACGACTCACCTCAAGAATACTTTACTGACTTTTTTATCGAGGTCTTGAGTGAGCTTCCTTTGATTGAGGGTCTGCTTGAGATTGATGAAATGGAATGGCCTGCGCCTATTTATAAGGAAGTAGCGGATCTATTTAAAAAGAAACTGGAGACGCTTCTCCCTCCACCTATTGTGGACACGGGCATTATTCTCTGGCTTAATTTTTGCCAGAAAAGGCAAAAGCGAATCAAAAATCCAAATCTTTACGTTGCTGCCCTTCATTATTTATTGTCAACAATTGCACCTATAGAAAAAATTTATACCCAAAAAGAGCTAGCTAGGTTGTATGGCGTTTCTACTGGTTCTGTCTCATCGATTTTCTTAGAAATGGAAACGGTATTATCCCAGGAAATTGCGGAACTAGTTGGGCTTGTTTCTGGGATGGACGAGTCTCCTCTAGTGCCGCCAACGAAAAAAACACCAGTTATTGAGTTCCCAAGAAACAGGGGGCAAGTGGCAGTAGAAACAACAACGAAGGAAGACTCACCGGCATCTACCTTACGGCAACTTATTAGTGAGGATGTGTCAAATAAAAAAAAGAAAAGCCCAGTCGTATCTAGACATGATGAAGAACGGGCTAGAAACTTGATCTACGATGCCTTTCAATCAGAGGGGAAACATCGCTATAACCTTGCCGAAGAAGCATTAAGACTAAATCCTAATTGTGTCGACGCTTATGTTCTTCTTGCTGAAAGGACCAAGACCCTTGAAGAAGCAATTTTGCTATATGAAAAGGGAATTCAGGTCGGGGAAAGAGAACTTGGCAAAGCCTTTTTGAAGGAAAATAAGGGCTACTTCTGGGGATTAATCGAAACAAGACCGTTCATGCGGGCAAAGCTTCATTACGCGGAGGCATTGTCACAATTAGGAAAAGTTAATGAGTCATTACAGCAATACGAAGAACTGCTCGAATTAAATCCCATGGATAACCAAGGCGTACGATATTCCTTGTTTGTTGCTTACATTGATTCTGGAGAATTTAAAAAAGCAGGTAACCTGCTGCAACAATACGAAGAGGCTTCTGCACAGGGCTTATATAATAAGCTATTGCTTGAGCTACACGAAAAAGGCTTCACTAAGAATGCTGTCAAACTGCTGAAAGCAGCAAAAAAAGAGAACAAGCATGTGGTTGCCTACCTGACCGACGAGAAAAGACTGCCCGATTATCCACCTGACTATTATGGTTTTGGGGATGAAAACGAAGCGATTGTTTATGCTGACATGCATCTGCGTCTGTGGAGGAAGATTGACGGGGTGCGGGAATGGTTGAAAAGCGTAAAATAAGCGGATAACTATAAAAACGAGAGGGAGCTCCCTCTCGTTTTTTATGGATTTTTAACTCTTTTAGGGGCATGTGCAGCCTCAATAAATGAATCGTTATTGCTATGACATTCGGAACAAGCATTTTCACTTTTGCTTTTATGGCCAATTTTCGTTTGTTCATTCACGGTGTTAAGCGCTGCACCAGTTTCGTCGTAAATTGCTTTACCTGTTTTACCGTAAAGAACAGTTTTGTTATTATGACACGCTAGACAGAAATTGCGTTGAGAGGCAGTATCCCAATCCCCACTTATTTTAGTGAATTTATTAGCATCTGATTGAACATTGCCAAGCTCTTCTCTTAACATTTTGATATTATTGGACCCATGTGTTTCATGACATTCCGCACATGGAAGCTGACCATTTAATTTACTTCCACTATCAACAGTCGCTTGAAAATTATGGCCAGATCGAGCCATATGAGTTACATCTGTGTAATATTTTTCGATATTGGAAGTCTCTTTACCGCTTTCATCCTTAATACCATTATGACAGCTTAAACATAACGAGAAATCATCGGCATTGCCTTTAGCTGTACTAGCTTTGTTATAGGCTTTGTGGTCACTGCCATTACTGTCCAGACTCGGAATACTATGGAAACTGTTTGGATTTTCTTTAGTTCCAGGCTTATGCGGATTATGACAGCTTGAGCAAGAAACACTTGAATCTTTCGTATGTTTATTATTTTCATGAGTATCTACCATCGGTGAGCTATTCCCATTTGTGCCATCATGACACACCATACACAAATCATTTCCATTTGGCCCATATTTACCGCCCTCAAGTTTAGGAGACGTTCCTTTATGAGTACTATGACAATAGGCACAGGAATTTGTTACATTTGAAAATGGTCCATGTATATAATCCTGATTATCCTCGCCCCTTAAATTATTCCCGTCCTCATCTTTAAATTGATAAGTGGCATACGCGGAACTACTAGTGGTAAATTTTAAGAATCTAGGAATAATATATTTATCGGGACCACTTGAGAAGTTTGGATTTAAGTATACATAATAAGTTGTGCCGGATGTAAGTTGATCGGGTGTAAATAAATACACATAAGACCATGTACCATTAGAGAGTTTCTCTTTTTCAACAAACTTTTCTTGTCCTTTTTCTTCAAAAGCTGTTATCAAGGGTTGATTTTGTTTTTCGGCACTTAATTCTTCTGCACTTCTAATCTCCACTAGAATCTGATAATTTACAGGTACTCGGGTCATATCTTCGGCTGGCCGAAACTTATCAAATTCAACTTTCTCATCATCTGTATAAACTCCATTAGGTTTATACATTTGTTCTGAACCTTTTGGTATTAAATACATAGCTTTCATATATGGACGATTCCCAATCTCTTGAGTATCAAGTAAACTACTTTTTAATTCCGCAATAGAAGATTCACTTATTGGGTTTTCTTCAGAAGAAGAAGATTGCGCTTGATTTATTGCCTCTTTATCAGTTGTAACATTTTTTTTGTTCGTTTCTTCTGTTACGGCCTGTTGAACAGTAAAGGAAAGTTCAGCCTTGTTACTTACTCCATCTTGATCAGTGACTACAAAGGTCAGGGTATGGACCCCTTCACTAAAATCCTTAGAATAGGAGAAATCCGCATGATCTTCTAGTGGTTTTGAGCTCGAAAAAATCCCCTCACCAGTGATATCAATAGGTTGCTGTGAATCACCTAATTCAAATACCATTACTGAAAGTTTATCGGGAGCGGTTAAATCATCAGAAATTCTCCCTGTAATTTCTACTGTTGAAACATCTAACACTGCGTCTGCTTCCGGTGTTAATATTTTTATTTCTGGAACACCTGTTGCTGATAAAGCATTGTTATCAGGAGAATACAAAAGGATGGAACTTAAAATAACGCCCAAAATAATAAAGTATGAAATTAATTTTCGTTTGAAGTTTTCCCTCTTCATTATATTCATCCTTTTCTTTTTACCTAGTTAAGTATAAAAAGAGGCTTTTTATTTATAAAATAAGTTTAATTTTGCGACTATGAAAATTGTCCAGCTCCAGCGCCCAGCGGCTAGTGGACGCTTCCGCTTTTCCTATTATATCAACTGAATTAACATTAATTATCGTCGTTAAGTTAAATATTTTTGACAATTTGGCACTGTGCTGAAATAATAAAACAAGGCAGTAATAATTACTATTACTACCTTGTTTATTTACTATTCATTTTTTCGGCTAACTAATAGTGGGCTATTGGTTAGCTTTTTTTAGCGAATTTTTGTTTTACCGCTATAGTCTCCACCTGGTACGACAGGAGTATCAATTTTATGAGTTGATTGGTGACAAGACCAACAAACAGCCATATTTGTGAATTTCTTATTAGCAGAACCGCCAGCACTTACATCTTTCATGTAATCTTTGGCAACAGCTTCAGTCCAATTTTTACCACCTTGGGCCTCAGGCTTTTGTAAATCAGCAATTGTCTTTCCAGCTGTATCCATCAACGTAGTAATATCTGTACCGTGAGCATAGTGACAAGCAGCACAGTTTCTACCTTGTGAACTGGAGTTAGAAGTATGCGTATAAAGGAAATCATGATTGGTGTTACCTGCTGCTTTGCCTGAGTTACTATTTCTACCTGCAGATCGGCTTGCAGCATAATCATCGTGACAAGCTGCACAGAATTGAGCATAGTTAACTTTGTCAGCATTATCCTTAGGACCAATTGATGTAGTTATTTTTAATCCTGAATTGGTTGTAGATGCGTTAATTGCAGCATAAGCAGGATCATCTGTTAATGCAAGGTTAATTGTTTTAATACCGTTTTGAGTAGGCGTTTTAACTCCATTCACCATTGTATAGGCAAATGGTACCCCGCCGATTACGTTTTCTTTTAATAATCTGTCGTTGACAGAGCCGTGCGGGTTATGACAGCTTGAACATGTTAATTCGTTTGTGTCTTTATTAAGGTAAGCACCAGGTGCAGCACCATTTTTGATTCCTGATGATACCTTATGCATGGATTCACTTTCATGAGAAGCGGAGAATATGCCGGCTCCACTTGCTTTTTGCACGTTGTAAAAGCCCATCGTACCGTCATGACAAGTTAAACACATATCATATTCTACATTTTTATATTTTAATAATTTTGCATCTTGCCCGTTATGTGTGCTATGACAGTTTGCACATGAGTTCGTGTTGTTTTGGAAATTACCATGTGTTTTGTGTGCATTTGTATTACCACTATTATCGATTGTACCGACATTAATTCCGGGTGCCGGGTTGCTTGGCGTTGGTGTGAAACCTTCTGCCGATGCCAGGGCAGCAAACATGCCCAACATAACAAGCATAAACAATGCGGAAAAGCCTAATTTAATCTTGCTCATTTCTAAAACCTCCCAAATTTCTTTCTCTCTCTCTCTCTCTCTTTAATTCTCTATAATTTACTTCTACATCTAAAACGATAAATTTACTTTTCCGCATCACCACCCTTAATGAAAAGAAAATTAGTAGAAGACTGAAACTCTTTGATTGATTGTATCCGTTACAAATATTTCATCCTGGTCATCTATAAATAGACCGTTTGGCAGGTACAACTGACCGTTATCTGTCCCCATGCCGCCTAACACTCTTACATCATTTCCATCTTTGTCATAGGCATAGATGTTATGAGATAAATTGCTTACCACATAAACGGTACCGTTGGTATCGACGCCGACTCCTCTTGGGTTAACGAATATTGGTTCACCTTTTCCGTCCTTTGAACCATTAATTATTTTTATAAATTTACCTTCTTTATTGAAAACTTGCACCCGGTTATTTCCTGAATCAGTTACATAAATTTGATTTTCCTTATCTACTGCTACAGCATTAGGAGCAATGAACTTCCCTTCAGCTTGACCGGCGCCACCAATTTCCATTTGTTTTTTACCTTCTAAATTATAGATATACAGCTTATTGGTTTTGATATCAGTAACAAATAGTTTCTCACCGAAAATGCGCAAGCCGCCAGGTGACTGAATCGCTTTTTCTTCGTCAGGGAAGTATTTGATAAATTTCCCTTTTGAATTAAAAATGGAAATGTTGCCATTATACAAATCTGCTACATAAATATTTCCATTTTTATCACCTGAAATTCCATATGGAAATTGAAATTGCCCTTTTTCTGATCCTGTCTTGCCAAATTTCAAGACATTATTTCCAGTTTGGTCAAAAACCTGAACTTGATTGTTTTTTGTATCCGTTACGTAAACGAGATTGCCAATTTTGGCTACGTCCATTGGTTTATTAAGTGGTGCATCAAAGCTGCCATAAAAAGACTGTCTAAATTCAGGTTCACCGCCAGCAGGGTTTGCTTTAGCCACAATTGGCTTCAATGTTGGTGCTAAATCAAAAAAGGTGATGCCGAAGAATAAGGCTGCAGAAAGTACAACCATTGCACTCATCCATATATATACAGTTGTCTTTTTCAATTCTAGCCATCTCCTTTTATTTGTTCTTATCTTTTGCTGCTAATCTAGTTAATGCATCTGAAGCTGGCTTATAAAGGGGGTCATAGCTTAAGGCCTTTTTGTAAAGCTCCTCAGCATCTTTAACTTTACCTTGATCCTCCGCCACTCTACCAATCTCAAAAATAATATCATTATTAACAGGCATTAGTTTATTAGCCTCCTCGAGTGATGCCAATGCCTCTTTGTACATTTTTAGATTTCGATAAACCATTCCTTCTAATAAACGGCCTTTATAATCTCGGGGAGCTAATTCTACAGCCTTTTTAGACTGCTTAAGGGCATCGTCATAGCGTTTTTGATCGTTATACACAAGTCCTAAATTGAAATAGGCCCCGACATTCTTCTTATCTAAATCAATGGCTATTAATAATTGTTTAACGGCGTCGTCATTCTGTCCCTTTAAATTATACGAGTAACCGAGGTTAATCCGATGTTCTGGATTGTTTGGTTCTTTACTAACTAAGCCCTCATAATAGGCCACTTGCTGGTCAATCCTGCTTTGATCTCTATTCGACCAAATATAGTGATCGCTAATAAAATAACCGCCAATCAAGCTAATAAGTAATGTTGCAATGATTAGCGAAAACCCCTGCAATTTAGTAAAACGCCCGTTTCTTTTCTTTGCTCGTGTTTCTTTTTCCGGCTCAGGTTTTTCTATAATAGGGAGTTCTTGGGCCTCCATAAGTATCCTCCTCATTGTCATCAGTTATTTTCTGCAGGATTCCCTAGAAAATCTATTTTTGATAGAAATCTGCACGCTAAATGGTTTGAATCGTTGTTACTGTCAGCATAATCATACTAGTTTGAGCTTTTCCCATTAATTCTTATGGCAGCTTGTGCAGGTTTGTTTGACATGGCAGGTATAGCATCTTACTTCCGGTCTTTTCACATTCTCAACAGGAATAGGGTGACCTTCCTGCCATTTAGTACGATGTTTCATCTGGTGACAGGTAGAGCAGTTAACAGTATTGTCACTAGCGGTATTTGTTTTATTCTGATCATGACAGGTAAAGCATTTTTCTTCATTTTTGCTGGCTTGTGTGCCATGACTACTGAAGAATGTTTTAGTATGGCTTACAGGGCGCGTTTTATGGCACGCCTGGCAAAATGTATTTTCTTTTGCATACATGTGCTCGTTCTTGGCTGTCTTCCCACTGTCTTGGTTTAAATATTTGTCGATGACAGTGACCTCGTCATAACCTTCCAGCGTCGCTGTTGACATATACTTATGACAGGAATTGCAATTCTTTAGAGCAGATTTTGCCTGAATACCATGGCTTTTTGTTTTGAAATCAATCTTTTTATGGCTCTTCGGAACCATACCGGTCGAATGACACGCACTGCATTCCGTGGTTATCTTTCTGGCAATATGACAATCCATGCATGTTTCCATTGTCGGGCTGGTAAATTTTAAATCAGCCATCGCCGCGGTCCCTACCTTACTATCCCATTTTCCATAGTCGGTTTTGAAGGTCATATTTCGGTCGGCAATTTTGCCGTGGGCAACGCTACTATGGCATTGTATACATTTAATGTTTTTCTCCAAATGTTTATCATGCGGAATAATAATATCCCCTGAGGCTGTGACATCACGTGTTGTAATATTGTGACACTTTTCACAGGCGCTATTTGGAATTTCCTTAGTCATTCGAATGATTGCTGCCGTTGTAACCTTTTCATTTCGTAAATCCTTTATCATTCCTTCTGCTTTATCCTTTGCTATCTGTTTGACCCCTGGTTCGATATGACAATTAACACAATCCACCTCGCTGTGGGTAGATGCTTTCCAGGTATAATACTCTGGCTTCATCTCATGGCAAGAGGAGCAAAACTTTGAGCCGGAAGTTGCTTCCAGCCCAAAGGCCCCAAGAGAGAAGAAGATGACTAAAAACAACAAGGTAAGTGTCATAATTTTGATTAACTTATAACGAAAACGGGGAGGGTCCGACAGCTGTTTTTGCTCTTCATCCATAAAAGCGTCCCTCCAGATTAAGAATTAACTAATTTTTCACATCATCTTTAAAGCCGGTTCTATGACAATATTGGCAATATACATCTGTAGATGCTTTGATTTCAGTTGATCCTGCTTTCGGTTTGTTACGGTCATGGCAGACGAAGCATTCTGATTTTGCTTCAGGTGTTTTGGCCTTAGCAGCGTGAGCTGTCAGCCATTGATCACTTTCAACGTGTCCCGCCGGACGATCTGAGTGACAAGCGCTGCAGAATTTGTTGATACGCGTTTGTTCTTTTACAATGTTGATGTTTGCTGTATATTTTGTTTTTGATTCTTTCATCTTAAGTAAAGAGATAATGTCTTCTTTCGGGATTTCTCTGACCCATTTAGAATCTTGGTGACAGTTCACACATTTATCAAGTTCATTAATGGCTGTACCGCCATGTTTTTGATTCCATTCAGCTGTTTTGTGTGACTTTGGAACTTTAACTTGTTTATGGCATGTTCCACATGCCATCGAAACCTTTACATCTTTCTGCTGCTTGCCAATTGCTTGTAAAATGATCTTTTGTGTTTTTTCATCATGCTTAGTAATGGCCACTTCCGTATTTTCGCCCTTTGCTGTTTCAGCAGTTCCTGAACCTTCTTTTTCTTTTTCTTGGAGCTTTTTCTCCATTTCTTCAGGGTTTGGCGGAACGTTGTACGCAACATCTTTCCAAGGCTTTTCGCCGTTGTTCACTTTGTCATGGCAATCAATACAAGTTCCCATATTTGGTCTTAAATATTTCTTTTCAATTAATTTTTGCGCATTTTTCTCCGTCCAATGTCCACGTGCGTCTTCGGTATTGATACCGCGAGCTGCAATTTTTGAATGGACGACACCGGCGTGACAGCTTATACATGGAATATCTTTTTCAATATGTCCTTTGTGATTTACTTTTAAGTCACCAGATGCCGTAACAAGCCGGTTTTTCGAGTGGCATTGTAAACAGTTTTCGTTGGATACGGCTTCTTCTTCAGTTTGAACAATTTGCTTAGGCACGCCAGTTACATGGTAGTAAACCTCTTTCAAGGATTTCATTTTGTGTGTGATCATGTTCGTAAACCCTGGCTTGATATGACACTGAACACATTGGATATTACTGTGGGCACTTGCGGTATAGGTTGAATACTCCGGTGCCATTTCATGACAGCTTGCACAGAATGTCGGTGAGTTTGTTAAGGAAAGCACTCCATATCCTCCACCAAAAACAACGATACATCCGACCAGTGAGACGAATAGTAATTTCCATCTGTTAACTGGATTCTTCCAATCTATACCTTTGAACTTGCGCCAAACCTTGCGTATCAGGCCAACTTTTTTTCTATCTTCTCTAGAATCGGGATCAGTTTCTTTATTTTTCTTTTTCCCCCAAAAGGCCACTTAACTCACCCTTCCCATTTTGGACTCATTCTCTATTTATTTTCCTTAATTACCTCTCTAAAGGTAGTATCTAACAATGTCAGAGTATATTCCAATGTACAATTTGTGAATATTTTTTCATAGCCAAAAAAAATGAATTTTACCCTAAAAGCAACTTAAAAACGTTGTTTTATAAGCATAGATTAACACTATTTATGAATTAGAAACGTGAATGAGTATTAATTTTTATACATTAATAGGTGTATTTATTCAATTTCCCTTAGATTTTAAAAGCCATGTTTCTGATTGATATACATTCTCGAGTAAAATGACATAAGTCTGTCATAATTGACAAAAAACCGAACACAACTTAAAAGTTTATTGTTTTCTTAAAGAAGGGCAGCTATATAATAGGTGAATGACAAATTTTGCTCTTAGCTAACATTGTTGTCACTCTATAGCGGAAGTGGTAAGATATATAAAGGAAATTATCGAATATTATAGACATGTTTTTTTACAAAAAGGAATGTATTTAGTCTCGATATAAAGGAGCGTTCATCAGATGATGGGGATTTTAAATAAAGTATTTGATTTGAACAAACGCGAGCTGAAAAGGTTAGACAAGCTTGCTACGAAAATCGATGCACTTGCTGCTGAAACAGAAAAATTAACCGACGAACAGCTGCGCGAAAAAACGGAAGAATTTAAAGCCCGCTATCAAAAAGGGGAAACACTTGACGACTTGCTAGTTGAAGCCTTTGCTGTTGTCCGCGAAGGTGCCCGCCGTGTACTTGGTTTGTATCCGTATCATGTTCAGCTTATGGGGGGTATCTCACTCCATGAAGGGAATATTTCGGAGATGAAGACGGGTGAAGGTAAAACGTTAACCGCAACAATGCCAGTATACCTGAATGCACTTTCAGGTAAAGGCGTTCACGTTGTAACGGTCAACGAATACTTGGCAAGTCGGGATGCGGAAGAAATGGGCGCACTCTATCAATTCTTAGGCTTAACGGTTGGTTTGAATTTGAATAGCATGGATAAGGAAGAAAAACAGGCCGCCTATTCGTGCGATATTACTTATGGGACAAATAACGAATATGGCTTCGATTATTTGCGTGATAACATGGTCCTATATAAGGAACAAAAAGTACAGCGGCCGCTATTCTTTGGCGTTATTGATGAGGTTGACTCGATTTTAATTGACGAAGCGCGGACACCATTAATTATTTCAGGTTCTGCGGCCAAGTCAGCTGTCCTTTATATTCAAGCTAATGGCTTTGTCCGGACGCTGACAAAGGAAAAAGATTATACGTACGATGAAAAAACAAAGGGCGTTATGCTGACAGAAGAAGGGATTAGTAAAGCCGAGAAAGCTTTCGGAATTGAAAACCTTTTTGACATGTCGCACGTTACCTTAAACCATCATATTAACCAGGCATTGCGAGCGAACGTCAGCATGCATCTTGATGTTGATTATGTCGTCCAAGAAGGTGAAATCGTTATTGTTGACCAGTTCACTGGCCGTTTGATGAAGGGCCGCCGTTATAGTGAAGGCTTGCATCAGGCGATTGAAGCAAAAGAAGGTCTTGAAGTTCAAAACGAAAGCATGACCATGGCAACGATCACCTTCCAAAACTACTTCCGGATGTATGAAAAATTAGCCGGTATGACTGGAACAGCGAAAACGGAAGAAGAGGAATTCCGCAACATTTATAATATGAATGTTATTGTTATTCCTACGAATAAACCGATTATCAGGGATGACCGTGCCGATTTAATTTACTCATCGATGGAAGGTAAGTTCAGAGCGGTTGTCGAAGATATTGCTGAGCGTCATCAAAAAGGACAGCCGGTGCTTGTTGGTACGGTTGCCATTGAAACGTCAGAGCTGATTTCCAAGCTTTTATTAAAAAAGGGCGTTCGTCATAATGTCTTGAACGCGAAAAACCATGAACGCGAAGCGGAAATCATTGCAGAAGCAGGTCACCAAGGTTCAGTAACGATTGCAACGAACATGGCAGGTCGTGGTACAGACATTAAACTTGGTGAAGGTGTGATTGAGCTAGGCGGGCTTGCCGTTATTGGTACCGAGCGTCATGAAAGCCGACGGATTGATAACCAGCTCCGTGGACGGTCCGGCCGTCAGGGAGACCCAGGTATCACTCAATTCTATTTATCGATGGAAGATGAACTGATGCGCCGCTTCGGCTCTGACAATATGAAGTCGATGATGGAGCGCCTTGGTATGGACGACACCCAGCCAATTCAGAGTAAAATGGTTTCTAGGGCTGTAGAGTCTGCACAAAAACGCGTCGAGGGTAACAACTTTGATGCTCGTAAACAGTTATTGCAATATGATGATGTTCTACGCCAGCAGCGTGAAATCATTTACACCCAGCGTGATGAGGTACTCGAATCTGAAAACCTTCATGACATCGTTCAAAAAATGATTTTAGGCTCGATTCAGCGTAATGTCGAGGTCCATACACCGCGAAGTGAGGACGAAGAAGAATGGAATCTTCAAGCCATTATCGATTACGTAAATGCCACCCTTCTCCAAGAGGGCGACGTAACGGCCGATGATTTAAAAGGAAAAGATCAAGAAGAAATTACCGATACCATTTTTGCAAAAGTGAAGGAACGCTACGAGGAGAAAGAGCAAATTCTTTTCCCAGAGCAAATGCGCGAATTTGAAAAAGTTGTTACACTTCGTGCTGTCGATTCAAAATGGACGGATCACATTGATGCGATGGACCAGCTCCGTCAAGGAATCCACTTACGTGCATACGGACAAATCGATCCACTTCGTGAATACCAGCATGAAGGGTTCGCGATGTTTGAGGCGATGGTCCAATCCATCGAGGATGAGGCTGCCATGTACATCATGAAGGCGGAAATTCGCAACAACCTTGAGCGTCAAGAAGTGGCTAAAGGTCAGG
This sequence comes from Neobacillus soli NBRC 102451, assembly GCF_001591665.1. GTDB lineage: Bacteria > Bacillota > Bacilli > Bacillales > Cytobacillaceae > Neobacillus > Neobacillus soli. The sequence goes on along the minus strand of NZ_BCVI01000021.1, from coordinate 93,011 downwards.
CGGTTAATCCGAAAGAAGATGGCGAAGCAGTTAAGAAGAAGCCAAAAGTGAAGCAAATCGATGTCGGCCGTAATGATACATGTATCTGCGGCAGCGGCAAGAAATATAAAAACTGCTGCGGGGCAGGGAAATAAATAATGTTTTTGGGGGGCGGCGAAGTGAATTGCCGGCTCCCTTTTTTAGCGCCAGTAATAGAATCGCGCTTTAAAGGATGGAAGAAAAAGATTATCCTGTTTCGGAGGAAAAAATCGATTCTCAAATGACTGTCGGTTAACCTGTTAATTCTGTGTACTTTGTGCATAACATCTGCAGTATTTGTGGGTAATTACCGGAATTTACGGTTATCCACATGGGGATAATTTTCGATGTTATTTATCCACAATCTCTTGGAATGAAAAACAGCCATCATTGCTGATGGAAAAATAACTAGCAATTTTTCCCCATGAATCCAAAACTATTTCGAACACTTCTGTCTAGTAACCTAGTTTTATTTTTATTATATAGTAGATTTAGACTTTGTAAGTTTGGTGCTCTGTTCATTTAAAACTAACTAAAAACGCTGCTCCATTTTCCGGAGCAGCGTTCACTTACATTGTTATTATTGTGCTTCAATTAAACCGTAGCGCCCGTCTTTACGCTTATAAACAACGTTAGTACGGTTAGAATCAGCATTAGTGAACACGTAGAAGCTATGTCCCAGCATATTCATCTGGAGGATTGCTTCTTCACTGTCCATCGGCTTAAGATCAAAGCGCTTTGTTCGAACTAACTCAAGATCGTCTTCATCGAAATCATGAACTTCCGTGTTTTCAACGGTTGAAAAAGTAACCGGAAAATCACCCTTCTCGCGGAACTTACGGTTTACTTTTGTTTTGTGCTTGCGAATTTGGCGCTCTAGCTTGTCAGTAATCAAGTCAATTCCAGCATACATATCAACATTAGTTTCTTCAGCACGCAAAACTAATTGCTGGAGTGGGATGGTTACCTCTACCTTTGAAGTTTTATCTTGATTGAATTTTAGATTCACATGTACCATTGCATCTGGTGCTTCAGTAAAATAGCGTTCCAGTTTAGTAATTTTCTTTTCCACATATTCTCTAATTGCTGGAGTTACCTCAATGTTTTCACCACGAACGTTATATTTCATCTGTGGACTCCTCCTTTTATTAAGGCTATGTATTAACATTTCTATTTTACCCTATGATTCTCCTGCAAAGTCAGAAGATAAATTTTGTCGAATTATTGACAAAAACATCAGGAAAATAGTGACAATGTTTGACATCACCTTTGACTTTTAAAGATAAATTTTGCTAAGGTGTATGGTTGTTCATAATTATTGTAATATTTTAGGGGACAAATTACCACAAAAATGCTCATGGAATAGGCTAAATGGATGTAAAACCGATTGGAGGATTATACAAATGGATCACGAAGAAAGAAAATTACTTGCCTGGCATGAAACAATGGAATTGCACGAATTGGTAGCATTTCAATCCATGGGGTTATTAAAACTGAAAATGTCCATCAATAAAGTAACTGACCAAGAGCTTAAAGAACTTTATAAAAAATGTATTCATGACCTTGAAAGTAACCTAAAGGAACTACTTAAGTTTTATCCCTCGGCACCGGGCTATCAAGCAAGGGAAGAAGAAGATCTGCGCGAGGATATAGGCTTTTTCGCCGGCGACCTGCTTGGGCTCTCCAAAACATTGGTGCGGAATCTTGCCGCAGCAATTACCGAAACAGCTACCCCTGCGTTGCGAAAAACCTTCACCAATCAGCTGATGGGTGCCATCCATGGCCATGAAAGAGTCTATAATTACATGCACAAACACGGCTATTACCCATCCTACGATTTAGGCCTCTTGCTTGGTCATGATATTGAAAATGCTCAAAAGGCGCTTCGGATGAAGCTTTGAGATGGTTGGAAGGCGAGGCATTGTTGCCCCGCCTTTCCAATTCACTACCTCGCCAATGTCAGCGATTGAATGCTTGCTGCTCCTGCCTCTTTTAAAAGCTTCGCAGCGTGCCGAAGCGTTGAACCCGTGGTGTAAATATCATCAATCAGGACAATTCTTTGCCCCTCTAAATTCATGTCGGGAAGGATCTTGAAAACTTGAGGAACGTGGATCCGCTCTGACCTTGATTTCTTTGATTGTTTTTCCGAGTGAATGCGGTTGAGTATTTCTGAAGGGGTAAATCCTGCTACAGCGAGTAGTGCCGCTGCCTGGTTAAACCCGCGCTCATAAAGACGCTCTTCACTTAATGGAATCGGTACAAGTTGGTCAAAGGCCATTTGGGTAAGCTTTCCCCTGATAGAATCCGTAAATACCTTCGCCAGTAAATAGTCTCCGCGAAATTTAAACTTTGCAATCACTTCTTTTAAAAAATCATTATAGAGGAAAAGGGAAGTATTTTTCTCGAGAAAGCCTTGCCATTCGATATCCCCCTCCCAGCGAAAGCAATCATGGCATAAATCCCCGTCGCGGAATTGTTCATCGAGCTGACGGAACGACCGGCTGCAAATTCTGCATGTGTCTCCCTCAATTTTTTCAAGCTTCCCTTCGCAAACTAGACAAATGAAGTGTTCCTTTTCAATTGAGAAAAGGGCTCTCCAGCCAATGGCTGGCAGGATTATATCATGACAGATTAGACAGTGATCTTGGGAGAATGAATTCATTGGTTTCAGCTCCTTTTTTATGTGGAAGAGAGACGGAGCTACGTTGTTATGTATTAAGCAAACCCCGTTCGATCCCTTCACGGTTCAATGAAACAATTTGCCTTCTTGCCTTAAGCATTTCGTCCGTTTTTCCATAATGAAAAAATGTCACCACACCAGAAGGATGATCCTTGCTCCTCCCTGCTCTTCCGGCAATTTGCACAAGGGCACTTTCTGTAAAAATGGTATCTTCCGCACCGATAACAGCCACATCGATATTAGGAAAGGTCACACCGCGCTCAAGAATAGTCGTGGTCAGCAGTAATGGAATTTCCTTCGCCCTCATTTTTAGAACCTTGTCTTTCCGCTCAGGGTCCTCGGCATGGACCGCTTCAATTTTCGGTGCAAACTGGCGCAGGATGGGCAGTGCTTTTTCCATTAAAGCGATATGCGGAAAAAAGACTAAGGCTTGTTTGTTTGCTTCGAGTCGTTCCGTAATCCATCTTAGAGCATTTGCTGGCAGTTTCTTCTTTTTGAGCTGCTTTTGCCAGTTTCCAGACCAGACAAATTCGGGGACCGGCAGCGGGTGGCGGTGAAATCGGGCTGGGATGGTTGTGAAGAGACGTTTGCCTGTACGGCATTCCCTTTGCCATTTTTCATTTGGCGTCGCGGTCAGGTAAATCATCGCTGAGATGGGCTTCCGCGCCTGGACGGCCGCGTGCTGAAGGGATTCCTCCACAGTATAGGGAAAGGCATCGACCTCGTCCAAGATGATTGCATCAAAAGCATGGTAGAAACGGTGTAGCTGGTGAGTGGTTGCTATCGTCAGCGGGGCGAAAAGGTGACGGTCCTCACTCCCGCCGTAAAGGGAGGCCACGGTAATTTCGGGAAACGCTGCCTTTAGACGGGGCGTAAGTTCTAAGACGACATCCGTTCTGGGTGTGGCGATGCAGATCCTTTTACCTGCGGCTATGGCGGCTTCAATTCCAGCAAATAGGACCTCCGTTTTTCCGGCCCCACAGACTGCCCAGACAAGGTGCTCCTCATTACGAAGGATTGCCTCAACCACATGATTTGAGGCCTCCATTTGCCCTTTTGAGAGCGTTCCCTGCCATTGATTGAGTTTAGCTGGTGGTTTGGTGTCAGGCACCGGGCCATTCCAGCCAATTAATGGGGTACATTCAGAGATTCTCCCCATCATGATGCAATGGCGGCAATAGTGGCAGGTTTCTCCGCACCGTGAACAAGGAGAGACCGCAAACCAATGCGGGTCCTTGTTGCCGCACCGGGTGCAAACTGGCCTTTTCCCGTCGTAGTCAATTCCTTTGCGGTAAGTAACATATCCACTTTCGTAATGGGCCTGAATTTCATCGAGTGGGAATGGAATATCGTCGAAGAGGAGCTGTTTACCAGTAAGGAACTGCTGCAGGTCGGGGTTGTAAGTGAATTCGGTGTTCAGCGGCGGCTGCTGCGGGATGGTTTCTAGCTGCGAAATGGGCAGAGAATCTCCTTTATGAAGTTTTTGCGGGATTAGCTTCTCATTTTTTATTACAAAACGCACGGAGTCACCTTCTTTGGCGAGAGATAGTACAAACGGCTTTTGGTTTTGCCTGTCGTAGGAAGATTTAATTTAAAGAGAATTTTTTGGGAGGTATCATATGTTGGCAGATGAAGAAAGTTCCGACATTCAATGTTCGTCATTGTTGGCTTTATCAAGTAGAAGTGGTCACCGAGGGCTTCTAAATGGGCATCATTTGAAGTAGTATGACAGGCTGGGCAATTCCATTTTCCTCTTTTATAATTCATCGGGATAAATCGGCAGGTTTCAATTGGGCAGCAGACTCCACTTCGAATATCCTTTGCTGTAAGTTTATATTCCTCAAGAATATTAATTGGTTTCGGGCTTTGTTGACTTAAGAGTAATTTTCCCATTTGGATAATTGTTTCGTTATTTACTTTTACTTGGTTATAACGCTGTTCCAGCTTTTCAATTTTGTTAAATAGGTCCCTTCCTTTACATACTTTATTAAAATCAGCATTATCAGCGGAATTGGTTTTCAAAATCGTATTGGTGCTTTTTAAAAAAACGAGGGTATCTATCGGCAGCAACTTGCAGCCATTTTTAACCATCCATCTTCGTAAGAGGGATTGAAGTCGCTCACATTGAACTCGTGGATCTTCGAATGATTCTTCCGTGCCATCCTTATGGATGCGAATAAGCTGTTTGAATACATTATCAAACACCAAGGTACCAGATATGTTTTTTGCTTCGATGATGAGGATGTAGTTTTGTGAGAGAAGAAGAGTGTCAATTTGAAAGTAGATGCCGTGGATTTGTAGTTGGAGATCGTGAAAGATGTAGTATTTATCTTGTGGAAGTTCTTTTACGTAGTTAGCTAACGCAATTTCTCCCCAGTAGCCAGCCCATCTTTTGGCTAAATCTCTTTCGACTTCTTGATATTTCCTATTGGTAATTTCTAGGAGTCTTCTTAAGATTTCGGTTAAAAGTAACCTTTGCGGAGGTGTCAGTTCTTGCATGATCAATTGGGTTCGTCACTCCTTTTTCTTTTTTAAAATTATACCTTGAAAAGATTCTGCAAGTATTGGAGAATTTCCTGCTTATTTGTCGAAAATATTATTATTTTTTCTGGGAAAATGGTTAGGTGGTAATTGCTTGGGAAGGTTCGTCCGGGGATTCAGCTTATTTTACGCGGGAATTCTCCAACCGTGTCGGCAATTCCGCCAACTTAGACGGGAATTCCGCCCAACTAGCCTAGGATTTCGCCAAACTATGTTTTATTCCCGCCAACTTTTGTATTTATTCCGCCAACTGCCCTATTTATTCCGCCAAACCCTTTTAAATGACCTATTTTTAATAGTTCTCAAGCTTAGACTTCACTCTTTTTGCATCTAGGAAGCTCCATGTTTCGTGGATTCCGCCAACTTAGACTGGAATTCCGCCAAACTAGCCTAGGATTCCGCCAAACTATATTTAATTTCCGCCAACTTTTGCTTTTTTTCCGCCAACTTCTACATTTATTCCGCCAATTTCCCTATTTATACCGCCAAACCCTTTTAATTACCCAACCAACAAAAAAGGCCATTCCGGCCCAATCGCCGGAATGGCAGCTAACTAAAGTAGTTTACTTTTTCATCCAGCCCATGCCCATGGATCCTTCACCGAGGTGGGTGCCGATGACAGGACCGAAGTAGCCGATGGAGAATTCGACGTTCGGATACATGGCTGCGAGCTCGTTCCGCCATTCCTTTGCCTCTTCCTCACGATTGCCGTGAATAATGACAGCTTGATAGTTTCCGCCGCTTAATGCATCTTGAGCGAGCAAGTCTACCATTCGTTTCATGGCTTTCTTCCGAGTCCGGATTTTTTCAAAAGGGACAATGACCTTATTTTCGAAATGAAGTAGTGGTTTGACCTGCAGCAGGCTGCCGATGAAGGCTTGGGCGCTTGAGAGGCGGCCGCCGCGCTGGAGATGCGACAGATCGTCTACCATAAAATAGGCACGGGCCGTTTCCTTCAATTCTTCTAACCTAGCCATAATTGCCGCTGCATCCTCGCCGCGTGAGGCCCACTTCGCTGCTTCTAATGCATAGAAGCCTTGAACCATACAACTGATTTCAGAATCAAATGGGTAGACTTTGATTCCTTCTACCATCGTACTGGCTGTGACTGCGCCCTGGTAAGTGCCGCTGATACCGCTCGAAAGGTGAATGCTAATAACCGCATCGTACTCCTTCGATAACTGCTCAAACAGTTCAACAAATTGACCAATTGGCGGCTGGGAGGTGGTTGGGAGGTCTTTCGTCTTAACTTCTTCGTAGAAATCGCCTGCGGTTAGATCAATTTCTTCCTGATAGGCCTCGTTAGCAAAGATGACATTTAAGGGGATCATATATATATTCCATTTATCTCGTAATTCTTTCGGTATGTACGCGGTGCTATCCGTGACAACTGCCGTTTTCATAAATGTTTTACCATCCTTGTTTTTTTCTAAGATTTATTTTATATGAAAAAGACATAAATTGCATTCTTTTAAAGAAAATGAAATCTCAAAACGCAAATAGAGCACGCAACTGTTTGCGTGCCCTTCATCAAAATAGCAGGCATTTCTAGCGGACTTCCACCCAGCCATTTTTTATCGCGACAACGACGGCTTGGGTGCGGTCGTTTACGTTCATTTTTTGCAAAATATTGGATACGTGGTTTTTGACTGTTTTTTCACTGATAAATAATGCCTCACCGATACCGCGGTTACTTTTTCCATCAGCAAGCAATTGGAGCACTTCGCATTCACGGCGAGTCAACAAATGCAAGGGACGACGAATTTCGACCGTTGGCACATAGCCCCCGCCGTGAGCAACACCTGCTGCAAGCTTGCGGTACTCATTGACGAGATTATGGGTCACCTTTGGATGCAAATAAGAACCGCCCTCAGCCACGACGCGAACCGCTTCAATCAATGCATCGGCGTCCATTTCTTTTAGCAGGTAGCCACTTGCCCCTGTTTTTAGAGCATGGGTTACATAGTTTTCATCATCATGAATCGATAAAATAATAATCTTTGTGGTTGGATATTTTTCAACCAGCTCACGTGTCGCCTCTACACCGTTCTTTTGCGGCATATTTATATCCATGATTACAACATCAGGCCGGAATTCCTCAACAAGTCGTAAAGCTTCGCATCCATCATCGCCTTCTGCGACAACTTGGAACGTTTTTTCAAACTCTAATATTCTCTTAACGCCTTCTCTAAATAGTTGGTGATCGTCAATAATGACAATTTTGGTAGTCAATTTTTACGCCCCCTAGTTCTTCTAATTTCGATATTTTTCTACTCATTAGTTGATTAATGGAACACAGATCAGTACCGCGGTTCCCTTGCCTATTTTTGAATCAAATGTAATTTCTCCATCGAGCAGGTCGACTCGCTCCCGCATTCCAATCATGCCAAACGACTCTGGTTTCTTATGGTTCGTATCAAATCCAATTCCATTGTCCTTTACCAAGACGGTAATGGCGGCATTGGTAATTTCTAATCTCACTTTAATCTGACAGGCGTTTGCATGCTTAAGTGCATTTTGGACCGATTCCTGAATCATTCGGAACAGGGCGACCTCATACTTTGTTGGCAGCCTGCGTTCTAGGCCAATATTCACAAACTCTATTTTTGAGTGGTTATGATATTCTTCGATGGTCTGTAAATATTTTCTGAGGGTAGGCACAAGACCTAAATCATCTAATGCCATAGGGCGAAGGTCATAAATTATCCGCCGGACCTCATAAAGGGCAGAACGCACCATCTTTTTAAAACTATGGACCTCCGAAAATGCCTCCTCTGGGCCTTTATCCCGGTAAACCCGTTCAATTAAATCGGAACGCAAAATCACATTGGCAAGCATTTGCGCCGGACCATCGTGAATTTCCCTTGATAGTCGTTTCCGCTCTTCCTCTTGTGCTTCAATGATTTTTAAGCCGAAGTCTTGTTTGGCTTTGGCATTTTCTAAAACTTCACCAAACTGTTTCAAATCACTTGTTAAGTAATTCATGACAACTGAAAATTGCGTTAGGAGCTGGTCAGCGCGGTCAATTGTTTCATCTAACCCTAACAGCCTGCGTTCAAGATCATCCCTTTTATCCAAAAGCTGTTTTTTGTACTGCCAGTTGATTGACAGGTCCATTTGGAGTTGATGGGCTTTTTCATATGCATCACGGACCTCTTCTTCAGAATACTGTTTAAAATTCATACTTACTTCTGACAGCATGCCCCGTGCCTCTAGAACCTGTTGTTCGAGCTGTACGCCTTCTTTCATGAGCCTGCCCATCATTTGTTTAATATTCTCTAACTCATTCGTCATGTTTTCATAATCCTGACGGCATTGCTCGCCGATTTGGAAGATGTCACTTTTGCTGCACGTAACAGTTTCAATCATTTCTTCACGAATTTCATCAATCGACTTAACATTAATCTGCTTCATTTTCATTTTATATTCCTCCGGGGATCAATTTTCCCTTTAGGCCTTTTAACATATTTTACAGCGGATTGGCTTAATGTGCTAATATGAACACAGCAAAATCCTAAATTTCCAAGAAAAGTAGTATAATAGTAGCGATTAGTCTATTATTGACACTATCTTGATCACCTCTATTATATCATGCAAACATTACTACGATGTTAAAGTTAGATTACACATTATTTTTATTAGAAAGGATCTTATTATGCTCCCTCATTACCAAACAGTAAAAGAAGCTGGCGCACATGAAATTTCTATTCAAAAATCGCGGTTTATTGCCCATTTCAAGCGGGCTGAGACCGAGCAGGAAGCCCAGGAATTCATTCAGGCATTGAAAAAAAAATACTGGGATGCCACGCATAATTGCTCTGCCTATCTGATTGGCGAGCACGATCAAATACAGAAGGCCAACGATGACGGCGAACCGAGCGGCACGGCTGGCGTCCCTATTCTTGAGGTGTTGAAAAAACGAAAGCTGAAGGATACTGTCGTCGTGGTCACCCGCTACTTTGGTGGGATTAAGTTAGGCGCAGGCGGACTAATCCGTGCTTACGGTAAGGCCACCTCCGAGGGTCTAGCAGCAGTTGGAATTGTCGAAAGAAGGCTGATGCAGGTTATCCATGTTAAAATTGATTACCCGCTGCTCGGGAAGATTGAAAATGAATTGAGATCGTCCATATATACCATCAAAACGATTCATTATCAGGATAAGGTGATCGTTGAAGTATTTGTCGAAGAAGATAAAAAGCTGGATTTCAGTAACTGGATTATTGAAATGACAAACGGGCAGGGAGCCATGGAAGAAGGCGCCCTTATCTATCTAGAATCGCCAATAAAGTAATTTTGCATAGCTTGATAACTAATAAATTATCTTTTTGGAAAAAAATCAATTTACCATTCTTATGATATATTATAAAATAGAATAGATTTTTACAAAACGTGACACTTTTCTACTTTTTCAATATAGGAGGAAATTATGTCTATCAATAGACAGGGTTATAAAAGAGAAAATAAGGTTAAGAAAAAACGAAAGAGAATTTGGGCCTGGGTGATCATGCCCATTCTTGTCTTGGTGTTAGGTGGAACAGCCTACGGAGCATTTTTGTACAATAAGGCCGAATCGGTTATGAATAAATCATACAAACCGATTGACAGGGATTCCAAACAGAAACAGGCCAATGTGAAACTTGAAAATACCTCGATTTTATTTATTGGTGTCGATGACAGTACGAAACGAAAGGCAAACGGTCCTTCCCGTTCAGACGCCTTGTTACTAGCTACTTTTAATAAGGAAGAGAAATCTGTCAAGCTATTGAGCATCCCGCGTGATTCATACGTGCATATTCCGGAGAAGGATATTTATACGAAAATTAATCATGCCCATGCCTATGGCGGAGTAAAACTTACGCTTGAAACAGTCGAAGAATTGCTTGATGTTCCTGTTGATTATTATGTAAAAATGAACTTTAACGCCTTTATTGACGTTGTCAATGCGCTTGGAGGAATTAATGTAGACGTTCCTTATACATTTTCTGAACAAGATTCTAAGGATCGTGCAAAAGCGATTACCTTGACTAAGGGCTTGCAAGAATTAGACGGTGAACAAGCACTTGCCCTTGCACGAACCAGAAAAAAGGATAGTGACATTCAACGCGGACAGAGACAGCAAGAAATATTTAAAGCCATTCTATCAAAAGGGACCTCACTTAAGTCGATAACTAGTTACTCTGACGTCATGGAGGCAGTTGGAAAAAATATGACGACAGATTTGACATTCGCCCAAATGAAATCTTTTATCAGCTATTTGCAAGCGGGAAGCGGCATTAATGTTGAATCGTTATCGCTAAAAGGGGATGACTCCTATATTAATCGTATTTATTATTATCAACTAGATAAAGATTCCTTAGAGCAAACAAAGTTAACACTTCAAAATCATCTTAACCGGACAAATACGTCCAGCAGTAAAGCTGCTGAAAATAACTAAGAATGGACCTGGATAGTTATCCAGGTTTTTTCTTTTATAAAAGTTTAATAGAACAAAAAAAGGATAAGCGACAACCATACGTTGTGTCTTACCCTTATATATATTAGTAGATTTCAAAACGAACCTAACTGTAATTCTTGATTACCTGTTTTTATCATATTTTATGATCCCCAGCATTCGCAGCAGCGGCCTGTAATCTTTGTTAATAAGTCCAATCGTCTCAACAAATAATTCAATCGCCAGGAGAATGATGGTAATCATTAATATCGAACCCCATACGGTTGTTATCGTGAAAATAAACGCTGCCAGTCCAAACATGGCACTCATCGCATAAATTAACAGAACCGTCTCACGATGGGAATAACCAAGTTCCAGCAAACAATGATGTAAATGTGACTTATCTGGTGCTGATAACGGGTTTTTATTGTAAATACGCCTTATGATCGCAAAGAAGGTATCTGATATTGGAACGCCTAAGATGATGATTGGCACAACAAAGGATATTAACGCTACATTTTTAAAGCCGAGTAAACTCAACACCGAAATCATATATCCTAGGAAGAGCGCCCCAGAATCACCCATAAAGATTTTTGCTGGATGAAAATTAAACAGCAAAAATCCTAATGTGCTTGCGAGGAGAATCGCTCCCATTGCCACTACATACCCATTTCCCATAATAATCGCCATTCCGGAAATAGTAATAAAGGCAATTGAAGAAACACCCGCTGCCAGACCATCAAGGCCGTCAATTAAATTAATGGCGTTGGTAACGCCGACAATCCAGATAACCGTAATGGGTATACTAAACATCCCGAATTCTAAAACTCCATTAAACGGCAAATTAATGAATGTAACTTCGACTCCGCCCCATAATACAACGACTAGGGCTGAGGTGATTTGTATTAAAAGTTTCACCTTTGCAGATAATTCATAAATATCATCTAAAATACCAGCAGCAAGGATGATCAAACCGCCAACCATAATGGCCGCATGATATGGACTAGATGGCTGGATAATGAATAGACCTAAAAGAAAGCTAACATATATCGCTAAACCGCCTAAACGGGGCATAATCTTATGGTGTACCTTACGATGATTAGGATTGTCCGTTGCTCCTAATTTAAAAGCCAATTTTTTTACTATTGGAGTGAGTAAAATGGAGCAAAGAAAACATAATATAAAGGTCAGATATAACATAAAGACCCTCCCTATGAATATAATGCCCCATTAATAAACTTCAGAAACAGGTACATATTTCTAAGTACAACGAATATAGTATAGCATATTATAATTGATTTGGTATAAAAAAATGAATTGTCGCAACATTGTCATTCTACGGAGAGGAAAAATAGTATCTCCCCATTTTTTCATCACTCTATTCGACGTTTTATGACGGCAAAAAGTTACATCAATTGAATAACTTACTTTGGATTTATTTTTACTTTGATGATTTGAACCAAGAATCTTGGTAAAGCTAACATCCTCTTCCATCTTGACGGCTGCATCAATAAACGGTAAAACCACTCTAGGTTCATTTTTCGCCAAAACAGTGGTGCCCGCTTAGCTTCGCCAGCCAATACATCAATACTGCCTCCAACACCCATAAATAAACCCTTTGAAAAATGATGAAGGTTTTTTGAGATCCATTTCTCCTGTCTTGGAAAACCAAGAGCAACAAAAACAATGTCCGGTCTTGAGGCCTTGATCTCTTTGATGATGGAATTATTTTTCTCTGAGTCAAAAAATCCATGATGGCGACCGACGAGTTCAACATTAGGAAATTGATTGCAGATATTGTCAGCAGCCTTTTTATTTATCTCTTCCCGTCCGCCTAAAAGGTAGATCCGCCACTTATTTTCATCCCCCAGTTCAAGGAGACGAATCGTTAAATCATATCCTGTTACCCGTTCTTGGATTGGTTCATTCAATATTTTTGAAGCAAGAATAATCCCCGAACCATCGGGAACAACCATATCCGCAGCCTGAACGATGTCTCTATACTCTGGATGTGCTGCCGCATACATAACAATTTCCGGGTTGGCCGTGACGATAAAGGCCTTGCAATTGCTTTTTATTCCTGTGAAAAGCTTCTCCACCACTTCATGAAAGCTTTTATTTACAAAATCAATACCTAATATAGTAACCAAGTTAGCGTTAGTTTTCATTATGACAATCCTTTTTAAATGGTGGCTAAACCTCTTTGTTTTTCCATCACTTTCTCACGGAACTTTTTCTGTTCCTCGTTGGACATCGATTTATATGCCTTTAAGAACTTTTCGTATTCAGGAATCACTTCAGAAACCGGACCAAATTGTTTAATTTCGCCATATTCAAGCCAAACGGCCTTTTCACAAAATTCTTTAATTTGTCCCATCGAATGGCTGACGAAGAAAATCGTTTTGCCCATCTCTTTAAACTCAAACATTTTTTCTTTCGACTTTTGCGCGAAAACTTGATCACCTACGGATAATGCTTCATCAACAATCAGAATATCCGGGTTTACGGTGACAGAGATGGAAAATCCAAGCCGGGATTTCATTCCGCTTGAGTATTTTTTTACAGGTTGGTCAATAAATTTCCCGATATCAGCAAAATCAATGATTTTCGGTTCCATTTCGATAATTTCCTTCTTTTTAAAGCCAAGCATTAGACATTTTAATTCAATATTTTCCCTGCCTGTTAATTGATTATCAAGACCAGACGAGATAGCAATAATCGAGGTTGTCCCCTGTGATTCTACCGTGCCGGAAGTGGGCGGGACCACCCCTGCAATGATATTGGACAAGGTAGACTTCCCTGAACCGTTTACCCCGACAAGGCCAATGACATCTCCCTTTTTAGCTGTAAAAGAGATATCTTGAAGGGCAAAAAAGTCTTCCCCATAGCCCCCTGGTAAAATAACATCAAGCAGCTTCTCTTTCGGAGATTTATGCATCTTATATCTTTTATAAACATTTTTAACAATGACTGTTTCACTCATATAAAGTCAACTCCCGTTTACAAATAATCAACAAAACGGTTTCTAAATTTCAAATGGAGCACGGAGCCGATACTGAACAATACTAAAACGGTGATCCAAAAATATAACGTATATTGCGGATATTCTAGCGGATACCATGTAGTACCCAGTAATGCCGCCCTGTAACCTTCAACAATATAGAATAAGGGATTTAATTTCAACAAAAAGGCAAAGTCTACTCCTTTTATCATTAAATGGTCCGTATGCCATAAGAGCGGTGTTAAATACAGGAGCATTTTTAATATCGACTGAACCACTTGCTGAATATCCCTGACAATTGTCGTAAGGGTAGAGGTAACGAGAGCAAGGGCCAGCAGAAATAGCAAGGTGGCCAGCATAAAGTAAGGCAGCTGAATAAAATAAATAGTTAGTTTGTATTTGGTAAATTGCAAAAAGATTGTGACGACTGCCACTAACATTAAATGTGTATAAAAATTCGCCATAATCACGAATGAAGGAATGGCGCTCATCGGAAAACTCATTTTTGAAATTAATTGAATTCTGGAATAGATTGATCTAGACGTAGCGGAAATCGCTGGATTGATGAAAAACCAGACGATCATCCCTGTAACAAGCCAAATAAAAAAGGGAACTTTCAGTCCATTATCCATTTCAACTTGTTGACCATGACGCACGCCAATCCCAAAGACTAGCCAATAAATCGCAAGCTGAATCATTGGGTTCAAAACTTCCCAAAACCTGCCGAGGTAATTATTCATATTTGCACTTTTCATTTCAAAAGCGGATAATCTCAGGATGAGGTAAAAGGAACTAATCTGCTCCTTCACAATGGTAATCATTGACTTCATTAAAAATTGTCCTTCCTTTAAACAAGTAATAACCTTGTTCATTATACATTAATTTTCCCAAATGGGCATTATAAAAACAAAGCCCCGAGTAATAATTATCTCGGGAGCCGGTGTTCATCTAAGTCTGCCCCTTGCTGTGGCCTTTAAGAACTGTTCCTCAGCAAATATTTTGCATACCAAATTTTGGCTTGAATGGCCTTTAGAGTATTTATTCCACTTTTCAGCGTAATAATCAACAACTTGAAGGTCAAAGCGGTCATTTTTAATGAGGTCAATAATCGCAGCGGTCTCTCTAACCAGTGGGCCCGGCAGGTTTTCTTCAAATCCCTCAGAAATCCCACGCGCCTTTTTATATGCTTCTAAATCATAAGTGAAAAAGATGATGGGTTTACGTAAGAGAGAAAACTCGTATGGAATCGAAGAATAGTCGGTAATCAAATAATCGGCCGTTGCAAGCAAATCATTGATTTCATACTGACTTGAGGATAAATCGACAACAAAATTTGGGTGTCGGTTAGAAAACTGCACGGAATTCTTAATCGCTGGATGTAAACGTAAAATCAACAGATAATCATCGCCAAGTTCTCGAACCATTTTTTCGACATCCAGCTTTAGGGTAAAATAGTCTAATTCATGATCCCGATAGGTGGGTGCATAAAGGATGACCTTTTTAGCTAGTATTGCCGGATGTTTCAGAGCTAATGATGCCCTCGACTTTTGTTTTTCTTTTTCATTGAAAAAGAAATCTGTTCTTGGTACACCCGTCGTTAAGATGGTCTCTTTTTTGAGCTGGAAGGACTTCATAAAAATGTCTGCCATCACATCTGAGCCGACAACCACTTGATCAAATTTACTGTATACCTTCAAAAAGCGCTGTTTGGCCTTTGCACTTCGGTCTTTAACCGATTCATCTTCCAAACCAAATTTCTTCATAGCGCCCGATGCATGCCATAACTGAATGCATCGGACGTCTTTTTTAAAGTTCACTGCGGCCAGAAAACCGAAATAGTTATCAATAAATAGATGACGGGATGTTGCCAAATGGTAAATCGACCTGAACCAATCAAGAAAATGACTCTTTTCGAATGGAAGGATGGTCACGTCATCATAATCCTTAAATTTGGCTAGTGCCTGTTGATTGCAAAGGAATACCACTTCGGTTTGAATGTTTTGCCTGCGCATTTCCGCAAAGATGTACTGGCTGTTATCACCAAAGCTAATAACAAAGGTGGTTTTGTTTTTAAGCGGCAACAGCTTGAAAATGGAAAAGACGCAGTTAAAAACAACCAAATACAAAGAAATGGCTAGTTCCCTAACCATTTGTGACAACATCGTTTAAATCGGTTTTGATTTTTGAAGTAGAGATGCCAATTGTTCTTGGCAGGTAAACTACTTCGCAATATTCCTTAAGAAAGTCGAATTTACCTTTCCAATCGTCGCCCATAACAAACACATCAATGTCATGTTTGATAACATCTTTAATCTTTTGGTCCCATGTATTTTCCGGAATGACTTCATCCACGAAGCGGATCGATTCCAAAATTATTTTTCTGTTTTCAAAGCTGTGGTACGCTTCTTTATTTTTCCCTTTATTAAATTCATCTGTGGAAAGACCGACAATCAAATAATCGCCTAAATCTTTTGCACGGCTGAGTAAATTAATATGTCCAAAGTGTAACAAATCGAATGTTCCATATGTTAAAACCTTTTTCATTAGAGCAATTCCTCCTGCTATTAGTATTAGGATAACGTTTTATGTTTTATTCATCAAAATGTCGATTTCTGCGTTTATGCATTACCAAATCATTATAAGACTATCAAACTTAAATTTCAATCCAATTCCATTCTGTTTCCATTAAAACCCCAAAATCGTGGAACGATTATTGGCAGCACTACAATTTTATAAAAGCTGACTTGAATATTCAAGCCAGCTTGATGTTTATGGAAGTTCTTTTGTGATGTAGACTTTGCTTGCCCAGCCAAGTTTGCCGTTGGATAATTTCACTTGATACCACTTCTGATCTTTATCCATTATTAATTTTTGTTTGCTATCTAATACTAATTGCACATAGCTGTTTAATGGCAGTGTGCCGATAATATTATCTTTTTTAGAGGTATCGGTTGTTGAACGAACATTTAACAGATCAGTTCCAACTCCGGACACTCTGCCTAAGTTAAGGACTGAAATATACTCTTTATATTTATCAAAACGGATTGAACTTAGCCAATAGTCCTTTTTATTTACATTCACCAATACTTTAAAATCATTTGATTTCTCAAGCATGGTAAAAATGGTGCCTTTTTTAACTTCACTTGATAAATCTTTGTTTGCTTTTACTTGAATACCCGCTGGAAATTTGTCACTGCCTGCCGGTATTCCCGGTGAAGCAGGAACATTTGTATTAATCGCCGCTTTTCCATAGTAGTTTTTATCGTACGCTAAGATTTTCTGCATATGCTGGGCAATTTTGTTACCCCAATTAGAATCGCTTGCATACCAAAAGTTCATGCCGATACTTTTACTTGGGATTCTCGTTCCTTTGGAATCCTTTGTCAGATAGCCAAGGAATGGTCCTTCAAAATGGGTGCCATTCGGATTCAGGTAATCCGATTTCATTTTTTGGGCAACATAATTAATACATGCCGCTACGCTTGAAAAACGGTATGCACCAATAAATGGAGCAGCATCATAAGCACCATAACCGAATAAATTCTTTTTTCCTAATGAGATATTAGAAGTCCCATAGCCGCTTTCATGAATCGCATGCGCTGCCAAATATAAGGCATTGACGCCAAACTTATTCCCTGCATCAATAAAGGCCTGTCCTGTATTAAGTAACACACTTGGTCTGCCGTTCACATTTGCTGCGATGTAATCATTGATTTGCTTGGCGGTTACGGAGGACTTGGTACGTAAATCAATAAACCGATAATCGGTTATTTCATATTCCTTTAAATAATCGCCGGAAACATAACCCGTTTTGCCGCTGTATGTTACCCGGTACCAGTCGTCTGCTGTTTTCTCTGCTGATTTAACTGTTGTTCCTTTTGGAATAACCGCTAAAACCGGAGTGCCTGCTCCTGATTGGCGCATATTTAAATCATCTGTCACAAGATAGCTGCTGCCATCTTTTGTGTTTAGATTAGGTGTTTCTGCCGGCTTTTCCGCTGGTTTTTCTGTGGGTTTACTAACAACAGGTGTCTTCGGCGGCGATTGAAGAGATGCTGCAGATACATATCCCTTTTTCCCTTGATAGGTAACCGCAAACCAATCACCAATGCTTGTTACCGAGGAAACGATGGTTCCTTTTGGAATCTTAATTAATTTCGCATATACCGCTCCATAAGATGAAAAGACATAGGTGTCCTGTTTAAGCTGATAATCCTTTTTGGAAAAAGTTTTGACCGACCCTTTACTCACATCGCTGCTATTTACATAAAGCGACTTTCCGTTAAAAGAAACCCGGTACCATGTTTGCCCAATGCTGTTTACGGCCTTTTGGTTAGAGTACAACCCATTTTGACTTGGGAGACTTACGACAGCCTGCTTCTTTGTATCAGGGCTAGAATAAAGCTTACTTGTACGTTTTGTAAAATAATAGGCTGCCGATGTTTTCGTATATTGATTATATTCCTTCACATAGTCGCCATGCACCCAGCCTGACTTCGTTACACTCTTTCCTTTTGAAGTGTAGGTATAGGAAACTTTAAACCATTTTCCAAGCTTCTCTTTCGAGGTAACCGTTGCCCCTTTTTTAAGAGTCAGGACGATTTTACTGCTTGTACTTGCGCCGGTCCGCATGTTGACATTAGTCGATATAGAATAATTCGTTTTCGTAAAGGTTACGGTCTTCGGAGCAGATGATTTAGAAATATAAACCTTTTTCTTTAAGTAAGACCCGCTGACCCAACCTGTTTTTGTCACATTTTTTCCCTTTGATTTATACGTATAAGAGACTTTATACCAATCTCCTTTTTTCTGTGTAGAAGTTACCTCTTTTCCCTTTGGGATGGTGAGGACCGTCTTGTCTTTTGTACTAGGACCCGTCCGCATTCTTAAATTATCTTTTGTTTCATAGGAAGTCTTACTAAAAGATACTAAACTAGCTGCTTCCACCTGGTACAATTGATTGAATCCAAACGGTAATGCCCCGCCAGTACTTAATCCCCCAAATACTAATCCGGTCGATAAGACCATCACTTTCCCCATATTCTTCAATGAATCCACTTCCTTTTCTCTCTCTTCCCGTTTTCCTCTTACAACTTTTCTATCACCGTAACGATTCGGGTGACTCTTATACAGAATAGAACGTTCGTATTAGGAGCGATCGCATCACCTCTATTTTTCATGAATGATATGAAACTACTTTTTTAAAAAAATAGTGAAAAACAATGGAATCCTTCTATTTAAAGTCTTTCGTATAGACAAAACCCGTACTAACCCATGCTTTTGTTCCATCAGCTAATTGGATTTGATACCATGATTTTGAGGCATCCATGACCAGCGAGCCATCCTTGTTGATAACTATTTGCACCAAATCGTTTAATAATAAGCTGCCGATTGGTGAATTGTTCACAGTTGAAGGGACAGAACGGACATTTAATTGACCTGTTGTTACTCTGCCTAAATTTTGAACAGATAAATAGTTTTGATAGTTACTAAAATCAAGATTATTTGTCCAGTATTCCTTCTGATCCACTTTGACACGCAGCCAAAAATCGTTTGTCTTTTCTAGGATAATAAATGATGCCCCTTTACTGATTTTGTTTATTGCATCATGTACGCCTTTTTTGCTATCAAGAACAATGGCCTGTTTGGCAATGGCCGTAATATTGGCAGGAAACAAGTCACTGCCTGCAGGAACGGATGGTCTTGACGGGATGACGCTATCCACTTTGGCCTTCGCATAAAAGCCTTTATCGTACTTCAGAATTTTCTCCATATGCTGGGCAATCGCTTTGCCCCAGTTCACATCACTGGCATAATAAAAATTCATGCCTTCACTATTTGCATCAATTCGAGTGTTAGTAAGCGTTTTTGTACTAAAGCCCAGGTAAGCCCCGCGGTATTTCCAGTTGGCCGGATTTAAATAGGTCGCCTTGATTTCACGTGCAATATAATCGATGCATATTTCAACACTGCCAAAACGATACGCCGAGATAAATGGCGCGGCATCGTAGGCACCAAATCCAAATAGGTTGTTTTTCGCAATAGAAATTGCTGATGTACCGAATCCGCTTTCGTGAATAGCATGAGCGGCCAAGTACAGGCCATTGACTCCATATTTTTGACCGGCATCAATGAACGCTTGTCCCTTCCCGGTTAAAATACTAATTTTTCCGGTGGATTGGACGTAACTAGCAAGATATTTATTAATTTGATCAGCTGTTACGGCTGACTGTGTCTGCAAATTAATGAATTGATAACTATCCCGACTCTCGATTGGATCGCCTGTTACCACTTGTTGAATAAATTTGCCGGAAACATAGCCGTCCTTCCCTTGGTAGCTAAGCTTATACCAGCTGTTATCTGCGACTTTACTAGTTGGAAAGACAAATGTTCCTTTTGGAATGACGGCTAAAATGGGCGCAACTGGATCTGCATCCTGCCTGAAATTTAACTGATCCGATACTAAGTATGGCGCTTTCGTAACGGCTACCTCTTTTTTATCCGCTGCTGGTGCTGGCGGAGCAACAGGTCCTGATGAAGGCGGTGTTTCCACTCCTGATCCTGGAACAGATGGGTTTTCTGGCCCAGGTGCTGGCGGGTTTTCCACTCCTGGTACCGCAGGCGTTCCAGGTTGAGGAGCTGGATCCGACACGGGAGGCGTTCCTGGTCCTGATGAAGGGGGAACGACAACCTTCTTTTTCGTAAAATCCCCGCCATAAATATAGCCGGATTTCCCGTTAACGGTTACTTTATACCAATCTCCAATTCTTTGATTTACCGAGATGGTGCTTCCATTCGGGATCTTTACTAGTTTTGAATAAGCTTTACCATAGGAGGCATACAAATACGTATCCCTATTGGAGTAATAATCCGCAGCAGAAAACGAACTTAAGGAGTACTTCTGGACATCCCCGCTGAACACAAACAGGGTTTTCCCATTATAAGAAACCTTGAACCACGTTTGCCCAATACTATTGACGACTTGACTGGCAGAATACAACCCATTGCCGCCGGCAAGGCTGTAAACGGCTTTTTTCTTTTTATCAGCAGTCGAATAAAGGCTGACCGTTTTCTTGGTAAAATAATAGGCACCCGGCTTGCTGCTAGTTTGATAATATTCTTTCAAATAGGCAGCACTTACCCAGCCCGTCACCGTTTGCTTTTTCCCTTTTTGGGTATATTGATAGGAAACCTTATACCAGTTTCCCATTCGTTGTGAAGCAGTGACGGTCTTAGCCTTTGGAATCTTCAGAACGCTTTTGTAAGCTGTCCCTGCACCTTTTCGTAAATTTACTAGATCTGTTGTTTGGTAACGGATATTTGCCAGTTTCAAGACAGCTGCTTCTACATGCCCCACACGAGAAGGAGGCAATGTGGGCAGAATGGTTCCTCCGGCCAATAATATACTTGTCGATAATAGTGCAACTTTCCCGATTTTCTTCATCGAATCCCCCATAATCTGCCAGAAATGGAAACCTACTATAAATCCTTCTACGAAACTACAGATTTCTACATACTTCTTCATTGCTGTTCGCGAAAGATGGAAAAACACCTCGAATTATCCTCTATTATCGCGTATTACGAAGATAATTTATATAGATTCTAATAAATACTTGTCTTTAAATGAAAAAATAGGAAAAATTTCATAGGTTGACTTTTGTCGAAATGCTAGCATAAAAAAATACAAAAAACCCGAAGGGCATATTTTCTTTGCCTTCGGGTTTTTAAGTTATCTAAGCAAACTATTTTTTAGAATGACTTCTTTTACTACTCTTTCGGCTGCATGACCGTCTTCTAAATAACAGAATCGTTGATAAAAGTCATTCATTTTTTCGTTTGAAAATTTCTTGTCAGAAAGGGCCTTTACAGCCTCAATCACTTCTTCCGTTGTTTCCACAAGCGGACCTGGAGCCTTTTCCTCAAAATCAAAGTAAAAACCACGAATATCATCCTTATATTCTTCAAGATCATAGGTAAAGAAAATCATCGGCCGTTTTAAATTAGCATAATCAAAAAACACAGATGAATAATCGGTTATCAGTACATCGCTAATCACGTACAGTTCCTGGATGTCCTCATGTCTAGAAAAATCGTAGGCAAAGCCTTCAAAAGCACTAAGATCAAAGTTCTCAGCAACTAAATAATGCATGCGCATAATAACAATATACTCATCCCCTAATTCTTCTCTAAGCATGTCTAAATCCAGATGTAAATCCAGCTTATATTTCCCTACCTGATAATATTGATTATCCCTCCAGGTTGGCGCATAAAGAATAATCTTTTTATCCTTAGGGAGATGATGAGTTTCCTTGAATTGCTCGGCAATCGCATCACGTTCCGGTTTATAAAAAATATCATTTCGTGGGTAGCCTGATTCAATCATTTCTTTCTCAAACTGAAAGGCCCGCCTAAAAATTTCGGAGGAATAACGATTAGGGGAAATTAAGTAATCCCAGTTCCTCGTTTCTTGAAAGAAGTTTTGCTTATACTGCTCCGTGGTCGTCCCAGGCATTAATACTTCCTTCATATCACCTGCCAGCTTCTTTAAAGGTGTTCCATGCCAGGTTTGCAGGTAAATAGTGTTCTTCGGCTTAGGGATCCAAAGCGGCATTCGGCTATTTGTTACCCAAAACCTTGCCCGGGACATCAAAAAAAGCCATTTAATCGAAAATCTTCGCGCGAAAGGAATCCCTTTATCAATAAAGCCTTTTTCAAAGCGGGGATCGACACTCCAAATCAATTCGTATTCAGGATGATGCACTTTAAGATATTCATAGATAGCCCTTGGGTTACAGCTATACTGCTTACCAAGAAAGCTTTCAAATATGATTAAGTTTTGCTTGCGCGGCAATATCGACACAAATTGAAATAAAATTTTATAAGCCTTTAAAGCTATTTTTTTCAACAATGATACCAATGGAATAGCTCTCCTTATGAATAATCTCGGAACAAACAACTTCAAGGCTGCAGCGAAAGAATCAGCAGCCTTGAGATTTATTTATTTATTTATTTTCATTTCATGACCGACGAGCTGAACTAAGTAGTCAAGCAAGTTCTCTCTTAAGTCATCCCTGCTCAATGCCATTTCGATTGTCGTTTTAATAAAACCTAACTTTTCCCCGACATCGTATCTTTTTCCTTCAAAATCGTAGGCATAGACGTTCTGAGAACGATTCAATCGTTGAATGGCATCCGTTAGTTGGATTTCGCCGCCGGAACCTGATTCTTGGTTTTCAAGCAGCTGGAAAATCTCCGGTGTTAAAATATATCTGCCCATAATGGCTAAATTCGAAGGTGCTAACTCCACGGATGGCTTTTCCACAAAGTTTTTCACTTCATACATGCGGCCATCCTGGCGAATCGGGTCAATGATCCCGTATCGATGGGTTTCTTCTCGTGGGACGGGCTGAACACCAATAACGGAAGAACCGACTTGATCGTAGAGGTTCATTAATTGCTTTAGCGAAGGAACATCTGCCTGGACGATATCATCACCTAATAGTACTGCAAAGGGTTCATTCCCAATGAATTTCCTTGCGCACCAAATCGCATGGCCAAGACCTTTAGGTTCCTTTTGTCTAATGTAATGGATATCGACATTCCCTGGTTTACGGACTTGTTCCAACAGTTCAAATTTCTCTTTACGAGCTAAGTTTTCTTCCAGCTCAAAGGCATTATCAAAATGATCCTCAATCGCTCTTTTCCCTTTACCTGTTACAATGATAATATCCTCAATCCCTGATTCAATTGCTTCTTCGACTATGTATTGAATCGTTGGTTTATCAACGATTGGCAGCATTTCTTTTGGCATTGCTTTGGTAGCGGGTAAAAACCGGGTACCTAATCCCGCTGCCGGGATAATCGCCTTTTTGACTTTACTCATTCAATTTACCTCCTGATTTCAATAAATCTTACCAGCGTTTTTTATCACTCTGCCCTTGTCATTGTTTCTTCTAAAACCCGATAGAATGTATCCATTGCCTTTTTATTGTATTCTTCCGGTATAAATTCATCAAGTTTATTATCAAACTCATTTCTGGCGAGCTGCTGCAGACCTTGCTCAAGCCCCGCAATGCTATTCTCGACTAATAATCCATACCTGCCCTGCTCTAACACCGTTCGATTGGCGACAATGTCGGTTGCGATAATTTTCATTCCAAGTGTCATCGCCTCTAATAACACCATCGGCTGTCCCTCATAATGGGAGGAAAGCACAAAACAATCGCATTTTTTCATGAATGTAAATGGATAATCTAATTGTCCCATAAGGTATACGGATTCTTCAAGATTTAGTTCTGCTATTAAACTTTCGAGGTCCTTCCTTAAGGGACCTTCACCCAGAATATAAAGTTTGCTGTTCTGGAAGTCATCTTGAAATTTCCCAAACGCCTTGATTAAGTTGTCCTGGCCTTTTTCCGGCGATAATCTTCCCATCGTAATGAAATTATAATTTTGTGTTGATGGCTCCGGAATGACAACTTTCTCGGTTTCATCCTTTTCAGGTAGCATTCCGTTAGGGGCAATTCTTTTATATCTTCGAAAGTTTAGTGTTTTATACATCGATTTCTCTAATTTGGCTTTCGCGTTGTTTTTTATATCATATTCCCTGATGGTGTATAATGCCGCTGATTCAATCCAGCCAATCAGCTTTCCACGGATTGAAAACCTGCTATACATCCCCTGCTGCGTTCTTGCTTCAAGATTAACCTCAACTAAGAGCCCTTTAAAATCCTTAGCAGGGGATATCATTTGCGTCCCCTCTGTTTCATAAGGCCTACTCCAAATATCATGATCATTGACATGACGAACAACAGCCAGTTTATTCACCTGTTTTTCAAAAAGGATACTGTCAGGCAGAATCTCAAAACAGTCCTTTGCAAGCCATCCGACAATCCGATCGTCAATAGTGAATTTATAATAATCTGTTGACTCTGTCCGCGCTTCACGTATAATCGCGACGTCTTGATCGACAAAACTGGCAGCCGCAGTAAGCTTTTCGGCACCTTTCAAAACCTCTGGTCTATTCCATACAAACCGGTCTCCGGGATTGTTTATTCGCGCCCGCGCTTTAAAGACTTCATTACTTAAAAGCTGATTTGTTTCAAGGGTGGTGAGCACGCCAGTACTGTCTTCACGAGGATCTTTCAAAATCTTTTTAGGATTAATCGAATTCATCACATAATCAAATTGAAATTCCTCTGCATATTCCGTTAAATGTTGTTTATTTAGTTCCATCGTACCGGCGGAAACGCTGACAAGCTTATCAAACTTATGATAGACAGAAAAAAGCCCTCTTAAATTAATCCGGTGCGGTCTTCGCCCATTGATGACCTTTTCACTATCAGTGCGGATATCATTATGCATATAACAAATTTTTTTGGGGGCATCAGAAGCAAGTAAATACTTTGCCCAATACAAACTATAGCCGCTGAAATCAATACAATAATCAAATTGCGCTCTCCCAAAATATCTTTTGAATTCCCGCTTATAGGCCTTCTCAGGGTACAGTCTTTTAGTTAGATAACTATGAGCTCCTCGATTATGTACGAATTTATCACGATACACCTCAAAAATACTATTGACAGCTGTCCCATTTTGAAAAAGGAACCGTGCCTGTTTATTGACCTTAGCGACATTATTCAACGCTTCGTTTGTTTTCGGTGTCTTCATAAAAATACTTACATCATACTTACTAAAATCAATGTTATCCATCAGATTAATAAACGAAGAGGTAATCCCATTATTCATCATCCCGCCAGGATAAATCAGGATTCTTTTTTTCCCTGTCTCCAACGGTTTGATTACATTTAGAGGGGCATTACTTCTATTAAAAATGTAACCGGTAATTCTGTTTGTTACTTTTCCATCATCGTAGGCTGTAAACCTATTTTGAGCAGCGTGATAAGCAGGTTTGTAATCTTCTATTATCTTAAGGATATTTTGCACTGCTGCGGCCACTTCCTGGATCGTAAAAAGGGTCGGCCCGGGTAATTCATCATCAGCCAAATAAAGGCCTCTTTCCTCATTATAATCATCATAATCCCAAATATAGAATAAAACAGGTTTGTTTGTTACGAGATAATCAAAAAAGATACTGGAGTAATCCGTGATTAAGAGATCGACCATACTTAACAATTCATTCGTGTCGACAAAGTCCGGAATTAAGATATCTTTAATTTCGTCAAATTGCTTCGCCTGTTCGTATAAAAATGGATGTACTTTGATGAATAAATTATACTCTTCACCAACTTGAGCCTTCAAATGGGTCATATCACTAATAATTTGAAACATATCATTTTTGGCCTTTGAAATATTGGACCCTTTCCAGGTTGGTCCATAAAGAATCGTCTGTTTATTTTTATCCAGATTTAAGGCTAATCCAGCTAAAAAGGACTTGAACGTCTCCTGGTCTGTATTTAGTGTAAGGTCAATTCTTGGATATCCTTCTTGAATAATTTCGCCATTATACAAACCGTTCAGTTTATAGCTGTTAAGAAACATGTTTGTCGTATGCTCATTTGGGCTTAATAGATAATCAGCACTGAGAAAATTCCGGACGACATTCTGTGAATGGGCGGGACTGCCGGGGATATCAAATCCCATGCTTTTCAGCGGTGTCCCATGCCATGTATTCACATATACCTGTTCCTTTTTCGGGATAAAAAAGGACTGAAAGGTAGAGTTATTAATGAGATATTTACACGTTGCTAAACATTTGAGATATTCTTTCGAATTACGTTTGACAAAGGTGACATTTTTCAATCCTTTATATCGACCAATCACAGTTTTTAATTCCTCAAAGCTGCTTACCGACCAAATATGGTTAAAGTCCTTAAAATCGGGGTTATCTAAGAGGTATTTAAAAATTGCATAGGGACTATCTGTTAAACTTTTTCCATCCCTGCTCTCATACAATATCGTGTTGTTAAGCACCTTTAACTTTTTAAAATACCTTGTATATTGAAAATTCCTACGCCGATGTGCCTTTCGAAAATAATAATAAATTGGTTCAATGATAAACTTGATCCTTCTTTTTAACACCTTTCTATTCATGAAACACTACAGCTCCCTTACCAATACTCACCATTCCACATTACATATTTTTCCCATTTTCAAGACGATATATGTAAGTATTGATAATTTCGGGGCATCTAATACTGTTTTTATCATAAAAAAAACAGATGGATTACAAAATGATTGGAATCCATCTGCTAAATATGCTTAATTATTTTCTTCTAATACCTTATAGAATGTACCCATTGCTTTTTTATTGTACTCTTCTGCTCTAAATTCATCTGGCTGATGTGCCAACTCATTGTTAGCCAGTTGATTTAGACCTTTCTCAAGACCTTCAATGCTATTCTCGACTAATAGTCCGTACCTGCCCTGTTCCAATACTGTTCGATTGGCGACAATATCGGTGGCGATAATCTGCATCCCAAGTGTCATTGCCTCCAATAAAACCATCGGCTGCCCCTCGTAATGGGAGGAAAGGACAAAACAATCACATTTTTTCATCAGCTTAAATGGGTTTTCTACTTGTCCGACAAGATAGACGGAATCTTCCAGATGATGTTCTTCAATCAGGGCTTCAAGGTCCTTCCGTAATGGTCCTGCGCCCAAAATATATAGCTTGGACTTTTCTGAGCCATTCAGGAATTGGGCAAAGGCTTTAATTAAATTATCCTGGCCTTTTTCCGGTGATAATCTTCCCATTGTAATGAAATTATAGTTTTCCTGCGATGGCTCCGGAATAAACGTCGTTCCTGTTTCAATCCCCAGTGTTTCAATGATCTGGAAGGCACGTTTATCTAACCAGCCAATAGACCTCTCTTCATAAACAAAATGACAGTAGGTCCCAGCCATCGTTCTTGCTTCCTTGTCAACGGTTACCGTTTTTCCGTTAAACTCCCGGTAATTCTTTACTATTGTTTCAGCGGATTCCGGCCCATTCAGGCTGCTCCGGACAATATCTTCGTCTAACAAGTTAATTATCGCAATCCTGCTGACCGCTTTTTCTGCAATAATACCCGGTTCCTCTATCAATGAAAAAGCACGCTGATCTAACCAGCCAACTTGTTTTCCATTAAGATAGAACAAGTAAAAAGTTCCCTTTGCCGTTTTATTAGATTTCATCACGGTTACCTCTGAATCTAGTAATTCAGCCGCATCCATAATCTTTTTACAATCGATGTTAGGGTAAGCTTTGCTCCAAACTACATAATTTCCCCGATTTGAAATAATCGCCAGTTCGTATAAATTATTTTCCTCGACCGTTCGGTTATCTAAATGGCGGATGATATTTTTATGCTTTTGATCATTCAACATTTTATAGATAGTCCGTTTAAAACTATTATCAATAGTAACGGTTTTCAATGCAGATGAATCAATCCAGCCAATGTACGTTCCATTAATAGAAAAGCGGCTATACATGCCATGCTGGGTTCTCGCTTCACGATCAACATCAACTAAAATTCCTTTATAATCCTTACTGGAGGACACTTTTTGAATGTCTTCGGTTTTATATGGTTGGTTCCAAATATCATTTCCCGATACATTTTGAAGAATTGCTTGTTTGTTGACGTGATTTTCGAATATTATACTATCCGGCAGTAGTTCAAAACATTCCTGGTCAAGCCATCCGATAATCCGATCGTCGATGCTGAATTTGAAATATTCATTTGTTTCGGTATGCGCCTCATGTAAAATAGCAGCCTCTTTATTTAAAAAGTCTGCAGCAGGAGCGATTTTTTCTGCCCCATTCAAAACGGCCGGCCGATTCCAAACGAAATGATTTTTCGGATTTATTAGAACCGCTCGTGAACGAAGAATAAGATTGTCTATGGATGGTTCGGTTTGGTCTCCAACTTGATTCTCAGCATTCCCTTGATTACTTAATGTCAGAATTTTCTCCATATTAATCGAGTTCATGACGTAATCAAATTTTGACTCATCCGCATATCTCAGTAAATTCTTTTTATTCAGCTCCATCGTTCCTGCGGAAACACTGACAAGCTTATCAAACCGATGATAGACTGAAAAAAGTCCTCGTAAATTAATCCGATGCGGCCTGCGGCCATTAATCGTTCTTTCACTGTCTGATAGTAAATCATTATGCATATAACAGATTTTTCTGTTTGCATCCGTAGCAAGTAGATATTTTGCCCAATACAAACTATAACCACTAAAATCGATGCAAAAGTCAAAATGTGATCTTCCAAATAGCCTTTTGACCTCACGTCGATAAGCCGTTTCAGGGTAGAGCATTTTGGTTAGAGTGCTATGCGCGCCACGATTATGAACGAATTTATCACGATAGACTTCAAAAATACTAAATACTGCCAGGCCATTTCGAAAAACGAATCTAGCATTTTTATTCACCTTTTCAATATTATTTAAAGCCTCTTTTGAAGTAGGTGTATTCATAAAGATACTGACATCATAGGTATGATAGTCAATGTTATCCATCAGATTGATAAATGAAGAAGTGATTCCATTGTTCATCATCCCGCCCGGATAAATAACAATTTTCTTTTTAGCTAAGTCGACATGTTTAATGACATTTAGAGCCGCCGCATTGTTAGCATGAAAAATATAATCGACGATTCGTTTCGTTACCTGCCCGTCATCATGGCCTACAAACCTATTTTTTGCGTTCTTATATACCTCTTTATAATCCGCACTTACCTTAGGAATATCGTGAACCGCTGCTGCAACTTCCTTTATTGTAAAAAGAGTTGGACCAGGTAATTCATCATCCGTCAGATAACGGCCTCTTTCTGCATTATAATCGTCGTAATCCCAGACATAGAACAAGATTGGCTTATCCGTCACTAAATAATCAAAAAAGATACTTGAATAGTCGGTTATTAACAGATCTACCGTACTTAACAACTCGTTTGTGTCGATAAAATCAGGAATGAGAATACTGCTAATCTCATTAAATGTTTTAGCCTGGTCATATAAAAAGGGATGGACTTTAATGAATAGATTATATTCCTGCCCAACCTGACTCTTTAAATAGGTCATATCGGCAATGATTTGGAACATATCGTTTTTGGCTTTGGAGACATTGGTCCCTTTCCAGGTCGGTGCATAAAGAATCGTTTTTTTGTTTTTGTCGATACTTAGACCTAATCCGGCTAAATAAGCGTTAAATGCTGCTGAATCCGTATGAAAGGTAAGGTCAAGTCGCGGATATCCTCCTTCAATGACTTCGCCGTTATACACACCGTTTAGCTTGTAGCTGTCAAGGAACATTCTAGTTGTATGCGGATTGGGACTTAATAAAAAATCAGCACTAAGGAAATTCCTAACAACATTCTGCGATACCGATGGGTTCCCAGGGATATCAAACCCCATACTCTTAAGCGGCGTCCCGTGCCAGGTATTAATATAAACTTGATCACCTTTTGGGATAAAAAATGATTGGAAGGTAGAGTTATTAATTAGATATTTACTAGTTGCCAAACATTTGAGATACTCTTTCGAATTCCGTTTGACAAATTTTACATTTGGCAAACTTCTATATTGGTCAATCACACGTTCCAATTCTTCGAAGCTGCTTACCGACCAAACATGTTTGTAATCCTTATAGTTGGGGTTAGTGATTAGGTATTTAAAAATAGCATAGGGGCTATCCGTTAAACTTTTCCCATCCCTGCTCTCATACAAAATCGTATTGTCGATGACGGCTAATTTTTCAAAATATCGTCTATATCGATAATTCCGACGGTGATTTTCTTTAGCAAAATAATTATAAACCGGATCTATTATAAATTTAATTTTTCTTTTTAGAACCTTTAGATTCATTAAAAGTACGCTCCCTTATCAACTTACCAATTTTGCAGCCAACATGAATCTATTTATTTCCCCATTGTGAAATGAGTGAAGGTCATACAAAATATACATTTTCAATTAATTAACAGACATGATTATAGCACAGATTTTTTTGTCAAACTACAAAATGTAATTATGTCATTAACATTTAACACATGGTAAAAGTTGGAGACACGGCAACGTTTAAAATGACCCTGGTACACACCAGAGTCATCAGGTATAAATATTGGTTATCATTATATCCTGTTCATTCACAGCTATTACGATTTTTGTTTTTGTTTCACTTGTTCCTGGATCAATTCTTCCCATTTACCGCCTACAATGTTAAATGTATATCGCTCTACATTCTCTTTCGCCTTTGTTCCCATTTCTTTTCTTAATGATTCAGATTCAATCAAGGTCAATAAACTATTGGTAAAATCCTCAATATTTCCTTCCTCGACAAGTAATCCGTCAACATGATCTAAGATTACTTCTCTTGGACCCGTGCAGGCAAAGCTTACACATGGAACACCAACTGACATTGCTTCAATTAAAACCATCCCGAAGGATTCACTTCGTGAACTTAATGCATAAACTGAGGAATTGATCATTTCTTTAATTATTTTATCTGTTTTTGGCATTAAATAAATATTATTATATGCCTTCTGTTCAAAGATAAGATTTCGTAATGATTCTTCCTCGCCGCCTGTACCGAATATTTTCAGTTTCCAATCAGGATGCTTCTTTATCACTTCAGAAAAGGCAAGGATTAGTAAATCATAGCCTTTTTCATATGAAAAACGACCTGCTGCTATAATAACCTTTTTATCTAATTTAGCAGTTTCCTCCGGTATATGGGTCGCATTTTCAATTTTATATATTTTTACTTGGCCTTCTTTAAGAACATCTTCATAATTAGCTTTATCTGAACTGGTCAGGCATGTCAAACCATCCAATTTTCCGTAATATTTTTTAATTTTTTTCTGAAGTCCTTCCGGATGAGCCTCAAAAAATTTATGCTCTTGGCCAATTTTAATGACAGCCTTATTGGAATACTTTACCGATAATATATTGAAGGAAGGTATGGTTGTAATTAAAACCCCTTTATTAATTCTTTTTATTACTGATCGTAATTTTAAATCAATAAATAAATTAAACATTTTATAAAGGTCTTCATTTTTATCAATAAGAATGCTTGGAATTTTTAATAGCAAATTTATTAGAAACTTTTTGTATCCTGGAGTATTTGCCCTGAACAGCATTCCTCTTCTAGCATCAATTAATGGAGTTAGTTTAATTTTGGGATCTAGAATAAATAATGGGTTTTCACTAGTTCTTCTTATACTTATTATTTCTACAAGATAATCTTTTGAAGCGAAGAAATTTGCTATATTAGCGACTGTTCTTACTGTACCACCCATTCCGTAAATATTATAAACCAAAAATGTAATTTTCAATTCTTCCGTCGCTCCCGCTCTTTAACGAATCATTTAATTTTTTTTATTTCCTCATAAATTCTTTTTGAATTTTCTTGATCATGATACGCATAATATTTCTTAGATTTAATATTATATATCGGTTTATATTTAAAATCAGTTTTTACATATTCTGAAATATAATTTAATAACTCCAGTTTTGTATCTGCTATATCACCTATTAAATCTGTTCTCAGATCAACATAAGAACCTCTATGCCTCAAATAATCATGTAAATCAAACTGAAAGAAAACAACCGGTTTTCTTAAATAATTGAAATCAAACACCACACTAGAGTAATCTGTAATAAGTAATGAACTTTCTTGTATCAGGTCCCTTACTGTGGTTTTGTCAATATTCACTACTTCTATCCGCTCATTCAAGGAAGAAAAGGAATCCATGTATTTCCTTTGAATTTCTATATGTGGAAAGAACTTTAAAATTAAATTATACTTCTCCAAAATCCCATGAAGGTGGGGATCACGTAATAACCCTATATACTGATTATAAAATTCTGAAGTTAGAAATTCTGTCTTTGAATCAATGAGCCATTCTCTCCAGGTTGGTATAAGTAAAATTTCCTTTATTTTATTATCCTTACTCTTATCAATTAAATTATCGAACCGGGATAACCCTGTTACCATCACTTGTTTCGGTTTAAAGTTCATTTTTTCAATTAATATGTTTTTCTCATGTACGGAAGACACTACAAATTTTTTAATTTTCCCGTTATAAGAATCCTTATTGAACTGTAATTTTTTCATTGCGATAATTCCATGCTGTAAATAGATGATTCTTTTTGGGTTATTATTCAATTTATTATGAACAATGCTAGGTATTGTATCACGTATACCATGACTAACAATTAAATATTGGCAAACCCAATATAAAAAATAGTGCTTAAAACTATCGTATAATAAGACATTCGCATGATAGGGTTTTATATTCTCCGCATTTTTATTGTCCTGCTTACTCACATAATAATATTTCTCACTATTTTCGGTTTTCATGCAGTACTGGAAAAATGCAAAACCATTATCTTGGGCAATTTCCCCCAGGTTTTCACCAATTAACCAAACTGGCTTTTTTATAAACCTTCTTGTCATTTTAGCAAGACCTTTTGCTAATAGGAATTTTATCTTTTCCCCTGACTTTTCGATAACCTTCAACTCTCTAATTTCAAAGTTCAAGCTTGTACTCTTTTGATCAATAAGCAGCGAATAGTATATATTTTCATTCATTCTAATGGCATTTGATTTAAAGGTAGAATTCCTTTCAATTATCCTAGCATCGATTCCCTTTACTCTTGTCATAACCCCAAAGTTATTCACCTTAATTGCAAAAAATATTTCATAGCTGCCAATTGATAAACCTAAATTTTTTATTAAAGATTCGTTAATTCTGAAAAGGTATTTATTGTTTGCGTTTTTTTGTGGTGATAATTTTATTTCATTATCTAAATTTCTATTTTTCAAAACCAACTCTACATCATTCGAGTTGATTAGTGTTTGGTCTATATCTGATGAAATTTCAAACTCAAGCTCTTTTCTTCTCTTTCTCAAGGCAATACAATAAGCGTTCAGTGTATTTCCTATAGATACAAGAAAGGCATTCTTTCTATTATAAAAATGTCTTACTTGAAGAGGATAACCGTTATTATTAGCCCTCAAAAGCGGATAAATAATTGCCCTGGACTTGTTTGATATATCATCAAAATTAGAGACTAATTCTAATGGATATTCCTTATCTTTAACAATAATGGTAATAATGAATTGGAAGTCAGAGTCGATAATTTCCTTAATATTTATAGTTCCCCAATCAATTTCGGTTTTAAAATAAAAAAGGTTATTATCCTTTTTTACTTCGTTTTTGCAAATAATCTTTTCTTCCCCGTTTATTTTTTGAAGATGAATATCTTTCAGGGAAAAATCAAGATCTCCATTAAAAACAAACCCATTGACAATTGTTCTTCCATCTTCCAATTCAGCTTTAGTAATATCGCATGTTACTATTTGATCTGTAACATGTAGGGCTAAGTTACCGCCAACTGTTTTATAAGAACGTACATTTTTAATAAAACCTAACTGATTATTATAGATTGGTTTTGAGAAACTAATAAATTCCTCACTGGTTTGATTACTATTTATATTTATTCGTGTTAGTTCATTAACACCGCTTATGCATAATGCTGCAAATACATCCCAAGTTCCGTTTTCTTTAATAAGATTATTTTCATCATCGAAAGAAATCTTTGCAGAAAATGCACCATTATTATCTATATCAATGGGAAGATTTACTTTTTCCTTTGTGTCCCTATTCATAAATATTATATTGGTAACCTTGTCTTCTTTACTAGAAATAAGAGAAACCTGAAGGAATCCCTGAATAGTTAGTAAGTTTCTCTCCAAAGCGACCCCGTTAATATCAAACGAAATAAATTTACGTTTGTTTTTCACTATGTGAAAAGCAACTTGTGATTGTTTATTTTCATATACTTCATAGTAATGCAGAGAGTTATTGTATTCTAGGTAATCCCCTTGAAGTTTAGATTGTTCCTTACAAAAAAGAATAGAAGTGATTTCATCCTTGTTATTTACATTAATTGTGCTAAATAAATTCCATTCACCTTCATATAACGGATGAATATTTAAGTTGATGGAAATTTTAAATGTATTCACAGAGTAATTGACTGTGAAATTCTCTATAAATACTTTTTCTTTAGTATCTTCATTCTGTAAATAAACGTTATTTATTTTTGGTTCATGAATATTACTGCCATTATAAAGGATTCCGCTTAATTCAAATCTCTTCCCTTTATATGAAAGAATTTCATCGCACTCGAGTATAAGCCCCTTTGAAGATTTTTTACATACCTTAATCCGATCTTCTTTCTCGCTAATAAGATATGTTTCCCCGCTAAAAGAAACGGAGAATTTCTTTTTTAAATGATTGATTATTTCTATGTATCGGGCCTGATTTTCGGATGTAATCATCAAGCCGATAATGCTTCCATCTGGAATTTTGCTAAATTCTTTATAGCTTATAATAATTTCAAGATTGTTGTCTATAATTTTATAGGAGGAGTTCAAGGAATGTTTAAAAGAATGATCTGCCTTTGGAGTAGGACCAACTATGATACCTACATGGTCTATGGTCTCTCTTGTTTCCATATTTAAAATCAATTTTATACGTCTATTTTTTAGACGGTAAATTTTTTCTAGAAACACATTATTTTTCAATTAACTCAACTCACATTTCCATCTATATTAAAAGGTAAAGTAACCCACGATTCTTATTACATTCTACTTCCACATTTCCCTTTACCAGAGTATCCCAGTCATATCTTTATTTAGTATTTACAACTCCATCAATAATCTCATATTGAAAAGAAATTATTTACAATTTTTTCACAAGAAAAATTATATCACACAAAATTTCGACAAACTATATGAATTTTCAAAGCCCTTTACAATGAATTTAATCTCTATTATTTACATTTTCCTAAAAAACAGGCTGTTGAATTAATTCAACAGCCACTTAGGATACTCTCTATTTAGGTGTAACCGGATTATTATTTACATCAAATATCTGATTAACTAAACGGTCAGCTGCAAATCCATCCTCTAACTGGCAGAATTTAGTGTAAAAATCATTTTGTTTATCTGTGTACTGTTTCTGCACTTCATCTATATTTTGTATTGCTTCCAGCAACTCTTCATTTGTTTTTAACAATGGTCCCGGAGCTTCCTTTTCAAAGTCCATATAAAAACCTCGTAATTGATCACGATAGAATTCTAAATCATAGGTGTAAAACAAAATTGGCCGCTTTAAGTTGGCAAAGTCAAACATAACAGAAGAGTAATCAGTAATTAGGATATCTGTTATTAAATATAGTTCTTGTATATCAGGATAATTAGAAACATCAAAAACAAAATCCTTATATTCATCGGGGATTTTAACTTTTTTCTTGATAACAACATGCATTCTTAAGAGCAATAAATACTCATCGCCCAATTTCTCTTTCATCTGCTCAAAATCTAGATTAATGTCAAAGGTAAAATTGTTGGTTCCGCTAGACTGATTATCCCTAAAGGTTGGTGCATATAAGATGACCTTTTTATTGGCTGGGAGTCTCAAGCTATTACGTACTTTGCCGGCAAGCTTTTTACTATCCTGTTGGTAAAATAAATCATTGCGGGGATAGCCAATTTCAAGTATATTCCCTTCGTATCGAAAGGCGCTTTTAAATGCCTTTGTGGCATAGGGACTGGGTGATATTAAATAATCCCAATTTTTTGTTGCCTTGGATACCCGTTCAACATAGTCATCCGTTCGACCTTGAACGTTTTCGATATCAAAGAGCATCTTCTTTAAAGGCGTTCCATGCCATGTTTGAATATAGGTGGTTGCAGGCCTTTTATTGATGTAGGTTGGGAAGTTTTGATTATTAACCCAAACTCCCGCCTTCGCAAGATAATAATAGTATTTAAAACTAAGCCTTTTCACATAAATGGTCTGTTTATCATTAAACCGTTTTTGCGAATTATAAACCCATACCTTTTTATAATTTAGTCCCCTACGGACAATTTCTTCATAAATATAGCGCGGGCTATCTGCATATTGTTTTCCTAACCCACTTTCAAAGACAATCAATCTGTCATCAACTGGGATTACTTTTTTTGCAAGATTATAAAATGCCTTCATTAGTGGAAAATAAATCCGGCTTCTTCTAAACCTTCTATAGCTTGCTTTAACGATTTCATTTTTCACAAGGGATGAACGAAGAGACTTTTTGCGAATTTTTAATGTCTTCTCGTAGATCCTCTTACAGGAATCTAAATCATGATATTTCAGGAATTTTCCTGCCCGCTTTTTATATTCCTGTTCCATGACAAAGTCGGATTGCGCATATTTTTCGACACTATTCAACAAATCACCAATCGTATAAACAATATCTCCAGGCAGGTCGTTATCTAAATTAAGATGGGAAGGTTGTTTTCCAATAAACCTTTGTCGATCAAATTGATAATAGATAATCGGCTTGTCCAGAAAACTCATATCAAATGCCACACTTGAATAATCGGTAATCATTAAGGCACTTTCTTTAAGTAAAAATTGAACATCTACCTCCCCCTGACTAACAATCCTTACAGGGGCATCTTTAAAAAAGGGAGTAAATTGTTGCATATTAGGGTGTAAACAAAGAACGATTTCAAAATTATACTTTGTTGAATACTCATGTAGAGCTGGATTATGGACCAATTCACGGTACCGCTCAAAGTATTCACTTTCTAAAAATATTTCGTCATTTACAATCCATTCGCGCCAGGTTGGAATGATTAATAATTGCCTTTTTGTTTCAACATCCTTTTGGAAAAGGCTATCAAATCGAGATAATCCAGTTACTGCAACATCGGCTGGGTTATATCCAAAGTCCTGAACAATATAGCTCTTTTCATATTCTGAACTTACTATAAATAAATCTGTATCAAAGCTGGGAGACTTAACCCCATAGAAGTGAACGGTATTTTTTGTCCCCATTACACCATGCTGTAAAAATACCTTTTTAGCCTTTACAACCTTCTTAAAGTTAGCCGTTCTTAAAGGATAAAGGTAATCAGCGTGATGGGACCCTATTATTCTTCTCGCCATTATGGTGTGCCAGATGTGTTCCTTCGATCCAAAGAACAAGATATTTCCCAAGTCCTTTACATTCTCCAATTCCGGAGAATCCTTTTCAATTACGTAGTAAACATTCCGTTCTGGATGTTCCGTTCTCATATATTTATAAAAGCGATATCCGGTATCTTGTGCCTTATAAGGACGTTCTCCCACAATCCAAATGTCTCGATTTCTATAAAGCGGTCTTAAAAGCCATGCCCATTTCATCATACGTTTAAAATAAATTAGGGTATCCCTTTCAAACTTATTAATTTGAAGTGAAAGATTAAAGTATTTTATCGTATAGTAGGGTGTAGCAATATACATGACATCGCCATCATCGGCATAAGCTGGTTCCGAATAGCCTTTTGCTCTAATCTTAGGAGACCCCATTCTTACCAATTTGTTCTCGGCACGATTGTTTAGATTCAAGTCTAAAAAGAAATCATAGATATCCTCGTTTAAAGGTTTTCCATTTAATAATAAATTTAGATTGATAGCTGCCTGATAATAATAGTTATTATTTCCATATGAGTTTTTTGGCCTTTTATTTATTAAATCAAGTTCTATCGGAATTTTTACCTTTGTTCCCGTTTCGCGTCCTGATAGCAAGATAGATGCCTCAATGATTCGAAAACTTTGAGTTGAGACTTGGCCACTAATAAAAAATTGGTTTCCCTTTGATTTAATTTTACTTATTTGCACCTTGGGCTTAATACTTAACTCTTTATCCCAAATTAAGGAGATAAAATTATTTTTTGTATTATAGATTTGTCCTGTCTTTTCACCAATACTAAATTCTTCTAATCCACGATATTCTGTTTCTTCAAATTTACCTAGTCTAATGAGATATTCTAACATTACTCCCCCATCAGAACTTGGAATTACTTTTGCTGTGGATTGAATCTTACTATATTGACTCTCACTTAGTTCTTCTTTTGGAGCTTGAACCAACATAAAGAATTTATATTCGTTTTCATCAAATTCCCCTGCATATTTTGCTAAGTCAATTTCAAAAGAGAAATTTGAAGTAGGACTTGATTCTGCAATTTTTAATTTGGATTCCTCATCGGGGGATATAAGCCAAATTTCCTTTGCTTTGAAATTCCCATAAAGTTCACCATTCATACTAAGTTTGTGATTATCTTGATGAAGTTCCAACCGCTTTTTAAATTTACCTTTATTCCGATTAGCAATACGATGCATTAATTTTTTTATCTTATGTAATACCATTCTTAAATTAACCTCCCTCATATTTAATAAACGGTTCTTTTGAAAAAGGCCCCATTTGTTCCCATTAATATGTATTTAGAAAAATAACGCATTATATAAGAAGAGGGATAATTATTCCTTTTTATCAATTATTTCAAAAGTCACAATACCTCAAAACAGAAAGACAAAGTAAAAAGCTATGGTTATCTGATTCTTATTATCGTTTTTCTAATAAGTGAAATTGCATATGCGATAAAAAAGGTAGTTATCACAACAATAGGTGCATACAAAATTGCTCTATCTTGCGTATCATAAATATTATTCATAAAATACTCATATACCCACCTATCCGTTATATTTGAGACTAAGTAAATATCTAAAGTTAGACTGGAAATGGAACGTACTGGGGTTTGAATCCAGGGTAATAATTTATTTTCAGGAAGTTGGATTTGATACAAAAATAAAAATAAAAATGTAGTTTGGAGCATAATTAACGCTGATCCATAACCGCCGACAAAATTAATAAATTTTGTTCCTTCATTAAATCCAATAAGGATTCCTGCCTCTACTATTGTTATGACAATAAATAAACAAAAACTTTTCAACTTGCTTATCTTGATAGGATATTGC
Organism: Neobacillus soli NBRC 102451; assembly: GCF_001591665.1. Lineage (GTDB taxonomy): Bacteria > Bacillota > Bacilli > Bacillales > Cytobacillaceae > Neobacillus > Neobacillus soli. Next base: position 53,541 of record NZ_BCVI01000021.1, on the reverse strand, counting down.
CTAATATAAACTCCCATAAAGTAATAAAAAAGGGGATAAATAGGCATCCAAAAGTTAGGAAATAAAACTATCTTCCTATCTCCAAAAAAGGCCGGCAAAGCGTTCCAGAACATAGGGATTCCCGTGACAAATAAAAGCACAAGTAAAAAAATCTTAAATTGTCCTTTTGTTTTAAAACCTTGCCATAAAGTGTTTAAAAATGGAATAAGAAGTGCAAGCCCAATAAACATATTCACATACCAGGCATAACTAATTGCCTCAAACCTAAAAATCAATGATATCCATTCGGTAATTGTCTTTTGCTCACCAAACTGATAGCTTCGAATAATAATGACAAACACTGAGTAAATAACATAGATCAAAATAATATTTAGTATTCCCTTTAAATACTTTTTATTCCATTCCTTTTTCCATTGTAAAAACCCTGTTGCCATAATAAATAAGGGAACACAAACAATAAAGATTTGTCTGTAAAATGTTTGAATAAATAAAAGGGGACTATTTAAAGGAACACTATAGTAGTGCGTTCTTAGTAAAAAATGGACACTCGGAACTGAAATAATTGCAATCACCTTTAAAAGATCAATGCCAAAAAAGTTTTTTTTCATTTAATTCTCCTTAATATAAATGATTATCCTTAGTTTTTGAATAAATTAATACCAATTTTCTTGTCTGTTATCATGCTGGGCTTTTCACATTTCCTGAGATTTCGACAATATTCTTATTAGATTTTAACAATATATAGCCCTTATGTATAGATTTGAAAAAAAAATGAGAATAAAAAAGGCAACCTAGGTTAGCCTTTTATTTTTGATCCAGTTCAGTTCATGTTTTTTCTAGCCTAAAACCTTCTATCATTCCAAAAGTTCTTCACGATATGGTGTTTTGGATTGTAGACCTCTAATTTATAGCCATTCTTTTTTAGGTAATCGATGATGATTGGCAGCTGCTGCGCTGTTCCTCTTGAATCATGGAAAAGGATCACAATCGGGCCCTTTTTACCTTTTAGTCCTGATTTCACTCTTGAGGTAATGACTCTCGGCTGTGTTCGATTATATTTCCAATCTAGTGTATCAATGTCCCAGTCCCACATTTTAAAGCCTTTCTTTGCTAAGGCATCGCGGAGCGGCTTTTTCATATAGGGCTTGCTGCCATAGGGAGCGCGGGTTAGTTTACTATTAAACCCGGAAACTCTTAACAATGTTTGCCTTGTTTTCTCCATTTCAATGGCGACATTATTCGAGCTTCCCCGATAGAGTTTCTGAACATTGTGGGAGACGCTGTGTAAGGCCGGATAGTTGCCCTCACTGATGATTCTTTTCACCATTTTAGGGTTTTGCTTAATATTCCCCTCAATCATGAAAAAGGTCGCATGTGCCTTCTTCCTTTTCAAAATATCAAGAATTTTTGGAGTGTACTGGTTAGGTCCGTCATCAAAGGTCAAATAAACAACCTTGCTGGATTTAGACTCGGCCGCATGTGTGACATTTGCTGAAAATAGGCCCGTACTGCTGAAAATAAGCAGCATTGCCAAAAATACAGTGACTGTTTTTTTAAACATATTCGTTTCCCCCTCCAATATCTAAAATTCTATTTATCTAAAATATAATGATCTAGGTGCCATGGCCCCTGTTAAATGGAAAAGGATCTTTCTATTTAGTAAGATATGGCTCTCTTACTCTGGTTGCTCCATAATTTATTAAATTCCTTTTTGCTGATTTTGGCATTTTTCTCGCCTGACCAGCAATCATTATAGTAATAATTCGTTTTATCAAATCCGGTCAACGTTAAGGCATGGACTGAAAAACCGTGCATTCTTGAAACCAACACAACAATTGGTTTGTTGTTTAATAATTGCTTTTCTACATTTGCATTGCTTGTACCGGTTAAGTTTTTGGCACTTCCAGCATATTTCTTTACTACTCCCATTAAGGCAGGCGGATAAATAGTCCATCCTCTTTTTGTAAATGGATTCCCCACATATCCAAGGTTTGGATTCGATGAATGTCTTGGCATCTTATTCGCTAAGGTCACTTTGTTGACTCGTACACCTTTATATTGAAGCATCATGGTGACGGCTGTAATTTCACAACCAGTTGGTAATTCCGGCCTTTGATTGATCAACGGCACATTTAATGTTATTCCGCTAATCCGTGAAGAATGCTTTCCATAAACCGTATTTGATTGATATTGGTACCAGGCAAGAGTTCTCTTTGTTCCCTTTTCTGTCTTTACAGCTTTCGTTATATACCCCGCGGCATTAAGATCGAAAATATACTTGATATTTCCCCCGTGTTTGCCATAGACCGTTTTTGAATAATATTCATATCGATTCGTTGCTTTTTGCGTTTCTTTATCAAGCTTTGCCGCTTTCGCGATGAATCCGTCGTTATTTATATCATAAATATAGTTAATATGCTGGGATGCATTTTCAATCGTGCTGTTTGGATAAAATTCTTGAATCTTGATTAATTTGCTGCCTGAATATACCTTTGCATAGGCTATTTCTCCCCAGCTGTTTAGATAGATTTTTGTATCCCCTTTAATAATTACCTTTTGTGTAATACCCTTAGCTTTATGTTGTTTATAGACAATCGCTGCCAAGTCCGCAATCACCTTCTGCGACTTTTCATAGGAAAGGTTTTTCGTCATAATCGCTAAAACAAACGGTTTTTTGTCATAAACGATGGCAGCGTCATTATAGATTCTTTCTGCTGGAATCATCCCCACCTTGTGGGCCACCGCCACTCCCTTTATTCCCTTAGGAATGGTAGTATTATAGACTGTCTTTTTCAAATAGCCGACAAGTTCTTCTCCAAGCGGGCTCTTTTTAGAAAATTGATAGAGTTTCTTCGCATAAATCGTTAAATCATTGGCTGAGGTTAAATTTTGTCCATTCGGGTAGGCGTACTGTCCGCCAATGCTTTTTATGTACTTGACTAAATTCGCTTGTCCAACCCGCTCCTTTAACATGATAAACGCAATATTATCGCTGTAAATCATGGCCTTTTTCACAAGATCACGGATGGTGTAGGACGTGCCCACTTTCTGGTTTTGAATAACTCCGCTTCCGCCAGAGTAATGACGACTCTTATAGACTAGTTTTTGATTTAAGTTGATTTTCCCTTTTGACGCCTGCTCCATAATATACAAAGCTAGCGGCAGTTTAATTGTACTGGCAGCGCGGCCGGCTGTTTTCCCCTTGATTTGAAAGACATCGCCCGTACCTAAATCCTGATACTGAAGCGTCACTGTCCCGCCGGATTTTTTTATGTATTTTGTCAGTTCTGCGGATACCTTTTTTGAAAAATCTTGATGCGCCGTTAATGCTGCCGCACTTGCGTTTTTGGCCGGCACCACCATTGAACATAAAATAATGACAATAAGAATCCCTTTTAAAAAACGTCCTGCTCTCAACTTTTTCCCCATCCTTTTTGCATTCTATATTTCTTAAATTTTAACAAAAATTCCAATATATTAAAATAGTCATTACTGTTGAAAAGTAAAAATCTTAAAAAGGGCTCCAATATTTTTTGAAGACCCTTTTTTCAGCTATCTATATAGGTAAGAAGTATACGTTAGTCCATCATACGTATAATAAACCTTTATTACCGTATTATAGGAAAATTGTGAAACAGCTTTTTTGGGATTAAAATAATAGGTTTGGTACGAACGCCCGATTGTAATCCAGTTATTGGGATTATGAGTATAAATAATATTTCCATTATTTAGAAATTGCATCTTTGTTACCTTTAAATTGCTATAACCATAGTTTGTTACTTTCAAGTATCCATAATTATAGTAAATATCATAGTTTGCGTTAAAGGATGAATTGGGTGATTCCCTTATATCCAGTGAAAGCTTCTTCGTCTTTACTGTTTTTGTACCCTTTTGGCGTACATCTACCGCCACTGTATATTTCCCTTTATAATAGGCCGTCCAATATAAACTTTTGCTGCTTGAGTAATCCTGTACGGTCGACCAATAATAGCCATTATATACTCTGAACCGGTACTCCAAGTAATTTCCCGATGATTTTGCTGTGAAATAAAAATACGTATTCGTGGTCTGCTTTGTGCTAATATTTGATTTTAATGTCGGTGCTGAAAAGTAAGAAGGTTTAAAGATCGTAAAGTTTGCTGTTCGTGTTGCCGTCTTTTTAGATAACTTACTTCGTACCGTTACCATCACCTTCGAAGAACCGGCACTTTTCGGTTTCCAATAGGTGTAATTTTTCGATGAATAATTTTGAATCGTCGTCCATTTTTTATTCTGATAGACACTAAATTTGTATTCGAGATTAACTCCCTTAGCAGCGGCTGTCCATTTAATCGAAGTTGATGTCGGCCGCGGCGAAGACATATTTGCTCTTAATGAGGAAATATAAACCTTTCCATCCGAAATTTCATAGCTTAGTTGCTTTGACACGATCCGGTTCGGATATTGGGACCTGCGAACCTCCACTTTGATGGTATATTTTCCGGCGCTTGTTGGCTTCCAGGAATAAGAGCTGTTCGCTCCAAAGCTCTGGACAACTCTTCCATTGACAGTATATTGGTATTGCAATCCAGACTTATTTGTTTTTGTAGAAAAAGTAATCGTCTTTCCCGTTAACGATGGCGAATTGATGTTTGGCGAAAAAGATGTAATCGCAAAATCCGGTTTATAGGCTGTAATTGTGTACGATATTTCCTTTTGGGCTACTGCACTTGGAAAAGAAGGGTCGCGCACCTCTACTTTTAACTTATAGGTGCCCGGTGCTGTTGGCGTCCATTGATAGGTATTCGCCCCGCTGTAACTTTTAACAACCTTTCCCTGGACGGAAAATTGATAGTGAAGTCCTGCTTTATTTGCGCCCGCCTGAACAGTAATCGTCTTCCGTTCGATTTGAGGGGAAGGAAGATTTGCTGTTAAGCTATTAATCACAAAATCTGGGGCATACTCTATGTATTGCCAAAGGTAATATTCCTGATTGTTCATATAAGAGTAACCATTCGTCTTCACAGAGATATAATAGGTGCCTGCCTCCAACGATGTTTGCATGCCTTGGAAATATCCATAATCTTCATCATAAAGGCTTTCGCTGTTGGCAACAGTGTTATCGTTTTCATCATAAATGGTAATGGAATAATCATCTGAATAGCGTTCATTATCCGAGTAATAGTTTCCTAATAAAGATAGCAGGGTATATTGGCCTTTTCTTGGCATAACTAAACGATAATAATCGGTATCCTCATCATCTTGAATGGTACCAAGCACACTATCTGACGGCTGTATTCTATTGGCCGTCTCCTTCGTGTTATTTGGTTCCAGCTCTGTCACTGCTGGATTTTCCAGTTTTTTAAAGCCAGATTTTGACACAAGTCCCTCTGCATGGGCTGTATTCAAAGAATACGTAAATGTTAATAATAGAATAAAAGCTGTAATGACTACTTTTCTCAATTCTTCCGATCCCCCTTTGAAATATTATCCAATTAACAGTTTACCATATTTCCCAAATAATTCATTACCTATTATTAAGAAAAGCGCAAGCGCCCTGGTCAGCGGCGTATGGCCTGGAGCGCTCCAACTGAGATAAAGGAAACACGGTGAGCGGAGCGAACCGATGTTGACTTATCGTAGGGCGGAGAGCGAAGGACACTAGCCGCTAGGGCTCTGGAGCTGGACAATTCTCAAAGCCGAAATTTATACTTTCTGTAAAAAAAATACCCTCGAATAGTTTCGAGGGTATCTCTTGCAAGTTTACGAAAACTTGTTACTTCTTAACAGTAACCTTTTTAGCCGCACTTACATTACCAGCTTTATCAGCTGCCGTAACGGAAAGTGTTTTACCAGCTTTTTGTTTAGCAATCTTAGCTGAGAAATTGCCTTTTTTATCGGCAGTGGCTGTTCCGATTACTTTACTGCCAACTTTGACAACAACTTTTGAGCCAGCTTCTGCTTTTCCTGTTACTTTCGTAGATTTCACAGTTACTTTATCCACTTTTGGTGTGGATGGAGCTGTTTTATCTACTACTTTAACAGCAGCTGCTTTGCTGACATTGCCAGCTTTATCTGTTGCAGTTACTTTAATTTCTGTTCCAGCTTTTTGCTTTTTGATTGTAAAGCTGTAGTTACCAGATTTGTCAGCTGTAACACTGCGTTGATATTTTCCTGCAATGTATAGCTTAACCGTGGCATTAGCTTCCGCTTTACCTGTTACTTTCGTAGATTTATCAGAGATCTGATTAATCTTTGCTGCAGTTGGAGCGGTTTTATCAATCGTGAACTTCACAGTTGTTTTATTTCCAGCTGCATCGGTCACCACTACTGTATAAACACCGTTTGTTTTAACTGCTGTACCAGATTTAACTTCTTTACCATTTAATGTGGCTGTTCCTTCATTAAAGGAAACTGTCACATCTTTATTGTAAAGGCCGTTGTTTGTAACTCCGCTTACCACTGGAGCAGTTTTATCAATGGTGAAGAACTTATACGTGATATTACCTGCTGCGTCTGTTACTTCAATTAGATAGGATCCTTCTTGGGAAACTACAGTTCCAGATGGTATTGGTTGTCCATTTAATAAACCACCTAGCTCATTAAATGAAAGTGTCACATTTTGATTGTATAAGCCGAAGTTTTCCACTCCACTTACAACAGGAGCCGTTGTATCAATCGTAAAGTGAACAGTAGTTACGTTTCCGGCTTTATCCGTTACGACTAATGTGTATGTTCCTTCTTCGCTTACATTTCCACTCTTGAATTCACTGCCATTTAAAGTAGCTGTGCCTTTATCGAAGAGGATAGTAACAAAATGATTGTAATTGCTATAATCCGCAACACCAATCACTTGTGGAACCTTTTTATCAATCGTGAAATTCACAACTGTGCTATTTCCAGCGGCATCTGTAACCACTAATGTATAGCTTCCTTCTTCACTTACTTTAGTTTCATTCTCAATGTCTTTACCATTTAATGTTGCTTCGCCTTCATTAAATGTAATGGTGACATCATGATTGTAGAATCCATCCTCTACTCCATTCACTTCTGGAGCGATCTTATCAATAGTGAACGTAACCGTGGTTTTGTTGCCTGCCTCGTCGGTTACCACTAATGTATGGTTTCCATCTTCGCTTACAAGTGTATTGGTTGCAAAGTCCTTACCATCTAATGTTGCCGTTCCTTCATTGAACGTAATCGCTACATCATGGTTATAGAGTCCATCGTTTTTAACGCCACTAACGATTGGAGCTGTTTTATCAATTTTCACAGTTAGTGATTGGGTTGTTTCCACGTTTTCATTATTATCCGTACTGCGGAAATCCATCGCTGTGGTTCCAGTGGACAGGTTAATTTCTTTCGTGTATGTTGACCATTCACCATCATTTAATTTGTATTCTGTTGATTTAACGCCTGTTCCTTCATCTTTTGCGGAAAGCTCAACAGTGACATCAGAAGTATACCAGCCGTTTGTACCTTCAGTTCCAGTAACCTTTGCAGTCGTTACTGGTGCATCGTTATCAACATAATTCACAACGATTTCTTTCTCAGCATGGTTTTGTCCTTCATCATCAACAGTAAGCTTAACCTTGTTTTCTCCAAGGGTTAATCCGCTTAGAGCTAGCTTAAATGTACCGTCTTGATCAAGCGTAATAGTAGCCGCTTCTCCAACCTTTTCACCATTGCTGTTTGTTAACTCATAGTTAACATGTAAATTCGAGTTGACATCATAGTCTTCGCCAAATGTTTCTTCCACGAGCGACTTCCAATTGACGTATGAATCTTGTAATGAGCCGGATAAATCATAGTTTGATTGTTTCGTAGTATTCGTATCATCCACTACAATTTTCGGAGCCGTTGTTTTGATAAACACTGGACCTAACCAAGCTTCAGCAGAAATTGCATTATTCGCTGTGTTAAGGGAAGCTAAATCCAACGTATAAACGCCATCTGGAGCATTCTTCTTAGCACCAGTGTTCCATTCTGTGTAGCCCCCATTAAAGGTACCAGTTTTCGGTCCTGTTGTAGTTGAAGCAGTACCCACAATATAACCGACTGAGCCGTCCCCGTAATAGCCCCCATCTGGGTTAGAGGCATCCCAAAGTTCGATTTGAGTTTGACCTTGACGGTCATAAAACTCGTAACGAACCGTTGTGCTATCTAATTTTTTATCACCGTTTGGTGAAATATGATAACTATCAACAGAGAAGCTCTTTAGACCTGTTGGCGGTGCAAAGTTTCCTGCAAATGGTAAATTTAAACTTGTCTTACCATTGGTAATTTTCACATAACCTAAAATTTCATTTCCAGTAGTTCCTGTACCCTTTGGAACGTTTAACGTTACTTTTAAGCTGTTTTCACCGTTAGCAGCAAGTGTGAAATTGGATTTATCCACTGTCACGTTTGCAGCAGCTAAAGTACCAGTCGCAGCCTTTGTATTCTGGACAGTAACAGTATAGTCACTAGCGTTACCTGTGAGATTTTTTACTAGAATATCTTTTGTAATGGTTGATGCATTGTTCGGATTGGTTGGAACATTTCCAAACGTTACTGTACCTTTGATATTATCGTAGGATTTTCCAGAGAAGCTAGTCTTATCAAGTGAATAAGCTAATGCTTCAGTTGTTGCAGCCGCTAGAGGCTGAACGCGTCCGGGACCTTGTGAGAATACATCATATTTCTTAACATCAAGTTGTTTCGCAGTATTTGAGATTGCTACTTTAATATCGAATGGCGTCCAATCTGGATGCTCTGATTTTAATAATGCAGCAATACCGGCAACATGCGGAGTCGCCATACTTGTTCCTGTGAAACGGTCATACGACTCCAGGTAACTAGCATCTGGGAAGTCTTTGCCGTAAGCAGGAACAGATGACATGATGTTCGTTCCCGGAGCAGAAACGTCTGGTTTTAAGTCGAAATTCGGATTAGCCGGGCCGCGTGAGCTTGAGCTATTGATATCGTCGCCAGCTGTTTTGCTTTCAGTAAAATTACCAAACGTTACTGTAGCTTTTTTCGTTGCTAAAGCAGTTCTTAATGCATTTCCATTCGTTGTTGACATATCAAATGTCGGAATAAAGGCAAAAGAATCGCCAAGGAATACACCTGCAGGCGCTGTTCCTGTATTATTATGGATGATTGTCGCTACTGCTCCTGCTTTTTTAGCATTGGCAATTTTGTCAACAAAAGCAATCGTACCACGTGAAATCAGTGCTACTTTTCCTTGTACATCCAAACCATTATAGTCTTTTGCTTCTCCAAGTCCTGGAACGGCTACAACATCATATGTTCCGGATAGAAGTTCGCCTGGTTTTGTGCCAAACTTCCAGCCCATTAAATCCATGTCATAAGATGTAGGATCAGATCCTTCTAATGTAACAGAAGCTTGTCCTTTCATTGTAGTTTCAGGTACAGTCGAGTTCGCAACTGAAATAGCATATGCTGCTGTGGATGGGCTTCCAATGGTTCCACGGTTTGGACCTGAGTTACCTGTTGCAATAACCGCAGTTACACCAGCAAGGGCTGCGTTGTTTATTGCGACTGCATCAGACGCTGTTTGGCTATTACTGCTTCCACCTAAGGAAAGGTTGATAACATCCATTTTCTCTTGGGCTGCCTTATCAATCCCGGCAATAACTCCAGAGTTTGCTCCGCTTCCGTAAGCACCTAGTACACGATAAGCATAAAGCTCAACAGATGGTGCTAGGCCTTTAATTCCGAAAGTGTTATTCCCTTGAGCTGCAATCGTACCGGCAACGTGGGTACCATGCTCTGTGTAAAAAGCACTGCCATTAGCATCAAATTCAGCTTTGCCTGCTGGGCGATCCAATGGAGTCGTTTCATATGGATCATCAGCTGCTCGGTCACGAGCGTATTGCTTAGTATCCGTTTGCGGAACAAAGTTGTATCCGCCCTTGTAAACATTTTGGAACTCTGGGTGGTTGTAGTCTATCCCAGTATCAAGAACAGCTACTTTCACACCTTGGCCTTTATAGCCTAGGGCCCATACAGATGGTACATCTAGGAAAGGGCTGCTTGTATTCATCGCTGGCTTAACTGCTGTGCCAGAAGTTTTTGTGCCCAATGCATGTCTTTCGACGTCTGGTTCAACCAATTTAACGCCATCAACTTTTAATAATTCTTTCACTTGGCTAGCTTTTAATGTAAGCGCCATCCCGTTGAAAGTGTAATTGTAAGTATAACCAACCTTTGCTTTAATCCCCTTGGAGCTTAGGTTCGTTTGAAACTTTTGCTGCTGGGAAACTACTTTTTGCTGAATCGTTTTTTCTTCAGCTTTTGAAGTTGTTTTTCCGGCAACTTTATTAATTCCTTTTACCAAAGCAACTGGGTAATCTGATAATTCAACAATTACCGCTACCTCTTTATCGCCGCTAAGGTTTTGTAGATCAGGATGTAAAACGGCCTCGCTACTTAGACCAGCCTTTTGCTGAGCAATTAGTGTTTTCATTTGCGTTAATGCTGCACTGCTCACCTGTTTTTTGACAGATTTGGTACTATTAGCTTGGGCCGCCCCGAAGCCAGGAAATAACAAGGTAAAAATCATCGTTAAAGCTAGGAAACTACTAAATAATCTCTTTCTCTGTCTAAATTTCAATATTCAAACCCCTCTCGTCTACTAGTTTTTCTATTCTATCTAAAATTCCAATACTCCTACTTTCCTTCACCCCCTACAGCAATGCAAACGCAACATGTTTCGTGTCCGATATTATTAAAATTCGAAATTATCAGACTCTAGTAATAGTATACTATAAAAACACGGAAAAAATATAACGAATTTTCCAAATATTATACTAATAAAATATTAAACAAAGGTTGTTGTGCTTGGTGTCTTTGGTTGGTGTCAGGCACCACTCATGTACATTTGTGTGCCTGAGGTGGACAATGTAGTTAGTATATTAGGGGGGATTTATATTTTTCTACTATAAATAGTAATGATATATTCGCCATGTGTCTTTTTATCTAGTAAAATACAACAAATTCCCATAAAAAATACCCTCGAAGTAATTTCGAGGGTATTTTTTGAAGCATTATTTCACTATAGTTACTTTTTTCGCGTTGCTTACATTACCAGCTTTATCTGTTGCCGTAACGGAAATCGTTTTACCTGCTGTTTGTTTAGCTATCTTAGCCGAGAAATTGCCTTTTTTATCGGCAGTGGCTTTTCCGATAACTTTGCTGCCAACTTTGACAACAACTTTTGAGCCAGCTTCCGCTTTTCCTGTTACTTTCGTAGATTTCACAGTTACTTTATCAACTTTTGGTGTTGATGGAGCTGTTTTATCTACTACTTTCACCGTTGTCGCTTTGCTAACATTTCCAGCTTTATCTGTTGCTGTCACTTTGATTTCTGTTCCAGCTTTTTGCGTTTTGATTGTAAAGCTATAGTTACCAGACTTGTCAGCTGTAACACTGCGTTGATATTTTCCTGCAATGTATAGCTTAACAGTCGCATTAACCTCTGCCTTACCCGTTACTTTTGTAGATTTATCAGTGACCTGATTAATCTTTGGTGCAGTTGGAGCAGTTTTATCAATCGTGAACTTCACAGTTGTTTTGTTTCCGGCTGCATCGGTTACAACTACTGTATAAATTCCGTTTGTTTTAACTACTGTCCCAGATTTCACTGCTTTACCATTTAATGTCGCTGTTCCTTCATTAAATGAAACTTTTACATCTTTATTGTAAAGACCGTTATTGCTAACACCAGTTACGACCGGAGCTGTTTTATCAATCGTGAACTTCACAGTTGTTTTGTTTCCAGCTGCGTCGGTTACCACTACTGTGTAAACTCCATTTGTTTTAACTACTGTACCAGTTTTTACTGCTTTACCATTTAAAGTGGCTGTTCCTTCATTAAAGGAAACTGTCACATCCATATTGTAAAGACCGTTGTTTTTAACACCAGTAACAATTGGAGCTGTTTTATCAATCGTGAACACAACCGTTGTTACGTTTCCTGCTAGATCTGTTACCACTAGTAAGTGGGTTCCATCCTTGGAAACGATCGTTCCTGATGGCACTGGATTCCCATCTAATAATCCACCTAATTCATTAAATGAAACGGTAACATCATGGTTGTAAAGGCCATTGTTTTCTACGCCGCTAACTACTGGAGCCGTTTTATCAATCGTGAATTTAACAGTAGTAACGTTTCCTGCTTTATCTGTTACCACTAATGTGTAAGGGCCTTCGTCACTTACTACTGTTTCACTTTTGAACTCATTACCATTTAATGTAGCTGTCCCTTTATCAAAGGTAATCGTTACATCATGATTATAGTAACTATTGTCTGCTACACCTGTTACGGACGGTGCTGTTTTATCAATCGCAAAGTTCACGACTGTACTATTTCCAGCTTTATCTGTTACCACTAATGTGTAGGTTCCTTCTTCACTTACAGTCGTCCCACTCTTGAACGCTTCACTATTTAATGTCGCTGTTCCTTCATCGAATGTGATCGTTACCTCATGATTGTAGAAACCATCTTCAACTCCACTAACTACTGGAGCCGTTTTATCAATGGTGAACGAAACAGTTGTTTTGTTTCCTGCTTCATCGGTTACCACTAATGTGTAGATTCCTTCTTCAGAAACTACGGTTCCATTGGTAAAAGCTTTTTCATTTAAGGTTGCAGTTCCTTCGTTAAAGGAAATAATTACATCCTTATTATAAATACCGTTATTCTCTACACCTGTTACTTCTGGTGCTGTAGTATCAGGAGCTGCAGTTCCTGATAACTCTCTAGTATCTCTGACACGGATTCGTTCACCCTGTGCAAATGCACCGGAAAGTCCAACAGCTTCTAACGTGTCACCCTTTTTAAGAACAGGTACAGGAACATTGCTTTGGTTCACGATATAACCATCTGTAAACACGATCAAGTCGCCAGAACCGTCATTGATCACATAAGAGTTTTCATCGTACTTCGAGACAACTGTTCCTTTTACCTTCACAAGTAGACCTTGGTTGGCAGCTGATGTTGCTTCCCCAGTCGCTACCTGCTTCGGTTGAGTAGGCGTGCCTTTTCCAAGCTTGATAACATCTTTAGCAAAGCTTGTAAACTCTAATTCTATGTTATTTTCGAACGTCTTAATGTGTCCATACACACGTACTTTATCGCCTGCTTTTAAAGATCCATCTGGAACTTCAAGGTAGGCCATAATTCCGTTCGTATCATCTTGTAGATAGAAGGCATCGAAGAATACACCGGCAGCAGTTGTTACCGTTCCTTCTACGACGACATTCGTATCATCAGCTAGTTTGCGGGCATCGGCGATTTTCATTACTTTCGTTTCGCGATGTGCTAACCAGTTGACGGCATTAATCGTCATTTCGTCATTGCCTTTAGGTTCAAATGACTCATCCATCTGTTTGTCATTGAAGATGTTCATTCCGGAAACCACGATCCGGCCATTTGCGCCAATTTCTTCAGACGCAATTAACGGAATCGCTGAACCGCCTGTTGCATCGGAGACAGCATCATAGGTATAACCGCCTTTGATATTGCCTTGGTACGTTGTTTCATTTCCTTTTGCTAAAATTGTAACCTTACCGCCTTCTGTTAAGGCCGTATTGCTAGGGCCAGAAAGACTAGTACCGCTATAGTAATCAATAAAACTTACGCGGTCGGTCATATAATTGGACACTAATCCTGGATGGACTCGGACTGCAAACGGGCTAACAGCTGGATCACCCCAGAAGTTGCCTGTCTTGCTATCATCAAATACGCCATCATTCCCCATGCGGATTTGAGTTCCGATATCAGTTAATAATGGATTATTAACGGTTGGATCTGTTGAGCCATTATTACTCTTTCCAGCCATTAATAACGAACCGCCATTGTTGATAAACTTGGTAACTGCTGCTCTTTCAGCCGCTGTTAGCGCTGTTCTTGCATGAGTTAACACTAAGACTTTTACATTAGTTAATGCTTCATCAGTAAGCGCTACTTTATTTTCTGTGACTGTATAGCCTTCTTTTTGAAGCATTAGTGTAAATGCTTTTAAGTTGTCTTTATACGTACCACTGTCACCACTTGTATTTTCATTGCCGTGCGCTGCATCAATTAACACCGTAACTCCTAGCGGCTCTTTAATTTTTACAGGCATTGTATACTTCACATCACCAATATCGAGACCGTCGGTTGATGTTACGACAACAATGAGCTGATGGTCGCCCTTCAATGGAGTTGGCCATGTAGCCGTTGCTCCGGCAGATCCTTTTGATAAAATCGATGAGATATTATTGGTACCGATAAAATTCTCCGGTTTCACTTCATCGTAATAGAAGTCTACTTTCAAATTCTTGATCGCTTCTTTACCATTATTGGCTACAGTCGCTGTTAATTTAGCAGGGTTGCCGCCAATAATAACGCCGCCGTCAATATCAATCCCGTTTACCTTCACATCAACTGATTCTTCTTTTGACCAGATTGGCGCTGAATAAATTCGTTCGCCATCCATTTGCGTAACCCTGACAACAAACCATTGCTGGCCGCCTGTTACGGTATACTCTGGATTCCATTCAAAGTCAGCAGTCATTGGTGACGCAGAGGCAACGACTTTGCCGCTGTTTGAAACCAATTCAACCAATTTTACTCTATCATCTGATTTATAGCTTGTTGGCAGATAGCTGTAATCTGTGCTATTGCGTTTTTCTGCTACTGGATCGCTTCCTGTGATTTTAAAATTTAACTTCTTGCTATCAACAGTTGAGCCCATGTAGTAGCCATTTGCTAAAACATCTAACTTAAAGTTTGGATCCTCTTCCATGTACACGCGCATATTCCGCATTGCGTGCATTAACGAATCTTGTGACAAATCATCGGAAACGATAACCGTACGGGCATTCGTTTGGCCCCATGTGCCATCGTGGTTGTCTTCCCCATAAGTTGGAGCGACATGCCAGCCAAGGTCTAATGCTGAGAAGAATTTGCCTTCTGCATTGGCATAACCATAGTGACCAGAACCGTTACCCACTTCTAGCATTGTAAATAACTTGTCTAAGTCTTTATTGTATGGCTTAAAATTATTAAAAGCATTTGCAGACATATCTGGGTGGTTAAATTGACCAACGATGTCATCGTATGTCATGACCCATGCGTAATACTTGTTTAAGTCTTGGTATTGCTTGCCATTAATATTTCGGTCAATGAAATTATCTGTTCCGAAGATATTGGAATGTCCCCATGTAGTCGAGGTCATTTCAAATGCCGGGAAGACAACATAATCATTGTTTTTTGTGTATTGCTTCGCTAAATCTTTTGTTAACTGCCATTGGTCTCCGCCAGTACGCTCCTGCATACCGCCGTGCTCCACTGTATCTACACCCAATTTTTCTGGGTCGATATCATGTGAGTGGTCAGAGAATGCGAACCAATCGTAATGATGGGCTTTACCTGCTTTTAGTGCATCTTCAGGTGAACCTGCCGCATCATGTGAAATACTTGTGTGGTTATGTGTTGTTCCACGGTAATGATTTCCACCAGTAAAGCGTGGCACGACTTCAAATGTCCATTGCTTCTCAGAAGCGTTGCCTAAAACGTCTTTAGCGGCTACTTTCACTGTGTGTATCCCTAGTTCAAGGTCTGCTGCTGGTGTATATTTTACTTGTGTTTTGCTAATGACGGCAGCCGGTGCTTTCAGCTCTTGGCCATCCAGCCATAATTGTACGGTTGATTCATTGACACCGCTTGGGTCATCGATTAAAGCTGAAATTTCAGGTGTTGGACTTTCAACTTTTGTACCATCCTGCGGCGTTTCTCCGCTGATAGCTGGTCCAAACGTATCTTCAATTATTTTAACCGCATATGGTGTGGCACTTGTTCCAGCTGACTGTACTTGCGTGCCCGCTTTTGCTTCAATATAATACTCAAATCCATTTTGCGGTACATTTGCTGCTGGCAATGTGACCGTGTAACGGCCTTCACTACCCTTAACCATTGGTAATGCTGTATATTCTGCCGCTCCAGTAGCGCGATAATAAGCAGTTACTGACTCTGCTCCATCGGCATTAGCGGCAATTTCTACGCTTGTACCTTTGTACACTTCTTTAATCGCTGTGTGCGTGATCGCTAGAATTGGTGAAATATCCTTTGGATCACGTGGATACAATTGGTACCCGTTTGTTGCTGAAGCATTGGTTGTATACTGACCTAAAACACCTGTTACGGTATAACTCTTTCCAGTCACAAGATCGTTATCTGGATTGATTTTAGTTGTGGCCATAACACGCAATGTCGTTGCTTTATTATTTTCGTCAACAAAGGTTACGTTCCAGTTTGGCGGTGTACTTGCTACGGCTGACACCTTACCAGTGACTGAAACAAGACTTCCTTCCAGCGGCTCTGCAACTGCAAACGTATTTAAGTCCATGATCGTCAGAGATTTCGGAGCCGGGACTGGATTGCCTTCACTGATTTTTACAATCGCTGTCGCTTCTAATTCGACTAAGCCATTGTATTGTAAGACCTTACCTGTTACGCGGACTTTATCGCCTTTAACTGTCTTAAACGGCGTATCTAATCCACCAAAAATGTTGATTCCTGCTGTTCCGTCTTGAATATAGTAGTTTTGCTTCTGTGTTCCAAGAATTTGGGTGTCAACAGTCGCAACCCCTTCAACTGTGAAAAACTTATTTAAGTTCACAGCCTGGCCTTTATCGTCTGACTTACGAACATCAGCAATCGTGGAAATCGTCGTTGTATCCGCCTTTGTCACGGAAACAGCTACACTTTCCAGCATAATTCCCTTACTGCTTGTGGTAATCTGGGTTACATAAACGGTATCCGGAGCATTTTTAAATGTTGTTGAAAAATCTCCTGCTGTTCCCGCTGTAACGGTCGCTAATTTTTCACTAGCATTCGCATTGTTGTTCGGATAGACATTCACGATAGCACCTGTTGCTACAGTAGCTGGACTGCCAATTAATGTGCCTGTGCCGCTTGTGATGCTGTAGCTTAATTTATCTTGAGCGACCGCGGCGCTAGGTGCTGCTACGCTAATTTGGATCGCTGTACTCTCATCTAAATTGCCTTGCTTGGCCGTAACAAATACGGATGGTAATGCTTTATCAGAGGTGAAACTAATCGAAAATGAACCGTCAGCTGCCGCTGTAGCTGTAGCTAAAGCAGTTCCTTTGGATGCGTTTTCATAAACATTAATCGCCGAGCCCGGTTCAGCTGCATCAGCTAGACCGACTACTTTTACATTATTGCTGTTTTGTGTAAATTGAATGTTTGTTCCTTTGACCTGTAGGCTTGTAACTGGAACCATCGGCTTCTCAGGTGTGCTTGCTGTATTTTTCGGTGCTGCAACTGCTCCTACAAAGAAGTCTGCTGCGTTGTCATCTGTATCCCAGGCATTTCCTTTGCCGGTTGCCGGGTCGACGTTTGCGTATGGTCGGCGCTGAGCGCTTGTTTTCGCATCTAGAGTTTTGGTAGGCCCAGTACCTTCATAGGTAGTTGCCGCTGCGCCATAGCCTACGAAATCAACTGCATCTGCAGGTATCTTTCCATCTGTAAGTGCAGTTGTAGTTTTCATCAATACTACTTTCCCTGCACCAGCTGCCATAGCGATAGCACCTGAATCATCCGCCGCAGGAAGGTCAACTCCGTTCCCTGCACCAGCTGCTTCAGAAATTAAGTAATAGCCATGAGCAGGAATGGTTTTAGTTAAAGGTGTTATCGCACTAAATACGCCGCCGCTGGAAGCATATTGTACAGACCAATCCTTTAAATCAATGGCTTTATCAGTTGGATTATATAACTCGATAAAGTCATTTTTATATGGAGCATTTGCGTTACCTCCCCCACCATAAACTTGGGAGATTACTACATGGTCAGCTTGCTCTGCATGGGCTTTGCCTATTAATCCACTTGGCAAAAATGTGCTAAGCAATAATAGTGCCGCCATGAACGTACTTGTCATGCGCTTGAACTTTCGATTGGTAAAGCTCATCCATCAACCACCCTTTTCCTCATTTATTGTTTTCACGATTTTAGGTATTTCTACCTATCGTGGTGTGATTACTATCACTCTCTCATTCTACAAAATTTTTATTCTGAAAGATATATATTTTTTGTAAATTATTATATAAATATTCGTAAATAAATGTTATTACTGTATACATTCATGTTCAAAGTATGATTATATAAAGGAGAAATTGTTTTACGCTTTCATTTGGTATATTCAGGAAATTATATTAGTATAATGTTTAGGAGGAATGTCAATATGACATTATTCAACAAATTTCGACCCGAAGTCAGACCTCTAACCTTGGTATTGTTATCTTTTTGGTTACTTGCATTTATTATCTTTCCTTCAAATGCTGCCGCTCATGCCTATAGTGCTAGTTATACAAAAATAACAATGGATACAAAACAGACCAAAATCGTCTTTTCGCTTGATACTTTATCTGTTTTGGAGCTAGCCCCCAAGATTGATGCAAACAAGAACTTTATCATTGAAAAATCAGAAATCAAAAAGGAAGAACATCGGATAGAGGAATTAATCACCGAAGGTCTCACGCTCGATAATGGCAACAAGGAACAGACACCGACGGTTGAAAAAATCGAGATTGTCAAAAAGGAAACGAAAGAATTTCTGTCTGTTACGATGATTTTCCCGGCATTTTCACCTGGCGACACATTCGTCTTTAATGATGGTTTTTATTTTCACGATACCGGAACAAATTATGTTAACCTGATTTCCGCTTCTTATCTGGGGGAAACGAGTGAAGCCGCATTACAAGGTAAAGACCGGACTTGGACAATGCTGGTAACGGAAGTACAGCAAGAGCAGCCATCCGGAGAGGGTCAAACGGTTCAGCCAAATTCCGAACAAAAACCGACGGTGCCATCTCAGCCTGTCAAAACGAAAGCGTCTTCTTCCTGGTTTTCATTTTTGAAGCTCGGGATGAATCATATTTTAACAGGATATGACCATTTATTATTTTTACTGGCACTGCTAATCGCTAGACAAAAGTTCAAACAGATTGCAGCAACGATTACCGCCTTCACAATTGCCCATAGCATTACATTAACATTGACCGTATTAGGCATCATTAATATACCTTCAGGTTTTGTGGAACCGGCGATTGCTTTAAGTATTTGTTATGTCGCTTTGGAAAACATCTTCCGGCAGAAGGTTAGTTACCGTTGGGCCATCACATTTGTTTTTGGGCTGATCCATGGGATGGGCTTTGCCGATATCCTAAAGGAAATGAGTCTTCCAAAAAGTTCATTGGCGATTGATTTAGCAAGTTTTAATATCGGAATTGAACTTGTCCAACTTGCCATCGTTGTATTACTTTTACCATTATTATCTTTCATATATCGGTCGAAGTATTCTCGGAAAATTATTACTTCAGTTTCCATTATTGCCTTTTTATTAGGTGCAATTTGGTTAATTGAGCGAATCGTCGCTTAAACAATATTTAAAAGGAAAGACCCCTGAAAACGTTGTTTCAGGGGTCTTTCCTTTTTGGTTTATTTCTTAACGGTTACTTTACTTGCTTTACTCACATTACCAGCTTTGTCTTTCGCGGTTACGGAAAGTACTTTTCCAGCGCTTTGTTTGGAAATGGATACTGAAAACTTGCCATTTTTGTCGGCAGTTTTAGAACCAAGCACTTTGTTTCCAACCTTTACTACTACTGTAGAATAAGCTTCTGCTTTACCCGTTACTTTGGTCGTTTTAGCAGTTACTTTATCAACCTTAGGAGCCGTTGGCGCTGTTTTATCTACTACTTTTACAGTCGTTGCAGCACTTACGTTTTTAGCTTTGTCTGCAGCCGTTACTGTTAAAACAGTTCCTGCTTTTTGAGCTGTTTTTAATGTAACCGTAAATGTACCAGTCTTACCTGCCACAGCGGTTCCTAAAACTTTCGAACCAGCTTTTACAGTGACAGTAGTACCAGCTTCTGTTTTACCTGTTACTTTTTTATCGGAATCTTTTACTTGAGACACGACTGGTTTTACCGGAGCCGTGTTATCGATTACGGTAGTTTTAACAGCTGGGCTTGCATTTCCAGCCTTGTCAGCTACGGTAACTGTTAGGGCTGTTCCTGCTTTTTGAGCTGAGTTTAATGCTACAGAGAAGTTACCATTATTGTCAGTCGTTGCACTGCCAAGAACAGTTTTTCCTGCTAAAACAGTCACAGTCGAACCAGCTTCTGCCTTACCTGTTACTTTTTTATCAGAATCTCCAACTTTGTTTACGCTTGGTGCATTTGGAGCAATGACATCTAATACCGTAGTCATGTTTATAGGACTTACGTTCATTGCAGCATCAATAGAAAATACATACAATACTGTACCTTCTTTAAATGGTTGTAATAATTGAGCGGTAAAATTACCTTCATCATCTGCAAAAAGAGTAATTTTCAAGTCTTTTCCATCAGAGATAACAACCTTTGTGCCTTTTTCCGCATGTCCAGTAATTTTAACATCTTTATTGGTAACAGGATCTAAGGAAGGAGCATTTGGATCTGTTACATCAATTACTTTAACTATAGTTTCTTTACTAACATTTTGAGCGGCATCGGTTGCTGTAACAATTAGTTCCGTTAAAGCAGGTTGAACTGGAATAACCACTGTATAGCTTCCATCTTCAGAAGCAGTAGTAGAACCAATGACTGTTCCATTTGCTTTTACTTCAACTAGTGAACCAGCCTCAGCTTTACCAGTTACTTTTGTTGATTGGTCTGTAACTTCATCAACGGAAGGTGCTGATGGGGCAGTTACATCTGTTACTTTTACTTTTTTGTCATAACTAACGTTCATGGCAGAATCAGTTGCGATAACAACTAGGTCCGTTCCTGCTTTTTGAACAGGAATAGCGACTGAAAAGTTTCCATTTGCAGAAGCAGTCTCAGAACCAATGACTGTTCCATTTGCTTTTACTTCCACTTGAGCACCCGCTACAGTATTACCTGTTACTTTTGTTGATTGGTCTGTTACTTCAGCAACATGTGGTGCAGGAGGAGTGACATCGACAAGTTTAATTCTTCCTTCGATTTTTGATGAAATTGGACCCTTTTGTGCTTTTACATAATCAATTAGTGTATCCAAATCTGTTTTTTGCGTTACTCTGTCTTTACCCTCTTTAAGGATGGTGAATCCATCTCCGCCGTCAGCCATAAAGTTATTGACAGCTACAGTATATACAGCTTTTGGATCAATTTTTGAACCATCTGGCAAGTAAATATCAAGGATCTTATTTCCGATTGATAGTTTATCTGACCATGTGTAGGTCAAACCAGAGATTAGCATAATTTTTGCATAACTCGTTTCAGACCATTGTTGGTTAAGCAAGATTCTTACTTGCGCACCAGTAATTTTTTCTGTAACAACATCATTACCAAATGGCTGGACTGCAAATAAATCTCCCCAAGTAATCGGGCCAGCTTTTTTAATTTCATCACGAACGCCGCCAGCATTCATAAATCCAAATTGCGCGCCTGTTTGGACACGCATGGAGTCTGCAATTAAGTTCCCCATTGCGTTTTCTCCAGATGCATTTACCTTTTTAGTAATTACGTTTGCAGCGTCTCCAACTACTACACTAACGATTGGAGCGATATATGCTTGATACTTATCAATCTCTGCTTTGATTTTTGCATCAAGATGCTCTTTATTTTGGAATGTTCTTACAATCTCACCCTTTTTCGTTACAACATCTTGTGTAATTGGATCAATTGTTAAATCAATATCAGAGAATGCTGTTCCGTAAGAATAAGATTGGACAAGTAATTTGCCATCGACATCAGCATTTAGATAAGCATGGTCATGTGCACCATAGATGACGTCAACTTCTTTATCAACCTTTTTAGCAATGTCAACTACGCTTCCTTTTGCGTTCGTGCCATCAGTACTTGATGTTCCAGCATTATGGGCAAGGACAACGATTGACTTAATGCCTTGTGATTTTAACTCGGCAGCGTATTTGTTAATTGCCGTTGCTTCATCTGTGAATTTCACTCCAGCTACACCACTTGGAGTAACGATAGTTGGTGTTTCTGTTGTAACAACACCGATAAAGCCAATTTTCACGCCATCCACTTCTTTTACTACATATGGAGGTAAAATTAATTTTCCAGTGTTTTCATCCTCAACGTTAGCCACAACGTATGGGAAACTCGCACCTTCAAATGCACCAAAATCTTTTTCGGTTGACGGATGCGCACCACCATAGATTAGGCGCTTCATTTCTGCTACACCTTCATCAAATTCGTGGTTACCAATTGTCCCTACATCGAAACCAAGTTCATTTAAGAAGCGAATGGTTGGCTCATCCTGTAAAAGGGCAGATACTGGACGGCTTGCACCTACTGCGTCTCCCGCTTGAACCATTAATGTATTAGAAGGGTTTGTTGCTTCTCTTTCTTTCAAATAACCAGCTAGGTATTCAATTCCACCTACAGATTGTCCATTAACAGTTGTTTTATAATCTAATTGACCATGAAGATCGTTGATCCCTAGTAATTGAACATGAACGTTCTGGTCCAGTTCAAATAGCTCGTATCCTGGTTTTGTTGTTGATGCACCAAGGTCTTTAACGTTTGGTGTTTGGCCAAGATATGGTTTTGCTTCAGGAGCAGAGTTGAATACTACTTTTGCAACTCCGCCAACAGGAGCAATCTTCCAGTTGTTGTCTGCCACTGGGTTAATTGTGCCTTGAGCACTAATATAATCCATTAAAATTTGACGGTTTTCAAATGGAGAATCTACGACAACTTTGGCATCCTTCAATTCAGGTAAACCGCCGCTGCCGCCTGCACGGTAGTTATTGGTTGCAACAATAAATTTCTGAGCTGGATCTACAGCTTTTCCATCCAACATTGTCAATTTAACTATACGCTGTCCAACAGGCTTTGTTACATCGATTTGGTATTTAACCCCATCAATGACATCATAATTGTAAGGACGGAAATCATAATCAAGTAAGTCTTGATTTCCTGCTTTGTTCGGGTCAATCGTATTGAATTGTGATGCTGAAATTTCTAACCAGCGCTTAACTTGGTCTCCAGTAACTTCAACTGCTTTTAATGTATTATCAAAAAGATATAAATCAGCAGCTCCCTTAATGGCGACAGGTCCTTTTTCAATGTTTGTATAGTCAGACACACCACCGCGTCCGCCTTTAAATGGCGCTGCAGCTGAAAGTACAGGAATATCCTTATATTCTGGCGCATTTGCCTTAATCCATTTGTTTACGTAATCCATTTGTGCTGCGTTAACAATTTGGGTAGACGCATCATCCATTACGCGGGTGAAGAAGCTATGCATTGGAATCTCAGTATCACCAATTTTTCCACGTACATAATTAATCGTCTCATCATGGACTTTTTGTACATCCTTAACAATGGTTTGGTCTAAAGCAGTATTAGCATCAACTGGACGGTTAACAGATTTAGAGTTCGTCTTATCGACAGTCCATTTGCCGCTAGCATCTTGAACTAGTGCTAAGTCAAGCACACCAAGGTTATTGCCCCAGAATCCTGCTTCAACAGCTTGAACACCGTTGATGGTACCTTTTGTATTATCAATTCCGGCCTTAGTGTTAAATGATGCATCGCCAGGGAAGTTCAAGTGAGCATGTCCAAAAAGCATGGCATCAATGCCAGGAACTTTTGTTAAGTCATAAACAGCATTTTCCGCTTCTTCTTGTCCTGCTTCAGCAATATCACAACCAGAGTGGGCAATCGCGACAATCACGTCCGCGCCTTTTGCTTTCATTTCTGGAATGAATTTCTCTGCTTGTTTCTTAATATCTTTTGTAATGACGTTACCAGCTAAGTTGTCTTTATCCCAACGCATAATTTGCGGTGGAGCAAATCCAATAACCCCAACCTTTATGGTTGATTCTTTCCCTTGATCATCGATAATCTTTTTGTCAAGAATTTGGTATGGCGTAAAGTAGTTCACATCATTATCTGGATTTGAATCATGATCGTCTTTATAGATGTTAGCGTTTACAATCGGGAACTTAACTTCCTGCATAACATCCTTTAAGTAGTCTAATCCATAGTTAAATTCATGGTTACCGACGATTCCTGCATCATATTCCAAATGGTTCATTGCCTTGTAAATAGGATGTGTGTCATTCGGTCCAAGTTTGTTTACCTTTGCCACGTAACTGGCAAGCGGGTTTCCTTGAATCGTATCACCAGCATCAAAAAGCATGGAATTTGCCTTTTCAGATCTAGCTTGCTGAATTAATGTCGCTGTTTTTGCTAATCCATAATTAGTTACGGGTGCATCTTTGAAATAATCGTACGGCATGACATTAGAATGCAGGTCCGTAGTTTCCAAGATACGAAGAGTAGCAGTACTTCCTGTTCCTTCGGCTTTCGCAGTATGTGGGAAAATATTTAATGGAACGGTTGTTAGCGCTAAGGCAACAGCTAGAGTACTATTAAACAACCGCCTTTTCATGCCCCTTTTAATCTTTCTCTTCACAAATCTTCCGCCCTTCGACAAAATTATTTGTATTGCTTTATTATTCTACTAATTTTTTAGAAAGATTAATAGACTTATTTGTTAATTTTACAATAAGTTTAAAATCTTCACAGTTTCTAAACTATTTTGTAACCTAATTCCCACTATTTCACCTGTCTATTTTGTAATAAATCCTGCTAAATCAGCCAGTTTAAAAATGTAACCTTTTCAAATAAATGTATGAAATTTTGATAAAATCTGCTATTCTAATACTTGGTTTAACATTTCATATTGGAGGTAAATTGATGAGAGCTGAGAAGCATAAAAAGAAGAAGAAAAAATGGCTCCGCGTGACTGGAATTGTTTTATTAGTGCTATTACTTGGAATTGGGGTTTATGCCTTTTCTGTTTATAAATCATTAACAAATGCGGTTGATACGATGCATCAGCCAATCGATCGAAAGTCCGATAAACGGACGGAGGATGTATCTTTAAAGAATAAGGAACCTTTTTCTGTCCTGCTCTTGGGTGTCGATCAGCGTAAAGGGGACAAGGGCCGTTCTGATACCATGATTGTATTAGCGGTTAATCCAAAGCTTAACTCTGTTAAGATGCTGAGTATTCCCCGTGATACACGGACGGAAATTATCGGTAAAGGGACCGAGGATAAAATTAATCATGCCTACGCGTTTGGTAATGAAGAAATGTCTATGAATACGGTGGAACATTTCTTGGACATTCCAATTGATTATTTTGTAAAGGTGAATATGGAAGGCTTTAAGGATATTGTTGATGCGGTTGGCGGGATAACTGTAAACAATGATTTAGACTTTACTCAAGATGGTAACCATTTTCCAAAGGGACAAGTGACATTGAATGGGAAACAGGCTCTATCCTTTACCCGAATGAGACATGAAGATCCCCGCGGTGATTTTGGCCGCCAATTACGTCAGCGTGAAATTATTCAAGGGGTTCTTAGAGAAGGTGCTAGCCTCTCTTCGCTCACAAAATATCATAGTATTTTTGAAGCGCTTGGCAATAATGTCAGAACAAG
The DNA here is from genome assembly GCF_001591665.1 of Neobacillus soli NBRC 102451. Taxonomy (GTDB): domain Bacteria; phylum Bacillota; class Bacilli; order Bacillales; family Cytobacillaceae; genus Neobacillus; species Neobacillus soli. Next base: position 28,045 of record NZ_BCVI01000021.1, on the reverse strand, counting down.
TCTAACGTTTAATCAAATGATGGATATTCAAAAGAATTACCGGAGTGCTGCAGGCAACGTTGAACAAATGACCATCAAAGGTGACGGAAAAAAGATTAATAAAATTTATTACTACATTGTTCCCGATGATGAAAAACAGCGAATTCAAAACGAATTAAAAACACAGCTGGGAATTAAATAATTTTACGAAAAAACTCTGCCTTATGCTTTAGGCAGAGTTTTTCTTTTTCAATAATCCCATTCATCTACTTGATACCAGTATTGATTGCCCAATGCATCGCGATAGGCCAGCAGATAAAATAAGTAGTTAATTGTGGGTTTCGTATAGGTAATCGTAGGAGTACCTGTTTTAACCGTATAGGTCTTTTTCTCCAGCAAGGATCCTCCATCATAGTCATACACATAAAGCGTCGCCGTGATGGGCTGCGATGTTTTGATATTCCAAAACAGTTTATCATGATAAAAGGAGTGGTCCGGTGAATCGTGAAACGCTATGCTATGATTTTGCAGCCACGATGGGTCAGCCTCAGCGGTTATTTTGCCTTTTACCGTTAATTTCTTGCCGTAATCATTTTCCGCTGTGATCAAAAAATAATAGTAGGTTCCTTGTTCATATCCACCCTTGTCGTTCTTTCCGTCCCAACGGAAATTCCGGATTCCTTCGTTAACGGCTTCGTTTTGCTTCACCGTTTTCACCTTTCGATTATATTGATCCCATATTTCGATAGTGACTTTTGCGGGTTTTGACAGCCTGTAATATACTTCACTAACCGTGTCCTGATTAGGGTAGAACATAACAACCGAAGGATAGCTAATTTCTATTTTGGTTATCTCGACATGGATGTTTCCTGTGAAGGTTTGCGCTAAACGATATTTATCCTCGACTCTGATTTTAAATTGATAATCTCCGTCTGGCACTTGCTGATTAGCTGTATCCGTTCCATCCCATTGAAAGGATTGATTCCCAGCATTTTCAGAGGCCTTTGTTTTGATTGTTTTTATCAGTGTACTTCCTTGATACATTCCAATCGTTACCGTACCTGATTTGCTTACATTGTAGCCAATGGACATCATCGCTTTGTTTTTTAAATAAAAATCTTTACCAGCCTTGATGGTCGGGCTCCGCCAATCCTGTACGGTAAATGCGCTGCCTTTGAACATAGTTTTGTTTCCGGCCAGATCCTTCAACTGCACATCATACTGGTATTTCCCTTCTAGAACAAGTTCATTCTTGTCATTCTTTCCATTCCAGCTAATCGTGACGGTACCTGCTTTGTATGGGTTATTAAGTAACTTTTTAACTGTGCCGCCTTTTTCATTTCGGACATAGACAACTAGATTTGCGCTTTCCTTCAGGTTAAGCTTGGCTGTGTGATTGCTTGTATTGTCCATTTTAAATAATGACATGGTTTGCCTCAGCTTGGCAAAGGGAGAAACCGTGTCCACATTTATTGGGACCTTTTTTTCCGTTCCCTTTTTATTTTGACTATCGATAAAGTACATTTTTAGGGTATAGGTTGAATCCTTCACGCTTTGCCCTTTGGCATTTGTCCCATTCCATACTAAGGAATGTTTACCCGCTGATAAGGATTGATTAGAAAGAATTTTCTTTACCGTTTTCCCTTTTTTATCCGTCATAACCGCTGTTACCTTAACCTTTTGCGTCAGCTCAAAAGGAATGGTAATCTTCCCGCTCACTTTAGGTGAATATGAATAGGTGCCTGACACCAAAATATCAGCTTTTGTGCGGTTGACTACCTTAATTACGGTGCTTTTATATAGTGTATCTTTACTATTTGTTACCTTTGCCAGCACCTTGTAGGTACCTGAGGCTGCATATTTTTTGCTATCTGTTTTCCCATCCCAGGAAGCTGAAATTTTTGCTCCGGTTGATGCTTTGTTGGTAAGTATCTTCCGCACTGTTTTTCCACTGGATGTTTGAAGGTAGATGGAAACCTTTGTATTTCCAGTTGCTTGGAGGGAAAATGAAGCCTTATTATTTCCAGTCATTGTGAATGTTTTTGGCGCAGTGATGCTTGAAATAGGCATTGGCGTATTAGAGACAGCCTTAAATGCATCGATTCTCCCATTCCCATAATAGTCATCCCAGCCCTTTGCACCTAAGTCAAGGGTTGATTTTTTAAGAATAGCTTCTACCTGGCTGGGGGTTAAAAATGGATTTTTCGAGCGAATAAGTGCCGCAACTCCCGTTACAATCGGCGCAGCCATTGATGTTCCATTTAAAGAAGCATAGGAGCTTCCGGCCACAGTAGAATAAATATTCACTCCTGGAGCGGCAAGATCAATATAATACCCATGGTTGGAAAAGCCGGCAATGTTATCAAACTGATCCGTTGCACTTACACCCAAGACAGCCTCACATGCGGCAGGATACTCCGGTTGAAAGCTGTCCGAATTTCCTGCGGCCGCGATGAGTAGCACACCTTTTGATTTCGCATAGCTGGTAATAAAATTTATCGGGCCGCTATTATTCGGGGTTCCTAAACTCATATTTATAATATCTGCGTGGTGATCGACAGCATATTTAATCGCCCGGACGACATATTCGGTATTTGCTTTATCCTGGGCATCAAAGACATTGATGGGCATGATTTTCACATTTGGTGCAATGCCTGCAATCCCAGCCTTATTGAAGCTGGCAGCAATAATTCCCGCGACATGGGTGGCATGCTCATCTGGAGTATAATTGGAATTTCCGGTAACCGTATTAAAAGGGCTGACGATTTTCCCTTTTAACTCAGGATGATCCTTCTGTACCCCGCCATCAATCACTGCCACCGTAATCGCCGGTGATCCCTTTGTTATGTCCCATGCTTTAGGCATTCGAATTTTTTCCAAGTACCATTGTTTTTTATAGCTGGGTTCTGCCGGAATATAGGTTTTTTTGAATTTGTAGTTTGGTTCTACCGATACCACTTGTTTACTTTTCAACAGAATTTTGGCCGCTGTGGCTAAATTTGTACCGGGTGAGACTTTAATAAAGGACAAGTCCCCCTCCTCTAACGTGGACTCTTCCGTTGCATTTACTTGCTTAAGAAGGGTATTCCGCTCATCTTGGGAAGTATTTGACGCAAATTTTACGATAATCTCTTCCTCAACAAATTCCGCTTTATCCTTAAACAGGACATCCGGGTTGATCTTTTTTGGATGGACGTTGATCTCATCAGCACTGGCGGCTGATGACATAAATAACAAGCTTAACAGCAGCAAGCTAAATGAGTATATGTATCTCACTAATTCTCCCCCATTAATATTCAGGTATAATATGTGTCTATTTAATATTCATTCTACCATTTTTACCTAGGATTAAGGGGGAGTTGGTAAAAAAATACTTATAGAATATTTTACTAGAATGAGGGTTAATTAATCCGCACTGTCCACCCCAGGTACACAAAACTACTAGTTTGTCCACGAGCGGTGCCTGACACCATATTTACATCCTATTGTCATTAAACTAGTAAATTTCTGAAATCTAGCTGTAATACTAGTATGTTAACTTTATGTTATCAGTAGAAAGGGGTTTTCATTAGATGAAGAAGTTCCTACTCACGTTTGGTTTGGCAGGTTTAATATTTTTTGGAAGTAATCATGGGGCATTGGCAGCTTCAAATATATATAAAGTAAAAAGTGGCGATTCACTTTATCGTATTGCAAAAATACATAAAATCACCATTAACAATTTAAAACAATGGAACAAACTTAAATCAGATATTATTCACCCGAATCAAAAACTAAAAGTCTCTAAGGTGGCTTCTAGTAAACCTGTTAAAAAAGCAAAAGCTAGTAAGTCACAGTCAAAGAAGTTAAAAGTAGTAAAGACATTCACAGTTGAAGCAACTGCCTATACTGCGAATTGCAGAAGATGTTCTGGAAGAACAGCTACTGGTTTAAACCTTAAGAAGAATCCAAATCTAAAAGTAATTTCCGTGGATCCTAGAGTCATTAAATTAGGAACGAAGGTCTATGTTGAGGGTTATGGTTATGCCATTGCTGCTGACACCGGTGGTGCGATTAAAGGAAAGAAGATCGATGTGTTCGTCCCATCTAATAAGAAAGCCATTCAATGGGGAAGAAAAAATGTCAAGATTAAAATTTTAAGATAAATAAAAGGAAGTCCCAGGTGAGATCACATCACTTGGGACTTTTTTGATACTTTTTTCTTGAGAAATTGGTAATAAGGTTACTCCTTTGGAGGGTTTGTCCGGGGATTTAGTTAATTTTGGACGGATTCCGCCAAACTTGCCTGAGATTCCGCCAACTTTCGTATTTATTCCGCCAACCTCTCTGTTATTTCCGCCAATCCCTTCAAATTCACCCTAACACCAAATTCACACCACCACATCTCTCAAAAGAAAAACGCAAGCTTCATTTGCCGCACAACAGGACTAGAACACGATTATTTTTTTCCAAAAAAAACAGCACACATTCACGAATGATTGTATGCTGTACTTTGAATATTTCAATCTAGTTTACTGCTGGTTTTACTTCTACAGGAGTTGCAGCACTTATATTCTTTGCTGCATCTGTTGCGGTCACACTTAACTTAGTTCCCGCTGTTAAGGCTTCTTGGAATGTCACTTTAAAAGTGCCATTCTTATCAGTCTTGACAGTGCCAATTACAGTGCTGTCAACTTTAATGGTGATAGTTGAGTTGGCTTCGGCATTGCCGGTTACTTCAGTTACACCATCAACAACAGGATTTACCTTTGGTGCATCTGGAGCGGTTTTATCAAGAACAACCAAACTCTTAGCAGCACTTACATTTCCAGCTTTATCCTTAGCAGTAACATTTAATTTTGTACCAGCCTTTTGCTTTGGAATTGTTACGGTGAACTTTCCTTTTGCATCCGCTAGTTTTACTTTAGATTTCCAAGATCCAATTGCAACTGTAACGGCCGCTCCTGCTTCTGTTTTTCCGGAAACCGCTGTTGATTTGTCTGAAACAGGATTTACAGTTGAGACAGATGGAGCCGTTTTGTCCAAGACTGTTACAGTTTTTGCTTTACTTACATTTTTAGAAGCATCGGCCGCTGTAACGCTGATTTTCTTACCTGCCTTTTGGCGCGGAATTGTAACTTTAAAATATCCTTTTGCATCTGCACGTTTTGCAGGGGCTTTCCATGAGCCAATTTTAATAGTCACGTAGGCTCCTTTTTCTGTTTTACCAGTCACTTCTTTTGATTTATCGGAAACAGGATTAACAGTCGGAACTGCCGGTGCCTTTACATCAATATTTTTAAAATAGGGTGCCGCTAGCTGTTGAAAGCTTTTGGATGAGGTAGTAATAACTACTTTTGTTTTCACCCTTACCTTGCTGTATAATTCACGAACTTCCCAGTTATGCATCCGGACACAGCCGCCAGATATGTATTTCCCAATTGAACTTTCATTACTATTTCCATGGATTGCATAAGGATAGGTTCCATTCTCACTTTTGCTTAACCCCATCCAGCGGTTCCCTAGTGGATTCCGCGGGTCTCCACCTGGAATACCCAATGTGTAGTAAGGCCGATTGGTGATTTTCTCCCGTATGTAGAAAGTTCCTTCCGGAGTTAGACTTCGGGTCCTTCCTGTTGCCACTACGTATGTTTTAATTAATTTACCATCTTCGTAGAATGCCAGTCTGTTAATCTTTTTATTAATAATAATTAGTTGTTGTTTGGTACTTGCCTGAGCAGCTGGCCCCTGGGGGAAAACCATGAATCCTAAGAATAATATAATAATACCAATGAATAAACGTTTTAACACAATTGCAACACCTCACCCTTCATTTATTACAACAATACCATAAATTTCATAAAGTCAGGGTGTAATTTTACTCATAAATCTTTCGATAAATTTCTACATGTTTTTCAAATTTAATTGGGTAAGATAACTTTACTCCTATTTAACTCCCATTTTCCTAGGAAATTTTTTATGAAAATTGGAGAATAAATGGATTTTCTGTTACCTTTTGTAGTAGGATATTAATAGTTTCCATCTATTCTACGAAAAACGGAGAGCTTTAAAATGCTGACTGCCGCCCAACAAAAGGTGAAACAAGAATTAGAAGAGCTCCAGATAAGAGCCCAGGTCCATTCAAACGATGAGGCTGTTTCTACTAATAATAGCCGCTCTTTGAAAAAGTGGGCCTATGCGATTGGCGGCTTATTTGCATTGATCCTTATCTGTTCATTTTTTCTAAGCGATTATGCTGCTTCAACCCCTGAGAAGATTGTTTCCTATTTAGCAATCGAACAGAACTGCAATGTGCAAAGTGAGCAGCTGCTGTATGACCTTATTGAAAAAAATGCAATCACCCCTCAACATGCCAAAGCAATGCAAGCAGAGCTGCTAAAAAAGGTACATGCCTTAAAAGCACCTTCAAGCTTTAACGGTCACAAACAGGATTTGATCGATGTCTTCGAACAGCAGCTTGAAATTATTACCTACTTAAGCAACATAAAAACCCTTAACTCGACTCAGTTAAATAAAAAAATTATCGAACTGAATATAAAAAAGGAACTAGCGGCGGAAAGTTTAATGAACGCTTTTGCAAACAAACATATAAAATATCTTCGGCAAGAGGATGGGACGGTTCACTATTGGGTCGAATCAAAAATGTATCAATATTAAACTGTTAACCCGAATCTTTAATAGACAATAGGAAAGAGGCTCCCGCATGGTCGGCAGCCTCTTTCCTATTATTCTATTCTACGTTATGGATTATTTCCGGTGCTTGCACCAGTTCAATCATCCCACTCTCTCGACTTAATCGTCTTTGGTTTGATTTTTCAAAGCTAAAAAGAATGACGTGAATAAGTAAAACCACCAATGCAAATAATTCGACGGCGTAGTCGACATAGTACCATGACAGTGTCGCCGTTATGTCATAGAGGGCGTGAACAAGGACGATCACCCATAGGTTTCGTGTCCATAATAGGAGAAGGCCAAATAAGAATCCCATATTAGCGAAGGTGACAATCGCCCCCATTTTAATCGACCAGGGCTGTTCCTTATCTAAGGTATGGTCGATCCCGAAGATAATCGAGGTGAGGAACAGCGCAGTCATCAAGAAGATATCCCTGCGGCCGCTCTCCCAGCGACGCGGGAAGACCTTTTTAAAAATAACAAGCAGAAGAATGATATAGCCCAGCCGCCAAACCTCTTCTAAACCAGCAAGTGTGTCCGTATATAAATCATAGCCAATAGTATCTACTTTTTCAAAAAAGGACCAAATCGGTTTGGCTGGGTGGGCACCATCGTCATCGTCAGTCCCCATATACGTCTGCACCGACGTATAGTTTTGAACGTAATGATCATAATCCGTGTTAAAATCCTCGAGCGTCATGGTTGAAAAAACGTTAATCACCATGCTTCCGAGAAAGAAGAGGAGAAACGCGCCTGTGAATTGAAGCGCATGCTGCCGTTTTGTTTTTGGATGATCGTGTGGACTGCCAAGCCTTCGATACAGCTTCCAGCCGATAAAAAAGGAGGAAACCATGACAGCATCATAAAGGGTGTTGGCCATAGTGCTGTACCTAGTTAGATAGAGTAGAACCTCCGCGCCAATTGTCACAAGGATGATGGCAAATAGGAGCTTTTTTGACATCGGTTTGGTTAAATTTGTTGTCATAACGTCATTCCCTGCCCTCCAAATTTCATCTACTTCCCTAAAACCTTTACCACAGCTATCCCGAACCCGTTTAAAAACAGCAGGAAAAGGAAACAGCAAAGCATCCACTTCCACTTTCGCGTCACGGCATTATCTCCTTCTTTTTTGAAAGTTTGTAATAGTAATAATTTAACATATTAGCAGGGTAATATCATCTGAATTTTTATCGTGCAGATTGTGGTGATTAATTAGCGCGGTAGTGATATTTACAAATAGCGATTTCCAACTTATACTATATTATATTAAAGTTTACAGTGGACAACTGTTTGGATGGGGGTACGGGTTAATGAAACGTCTAGCTTCTATCATTCTGTTAGTCGTGGCGATCTTTGTTTTATCCGCAACAAATCCTGGTCGCTCGGAGTATATCGATTGGATTAATCACAAAACGATGGATCAATCGTCTAACCTTCTAAAAAAAGGGATTCTCTCGGTTGCAGGAAAATCAATCTTCGATTCAGGAACAACAAAGTCCGATTATTTCATTTTCTCCGTCTATAAAACAGACTTCACTGAAGTAGGAATGGGAAAGTCCACCACGATTGGGGTCTTCAACCGATTTATCTCGCTGTCAAACTCGGAAGAATGATAAAAATGTCCTTCATCAACCTGATGAAGGACTTTTCTTTTCTCTTTGGACTCTTCTCAGTGCCCGTCCGGGGGTTTTTTTCCTTTCGGCGGGCACTCTGGGCTTTCCACAGTGCCCGACCGAGGGCTTTTTCCCTCTCGATGGGCACTCTGAGCTTTCCACAGTGCCCGGACGGGGGCTTTTTCCCTCTCAATGGGCACTCTGGACTCTTCTCAGTGCCCGTCCGCGGGTTTTTTTCCTCTCATTGGGCACTCTGGACTCTTCTCAGTGCCCGACCAAAGGCTTTTTCCCTCTCGATGGGCACTCACCAGCTCTTCACTTTTGGTTTTCACCACCAAAATGTCCTCCATTGCCCCTATTCAACTTTTTCCACCTGGAAGACTGGAACGCGTACTTGTTCGCCATTGTCATCGGTTATGTTCGTGTAGCTGTTAAAAATACCGATAACGGTATAATTCGCATAGATGGTAAATCCGGACTGCCCTTTTAACAATAAATAGATTTTATCATAGCTATTGGTGCTTTCATTATAGGTTTCCGATAGCGTTACCAAGGCCCCGCTGTCTGTTACGGAAGCTGCAAATGCCGTAAAGCGTACCTTTTTCCCGTAGTATTTGGTAATATCATCAACTTCGATATCAACATAGTCTACTTTTATATTCGTAAATTGATATTCTCCGTCAATGTCCGGCTCATAGTAGGCAAGTTTCCCAGCACCTGACCCGGCTGGATTATCCACTAATAAAACCTGCTGCGATTCAACGGTTAGATTGTCGGCTTCGACATCAAGAATTTTCACCATCGATCCTTTGCTGACTTCATAGGCCAAATAATGATGTTTCCGCTTCGTTGACTTGGCATCAAGATAAATGACCGGATTTCCAGAAGTGGTTAAGCCGCTTTGGAAGGTCAGCTTATCTATTGCCGGTGAACCTGCCAGATTCCCCTCAGTAACTGCCATTGCTGCTTCACCCTTCAGCTTGCCTAAATAAATACGGCCGTCTTTGGAGATAGCCGCAACGACACTGTCCGCTCCCCATCTATCCTTCACATTCACATAATTAGGGAATTTCTTTTCTGGATACAGACGCTCCAAAACACGAATCGGTTCATATTTATCCCAAGCAAGATTGGCATAAGTAATGAGCTGGTCGGTATTTTCCAATGGTTTAAGCGCTTCATAGATGCTGATGGCATCCGCATACTTATTTCCGGCAGTGAGCCCCTTCGCCCTCGCCAATAAATCGGTCTTCGATTTTTCAATATACGGAAAAACCTTGGCATTCTTCATATTCGATGACAGATTTTTGACGCTGTTCGCCTGCTCAGCGAAGGCTGGATAATCCTTCTTGTCCATTGCCGCGGTTAAGACCTTTAATAAATGGCTGTTAAGGGTATCCTTGAGCCAGCCGATACCGATAGAAAACTGACTCAGCATCCCAAATTGCCTATTCCCTTCGGCCACAATCTCGGCAACCGGTGCATTCGCTGCGGTCAACTTATTTATTTTAGCCGCATAATAAGTTTGGAATGAAGTCCCAATCTTTTTTGATTTCGCCGCACCATTAGCACCGTAATATTCGTCAGGAATCTTTTGGAGGATAGTAAAAATCTCTTCCTCTGTTGCTTGCCCGATTCCAGAATCATTCGCAAGTTTAGCAAGATTCGTCTTCGTTATTGCTGAAAAATAACCCTTTAGTTCCTTATCAAGTTTGGTCAGTGCAACCATCTCTAAATACATATCCTTTTGAACCGCGGTGCCTGACACCCACTTTTTCCGGCTTTCCTGCCAACTATCATACGTTTCAACGAGTTTATCGAGGTCCTTCTCCCCGTTATAGCTCGCCGCCTGCTCATCTAATTCTTCCATGACTTCGCGAATCGGTGATAGAACCGATAGTTTTTCTTTAATGTCTTCGTTATAGTCTGTGACGGAAATGTTCAGCTTGGCGACCCTGAACTTCTTCTCTGCAGCCACCAATTGCCCCGACTGAAATAATCTCACGGCTTCCTTGTAGGCGGTAACTTTTTCGTGGGCCATGATGATTTTGGCACCGACAAGCACGAGCAAACAAACAAGAATCAATAGGAAAAAGTTTCGCGACCTATTCACTTTTTTATAAACAGTTAATTTAAACATGGCTTACAACCTCATCACCAACAGAAAAGCGCTTGAAATCAGGATCGTAATGGTACTTCATCGCCACCAGACGGTTTGTCTTTTCCTCCAGGCTGCCCCATTCCATTTCAGGGTTGGCATGAAGGATACTGCAAAGCCGCAAAACACGTTCCTTTGGAAAATAATCAAGAAATTCTTCGATAAACTCCGAAAACTCCAGAATGTACAGCTTCATCCGTAAGGTCATTCCTGCGACAGTCAGGAGCGAGTTGATCCCGAAATCAATGACAATCGCATCCCGATGGTTGATAAAATAGCCAATACACTTTTTCGTAATCAGCGTCCGATTGATTTTTAACACCTCAAGCGCATATTTCACAAAATCCTTATCATATGATGATGGAATAAGGGTTTCAAGCTCAAGCTCCATATCACTTCTTAGGGAAATATCGTTTAAGACCATCACGCGGCGAATCTTCATTTGATCGCTATACAGAAAATCGCCAATTTCACGAAGCTTTTCATAGGCCGGGGCCAATCTATCTTCTTTAACATCCTTTTTAGCAAGCTCACTGTCGTACTGGATGCCAATCGCAATTTTCTTCAAATCGACGCGGAGCAGCTTTTTCAAATGGATGAAATACTCACTTTTTATAAAAATAGACGTCAAAACGACATAGCTTACCACAAATACCAACCCGGAAATTAACGAGTAATACAAGGTCCTAACCGTTGGAGCGGCAACAATACCGATACTGACAATGATTAAAATCCAAATCGCTTCCGTTAATAAACGGCTTTTAAAAATCGATTTGACGAGCGCTTCCATTCCGACAAAAGTGGTGCCGCATTTCGGACAGGTGTCATCCTTTAAAACGGAATAACGCTGGCATTTTTTACACATCTTCAGCTTTTGAAAGCGATACTTCGTTCTCTTTTTCTTGGAAAACCGGACAGCTTGTTTAGCCATTGGAATCACCCTTGTTAAGCATAATCACTAATTCTTCGTCGATCCCTTCAAAGTCACCGCTGTTCCGTTTATTTTTGAATAATTTAAAGGTTTTCCAGATAAGGATCAAAACTAGAAGGCTAGTAAATACGAAGCTATACATGCTACTTCCCCTTTGAAATTTTTTATTTTTTACATAAAACTACAGAAAAATCCAACATTTTTCCATAAAATACATTAGTTTATATTATAGTAGGAATAATTCAATATTTCCAGATACTAATTGTTTGGGAATATTGTGGCAACGGTGGTAAAATGGAATTATAATGCAAAAAATTGTAACTATTGATCGAAAAAGGAAACTGCCAGTGGGGGTTGCACACAGATGTTAAAAAAATGGATTAGTAGTTTTATAGTAATCGCTTTATTCTGGAATATCTACTCTTATAGTGTACACGCGGCAAATCCGTTACAGTCCACATCACGAATTGAAGGAATGCTGGTAGTTGATGTCAGCAACTCAATGAAGAGTAGTGACCCGCATAATATCAGTAATGAAGCGATGAAAATGTTCATTGATATGGCCTCCTTAAACGGAGATAAGATTGGTGCCATCGCCTATTCCGATGAGGTGATGCGCGAAAAGGCGCTCGTCAAGATCCGCTCCGAGCAGGACAAAAAGGACTTGAAGGAGTTCATCGATTCGGTTGGAAAATACACGTATACCGATTTATCGACCGGGGTGAAGGAAGCCATTAAGGTGTTGGATTCAAGCCATGAACCTGATTATTTTCCATTGATTGTACTCTTGGCTGATGGCAATAACGAACTCGACCCGAAGAAGGCCAAAACTGTGAAACAGGCGGATTCTGATTTGGAAAAAGCAGTCGCTGATGCGAAAGCAAAAGGCTATCCCATCTATACCATCGGCCTGAATGCTGATGGCAAGCTAAACAAAGACGTTCTCACCAATGTAGCCAGGAGCACCAACGGGAAATTCTTTGAAGCTAGCTCTGCAGATAAGCTTCCAGCCATTCTTAGCGAAATTTTTGCCAACCATTTAAAGTTGAAAATAGTTCCTGTCAATCAAGTGATTGGAAATGGTGAATTTCAGGATATAAAAATAAATGTCCCCAATGAAAACGTCCTTGAGGCCAATATTTCGTTAATTTCCAGCAAAGCGGTTGAGGTAAAGCTCATCGATCCTTCCGGTAAAGAGCTGGCTATTCCTTCTGACAAAATCTTGCTGTCAAAATCGAAGACTTACTCGATGGTTAAGCTGATTAAGCCGGAGCAAGGCGATTGGACACTAAAGGTCAAAGGGGTAGCAAGGGATAAAATTGATATCAATCTCGTTTTTAACTATGATTTACAGCTAAAGCTTAAGCCCCTTGCCAAGCAAAGCTACAAAGCGGGCGAAACAGTTAAAATTGACGCCTTTTTTGAGGATAACGGCACAGCTGTTACCGATAAAAGCATCTATCAATCGATGAAAGCGACACTTTTCATAAAGGATCTCGACAGGGGGAAAACAGCGGAAATAGCCTTAAATGCCGCTGACCAAGGCTTTACAGGCCAATTCAAACTTGGGAATTCTGCTGGCTATGAAGTGGTGGTTAAGGCTGAGGACAATAGCTTTTTCCGCGAGACAGCACCGCAAAAGATTACTGTTCAAAAGAGTTCGGCGGTACCAGTAGCAGCGAAACCAAGTCCAACAGAGGATAAAAAGCCATTTCCTTGGCTTTACGCGGCCCTTGGCGTGATTGGTGCTCTCCTCCTAGCCGCACTTGTTTACATGCTTTTGACAAAAATGAAGCAAGCGAACCGAGGCTTTAGCGGCCAAATCGTCGTGGAGATCAAAGATGAGGACACGGGCGAACGCACCAATCCGCAATACAAGAAATTAAAAGGGTATAAAGGAAGGTTCCTCCTCCATCAGCTATTAGCACTTGCACCAGAGTTCACGGAAACCGACCATATCGCTTTCAAGCCGGCATCGGGAGATAAACTGCTGCTCGTCAATAACTCGGACTGTACGATTGAAAAAGGCGGCCGGGCCATTGATGCGAAAAAGGGCCTAGAAGTGAAGAAGAACGACCGGTTGAGAATTGTCTTAAAAAAGGTTAATAAGTCGGTTTATATTGAATATATCAGTTAAATAGAAAAGCGTAGTGCAAAGGGTCAGACCCCTCTACCTTAATAAAGGTTAAAAAGTACACTTAGTGCGAGGGGTCAGACCCTTTTAATAATTGAATCCTTACCACGTTATTTTTCGTCTAAATAAGTAGTAGTATTTTACAGCCAGGGAGGAATTTTTGCATGAAAGCAAGTGTTAGAGAACATATTCAGCAATTGGATGTTTCCTTAGGCGGGGGAATCATTTCCGATAAAATCCGCGTGGATACGATTGACAATCCGATGCTTGTCATCGGCCTGGGAGGCACCGGGATTGATGCCTTGCTGCGTCTCAAATACCAAGTAAACCGCCGCTTCAAGCTTCCCCAGGATCCCTTATCGAAAAAGAAGAAGGAAAAGCCAAATAACATTGAATTTTTAGCATTCGAAACGAATGAATATGATCGTAATAAAAAATACAAAGGCATTGGCCTTGATCCGAATAAAGAATTCGTCCTGCTTTCCAACCCGGAAATCGGCGGACTGCTCCAAAATCGGAGTACGATTGAGCCCTACATAAAGGAATGGCTGTCACCTGAACTATTGATTACCGATGGCATCAGTGGTGCTTCCGGTGTCCGACAAGCCGGCCGGCTTTTGCTTTTTACAAAAATCAACCAAGTGGTGCAAACGATTGAACGAAAAATTGAAGCCGTTCTTGAAGGGACAAGTAAACGGCTCTATGTCTTCATTTTAACAGGACTTTCCGGCGGGACCGGGAGCGGCTGTTATCTTGATATCGCCTATATTACCCGTGGCATTATGGAGCGTAAATTCGGCCCAACCGGTGTCGATAAGGTCAGCATGCTCGGCTATCTGTTCACGCCGGATGTGAATTTGTCCAAACGAGGGTTAAGCTCGCACACGGTCGAATATATTGAGAAAAATGGGTATGCCGCCTTAAAAGAGCTGGACTACTGGATGAATTGCGATGAACGAAATGAACGCTTCAAAATGAGATACGGCAGTCTGCTGGACGTAAACTCGCCGATGCCGCCCTTTAATCTCTGTCACCTAATGTCTGGGACGAACTTAGAAGGAAAATGGCTTGAGAACGCTTATGATTACTGCATGAATGTTACGGCCGAGAATATTACCAACTTCATGGCTAACGAGGAAAAGCAATCGGGTGAGGAGTTTGCGATTCACGATTATATCAGCAACATCCGCACCAATATCGCGCAAATGCCAAAGCCGTATGCGGCCAACTATCAATACAATATTATCGGTGCCTCAATGGCGGAGATTCCGTTAGAGGAAATGACGACCTATATCGGCTATAAGCTGTTTGAAAAAATGAACACGATGTTTGATGCCGGTCCGGACCAAACGGAGGTTGAGCAATTTGCGGAAAAGCTGCGGATTGATCCTGATTCCGTCCATCAGCGCTTCAATGAACGGGTACCTGAGCCATTATCCGGTTTTGAGAATAGTGACCGTTTCTCCTACAATAACGTCATTAAAACGTCAGTCATCAATCTTGACAATGAATTAGACCGAGAATTTTTAGTAAAAGCAAAGGAACAATACCGTAAATGCAAGAAACAGGTTCCAGGGGAGATCATGGAAGAATTCCGCCGCCAAATTGAACGGTTATTCCTCCATCCGAAAAAAGGACCTATTTTTGCCTCACGGTTAATTCACACAAATGATGGCTTTTGTCTTCTAAAAACGCTGCAGGTCTATGTGGAAGGACTCCGCGACCGGTTAGAAACTCTTCCGAAAGCGATTCAGTCGGAACAGGAGTATTCCCTCAATCGGCTCGAAGATGCAAGAAGCGCGTTTATTTCGAAGGATCGCAAAAAAAATGCCTATATTGAGGCCAAGCTGAACGAGTTTTACCTTCGTGCAGAAAAGGCTCGAATGGAAGAAATGATTGAATTCTATGAGGACTTATACCAGCTCCTTAATAATCAGAATAACAAAATTTATGAAGTCTATAAGGAAATTTTAGAAACGTTGAAGAGTATTTTTGAAAAGAATGCCGATATCCTTGTCGATGGTGAGGAAGTCAAGCAGGATCACGATGTCACCTATTATTGGCACCTAGTCAGCGTTCCGGATGTCGCCCGCGAAATAGAGCGGATGTTTGATTCGAAGGACGGCGAGTTATTGGTGCAGCAATGGTCGGAAATGCTCCTTGAGAAATCGACTCATTGGATCAAGGAATCTGATGTCGATGTCGTTGGCACCGTGTCCGAATTCCTGACCGACCAGTTCGGTGACTTGATTACCAAATCAATGGAGGACTTTTTACGGCTTAAATACGGCGAGGATCAGCCTATCGACAAGATTATAGAGGATAAGATTGCTGCTAGGCTCGATCGTGATGCCTTACCGGTCTTCCACCTTGCCAATAGTAATGGCCAGCTTCATTTCCCACAATGGGGCTTTGTATCTGTACCGGTGAAGGCACCGAATATTTTCAATGGCATTAAGAATTTCGAGAAGCATTCCTTGAGCCATTCCCGCTTCACGATTAAGGAAAGTGAGTTGAAAAACCGGATCTTCTGGCTGAACACAAAAAATGGTATTCCCTTATTCGCTTACTCCCCACTAGCCATTTACGAAACAGCGTATGAAAAGACAATTTTAGAAAAAGAAGGCGTCGGCCGCCATCTTGTTCAAACAGCTAAAGAAAACTGGGCCTACCTCCCTTCACCGATTCCGGAAAAATCATGGGGAGATACGTACGAAAACGAACGGGTAAAACAATACAATGCCGGTGTTCGGGCACTGTTTGATCAGGCGCAGGAATTCGGTGTTATTAGTGAAAAAAATGCCGAGCAAAATACGAGTGCCAGATTCCTATGCCATTTTACAAAAGAAATAAACCTTGCGGCGCTGTTTGCGATGCATGAAGTAGATCCGAAGCAGCTAGATAAAGCGGGTCTTGGCAAGCTGAAACAAGTCCTCCGCGTCTTGAAAGAGATGTTTGCCGGCGGCATGGAAACGGCTAGCGCAAGAGATATTTTCGGCAGCACGAATTTGGAGTTGGCCAAGGAGAACTTCATCCGCTCTCCAAAGCTGATTGAGCAGGTAAGAGCTGAGGTTAAGAAATATCGTTTGCTTCAAGAAAACGTAGCTGAAATTGAGCAATTTATTGAATCACAGAAGGAAAATGAGGTTTCCCTGAACCAGTTCATTCAGGCCGTTTATACGAAAACGATTCGCAAAAGAGGCGCCCTTTACGTGTATGATAAAGAGATTGAAGAGGATGCATGGGAACCGTTCGTTAACCTAATGAAGACAACTAAGTTTGTCGATTACGAAATCTATCAAGCCTTCAAGGGGTTAAGCCCGAAACAGAAGGATCAACTAGAGAAGAAATCCGAACGGCGCAGCAATGACTTAATTAATCAGGAAAATGCAACCGAGCTAACCGCAGCACTAGCGGAAATGGCGGCTACTTATCAAAAAGAAAAGGAAGCCCTTGACTACGACTACAACGATTTCGCCAATGGCGAGGAATTGTACCGCTTCTATAAAGAGATGATGATTAAGGTTCAGGAAATGCTGCGGCAGTTAAGATCATAATTGGGAGACCGTCAATCGGCGGATGGCTCCTTCCAATCGGCGGATGGCTTCCCCCAATCGGCGGATGGCTCTCCCAATCGGCGGATGGCTTCCCCCAATCTATATGTTTATATTTTCCGGCCACAATGCAATCCTTTGCTTGTGGCCCGCCTCTTATCACACCCATCTTTTGGTGAAGCTTTTCTATGGGGAGGGACCAGCTTGAGAGAACTTTTACAAACGTATGCCAACACCTTTTCAAACCAGCTCGAGAAAATAACGCTGGAGGAAAATGAACAGCGCAGTGTCAACCATCCGATTGTCTTTGTATTCTTAGGTGACCTTGTGAAGGACGCCCTAAAATCAATTATGACAATTAATGAAGAAAAATGGCAAAACAGTTCGGGCGTGTTATATTTTCATGCCTATCAAACAGATACCATCACAAATCAAAACGTATTATCTATGCAGCTTCCAGACCACGGGTTTGATCGCAAAACAAAACGAAAAGACATCTATGAGGGCTTTTATCAAGATGAAAACATGCTGATTGAATTAAATAAAACCTTCCGTCAGCTTTCATCAAAAATAGCGGAATACGGGAAAGTTTATTCCTCCCTTCAAAAGGTAAACCTTTGTGTGGTGGCCGCCATCGATGACCCAGCAACTATTCTCATCCAAGAATTTACTTTGCTGCTCAAGAGCATTCTTCAAGAGTCGTTTCGATTAGTCGAAGTGGACCTCTATGGTTTAATCAAGGAAAAACAGGATGGAGATCATTTTGCCCACTCCACCGCACTAGGAATTAGTTTTTTCAAGGAATTAGATAGCTATCAAAGCGATGAATACAGCTTTGATAAAGACCTTCAGCTGACTGAAGATTACCTGCGGCTGCCGGTGAGACACCCCCCTGCCCCACTCTTTGACTTGGTGTATTTATTAAGCGATAAGAATGAAGATGGGTTGATTTCTGCTGAGGCAATTCAGCAAAACTACGAAATGATCAGCAATCTGAATCTTTTAAAAAACCGGAAAATGATTACCGATTATCATGAAAAGATGGACAGCTATAGTCATGCCGCTTTTCGGAAGGGCATTCGAGGGAATTCGATAGAACCGGTTTACGCCTCGGCCGGCTTTGCCAAGGTGAATCGTCCAAATAAAGCGATTGCGCTTCATGCAGCAAGTCATTTTTTCAATGAGCTAATGGTTTCGTTAAAAGCGGCCAGTTCACAGCCGCGGGAAAAAGTGCTCAGCTTATTCGAGCTATCTGAAACTTCTTTTCAAAGGTATTTTAATGACTGTCTTCCGCCTGCCGGGAAGCTTGAGGATATGAACGGATTAATGGGGGTAACAAACTCTTATCAAACGCTAAAAAGGATGTCTGTCAGGGAAGCGGAAGAACATATGTATGAAGGCGGTACTAAACGATTCTTTGCCGCCAATTTCGAAGAACCTGTCCGCGAGTACCTCGAACAGTTGGACCTGAAAGAGCACATCCAACAATCCTTTGATGTCAATGTAATAAATAGTGAAAAATACGGGATGTATTGTGCCTATTTGTGGACCGCTGATTCGGCTGGTTCCGAAATCAGTGTGATCAATGAAATTTCTAAAATGCTTCGCGAAATCAAACAGGAGCGCTTAGAAAAAGAAGCCCGGCTCGAACAGTATTACCAGCAGCACGTGGATAGCTGTGATTTTAAAAAGAGCTACCTGCCTTTTGCGGATAAGAAAAACTTAACCAGTTATTTGCACTACTTTTTCGAAGCGGTTTATGGCACAAAATACGAAATGATTAAACTTGAGGTAAAGCAGGCCATCTTAAAAGAATACCTAGAGGTTCTTGAAGAAAATCACCTGAAAATCCGCGCGAAAATGGAGCTCATCGACCAAGTAGAATCCTGTTTGAAACAAACGGCTGCGGAAAGCCTTTATGATGCGGATGATTATTTGGATAAAAATATTGCGGCCTATTATGCAGACATTATCAGCAGAATCACGGAAAAGTTGAAAGAAAAACTTGGCGCAAACTTCTTTTCAGACGAGCGCTTTTTTGGAAATCTCTTTTCATTACTTGAAAACGGGGCAAAAGCCTTATTGGAAAGAGTCCTGCTTGTTTGTAATCGCGAGGTGTTGACTCAGGAAGAATTTCACCGCAGCTTTGAAGATGAACTGTTAGAAAGAGCCAATGTCATGACCCGCTATGAAAACAGGGAAATCCTTACCAAAGAGGATTTGTTTAACCAATTATATAACCGCCTCGATGACAACTCGGCGATTCAAATTGAAGTTTTTAACTACACCCAGGAACACCGCTTTGAAGAAAAATACCTTTTTGGTGATTTTTACAGCAAGTTTATGAAGTTTGCCTTAGAAAAGGAACATGAAACAAGGCAATTTAAAGTCGGCTGTGCTCACGAAAAGAAATCGAGCGGCATTGAAAAGCTAGCCCTGATGGGAGGCTTTCGACTAAAAGACTTAATGTACTATCGAAATGGTGAAAAATACTACAAGGCCTACACCGAAAATGGATTTGAGTTCCATTCCAATGCGCCAGCGCCCGAGGCCAACCCTAAATTGTAAGGAGCATTGAACATGCCTGTTCGAAAGTTTAGTTTTCTCTTTTTTGTGTTTAGTATCATTGCCGGTTTGATTGGGGCTGTGATTGGCGAATGGTTAATCGACTCTTTTTACGGCATTTGGCCGAATATCCTGTTAATGGGGGCTTATTTTGCCCAGTTGGCCCTTATCTTCGGCCTATTTTGCCTACTTGCTGAACTGATTAGCCCAGTGATTAATGGGCGGAGCTGGCGCTTGGAATACTCCGGGCTGAGCTGGAAGGTTCTCGTTCCGTCTACACTTGTGATGCTGTTAATTGCCGGTCTTATTTTTCAATTCTTCTATTCTCTTAATCTTTCAAGCGTCAAACCGCCGGACGATCTTGTCATGGTCCTTGATATTTCCGACAGCATGAAAAAATCCGACCCTGGTCATGAAAGCTTAAAGGCGGCGGTTAAGCTCGTGTCCAATATGGAGTCAAAACATCGTGCCTCTATCATATCCTTTAATGATCAAGCCTTTATTACTAAATCGATGTTCAATGTGAATGATAAAAACGAGCGCGCTGATGCGATTACACAAATCAACGGGCTGGAAGCAGGCGGGGGTACCGATATCAGCATTGCCTTAAACACGGCGATGCAGGAGATTGATGACCATCAGGCCCAGGACCGCAAACCAATGGTGATTCTCTTTTCCGATGGGTATAGCGAACTTGACCTTAAGACGGTTGTTGCCCCCTATCAAAACAAGGATATTATCATTAATACAATTGGGATGAGTAATATTGACAGAGGCGGTGCCCAGCTTCTAAAATCGATTGCATCACATACGGGCGGATCCTTCTATGATGTAAAAAAGGCTAATGAATTAACAAATGTATTTAAAAAAATTTACTTAGAAAACCAAGATCGTTTGCTTGTGACCGAACGACTTGGATTGTTTAAAGATAGTCTCTATCTTAGTGTGCTACGGGTTGTCTTGATTACATTAATTGGTGCTTTGTTTGGCCTGGCACTTGGGATTCTCTTCGACAATCGGTATTTAGCGAAAAGTTACGTGATTACGGGGCTAATCGCGGGGTTATTAGCAGGGTTGGTCCTCGAGCTTGGATTACAAAACAATCTACTCGTTGGATTTTCTAACCGCCTCACTGCTGCTATTCTCTTAACCGCGTTGTGCGGGCTTGGACCGATGATTATTCCGATTCGCGAAAAATTTGCCGGCGGTGTGCCGCGTCAATCTGGCGGAGCTGATAGTACCAGACGTGGTCCTTCGTCGAAAGGAGATCATTTTAACAAAGGATTTTGATCAACTAGAAAAAGATTGTGGGTGATTTTCGATGAACTGGGAAACCATTTCTTCCCCTGATCATGAAATAAAGAATTTGAAAAAGACCGTCCAGGATTCGGAGGTTCAGTTAACCTGGTTTTGGTCAAAGGAAGTCGATTTTGTTTACATTTATAAAGCGAACGTCGACAACGTCAGGCCGATCAGTGAACTCGAGGAGCACGATTTAAAGCTCTACACCCGCGAGGAATACAAGGCAAATCACGGGTATCGTGGCAGAATCGATGCCATTGGCCGTTCTGCCTACCGCATCTTCCCCTGCCAAAAGCGGGACGGGAAACTGCTTGTTTACAAACAGGAAAACGACGATAATCTCATTTATATTTCCGGCTCGAAGGCAAAGATTTATTTTTCCATCACTTATAAAAATAAACTCTTTCAGCCTCGTAAAAAAGTGAGGATGGCAATCATGACAGAGCTTTCGCTTGATAAAGAACTGTTAGTCTACGTGAAAAAAAGCGGCTCCGTCCCGATTTCGATTGATGATGGGACGATGTATCCCTTTGTTCGTGACTTCCCTGCGGGGAAAACCACGCCGCCGGAAATTGAAATCGACAAAAATGAGTATATTCGCATCTTTTTTAGCAACGGAAGGTCCGCGGCTCAAAATTTCGAGTTAATTCCACAATGAGGGAGACAAGCGCATGTTTGCACTACTAAAACGAATGTTTGAAAAAAAACAACCGGCCAAGGAAAGATTACCCTTTTACGATATTGTTTGTCCGTACTGTTTTTCAAAATTTCATCACGAAGAAGTTGTCTTCCGGGCATCCCATCATCGAGAAGATGATGAAGCATTAGCACTCCAGGAAGATGAATTATTAAATATATACCGCGGGAAGTTTGGGCTTGCCCCGATTGATGAACTTGAGGCAATCATTGATCCTGCAATAATTCCTGATGAGAACAAGATTTATTCAAACCATGTTCTCATGGGCGTTTCCGATAAATATTCGGTAGTGACCAAAACTCGCCTTTGCCCGTCATGCCATAATGACCTCCCAGTCACGGCTGGGAAGCATCCAAGCAATATCGTATCAATTGTCGGTGCCACAAGTGTTGGCAAATCCGTTTATATGACGTCATTGATTCATACGCTCCAGCATGTCACCGCAAACAATTTTAACGCAGCTTGTATTCCGCTCGACAATGAGATTAGTAAACGGTTTCGAGTCAATTATGAGATACCGCTTTTTGAAAACGGCAGTCTTTTACAATCGACTGAAAAATCGAATCGCCAAGAGCCGTTTATCTTTCAGTTTGTCTTTAAAGACGAGGACCAGTCTCCGCTCACGCTAGTATTTTTCGACGTTGCCGGCGAAGGGATGACCGATAAAGAATACATCAAGCTTCATGCCGCCCATATCAAAAATTCAGCCGGGATTCTCTTCCTGGTTGACCCGATGCAAATCCGGGCCATCCGGGCCAAGCTGATTCATCAAATGGGTGAACAACCAGGTGAACTTGTTGCCCAAGGTGACGAGCCGCGTGAGGTTGTCATTTCACTCTTTGGCGATTTCATTGCCCATCTGGAAAATAGCAAAACATCCATCCCAACTGCTGTCGTTTTGACAAAGAGCGATCTATTACATGCGTTGAAGGATGAGGACGGCGATTATATCCGAACGAACAGTAATGTGTTCCGCAATGTAACACATAAAGGCTGCCTTGATTTAGACGAGTTCGCAAATATAAACGGCGAAATCCGACGCTTCCTTGAAAAAGTTGACATCCCATTTGTGAATGCCCTTGATGTTTATTTTAAGGATACTTCCTATTTTGCGATTTCTGCACTGGGGAGCAATCCGAAAGACCAACAGGTCAGCGGCATCATTAGTCCCGTTCGAGTCGATGAACCGTTCATTTGGCTCCTTTATAAGCTTAGGTTTATTGAAGGGAGAAATGAGCAGTGACCGAAAAGTTCATTCAACAACAAATGTACACAAGGGAACGGGGCGGAATTTTCCATGACACGGATGGTTACGACACGATTGCGATTTCCGAAGGGTTTGATAAAGCGTTTGTGAAGAAGTATCTGCATCCTTTTTGTATGTATCATGCACCCAAAACATTAACCGAGCGCGGTGAAAAGGACGCTTCTCGCTATCCGGAGGCCGTGACGATTTTTCAGCCGGAAACCGGTGAACTTGTAATCGGTCAGTCCGTGTTCGTCCCTGCCGATTTCACGGGCCAGCGGAGCACCTTTTTCATGCATAATTATATTATTCCGGAAAACATGAAGGATGACTGGATCAAGCATCCTGAAATGATTTTTCAACTGAATGACTTTAAAACATCCTATGATGTCGGATCAGGAAAGGTCCTAGCGGAACGGGAGACTGTTGGCCATGTCGGGAAGGATATTCTTCTCATGAAAAATGACCTTCTTGATGTGTTAGGGATTACTGAAGTAAATTTTAAGCAGCTATTGTTCGCTGTGATGTCGTCGATTGCCGGAAAGAAAAAGGTGTTCATTTCGCTCGACGTGCCAGTGGAGGAATATTCGAAATATGCCTTGCAGCTGTTAGAACTGCTCTATCTTTATTTGCCGTTTGCCCACCGGCGGAAATTAGGGGCGCTGACTTTTTCGAGTGAACCAGCTGGAAAGAATTATCTTCATGTGATGTTTTATGAGCCGGGCACGTTAAATGTCGCCGACCGTTCGATTGAAAAGCAATTTATCTTTGATTTTGCCGGCGGGTGCCGCATTTCCGGCGTTGAGATCGATGGTCAGGAGCACGAATATTTGGACTTTGCCCTCCACCATTTCTCTCAATCAAAGCGGATTAATGGGTTTCTCGAGTTCGCTGAGATGGCGTTGTCAGGCTTGAGCGGCGAGCAGAAACTGGAATTAGCAAGCTATTACCAGCTAACGGCTATTTATATAACGGTAACCTCTGGCAATCTCTCTATCTATCAGAAGAATAAAATTGGCTTTTTACATAGTCTGTTGAAATTTTCCCAGGCTAAAATCGAAGCGAAACCAGAGTTGGTTCAGCTATTTTTACAGCTGATAGCGGAGGAGAAATTAGCGGCAGATCCCGGGTCAGCGCTCGATTACATCAGTGCGGTCATTGCCATCAACAAATCTTTGCGCTGCGATGAGGCGCTCACCTTCATCCTTGAGACGCTTGAGTACTATCAACATGACCAGTTGTTCGATAAATTATGGAAAGCGATTGAACAGGACAATCTCTGCCATGAGGCGTTATTGATGTTTATTAAGGAGCATCCAGATTATGACTTCCTACTTGAGCTGTATCTTGATAAACGTTTTAAACAGCTTGTCCGCATAGAAGACATCCTTAACGAGCTTAAAATAATGCTGGGTTCACCCTATCTTTTGAGCATCGAGAAATTTAGAACGACAGCAATTAAAAAGGCCATCTCCGCAATCAGCAATGAAAAGAAGCCCTTTAAGGCGGTGCTGGCCGTGAGCGATTTTAAAATCGAGCATCAAAGTGCTCCGTTTGCGGAATTTAAGAACAAATTGCTCGCCAATGTTAAGATGGCCCTGTTACGTTCGATGCGATTACGGGACATTTCCACACAGGAAATTTTGTCGTTTGGGACAATTTTTCCAAAAAGATTAAATGTAATCGACCTAAAGGATGCGAAAGCAAAGAGTAACTTTCAGGTTGCCAATGTCCTTTACCAGCTCATCAGCAGCCCATCGCAAGCTGATTTGATTAATTTAAGATTGTTGACTGTCGTTGAGCGCGAACAGCTGCGTGATGTCCTGTTGCGGATATTACGAAATAATCCTGCTCCTGAACAAATTCCCTTGCTGTTAATTGCCTTTGGCTCGGAATATGATGGGGTTGATTATCAAGGGCTATTCGAACACCTGGTAAGGCATAGTAATGAAAAGACGATTCCTGCCTTTATTCGCGGGAATGCAAGACTGGTTGAATCTGAACCGAGTTATAAACGGTCACTAAGAAAATATTTAATCACGCACCCAAAATCGATTTGGAAAAATAGAGCGCTGCGCAATGAGCTGAAGGAAATCAAAAACTACAGCCTTCAAAAATTACTAAAGGAAGTTGAAATCGAAACGGCCAGCCCGTTTGTGAAATTTCTGAAGAAGAATGGCTTGAAATTGGGGTTGGCGATTGTCATCCTTGGTGGAGTTGGCGGCGGGACATGGTTTGGACTAGATTATTTTTTTGGTAAGGACAAACCAGCACCGAAAACCATCGAGACCGCAACGGATAATATGAAGCCATCTGTTGATGATAGGAAAGAAGACCTTCCGATTTCTTTGGCGGGATTTAACCAGGCGGTTGTGGGTGTGGATGGTAAGTCATTTGATATCGCCATTGAAGGAAGCCAAGTAAAGAAAATATACGGACAAGTTCAACCAAATGGTGAGCAAAGTCTATTTTTGATTGATAGTACTGACCATTCATGGCCAATGGATTTAGGCTCATATTTCAATCCCAGCCCTTTTGATCAAAATGGGATGTTAATAGAGGGGTTTTCATTTTCTTCTGCTGAATATGATTTAACAGGCGACGAAATCCCGGAAGTAGTCATAGCGGCTAGCAATGGAACCTCGGAAACATATGTCTGGGTTTATTCCGTCGATACCGGAGGTCCTAAGCAAGAGCCGGCTATTCTCAAACCGATTTATACTGTTAAAGGACAACGGGATGTAAAGCTTAATGACAAAAAGCTTATTCTACCAATGGATGATCAAGATATAGTCTACGAATTCTCAAGCGAAAGCAAAACATTTGTGGAATTAGTAGAACAAAAAAACAACTAATAAAGCTG
Organism: Neobacillus soli NBRC 102451; assembly: GCF_001591665.1. Classification (GTDB taxonomy): domain Bacteria; phylum Bacillota; class Bacilli; order Bacillales; family Cytobacillaceae; genus Neobacillus; species Neobacillus soli. Next base: position 2,331 of record NZ_BCVI01000021.1, on the reverse strand, counting down.
AAACATGCAAAGGCGATGGAAAAAACCATCGCCTTTGTTATCATTTATCGTCCACCACAGGCATACAAATGTCCACGAGCGGTGCCTGACACTATATATTAGCGTAATAAGTAGCATAGTAAAAATGATTTCTGATATGATTCAACTCAGAATATTTGATTGAGGTAATCCCTAAAGGGCATTTAACATCAAATACCCATATTTTCAGTAAATCATCAAGGACAATATCTAAATTGAGTTCATGGGTGTACTGGAATATCTCCTTTTTGATTTGCACCAAATGCGAAGCAAATTGAAGAGCAAAGTGCTCAATATTTTGTTTTATTTTGGTGCGATTTTCCCCAAACTGTTGTTTGAGAAAGGAATCAATTTCCTGAGTAGATCCACCAGAGCTCATATTGGTAATAATACTCCCTTTGGGGGCAATTTTTGGGGATATCGAGTTAACTGTCCATTCATTAAATAAATTTTTATGCAGTTGTAATTGAAGGTTATAGCTATTTCCTTCTGTTGTTTTACATAAAAGGTAAGGCTGAATAAAGAAGTGTTCCTCTGTTATTTTATGTCTTATTAAAGTTCGCAGCTGTTCCGGGTCTCTCTCTATAAGTTGTCCATCTTTCCAAACAAAGCATGTTCCCTCTTTTCTCTCAACAAGAAATATGTTTGCACTGTTGTTTCTTTCATATGGCTTTACGATAATTCTCTCGTATTCATTTAAAATACGAAAGAAATGTCCGGAAGTATTAATGGTGTAAGAGGGGATTAGATTTTGGCTAAATTGAACTTCATGTTGTAATGTCTCATATAAATCAAGCCAATTTCCTAGAGGAAAATTTAGGATGGGAATGGTCCTTTTTAGTTCACGTAGTAAGGACATTTCCTTCTTAGAATGCGAACTTAAATTATATATAACATCTGGAAAAGTTGTATCCCTTTGTCTCCATTCTCCAAATTCATAAACAAATCCTCGAACAATCCGTTTCTTTATATCCACCTGGGAAGGAGTGAAATAAAAGATATCCGCACTTTCTGCTTTAGCAATTAGCCAATAGGCATACAATGGATTATATTCATTAGGATTCTGATAATGATGCAGTAAACCAATTCGTACCAAAATTTATTCACCTCTGTTTTTCTAGGTTCACTTTTTCATTGTATGAATTTTTTTATCCTTAGGATTGTACAATAACCTATAAATACAAAACTTATCTGAATTTCAGGAAAAACTCCAATTCCTAAACTGGTTGTAAATTGATTAAATATCAATGAATTGCTTGGACAAATTGTTGCACAATAAGTGTGCAAACATTTTATGTGGAGGTAGATACGATTGAAAAAGTTTATTCTCGTTTTATTAGCTGTTTTTCTATTCACAGGTGGTTCATTTGGTATAGTACTTGAAAAAAACAAAGTAAATGCAGCACCAATTATCGGTCCAAATCAAACAGCCGATCAAATTGCTGATGCTATCATTAAAACAGGGGTTAGTTTAATAGGAAAAGCAACATACAGTCGAGCTGAATATAAAGCAACATATCCCTACAAATTTTCTTGTGCGACTTTTATTGATTTCATCTTTAAACAAAATGGGGTAGATTTAGCAACTTATAATGAGGACTACATGTTAAAGCTCGGTGTGCCCGTCAATAAAGATCAGCTAAAAAAGGGGGATTTGTTTTTCTTTGACGTGGACAAGACAGACAGTAATCCCGCCGATCATATTGGTATTTATATGGGGAATAACAAACTTCTACATATGGCTGACCCTACGCAAAACATCGTGATATCAGATATGACCGCTAAACCTTACTACACAGAAAATTTTGTCGGAGCCAGACGCGTCATACCAAGCTATATGCCTTCAAGTCCACTTTCAACGGCGGATAAGATTGTAAACACGGCTTACACCTTACAAGGACATGTCACCATAAGCAATAACGTTAATAACCCTGCAGCCAAAACGTTTACAAACGGGGGGATTGTGAACTACATTTACGGACAAAATGGAATTACTCTTGGCAGCAACAACATTAGTGAGCTCGTTAAAAAAGGAACCTTTGTGTCAAGGTCTAACCTGAAGAAAGGCGATCTTGTATTTTTTACCAACAAACTTGGTTCAAAAACACCTAATATCGTCGCCATTTACGGTGGAAATAATAAAGTTATTCTCACTAATCCTACTCAAGGCATTGTATCCAGAGTGTTGTTTTTTCCTTGGTACGACACCCATTACCTAACAGCACGCAGGGTGATCAAGTAATCGCGACTTAGTCTTGTTTTTATTAGAAAACACAAAAAAGGGCAGCTATTCAGCTGTCCTTTTTCGTGCCT